>NZ_CP101740.1:0-600000 GCF_024496245.1 Sphingomonas qomolangmaensis
CGGTCAGCGGTGCGCTAGGGATTTCTGAAAGCCCTCTCCCGCCTGCGGGAGAGGAGTGTGGGGTCGGTCATGCCCCCAGCATGACCTGAATAGCACGGGGTGCTATTCACCCAACACTGGTGAGGGCCTTCTTCTTCTAATCGACGAAAAACAAACCCTCACCGCTGCGACTAGGGGCCGCAAGTGCGACCTCAAGTCTCGCCCCCTCTCCCGCAGGCGGGAGAGGGAAACGCGGCTTAGTTGCCGTTGACCATCGCGTTCTGCTGCGCGCCGGTCAGGTCGTCGGTGTCGACGTCCGAATCGTCGATCGCTTCGGCGCGGTCTTCGGCATTGTCCTCGATGCCTTCGACGACAGCTTCGTTGGCACCCATCGCTTCGGCGGCCTCGGCATTGGCTTCGCCCTGCTCCTCGGCGCGCTCGGCCAGCGCATCGTCACCGTCGCCGCCGCAAGCTGCGAGCGGAACCGCCATCAGCACCATCAGTGCCGGTGCGAAAAACTTCTTCATGTTGTTGCTCCCTCTGTCGGGGGGAACGCCCCCCAGCCGCGCACAAATGCACGATGGGGCAGGCAGGTTCCATCCCCCACGCGTTCAGGCGGCCGCGGTCTGCGCCTTCGATCGCGCCGCGAAGCTCTTGCGCAGCTTCTGCAGCTTGGGCGGAATGACGCTCAGGCAATAGGGATTACGCTGCCCGTCGCCGTTCCAATATTCCTGGTGATAGTCCTCGGCGGGGTACCAGGTTGCGAGCGGTTCGATCGTCGTGACGATCGGATTGGGCCAGCCGCCGGCGTTGCGATCGATCGCGGCGCGCGCTTCGGCTTCCTGCGCCTCGTCGTGCGGGAAGACCGCCGAGCGATATTGGGTGCCGACATCATTGCCCTGGCGGTTGAGCGTCGTCGGGTCGTGCGTCGCGAAGAAGATATCGAGCAGCTCGCCATAGCTGATCTGGTCACCGTCGAAGGTCACACGGATCGCCTCGGCATGGCCGGTATCGCCGCCGCAGACCTGCTTGTAGGTGGGATCGGGAACCTTGCCGCCGATATAGCCGCTTTCGACCTTCTGGACGCCGATGACGTCGTTATACACCGCCTCGGTGCACCAGAAGCAGCCGCCGGCCAGCGTTGCGGTTTCGATTGTCATGCGTCGATCTCCTTGTTGGGTGTTTAGATAGGAATGGCGTTGCATGGGGCCAAGCGTGTTCGATGGCGGAGAGTAAGCGATGAGCGATTTCAGCGTATTGGTGACGGGCGGGGCGGGCTATATCGGCAGCCATGCGGTGCTGGCGTTGCTCGATGCCGGCTGGCGCGTGGTCGTGGTCGACAATCTGGTGACCGGGTTCGACTGGGCGGTCGATCCGCGCGCGACCTTGGTGCGCGCCGATATCGAGGACGAAGCCGCGGTACGCGGGGCGATCGCCGAGCACGGCGTCGGCGCGATCATGCACTTCGCCGGATCGGTGGTGGTGCCCGAATCGGTGACCGACCCGCTCAAATACTACCGCAACAACACCGCCGCCTCGCGCAGCCTGATCGAGAGCGCGGTCGTGGCGGGGGTGAAGCATTTCATCTTTTCCTCGACCGCGGCGACCTATGGCATTCCCGAAGTGGTCCCGGTGCGCGAGGACAGCCCCAAGCTGCCGATCAACCCCTATGGTATGTCGAAGCTGATGACCGAGGCGATGCTGGCCGACGTCGCCGCGGCGCATCCGATGAACTATGCAGCGCTGCGCTATTTCAACGTAGCGGGGGCCGATCCGCAGGGGCGCTCGGGCCAGTCGACCACCGGCGCGACCCATCTGATCAAGGTCGCGGTCGAGGCGGCGACGGGCAAGCGCGGGCATGTGTCGGTGTTCGGCACCGATTTCGCGACCCCCGACGGCACCGGGGTGCGCGACTATATCCATGTAACCGACCTGGCCGCCGCGCATGTCGAGGCGCTGGCGCTGCTGGTGGCCAAGCCCGGCGAGAGCCACACGCTGAATGCGGGTTATGGGCGCGGTTATTCGGTGCTCGAGGTGCTCAATGCGGTTGACCGGGTGACCAATGTGACGATCGAGCGGCGGCTCGAGGGGCGGCGCGCGGGCGATCCCGACGCGCTGGTGGCGGACAATAGCGCGATCCTGGCGGCGCTGCCGTGGCGGCCCAAGCATGACGATCTCGACGGGATCGTGCGCGATGCGCTGGCGTGGGAGCGGAAGTTGGCGGAGCGGGGGTAGGGCGCGCTAACTCCCCTCCCTGGAAGGGAGGGGCTGGGGGTGGGTAGGGGCCTGGCGGTACGGTCGCCCGGTCATTTGAGGCATCCGTATCGCGAGCACTCGACCCACCCCCGACCCCTCCCTTTCAGGGAGGGGAGGACAGCGCCCGGCCCGCCACCGCATCGAGCTTCGCCAGCACCGCCGGATCGCGCGCGTGGGGCGCGGTGATCAGCGCGGCGTCGAGGCAGGTATCGATCGGCGACGCAGGCCGCTCCGCCGGCAAGCCCTTGAGCAACGCCACCACCAACGCCCGCGCCTTGGCGGCGTTGTCGGTCAATTGCGCGATCACCTGCGTGACATCGACGGCTTCCTCGCCCGCGCGCCAGCAATCATAATCGGTGACCATGCCGACCAGCGCATAGGGCAGCTCGGCCTCGCGCGCGAGCTTGGCTTCGGGCATCGCGGTCATGCCGATGACGTCGCAGCCCCATAAGCGGTACAGGTTGCTCTCGGCGCGGGTCGAGAATTGCGGGCCTTCCATTGCTAGGTAGGTGCCGCCGGCATGGGTGACCGCGCCGCCCGCGCGCGCGGCGTCGGCGGCGAGCGCCGACAGGCGCGGACAGACCGGATCGGCCATTGATACATGCGCGACCATGCCGGTGCCGAAGAAGCTCGAGGGCCGACCCTTGGTGCGATCGATGAACTGGTCGACAATGGTGAAGGTGCCCGGCGCGCGCTCCTCGGCCAGGCTGCCGACCGACGAGATCGCGAGCACGTCGGTGACGCCCAGCCGCTTGAGCGCATCGATATTGGCGCGCGCGTTGAGGTCCGACGGCGCGATCCGGTGCCCGCGCCCGTGGCGGGGGAGGAAGACGACGCCGACTTCGCCCATCCGCCCCTGGTACAGCGCGTCCGACGGCGGACCCCAGGGGGTGTCGACCTCGACCCAGCGACCGTCCTCGACCCCCTCGACATCGTACAGCCCCGACCCGCCGATGATCCCGATCGTCCAGCCCGCCATATGCGTCCTCCTGCGCGCGCCCATTGTCGGTCGCGTGTCTGCGCCTTACGGATAGGCGCCATGATCCGCAAAGCCCTGTTCATCGCGTGCATCGCGATCTCCGCCCCGGCGCTCGCCGCCGACCCTATCACCGGGCGCTGGGTGACGCAGGGCGGCGAAGGCGTGGTGGCGATCGAACGCTGCGGTGGCGCGATTTGCGGCAAGCTGGCGCGGATCGTGAAGCCGACGCCGGGCGCGCCGACTACCGACGTCAATAATCCGGACGAAGCGCTGCGCAACCGGCCGCTGCTGGGCACGACGATCCTGAGCGGCTTTATCGACGGCGGCAAGGAATGGCGCGGGACGATCTACGACCCCAAATCGGGGCGAAGCTATCGATCGACGGTGCGCGCGAGCGGCGACAAGCTGGCGGTGAAGGGGTGTATCGCGGTTTTCTGTCGCACCCAGGAATGGACGCGGTTGCGGTAAATCACGGCCTCCGTTCGTTTCGAGCGTAGTCGAGAAACTGCAGCGCAGCTTTTGGTATCGTTTCTCGACTTCGCTCGAAACGAACGGGGGAGGGGGCGTCCTCGACCCGCTCGCTCAATCCGCCGCGTTCTTGCGCGCATAGCCGAAATACACCGCCAGCCCGCCGATATTCCACAGCAGGAACCAGAATTGGGTCTGGCTGGGCAGGCTGAAGAACAGATACAGGCAGCCCAGGATCGCTGCGGGGCCGACCACCCACGCCAGCGGCGCGCGGAAGCGGCGTTCGGCGTTGGGGGCGCGGCGGCGGAGTACCAGCATGCACACCGATACCGCGATGAACGCCGCCAGCGTGCCGGCATTGGCGAGCGCGGCGATCTGGTCGATCGGCAGCACCCCCGCGATGATCGCGACGATGATCGCGGTGAAGATCGTGATCCGCACCGGCGATCCGCGCGACGAGATCTTGGCGAGGCTGCGCGGCAGCAGTCCGTCGCGCGCCATCGTGAAGAAGATGCGGCTTTGCCCGAACAGGAACGCCAGCAGCACCGTCGGCAGCGCGATCACCGCCGATACCGCGAGGAAGGTGGCTGCCGCGGGCTGATCGAGTTCGCGCAGCACCAGCGCCAGCGGCTCGGCCGAATTGGCGAAGGCGGTATAGGAAACCGCTCCCACCGCGGCGACCGCAACGAGCATGTAGATGATGATGCACGCGACCATCGACCCGACGATCCCGATCGCCAGGTCGCGCGCGGGGTTCTTGGTTTCCTCGGCCGCGGTCGAGATCGCGTCGAAGCCGTAGAAGGCGAAGAAGATGATCGCCGCCGCCGCCATCACCCCGCGCTCGGCACCGGCTGCGTCGACCGACTTGGGGAACCCATAGGGCATGAAGGGTTCGAGATTGGCGGCGTTGAAATAGGGCAGGGTGACGACGACGAACACCGTCAGCGCGACCAGCTTCACCGCAACGAGCACCGCGTTGAGCGTCGCCGATTCGCGCGTGCCGAAGATCAGCAGCGCCGCGACGATGCCGATGATGCCGATCGCGGGGACGTTGACCAAGCCGCCGAGCTCGGGGCCTTGCGTCAGCATCGCGGGAAAGCCGATGCTGGTGAGCAAGGGCGCGGCATAGCCCGACCAGCCGACCGCGACAGTCGAGACGACCAGCGAATATTCGAGGATCAGGCTCCAGCCGACGACCCAGGCGATGATCTCGCCGAGCACGGCGTAGCTGTACGAATAGGCGGCGCCCGATGCGGGCATCATCGTCGCCATTTCGGCATAGGCGAGCGCGGCGCAGGCGCAGATGCCGCCGGCGATGACGAAGGACAGGATCACCGCGGGGCCGGCGCGATCGGCGCCGACGCCGATCAGCGTCAGGATGCCGGTGCCGACGATCGCGCCGACGCCCAGCGCCATCAGATGCGGCCACGACAGCGTCGGCGTGAGCGTCTGCCCAGCGCCGCGATCGCTGGCGTCGATCGCCTTGCGCCTGAAGATACCGTGCATGTTGCTCCCCGTTCCTTGCTTTGGGGCTTAGGAACAGAGGAGCGCGACGGATGCAAGGGGGGGTGTCCCCCTCCCTGGAAGGGAGGGGCTAGGGGTGGGTAGGGTCTTGGTGGTACGGACCCGCCTGAGCTGCGGGCCGCCGTACCGCGAGCACTCGACCCACCCCCAACCCAGCATCGGGTGAACAGCGCCCCGCGCTGTTCAGGTCATGCCGGGGGCATGACCGACCCGATGCTCTTTCAGGGAGGGGAGCAAGTCAGACGGTAAAGCTCTCGCCGCAACCGCAGGCGCCCTTGGCGTTGGGGTTGGTGAACACGAAGCCGGCGGTGAAGTCGTCCTCGACCCAGTCCATCGTGCTGCCGATCAGGTAGAGCACCGATCCGCCATCGACGAAGAAGCTGCCGCCGGAGGTTTCGATCCGCTCGTCCATCGGGTTGGCGGCGGTGACATAATCGACCGAATAGGCGAGCCCCGAACAGCCGCGGCGCGGGGTCGAGAGCTTCACGCCGATCGCGTCGGCGGGGGCGCGCGCCATCAGCGCGGCGACGCGCGCTTCGGCGGCGGGGGTGAGCAGGATCGCTTGCGGGCGTTGGCGGGTGGTGGTGGTCATTTCGAACTCTCCCCCCTCCCGCTTGCGGGAGGGGCCGGGGGTGGGGCTATCCACATATCGCGTACTCGGTGAGACTCGGCCCACCCCTAACCCCTCCCGCAAGCGGGAGGGGGACTCGTTACAGCATTCCCAGTTCGAGCTTCGCGTCGTCGCTCATCTTCTGCGGGTCCCAGGGCGGATCCCAGATCAGGTTGACCTCGGCATGGCCGACCCCCGGCACCGCGCCGACGCGCAATTCGACCTCCATCGGCATCGATTCGGCGACCGGGCAATGCGGCGTGGTAAGCGTCATCGTCACCACCGCATGGCCGTCATCGGTCACCTCGACACCGTAGATCAGTCCCAGATCGTAGATGTTGACCGGGATCTCGGGGTCGAAAATGTCCTTGAGCGCGGCGATGATGCCTTCATAGACTTCGCCGCCGGGCTCGCCCGCACCCGCCTCGACAGGCTTTTGCGCCAGGAACCCATCGAGATAGTCGCGCGAGCGTTCCTCGCGCGGGGTGGCCTGCTTCGGCGGGTCGAGATCGACTCGCGCGCGTGCGGGCCGCTGCACCGCATCGACTTCCTCGATCGCAATCCGATCGCTCATCCGAAAATCCTCGTCACTCGTTCGATGCCGCGGGCGAACGCCTCGACGTCGCCCGGGCTGTTATACACGCCGAAGCTGGCGCGGGCGGTAGCGGGGATTCCCAGCGCATCCATCAGCGGCTGCGCGCAGTGATGCCCCGCGCGGATCGCCACGTGCCCCTCGTCCAATATGGTGCCGATGTCGTGCGGGTGTACCCCTTCGATCGCGAAGCTGACGATCCCCGCCGATTCCTCGGGGCCGTACAAGGTGACCGAATTGAAGCCGCGCAATGCCTCACGCGCTGCGTGCACCAGCGCGGTTTCGTGCGCGTGGATCGCGCCGAGCCCGATGCCGTCAACATAGTCGATCGCGGCGTGCAGCCCGAGCACGCCGACGATGTGCGGCGTCCCCGCCTCGAACCGCGCGGGCGGCGGGGCGTAGGTGGTACGTTCGAACGACACCTTGTCGATCATCGCGCCGCCGCCCTGATAGGGGGGCATCGCCTCGAGCAATTCGGCGCGGCCCCAAAGGACGCCGATGCCGGTCGGGCCATAGAGCTTGTGGCCCGAGAAGACGTAGAAGTCGCAATCGAGCGCCTGGACGTCGACCGCGATCCGCGCCACCGCCTGGCACCCGTCGAGCAGCAGCCGCGCGCCGTTGCGATGCGCGATGTCGGCGGCGCGCCGCGCATCGAGCACCGCGCCGGTGACGTTCGATACATGCGCAAGCGCGACCAATTTGTGCTCGGGACGGATCATCGCCGCCATCGCGTCGAGATCGATCGCGTGATCGGCGGTTAGCGGGATGACGTCGATGCCGACCCCCATCCGCTCGGCGACCATCTGCCACGGCACGATGTTCGAATGATGCTCGAGCAGCGACAACAGGATTCGGTCGCCGGCCTTGAGCTGCGTCACCGCCCAGCATTGCGCGACCAGGTTGATCCCCTCGGTCGCGCCGCGCACGAAGACGCATTCATTGGGGCTGGCGGCGCCGATGAAGCGTGCGACGCGCTCGCGCGCGGCCTCATAAGCGAGCGTCATGTCGGCCGAGCGCTGGTACACGCCGCGATGGACGGTGGCGTAGGTCGTGTCATAGCCACGGGTGATCGCGTCGATCACGACCTGCGGCTTTTGCGCGGTGGCGGCGGTGTCGAGATATGCCCAGCCGGCCGGGATGGCGGGGAAGTCGGCGACGTGGTCGAGGGCCGCCCCTCTCCCGCCTGCGGGAGAGGGAGGGAGCCGCGAAGCGGCGGAAGGGTGAGGGACTGAAGTGCGGAGCGGCGCGCTCGCGGACAGACCCTCACCCCGACCCTCTCCCGCAGGCGGGAGAGGGGGAAGAACCTTAGCGGTTGCGTCGCTCATGTTGCCCCCTCCAGCCACGCATCGGCGTCCGCCGCGAACGCATCGCGTACCGCGTCCTCGCCGATCCGGTCGATCGCGTCGGCGACGAAGGCGCGCGTCATGATCGCCCGTGCGCGCAGCAACGGTATCCCGCGCGATTGCAGATAGAACATCGCGTTGCGGTCGAGCTCACCCACCGTGGCGCCATGCGCGCACTTCACGTCGTCGGCGAAGATTTCGAGCTCGGGCTTCAGGTTGATCGTCGCGGTGCGATCGAGCAGCAGCCCGCGCAGCGACTGGACGCCGTCGGTCTTCTGCGCACCGCGCGCGACATCGACGCGCGCGGCAAGGCTGGCGGCCGAGCGATCGGCGGCGACCGCGCGCCAGGTCTGGTTGCTGGTGCCGTGCAGCGCCTCGTGCCGAACGGTGACCGCGCATTCCTGCCGCTGCTCGCCGCGCGTCAGCAATGCGCCGCCCATTTCGGCGAAGCCGCCATCGCCGACGACGCGAAGCGTGCCGTCGATCCGGCTGGCCATCCCGCCGGCGCCCAGGAACACACTGACCAGGCTCGCGGCCTTACCGATCGTCGCTTCCTCGCGCAGCGACACGAAGCCCGCGCTTTGCAGGATCCGCACCGATCGCATCAGCCGCGCGCCTTCGGCCAAGCCGATCGTGGTCAGCCGGTTGGCCCAGCCGGTGCCGACATAGGTTTCGACGATGCTCGCGACGGCATCGGCGGCCAGGATGATCCGCCCGGGCACATGGCTTTCGCCGCCGGTGCCGACATGGACGATCTGGACGCAGGTTTCGGCCTGTTGCGGCCCGAGCGTCAGCGACCAGCCGGTGCCGGCGGTGTGCTTGCCCAAGGGGTGTTCGGTGACCGGGGCGATGGGTTCGACCACGACGCCGCGGGTGTCGCTGGTGGCGACATCGAACACGCCATCGACGAACACCAGCCGCGCGCCGTCGAGATCGAGGAACGGCGGGGCCTGTACCGGGGTGGCGGGCGCCGCGCGCGCCGCCTCAAGCGCATCGAGATCGGCCCAGCGCCACGCCTCGTCCCGGCGAGAGGGGAGGGTGAGGCTCACGCGGCGATCGCCCCATAGCCTTCGCGCTCGAGCTCGATCGCAAGCTCGGGGCCGCCGGTGCGGGTGATTCGGCCGTCGGCGAGGACGTGGACGAAATCGGGCTCCACATATTCGAGCAGGCGCTGGTAGTGGGTGATCAGGATCACCGCCTTGTCGGGGGCGCGCATGATGCGGTTGATGCCGTCGCCGACGATCCGCAGCGCGTCGATGTCGAGCCCGCTGTCGGTCTCGTCGAGGATCGCCAGCTTGGGATTGATGATCCCCATCTGCACCATCTCGTTGCGCTTCTTCTCGCCGCCCGAAAAGCCGACATTCACCGGACGCTTGAGCATGTCGTAGTCCATGCCGAGCGCATCGGCCTGCGCGCGCGCGACCTTCAGGAACTCGCCGCCCGACAGCGGCGCTTCATCGCGGCCCTTGCGCTGCGCGTTGAGGCTTTCGCGCAGGAACTGGACGTTCGAGATGCCGGGGATTTCGACCGGATATTGGAAACCCAGGAACAGCCCGGCGGCGGCGCGCTCATGCGGTTCGAGTTCGAGCAGGTCGGTACCGTCGAAGCTGACCGAGCCTTCTGTGACGTCGTAGCCGGGGCGGCCGCCGAGCACATAGCCTAGCGTCGACTTGCCGGCGCCGTTGGGGCCCATGATCGCGTGGACTTCGCCCGCATTGATGCTGAGCGACAGACCCTTGAGGATCGGCTTGCCGTCGATTTCGGCGTGGAGGTTCGTGATTTGCAGCATCAGTTGAACTCGGTTGGCAGCGGGTTGGGTGCGCGGGGGGCGATAGGCGAGACGTCGTCACCCCGGCCTTGTGCCGGGGTCCACGGCTCCACCGGCGCTGACGTTCGGGGCGCGGTGGACCCCGGCACAAGGCCGGGGTGACGGTGGGGGAGGGTGATCATCCGACCGATCCCTCGAGCGAGATCCCCAGCAGCTTCTGCGCTTCGACCGCGAATTCCATCGGCAGTTGCTGCAGCACTTCCTTGGCGAAGCCGTTGACGATCAGCGCCACCGCGCTTTCGGCGTCGAGCCCGCGCTGCATCGCGTAGAACATCTGGTCTTCGGAGATCTTCGAGGTCGTCGCTTCGTGCTCGATCTGCGCGCTGGGATTGCGGACTTCGATATACGGCACGGTATGCGCGCCGCACTGGTCGCCCAGCAGCAGGCTGTCGCACTGGGTGAAGTTGCGCACGCCTTCGGCGTTCGGCGCGACGCGCACCAAGCCGCGATAGGTGTTGTCGCTGCGACCCGCCGAAATCCCCTTCGACACGATCGTCGAGCGGCTGCCCTTGCCGTTGTGGATCATCTTGGTGCCGGTATCGGCCTGCTGGCGGTTGTTGGTGACCGCGACCGAATAGAATTCGCCGACCGAATTCTCACCGTTGAGCACGCAGGACGGGTATTTCCACGTCACCGCCGAGCCGGTTTCGACCTGGGTCCACGACACCTTGCTGTTCTTGCCCTGGCACAGCGCGCGCTTGGTGACGAAATTATAGATGCCGCCCTTGCCGTTCTCGTCGCCGGGATACCAGTTCTGGACGGTCGAGTATTTGATCTCGGCGTCGTCGAGGATCACCAGCTCTACCACCGCAGCGTGGAGCTGGTTCTCGTCGCGCATCGGCGCGGTGCAGCCTTCGAGGTAGCTGACATAGCTGCCCTTGTCGGCGACGATCAGCGTGCGTTCGAACTGGCCGGTGTTTTCGGCGTTGATGCGGAAATAGGTGCTCAATTCCATCGGGCAGCGAACGCCTTCGGGAATGTAGACGAAGGTGCCGTCGGAAAAGACCGCGCAGTTCAAGGTCGCGAAGTAATTGTCGCGCATCGGCACGACCTTGCCCAGCCATTTGCGGACCAGATCGGGATATTCCTTGATCGCCTCGCTGATCGACCGGAAGATCACGCCGGCGGCTTCAAGCTCCTTGCGGAAGGTGGTGGCGACCGAGACGCTGTCGAACACCGCATCGACCGCGACGCGGCGCGGCGGTTCGGCGCCTTCGACGCCCGCGAGCAGTTTCTGCTCCTCGATCGGGATGCCGAGCTTTTCATAGACGCGCAGGATTTCGGGATCGACCTCGTCGAGCGAGCCCAATTTCGGCTTGGCCTTGGGCTCGGCGTAATAATAGGCATCCTGATAATCGATCGGATCGATTTGCAGCTTGGCCCAATCGGGCGCTTCCATCGTCTGCCACATGGCGAACGCCTTCAGCCGCCAGTCGAGCATCCATTGCGGCTCGCCTTTCTTGGCGCTGATGAAGCGAACGGTGTCCTCGGTCAGCCCCTTGGGGGCGAATTCCTGTTCGATGTCCGAATGGAAGCCCCATTCATATTCGCGGTTCACCGCTGCATGGGCTTCGGCGTTCTTGGTAGCCATTAGACGTGCACCTTGTCCCCTTCCCGCAACGGGGAAGGGCTAGGGGAGGAAATATCGGGGATTGCGGCGGCAAGCTCGCGCGCGAGAAGAGGCGGAGACGACAGGCTCGATAGCGTGACGCCGGCCAGCGCGCCGCGGACCGCACCGTTCACCGCGTTCCAGTGCGGCTTGACGTTGCAGCTGCCCTCGGCTGCGCAATCATGGGCGCCGTGATCGACGCACGAGGTGAGGGTGATCGGCCCCTCGATCGCCTCGACGATATCGGCGAGCGTGATCGCGGCGGGGGGGCGCGACAGGCGAAAGCCGCCGCCGGTGCCGCGCGTGCTCTCGATCAGCCCCGCGGCCGACAACCGGCTGACGAGCTTTTGCACCGTCGGCAACGGCAGCCCGGTCTCGCTCGCGAGCAGCGTGGCGTTCAGCCGGCCCGCGGCGCCGCAATGGCGCGCAGCGGCGCTCATCATCACGACGGCATAGTCGGCTTGGGCAGAAAGACGCATCGATTTCCTAATCGGACCCATTTGGTCCGATTGCTATTTGGGGGCACCTGTGCGGCGGGTCAACCCGGCTTCACGCGACGTCGCGCGACTTTTGGGCGGTATCGGGCTGGTCGAGCTCGCCATAGGCGGTCGATTGCAACGTCAGCGCCAGCACCGGGTCCATCCGCGTCGCGATCGTCCCCGGGGTGTGGCCGGTGAAGTGGCGGATTTCACGAATCATGTGCGACTGGTCGTAGAAGGGCGCTGCGACGTCGCGCGGGTCGCCGCCTTCGACCAAGGCAGTCGCGGCGCGCAGTGCGCGGAACTTGCGCTCGAGCAGTTTGGGCGGCGCGCCGAAATATTGGTTTACCAGCCGGATCACATGGCGCGACGACAGCGGGATCGCGTCGAACAGCGTCGCCACGTGCGGCGAGGCGTCGGTGGGGGCAAGCCAGGCGCGCACCGCCTCGCACACCTGCTGGTGCTCGGCGGGGACGGGGCGCGCGCGGCCGCGCAGAAACGGTTCGACATGCGCCGTCATCGCCTCGATGCTGTCCATCCGCCGCAGCGATTCGAGCAGCTTCAGCCCTTCTTCGCCGAAGATCGCGCCGCCGTCGGTCACCCGGTCGGCGCAATGATGCGCCGGCTGCTGGATGATCGCACCCCACCCGACCGGGCGTAGCGCGACGCCGAAGCAGTGGAACGGCCCGTCGACGCGGTAGGAAGCGGCACCGGTGCCAGGCCCGTTGATCATGATCGGCGGTGCGGCGTCCTCGTGCCCGTCGGCGAAGCGCACCGCGCCGGTTCCCTGCAGCATGAAGCGGATCTGGCCGACATCGGCCCGCTCGATCCCCTCGATCAGCCGATCGTCGCTGCGGTAGAGGTAATAGGTCGTCACGAGCGCCGATAAATCGGGCGACGGCGATGCGAAACGCAATTCCACGGACCCTATTCCCCCACCCGCGACCCCGGCTGTCCCGCCGGTGATCCCCGCGCACAGGGTAAACCGTTGGTTACGACGTGGGAAGCTCAGGCATCGCCGTCGGCACACACAAAAAAAGCGGCCCGAACGCCTTCGCATCCGGGCCGCCGAGATAAAGCTCCCCCTGTTGGAAGGAGCCCCTTGGGTCGCCTTGTTTCGTTACTCCCCTGAAGGGCTCGGGTCTTGGATGGAATCGACATCATCCCATTTGGCGCAACTTTGTTCGAGGTGACGGGGCGATAAGCTGCCGCTTTGACGCCGCAGCGGTGCGCTGCCAAAGCGCGGGCTATGGCAATTCCCTTCCCCCGCGCCGCGCTGTTCGCGCTCGATGCCGAACGCGCGCATGGCCTGACGATCGACGCGCTTGCGGCGTGGGGGAGGGCGGGAACGCCGCTCGCCCCGCGGCTGCCGACGGCGCCGGTGACCGTGGCGGGGCTGCGCTTCGCCAACCCGGTGGGGCTGGCGGCGGGGGTCGACAAGAATGCCGAGGCGATCGACGGCTTCTTCGCGCTGGGCTTCGGCGCGGTCGAGGTGGGGACGCTCACCCCGGTCGCGCAGCCGGGCAACCCCAAGCCACGCCTGTTCCGGCTGGTCGAGGATCGCGCGGTGGTGAACCGCATGGGCTTCAACAATGGCGGCATCGATTCGGCGCTGGCGCGGATCGCCAAGGCAAGGCGGCGCGGCGTGCTCGGGATCAATGTCGGCGCGAACAAGGAGTCGGCCGACCGAGTCGCCGATTACGCGATCGGCGTGGGCAAGGCGGCGACGCTGGCCGATTACGTGACGATCAACATCAGCTCGCCCAACACGCCGGGGCTTCGCGACCTGCAATCGCAGCCCGCGCTCGGCGAATTGCTCGCGGCGAGCGACGCGGCGCGGGTCGCCGGGGGCAAGCGCGTACCGCTGTTCCTGAAGATCGCCCCCGACCTCGACCGCGCCGCGCTCGACGTGGTGGCGCGCGCGGCGATCGATCACGGGGTCGACGCGCTGATCGTGTCGAACACGACGATCAGCCGGCCGGCGTCGCTGCGCTCGGCGAATGCGGGGCAGGCGGGTGGTTTGTCGGGTGCTCCCTTGCGTGATCTGGCGCGCGCCAAGCTGGCCGAGGTGCGCGATGCGACCGGCGGGCGGCTGCCGCTGATTTCGGTCGGCGGGATCGATTCACCCGAGGAAGCCGCGCTGCGGCTGGCGGCGGGGGCGAGCCTGGTGCAGCTATATTCGGCGCTGGTGTATGAAGGGCCGGGGCTGGCGGCGCGGATCGTGCGGGGGTTGGCGGGGTAGGAAGCCGAGGATTGGTGTCGTGCATGGCTGGCTTGGTGGCTTCCGGGGCTCGGAAAGCTACAAAAGCTACACTACGTCCCCCCCAGATTCGCCTTTTCCGCGGAACGAAGCGCGCCGCGATTGAGGATGAGGGAAGCGTGTTCATGTGGCATGCGTATCAAAGCGGGGGCTTGTAGGACAGCGGGGCTTGGTTGGCGGGGTGATGACCGTGCCTGGTAGGGCGAGACAATGTCCGGAGGTAGTTGGGAAGCTGCGATTGTGTCTTCATGTATCGTGCGGCAAACGTTCCAGATGCGGTACGATTTACTGGCCCTTTCTTTTACCGTGCTTGCGTCGGGCGGATGCAGAGACGCCCCGAAATATGGCGCCTCTTGCAACGCGCCGTTGCAGGGCTGGCGCACGCCCGGCAACGGCTGGCACAACATATATCGCAATGAGGTGAGCATTGCGGCTGACGGCCAACTGGCTTGGAACGGCGTTGGCGTATCTCGTGAAACGCTTCGAGGCTATCTAGCTGAGATACCTAGCTTGGACCCCTATCCCGCGACTGTACTGCGCGTCGCTTTGAACACCGATTGTCGTGCAGTCCGCATCATCCGTCAGGACATGGATGACGTTCTCTCCTGTTCAGAAAGCCAGAGGTGCGGAGAAGGACAGGGTGAATGGGACGTTGGCCCCTTGATTCTAGATTACAATTCCGCCGCAGAGACAAGCTGACATGGCGGCGGGTCAACACACTAATGGCGGTTAAATGTGAACAACGTCTGCTAGTGGCGGCAAGCGGAACGGCGGGCTTTTGGGCTTAACCTACATTTGCAGTCATTGCCATGCCGCGTAGGGCCTTGTACAGGGAGGAGGCGATGACCTTAAACCGGATCAAAGTGTGGCAGTGGATTACACTGACCTATCTATTCCTATGCATCAGTTCTACTATTCTAGTTGCTCTGCATGCAGATCAAATTCCAAAGCCGTTTTTACTTTGGCAGTTTACCCTCGCGTTTCCGTTCTTTATTGTTGTTAAGCTGTTCGCCAGTATTGTTGGTGGGCTTTGGTTTCCGGTAGCGATTAGCGCAACCTGTTTAGTGGCCGCGATATTTGCATCTTCAGTCCGCTTGTCTCGCGCTTAAGTGTCCGCAAGAGGTCGGGGAATCTCCGTGTCGAACTTCCGGAAGTGGGGCGTTAGCTGCCTTCGTAGTGTCCTGTGCCGCCCCTACCGCCGCCCAGCTTCGACCAGCACGCGGCCTTCGCGGCGGGGGTCGTAGCCGCCGTCGATCCGGCCGTTGCGCACGATCACGCCGTGCAGCCCCGAATCCTCGCCCTGGCCGGGCTCGATCTTCACGCCGCGCGCGGCCAGCGCTTCGAGGATTTGCGGCGAGAAGCGCGTGACTTCGCCGCCGAAATTGTCGCCGCGCGCGACGACATTGGGGAGCGCCAGCGCCTGCTGCATCGGCAGCCCCCAATCGACCGCGCCGATCATCGATTTGCCGACATAAGCGAGGATCGCGTTGCCGCCCGCCGAGCCGAGCGCGCCGGCGAAGCGGCCCTGCCGGTCGATCATCACCAGCGGGGTCATCGACGAGCGTGGGCGCTTGCCCGGCGCGACGGCGTTCACCGCCGCGCGGCCCTGCGCGTCGCGCGGCGAGAAGGCGAAGTCGGTCATCTGGTTGTTGAGGAAGAAGCCATCGACCATCCGCCCGGTGCCGAAGATCGATTCGACCGTGGTGGTCATCGACACGACATTGCCCTTCGAATCGCCGACGATGAAATGCGAGGTGCCCGCGGGCTCGGCGGTGGTGTCGGCGGCGGCGGCGACGGCGCCCGCCGGGGTGCCGGCAGCCGGCGGGGCGCCCGCGACCGTGCCGATCAACTTCGCGCGGCGGGCGATATAGTCGGGGGCGAGCAGCCCTTCGACCGGGACCGCCCCCGTCAACGGATCGCCGACATAGCGGTCGCGATCGGCGTACATGATCCGGCTGGCCTCGGCGAAGAGGAACCAGGCCTGCGGGTCCTGCGCGTTGCGGCTGGCGATGTCGGTGCGCTCGAGCATCAGCAGCAATTGCAGCATGCCCACGCCGCTCGACGGCGGCGGCGGTACGCAGACCAGATAGACGCGCCAATCGCGGCACAAGGGCTCGCGCTTGACCGGGCGATAGGCGGTGAGATCGGCGAGCGTCATCGTGCCGCCGAGCGGCGCGGCGTTGGTGCGCGCGACGATCGCCTGCGCGGTCGGGCCGGCGTAGAGCGCGTCGGGCCCCTGGGCGGCGAGGCGCGCCAGGAAGGCGGCATAAGCGGGGTTCTTCAGCCGGTCACCGACATCGACGAGGCTGCCGTCGGCCTCGGCGAAATAGGCCTGCGCATCGGCGCCGGCGAGCTGCGGGAAGCTGCGCGTCAGGAAACGCCCCAGCCGCGGGCTGACGATGAAGCCGTCGCGCGCGGTCCGCTCGGCATCGCCGAACAGTGTTTGCCATTCGAGGCTGCCATGTTCTTCATGCGCAAGCTTAAGCATCCGCACGACGCCGGGAACGCCGGTCGCGCGGCCGCTGGTTACCGCGGCGGGATAGCCCAATGGCTTGCCGTTATCGCCGATAAACATGTCGGGGCTCGCCCCCGCCGGCGCGGTTTCGCGGCCGTCGTAGATTTCGGCCTTGCCCGTCTCGGCGTTGAAATAGTTCAGGAACGCGCCGCCGCCGATGCCTGAGCTTTGCGGCTCGACCAGTGACAGCATCGCCTGCACCGCGATCGCCGCGTCGACCGCGCTGCCGCCGCGCCGCAGCACCGCCATCCCGGCTTCGCTCGCCAGCGGGTTCGCCGCGACGACGAAGTTCTGTGAAGCGGCGGGTTCTGCCGCGGCCGCGGCGGGCGGCGGGGCGGGTACTGACGCGCGCGGCGCGGGGGCCGGCCGGGCGCACGAGGCAAGTGCGGCGAGTGCCAGCAGCGAAAGGGTGAGCGAGCGGGCCGGCGACCGGAAGGGCAATGTCATGGAAACACGGCTTAACCAGCGATCGGCAGCGCGTCCATGCTGGCGCTTGCGCGCGGCGCAATCTACACCCTGCGGCGAGGAGAGCGCATGGCACGGCAACTCGAACATTTTCCAAACCTCGTCGCGATGTTCTTCACGCGCGCGCGCGAGCAGGGCGACAAGCCGTTCCTATGGGCCAAGCAGCGCGGCAGCTGGGTATCGACCAGCTGGGCCGATGCGGCGCGGCAGGTTGCGAGCCTGGCGGCGGGGCTCAAGGCGATCGGGCTGGTGCCCGGCGACCGGGTGATGCTGGTCAGCGAGAACCGCCCCGAATGGTGCATCAGCGACCTGGCGATCATGGCCGCGGGCTGCGTGACGGTGCCGACCTACATCACCAACACCGAGCGCGACCACCAGCACATCATCGACAATTCGGGCGCGCGCGCGATCATCGTGTCGAGCGCGAAGCTGGCCAGGATATTGCTGCCCGCCGCGCTGCAGGCGGGGGGCGCCGAATTCGTCATCGGCATCGAGGATGTGCGCGCCAGCCAGCCCGGCGCGATCGATTTTCATAGCTGGCATCGCTTGATCGCCGACCATCCGACCGACCCGGTGACCGCCGAGGCGCAGGCGACCTTCGCACGCGACGACCTTGCCTGCATCATCTACACCAGCGGCACCGGCGGCAGCCCGCGCGGGGTGATGCAGCATCACGGCGCGATCCTGCACAATGTCGCGGGCACCACCGACATCATCAGCAGCGATTTCGGCTGGGACGAGGAGGTGTTCCTGTCGTTCCTGCCGCTCAGCCACGCCTATGAGCACACCGCCGGCCAGCATTTCCCGATCGCGCTGGGCGGGCAGATCTATTATTCCGAAGGGCTCGACAAGCTCGCCTCGAACATCGAGGAGACGCGCCCGACGATCATGGTGGTGGTGCCGCGATTGTTCGAAGTGCTGCGCGCGCGGATCACCAAGACGGTCGAGAAGCAGGGCAAGGTTTCGACCTATCTGCTCGATCGCGCGGTGGCGCTGGGGGCCAAGCGCGCCGCCGCCGGGCGGATCGGTCTGCTCGACCAGCCGATGAACGCGCTGGTCGGCGCGCTGCTCAAGCCCAAGATCGCCAAGCGGTTCGGCGGGCGGATCAAGGCGATGGTGAGCGGCGGCGCGCCGCTGACCCCCGAGGTGGGGCTGTTCTTCGAATCGCTCGGCCTGTCGTTCCTGCAGGGCTATGGCCAGACCGAGGCGGGGCCGGTGATCGCGTGCAACCGTCCGTCGGCAGGGATCCGGATGGACAGCGTCGGGCCGCCGATGCGGGGGGTCGAGGTGCGGATCGCCGACGATGGCGAGATACTGGTGCGCGGCGAGCTGGTGATGCACGGCTATTGGCGCAACGACGCCGAAACCGCGCGGGTGCTCAAGGATGGCTGGCTGCACACCGGCGATATCGGGCTGATCGACGAAGCCGGTCGGATCAAGATCACCGATCGCAAGAAGGACATCATCGTCAACGACAAGGGCGACAACATCGCCCCGCAAAAGGTCGAGGGGATGCTGACGCTCCAGCCCGAGATCGTCCAGGCGATGATCGCGGGCGATCGCCGGCCCTATATGGTCGCGGTGCTGGTGCCCGACCCCGATTGGGTCCAGTCCTATTGCGCCAGGTCGGCGGCGGGGTGCAATTTCAAGGCGCTGGGCGAGAACCACGATTTCCGCGCGGCGCTGGGCACGGCGGTCGAGCGGGTGAACAAGGATCTGTCGCAGATCGAACGCGTCCGCCGCTTCATCATCGCCGACGAACCCTTCACGATCGAGAACGAGCAGCTGACGCCGAGCTTGAAGATCCGCCGGCATGTGTTGCGCGGGGTATATGGGGCAAGGTTGGACGCGTTGTACAAGGGGTGAGTTCTATCCTCCCCATCGAAGATGGGGAGGGGGACCAGCCAAAGGCTGGTGGAGGGGAAATGGTAGCGCGGGCAACGGTGGAACGCGCGAGGCGGTTGCGTCGGCAGATGACCGCCCCCGAAGTCCGTCTATGGGCGGTGCTGCGAACTTCGCCTGCCAGTCGCAAGTTCCGCCGCCAGCATCCGATCGGGGCGTATGTGCTCGATTTTTACTGTCCCGCCGCGAGGCTCGCGATCGAGGTCGATGGGATGGCGCACGATATGGGCGACAACCCGGCGCGTGATGCGGTCCGCGATGACTGGCTGATGGGGCAGGGGATCGCCACGTTGCGGATACCTGCGCGTGAGGTGATGGGGAATCTCGACGCGGTGGTCCGTTTCATCTGCGAACGTTGCGCCTTTCCCCTCCACCAGCCTTTGGCCGGTCCCCCTCCCCATTCTGCGAATGGGGAGGATTAAGAGGGCTTACCGACCGCCGGCACCCGCTGCCGGCGCCGCGGCCTTGCCCGCTGCCACCACCTTCTCGCTCGGCAGCACCAGCATCGTCCAGTCGCGCGTCGGCACGAGATACTTGGCCGCCAGCGCCTGGATGTCCGCAGGGGTGACCTTGCCCAAGTCCTGCGGCAGCGAGCGGATCGAATCGATCCGGCGCGGATCGAAGCTGCCGCCGCCGGTCTGCTGCAACCAGAAGGTGTTGCCGCTCGACATCCGGATCATCTGCTGCGCCAGCGGCACCGCCGCGCGGCGAAGCTCGTCTTCGGCGATCGGGGTCGCCACCAGGTCGGCGGCGATTTCGCGCGCCAGCTTGAAGAAGAAATCGGCCTGTTCGGGCGGAATCTGGCCGATCGCGAACAGCCGCCCGCCGCCGGGCAGCCCCACCGGCCAGTCGTTGACGACATTGGGGGTGTAGCTCGCGCCGGCCTGGCTGCGCAGCTGGTCGAACAACCGATCGCGGAAGATCGCGACCAGGATTTCGAGGCGGCGGTTCTCGGTTATCGCCTCGCTGCCGCCGGCGGTCGGCCATGCGATCACCGCGGCTGCCTGGTTGGGCTGGCCCTCGTGATAGCGCACCACCGGCTTGGCATCGTGCGCGGGGAATTGCGGCGTCGGACCGGCGAGCGCCGCCGGCTTGCGGGCCTTGAGCGCACCGAAGGAATTGGCGACCGCGGTGACCGCAGCGTCGGCGGTGACGTCGCCATAGACCTGCACCTCGATCGGACCGGTCGCCAGCAGCGGTTCCCAGAACGCGCGGAAGGCCTTCGGGGTTAGCTGCTCGACCGCCTCGCGCGGCGGCACGCCCCAGCGCGGGTCCTTGGCGTGGAGCAGGTTTTCGAGGTCGCGGCTCAGCACGCCGTCGGGCGACGATTCGAGGCCGGCATAGCCCGCCAGCATCACCGCGCGCGCGCGCGCCACCGGATTGGGATCCCAACCGGGCGCCGCCATCTTGGTCGCGATCAGCTTGAGCTGGTCGGCAAGATCGGCGGGGCTGGTCACCGCGCCGTACATGAAGGCATCGTCGTCGATCGCGAAGCTCAGCCCGATCTGGCGGCCGCTGGTGAGCCGGTCGATCTCTTCCTGGCCGAACTTGCCGATTCCCGACGATACCAGCGCCAGATCGGCGGCCCAGGCGGGCGTCACCCGATCGGCGGGCAAGGCGCGCAGCCCACCGCCGAAGCGGACGCGGACATAGATCTTGTTGGTTTCGGCGTCGTTGGGGAACAGCAGCAGATTGACCCCGTTGGCGAAGGTCACCTTTTCGATGTCGGGATCGTTCAGCACCGGCGCGCGCGTGGCGACCTTGCCGGGGCGGCCGAGCCTGGGCAGCTGATCGAAGGTGATCGCCGGGCCGGTCGAACGCGCCGACGCTAGTTTGCTCACATCCTCGTCGAGCACCGCGGCCAGCCGCGCCTGGACCGTCGCATCGGGTGCGCGGGTATTCACGAGCGCGCGGCGGAGGCCGTCGGCGAAGATCTTCTTCGACGAAGCCTGGACGCGTACGGGGGTGAAGAACTTCTTCTCGACCGCGCCGCGGAAGATCGCGAGCGAGCCTTCGCTCGACGCCACGGTTTCGCCGATATCGACCGCCTGGACGATCTCGTCGGCTTGCGTCGCGCCCGCCTCGACGCGCGAGGTATCGACCGCGTTCTTCATGATCGCGTCGATCTCGGCGACTTCGCGGTCGATCTCGGCCTGGGTCGGCGGGGTCATCGCGGCATCGGCGATCGTCGCGCGAACGTCGCGCACCGCGGCCTCCCAATCGTCGCCGACCGGCAGGATCTGGACCAGGGTGGCGTTGGCCGAACGCGAGATATCCTCGAGATTGGCGCCCGCGGTAATGAAGCTGCCGCCGCTGCGCGCGCGCGATTCGAGGCGGCGGTTGATGATGCGGATCGCGATCTGGTCGACCATCCGCTCCTGGTTGAAGAGGATCGTATCCTGGGTGATGCTCCACGGCCGCAGGATCGCCAGGCTGACGACCGGCGGCAGCGAAGGTTCGACCGCGGCGGCGCTGAGGCCCTGCTCGCCCGCGGGCTTGCCGAAATCGGGGTTCTTGGGCGCCGGGCCGGCGCCCTGCCAGCTGCCGAAATGCTTGGCGATCTGCTGCTCGAAGGTCGCCGGATCGACGTCGCCGGCGATCACGATCACCGTGCGCTCTGGGCGATACCAGCGTTTGTGGAAGGCGTTGACCGCGACGGCGTTGGCCGCCTGCAGCGTCTGGGTGGTGCCGATCGGCGAGCGATCGGCGAGCAACTGGCCGGCGAAGAACAATTCGCGCGACTTGTCGCCCAGCCGCGATTGCGGGCTCAGCCGCTCGCGCTGTTCGGCAAGCACCACAGGCCGCTCGGCGGTGATCGCTGCCGCGTCGATCGTCGGGTTGGCCATCATGCCCGCGAGCACCTTCATGCTCTCATCGAGCCCCTGCGGCGTCGCGGAGGGAAGGTCGAGCTTGTACACCGTCTGCGTCGGCGTCGTGCTGGCGTTGCTGTCCGACCCGAAGGTGACGCCCAGCCGCTGCCACAAGCGCTTCGATTCGCCGTCGGGCACATGCTCGGAGCCACGGAACGCCAGATGCTCGAGCAGATGCGCGTAGCCGCGCTCGCTATCCTGCTCCATCAGCGACCCTGCGTCGATCCGCACCCGCACCGCGACCTGGCCCGGCGGCACGCCGTTGCGGCGGACGGCATAGCGCACGCCGTTGGGCAGCGTGCCGAAGCGCCAGCCCGGATCGGGGGTGATGTCGCTGCCCTTGTAGAGCCAGGGTTCGGCGGCGGTCTGGATCCGCCCTTCGACCATCGGCGCGGGGGCGGGCGCCGCGGGAGCGGTTGGGGGCGCGTTTTGGAGCGCGGGGGCCGGCTGCTGCTGGCTCGCGGCGGGGATCGCGACGAGCAGCAGGGCGGCGCCGATCGCGGTGAAGGGGAAACGCTTGGTTACATGCATCGCCGCTAGGTAGCGGGATTTAGGCTTTTCCACCAGCGATGGCTGTTCGGGATGAGGGACACCCCTCCCGTTCGTTTCGAGCGACGTCGAGAAACCGGTCTTGCGAGCCTAGTTGGGTTTCTCGACTTCGCTCGAAACGAACGGTGTGGCGATGACCGTCAGCGCGCGATCGACGATCCCCGCCAGCGTCGGTTCCTCGACCAGCGCGTCGCTGCGGTGCCAAGCGGCAACAACCGCATACCATCGGCCCTGCTTGTCGCGCACCAGGTGGTTGAGGCTGAGCACCCCGGGTTCGGACCCGCCCTTATAGCCCGCATAGGCAAAGCGCCGCGTCGCGGGTGAGGGCTGATGCACCGCGAGCATCGCCAGCGTCGTCGGATCGCCCTCGCGCCGCAGCCAGTCGAGCGTCGCGACCATCGCCGCGGGCGAGGCGAACCATTCGATCTCGGGACGAAGCGGCGTGCCCGAGAACATCGCCGGGTCGAGCGGCTTGGCGGGCAGCGCGGCGATCCGCACGCGGCGATCGGCGGGCGTCAGCGTCGCCCAGCCCGCGACCGCGGCCGCATCGGCGCTCTTGAGCGTGAACGCCTCGCGCGTCGCCAGCACCGGCAGCGAGGTACGCGGCGCGCCCAGCGCCACCGCGCGCGCGTCGATCCGCTCGCGCCCGAGCACCGTCATCAGCGTATCGGTGGCGGTGTTGTCGCTGATCGACAGCATCAGCGTTGCCAGGCTTTGCAACGTCATGGGGCTGCCCGCCGGCCAGCTTTGCGTGATTCCCGACGGGAGCGATGCCGCGCCGAGCGGCACGACATCGGCCCAGCGGCGCTCGCCCGCCTTCACCTGTGCCACCAGTTCGGCGAGCACCCAAAGCTTGAACGCCGATCCGATCGGTACAGCGACGTCGGCGTTCAGCTGCGCCATAACGCGCGGTGCGTCGGCGCCGAGCGCATAGATGCCGATCTCGGTGCTGCCCGGCAGCGCCCTGAGTTCAGCCGTGACGCGCTCGAGGCTGTCGCCGCGCGGCGCGGTGCCGGTGATCAGCAGGCCGCCAATCGCGTGCGGCGCGGCGGCGTCGAGCGACAGCGACACGGTGGCGGTGCCGCGTTCGTAGCCGATGATGACCACCGCCTGCAGCCGGTTGGTGACATCGATCCGCTCGACCCCGGTGGCCTGGCCGTATTGGCTGCGCAGTTGGGCAGCGATCGCGTCGAAGCGCGCCCGGCTGATCTGGGCGCGGAAGGTGGCGGTGAAGGCGGTGTCGTAATCGCCGGCACCATTGAGGATCGCGACGACCTGCGCAGCGCGCAAGGGGATGTCGGCTGGTCGCGCCTCCGCTTGCAACCCCGAGCCCGTTCGCCCTGAGCTTGTCGAAGGGCGGCCTGTCTGGTCGCCAATCGCGGCGTCTGAGGAAAGGTGGGGGCGGGCTTCGACAAGCTCAGCCCGAACGGAGGGGGTAGGGGCCATCGCCAACACCAACCCCGCCCATTCAAGCATCGATTGCATCCTCCTCCAGCCGAGCCGCATTTTGCTGGATGAAGGCGAAGCGGTGGGCGGGGTTGGTGCCCATCAGCCGATCGACCAGATCCTTCACCTCGGCGCGCTCCTCATATTCCTGCGGCAGTGTGATGCGCAGCAATCCCCGCGTCTTGGGGTCCATCGTCGTTTCGCGCAATTGCATCGGGTTCATCTCGCCGAGGCCCTTGAAGCGCGAGACTTCGACCTTCTTGCCCTTGAACACCGTGCGCTCGATCTCGGCGCGGTGCGCGTCGTCGCGGGCGTAGAGCGATTTGGCGCCCACCGTCAGGCGGTAGAGCGGCGGCTGCGCGAGATACAGGTGCCCGCGCTTCACCAGCTCGGGCATTTCCTGGAAAAAGAAGGTCATCAGCAGCGTGGCGATGTGCGCGCCGTCGACATCGGCGTCGGTCATGATGATGATGCGTTCGTAGCGCAGATTGTCGGGGATGCAGTCCTTGCGGGTGCCGCATCCCATTGCCAGCGTCAGGTCGGCGATCTCTAGGTTCGCCATGATCTTGGCGCTGGTGGCGCTGGCGACGTTCAAAATCTTGCCGCGGATCGGCAGGATCGCCTGGGTCTTGCGGTCGCGCGCCTGCTTGGCGCTGCCGCCGGCGCTGTCGCCTTCGACGATGAACAATTCGGTGCCCTTGGGGTCGTCGGCCGAACAATCGGTGAGCTTGCCGGGCAGCCGGAGCTTGCGCGCCGAGGTCGCGGTCTTGCGCTTCACCTCGCGCTCGGCCTTGCGCTTCAATCGCTCGTCCATCCGGTCGAGGACATAGCCGAGCAGCGCCTTGCCGCGCTCCATCCGGTCGGACAGATATTGGTCGAAATGATCGCGCACCGCGCGCTCGACCAGGCCCGCCGCCTCGGGGCTGGTGAGCCGGTCCTTGGTCTGGCTCTGGAATTGCGGCTCGCGGATGAAAACCGAGAGCATCAGTTCGGTGCCGACCATCAGATCGTCGGCGGTGATGTCCTTGGCCTTTTTCTGGCCCACCAGATCGCCGAACGCACGCAGCCCCTTGGTCAACGCGGCGCGAAGCCCCGCCTCGTGCGTGCCGCCATCGGGGGTGGGGATGGTGTTGCAATACCAGCTGTACGATGCGTCGGACCAGAGCGGCCAGGCGACCGCCCATTCGACGCTGCCCTGTTCGTCGGGGAAGGCCTGGCGTCCGGCGAAAAACTCCGCCGTCGCGCATTCGCGGCCGCCGACTTGTTCCTTGAGGTGATCGGCGAGCCCGCCGGGGAATTGGAACACCGCTTCTGTTGGGGTGTCGTCGGAGATCAACGCGGGCGCGCATTTCCAGCGGATTTCGACGCCGGCGAACAGATAGGCCTTGGATCGCGCCAGCTTGTGCAGCCGCGCGGGCTTGAACTGCATCGCGCCGAAGATTTCGGGATCGGGGGTGAAGGCGACCGAGGTGCCGCGCCGGTTGGGGGTGCCGCCCAGATGCTCGATCCCGCCCAGCGTCTGCCCCTGGCTGAAGCGCTGGCGGTATAATTCGCGCCCGCGTGCGACTTCGACCACGGTATCGACCGACAGCGCGTTGACCACGCTGATGCCGACGCCGTGCAGCCCGCCCGAGGTCGCATAAGCCTTGCCATTGAACTTGCCCCCCGAATGGAGCGTCGACAGGATCACCTCGAGCGCCGATTTGTCGGGAAAGCGCGGATGCGGGTCGACCGGGATGCCGCGACCATTGTCGACGATCGTCAGCCGGTTGCCTTCGTCGAGCGTCACCTCGATCCGCGTCGCATGCCCCGCGACCGCTTCGTCCATCGCGTTGTCGAGGACTTCGGCGGCGAGGTGGTGCAGCGCGCGCTCGTCGGTGCCGCCGATATACATGCCCGGGCGGCGGCGAACGGGTTCGAGCCCCTCGAGCACTTCGATCGATGCGGCGTTGTAATCGGTGCCGGCGGTGACGGGCGCGGCGAACAGGTCGTTGGACATGGACGGGCTATATCGTGCTGTACCGACGGCGGAAACCGAATCCGCAAAAAGGCGATTGTGGCATTGATGCCACAGTCTGGTCTCATTTTCGCGCGGCGATGCACCCAAGTGCAACCGAGCGCGTTGGCGCCCCGTAGCTGTTACCGTAACCATTAGAAGGATCTATCGTATGCGTCAGCGTACTTTTTCGGGCGCCGCCCTCGGCGTCGTCGCACTGCTCGCCACCTCGGCTCCGGCCTTCGCGCAGGACGCCAATGGCGAAACCCACTTCAAGGGCCTGTATGTCGGCGGTTCGTTCGGCATGAGCGTGCAGCCCAACGACGTCGACGAAACGATCCTGTTCGATCGCAACCTCGACGGCAATTTCAACGATACCGTCACCACCGCCGCCGGCCCCAACGCGTTTTCGCCGGGCTTCTGCAACGGCGCGGCCAATGGCGCGACGCCTGCAGGCGGTTGCCGCAACGACGAAGACGGCAAGGAATATTTCGTCCGCCTCGGCGCCGATCACCAGATCGGCAACTTCGTCTATGGCGTGATGGGCGAGTTCGGTAAGTCGGAAGTCAGCGATAGCGTTTCGGCGTTCAGCACGACGCCCGCCAACTACGTCATGACGCGCGATTTCGACTGGAACGCGTCGGTCCGTGGCCGCGTCGGCTATGCAGCGGGCGGTCGTTCGCTGTTCTACGCAGCCGGTGGCCCCACCTATGCGCGGATCAACAACAGCTTCTCGTCGACCAACACCGCCAACGCCTTCACGCTGGAAGACCGCAAGTCGAACAGCTGGGGCTATGCCGTCGGCGGCGGTCTCGAGCAGAAGATCGGCGACAACTTCTCGTTCGGCATGGAATATATGTTCAACAACTATGTCGACGACGATTTCAGTGTGAACACCAGCCGTGGCAACGCCCCGGTCACCAACCCGTTCCTGCTCGGCGCCGGCAGCACCGACTTTCAGCGCAGCAGCAACGACTTCCGCTTCCACAGCATTCGCATGACGGGCGCGTTCCGCTTCTGATTGCGAAGCGTTCGTAGCGTAGCGTAACGAAAAACCCCGTCGGCCTCAGGGCCGGCGGGGTTTCTTGTATCCGGCGCCGATCGATCGCTTGATCGACCGGCTTTCGGCTTAGCGGACGCGCGGGCCGCCATAGGGCAGCGGCGGCGGCGGGCGGCGATCGCGGCGCGGCAGCTGCGCCTGATAGGCATGGCCGCAATGATCGACGCAATAGGGGAAGCCCGGGTTCACCTTGTCGCCGCAAAAGTGGAAGTCGGGCTCGCCCGGATGGCCGATCGGCCATTTGCAGATGCGATCGTTGAGATCGAGCAGCGAGGTCTTTCCCGCGACCGCGTCCGACGGGCGCGCAGGCACCAGCCGGCGCGGCGGCGCAGGCGTCAGCGGCGCGCTGTTCTCACCCGGGTTCTGGCGCAGGAAGCCGCCGGGGCCGACCGAGCGCATCACCGGCGCCTTCACCGGTGCGATGACGTCGTCTTCATCCTCGGCCTCGACCTCGTCGATCTCGACTTCATCCTCGGGCTCGGCCGGCGCGGCCACCGGCTTGGGCGGCGTCGGTGCCTTTGCCGCAACCGGCGGCGCGACGGGCGCGGCGACGACCGGCGCGGCGGGCTTGGGCGCAGCTGGTGGCGGCGGAGCGGCGGGTGCGGCGACCGGCGCCGCCTTGGCCGCGGCGGGCTCGGCGTTCTTCACCGGCGACGGGCGCGGCTTGAGCCCCAACCGATGCGCCTTGCCGATCACCGCGTTGCGGCTGATCCCGCCCAGCTCCTCGGCGATCTGGCTGGCGGTGCTGCCCGACTCCCACATCTTGGTCAGCGTCGAGATACGTTCCTCGGTCCAGCTCATTGCGTTCTTCTCTTCCATGCCGGCGGCGCCGGGTTGCGGGGGCGGGCAGCGTCGACTAGGCGCATCGAAGATGGCAGACCGGCCCGACCCCATGATATCCAATTTGCCCGCCCCCGGCGTCGCGGTTTTTCGCGGCGTCAATTGGGGCGGGCTCAAGACCTTGTATGTGAAGGAGGTCCGCCGCTTCTTCAAGGTCCAGTTGCAAACGGTGTGGGCGCCGGCGATCACCACCTTGCTGTTCCTGGTGATTTTCACCGTCGCGCTGGGCGGCGACGGGCGGTCGGTGATGGGCGTGCCCTTTGCCGAGTTCATCGCGCCGGGGCTGATCGTGATGGGGATGCTGCAAAACGCCTTCGCCAATGCCAGCTTCTCGCTGCTGGTGGGCAAGATCCAAGGCACGATCGTCGATTATCTGATGCCGCCGCTGTCGACCGGCGAGCTGCTCGCGGGGCTGACCGGCGGCGCGGTGACGCGCGCGCTGTGCGTCGGCGGCGCGGTGTGGCTGGCGATGGCGCTGTGGGGCGTCGACGTGACCCCGCGGCATCCGCTGGCGCTGCTCTGGTTCGGCGTGGTCGGATCGGCGTTCGTCGCGCTGCTCGGCGTGCTGACCTCGATCTGGGCCGAGAAGTTCGACCATGCCGCCGCGGTCACCAATTTCGTGATTGCGCCGCTCGCCTTGCTGTCGGGCACCTTCTATTCGGTCGAATCGCTGTCGCCCACCTTCCGCGCGATCAGCCAGTTCAACCCGTTCTTCTATATCATCAGCGGCTTCCGCTTCGGTTTCCTGCGCACCGCCGATTCGGACGTGATGTTCGGCGGGGCGCTGCTCGGCGTGCTGACCGTCGCGCTCGCGGGCTTCTGCTACTGGCTGCTGCGACGCGGCTGGAAGCTCAAGAACTGACGCCCATATTGACCCCCGGGGCCACGCGCCTCTAAAGGACAAGACGAGGCGGCCCGGTGGCCGCCTTTTCGCGTTTTGCCCCGGAGCTTTTGCTACCCCCTAGTTCATCTGCCGAAGTCCAATAGAAGGAGTGTCCCGATGTCGATGCCAGCGCTCATGCCCGTTTATCCGCGGTGCGACGTGCGTCCGGTCCGAGGCGAGGGATGCTATCTGATCGGCGAACGCGGCGAGCGGTATCTCGATTTCGCCAGCGGCATCGCGGTCAACGCGCTCGGTCATGGCCACCCGCACCTGACCAAGGCGATCCAGGAACAGGCCGCGACGCTGATGCATGTCAGCAACCTGTACGGCAGCCCGCAAGGCGAAGCGCTTGCCGCTCGGATCGTCGCCAACAGCTTTGCCGATACGGTGTTCTTCACCAATTCTGGGGCCGAGGCGGTCGAATGCGCGATCAAGACCGCGCGGCGCTATCATTATGCCAATGGCAATCCGCAGCGGCATACGCTGATCACCTTCGACACCGCATTCCACGGCCGCACGCTAGGCGCGATTTCGGCGACGAACCAGGCCAAGATGCGCGACGGGTTCGAGCCGCTGCTGCCGGGCTTCGCCTATGCGACCTTCAACGACCTGGCGGGCGCGCTGGCGCTGATCGACGACAACACCGCGGGCTTCCTGGTCGAGCCGGTGCAGGGCGAGGGCGGCATCCGCGTCGCCAGCCCCGAATTCCTGCAGGGGCTGCGCCAGGCGTGCGACGAACACGGGCTGCTGCTGGTGCTCGACGAAGTCCAGTGCGGGTACGGCCGCACCGGCACGCTGTTCGCGCACGAGCAATATGGCATGACCCCCGACATCGTCGCGGCGGCGAAGGGAATCGCCGGCGGCTTCCCGCTCGGCGCGTGCCTGGCGACCGAGGAAGCCGCCAAGGGCATGGTGTTCGGCACGCATGGCAGCACCTATGGCGGCAATCCGCTGGGCATGGCGGCGGGATCGGCGATCCTCGACGTGATGCTCGAGGACGGCTTCTTCGACCATGTGAAGGCGATGGGCGACCGGCTGCGCCAGGGGCTCGAACAGATGATCCCCAATCACGACCATCTGTTCGAAAGCGTGCGCGGGATGGGGCTGATGCTGGGGCTCAAGCTCAAGAGCGACAGCCGGCGCTTCGTCGCGCATTGCCGCGACAACCATGGGCTGCTGACGGTGGCGGCGGGCGAGAATGTCGTGCGCATCCTGCCGCCCTTGGTGATCGAGGAGGCGCATATCGCCGAGGCGATCGAAAAGCTGAGCGAAGCCGCGCGGGTATACGTGCCGGTGAGCGACGACTAACTGCCGTTCGTCCTGAGTAGGGACTGAGCGAGGGCGAAGGCCCGTATCGAAGGAAACTCCCCAAGCGGGCGGATCCTTCGATACGCCGCTTCGACAAGCTCAGCGGCTACTCAGGACGAACGGGTTTCAAGGATCCTGTCCATGACCATGCGCCATTTCCTAGACCTGTCATCCGCCGGCCCCGACGGGATCGCCGCGATCCTCGCCGATGCGCTCGATCGCAAGGCGGCACGCGCGGGCTGGCCCAAGGGCCGCGCCGATGCCGATGCGCCGCTCGCCGGCCACACGCTGGCGCTGGTGTTCGAGAAGAGCTCGACGCGCACCCGCGTGTCCTTCGACATGGCGATGCGCCAATTGGGCGGCAGCGCGCTGGTGCTCGATGCCGGCACCACCCAGCTCGGCCGCGGCGAGACCGTCGCCGACACCGCGCGCGTGCTGTCGGGCTATTGCGATGCGATCATGATCCGCACCGACGATCACGCCAAGCTCGAGGAAATGGCGCATCACGCGACCGTCCCCGTCATCAACGGGCTGACCGACCAGTCACATCCCTGCCAGATCATGGCCGATCTGCTGACGATCCTCGAAAGCGGCAAGGCGCTGCCGGGGCTGAAGGTCGCGTGGCTGGGCGATGGCAACAATGTGCTCGCCTCGATCGTCGAGGCGGCGGGGCTGATGCATTTCGACGTCGTCGCCGCCTGCGCGCAGGGGTTTCAGCCCTCCGACGAAGACATGGCGCGCGGGCAGGGCAGGGCGCGCTGCGTCGCCAGCCCCGCCGAGGCGGTCGAGGGCGCCGACATCGTCGTCACCGATACCTGGATCTCGATGGGCCAGCTCCATGCCGAAACCAAGCTGGCGGCGCTCGCCCCCTATCAGGTCGATGCCGCTTTGATGGCGCGCGCCAAGCCCGACGCCAAGTTCCTCCACTGCCTGCCCGCGCATCGCGGCGAGGAAGTGACCGCCGAGGTGATCGACGGTCCGCAATCGCTGATCTGGCGTGAAGCGGAGAACCGCTTGCATGCGCAGAAGTCGATCCTGCGCTGGTGCTTCGGGCAGGTGGGTTGAAAGCAATCGCTCGCCCCCCATTTTCGTCCTTCCAGCGAAGGCTGGAATCTCCCTCCATCTGCGTCGCCCTCGCGGCCTGAGATCCCAGCTTGCGCTGGGATGACGATCCTGTGGAGTTTGACGAGGAATGCGTATGCCCGACCTGCCCACCCCCACCGATATCGACCGCGCGATCGGTTTCACGCTGCCCGATCGCCACGCGCGCGGGCGGATCGTCCGGCTGGGGCCGGTGCTCGACGAGATCCTGTCGGCGCACGCCTATCCGCCGCCGATCGAGCGGTTGCTGGCCGAGGCGCTGACGCTCACCGCGCTGCTTGGCTCGACGCTCAAGGACGCGGGCGGGCAGCTGACGCTCCAGGCGCAGACCAAGGGCGGCGTCGTCAACCTGCTGGTGTGCGACTATAAGGGCGGCGAGCTTCGCGGCTATGTCCAGTTCGATGCCGCGCGGCTGTCGATGCTCGGCAAGCAGCCGTCGCTGTTCGCCTTGTTCAACAAGGGCTATCTCGCGGTCACCTTCGATCAAGTGACCACCAACGAGCGCTATCAAGGCATCGTCCCGCTCGACGGCGAGACGCTGGGCGAGGTGATCGAGGCCTATTTCCTCCAGTCCGAGCAGATTCCGAGCCTCGTTCGGCTGGGGCTGGGGCGCGGCGAGGACGGCAAGCTGATCGCGGGCGGGCTGTTCCTCCAGCACCTGCCCGAGGGCGAGGAAGGCCGCGAGCGGCTGCACACCCGGCTCGACCATCCCGAATGGCATGGTGTCGAGGCGCTCGCGGCGACGATGGGGGCCGATGAGCTCGCCGATCCGCTGCTGTCGCTCGAGACATTGGTGTGGCGGCTGTTCAATGAAGAGCGCGAGGTGCGGACGCTGACGGGCATCGCGCTGTCGCGCGGCTGCCGCTGCGATGCCGATTATATCAGCTCGGTGCTCGCCAAGTTTACCCCCGAGGATCGCGCCGAAATGGCCGATGAAAACGGCGTGATCGCGGTCGATTGCGCGTTTTGCGCGCGAAAGTTTCCGGTGGCGCTCGACCCGGTCGAGACCTGAAAAAGCTTTGCCGCGCAGGTATTGCAACTCTCCCGATCGCTCCCACATGGCAATTCTGAACGCTGGCGTAGGCTTATTGCAGCGTCGACTGGCGGAAATGGGGATCGAGACAATGTCAGGGATGAAGGTGCGGCGGATGCTGCGCCCGGCGATCGTCGGCGCGCTGCTGATCAGCGGTGTGGCGGCAGGCGCGGCACCGGCACAGGCGCCGTCGCTGCGCGCCTTGGCGCAGGTCGAGCCGGGCCAGTGGCAGCTGCGCGAAACCGGCGGCGGCGTGTCGCGCAGCGTATGCGTCTCCGATCCGCGCGTGCTGCTCCAGCTGCGCCACGGCGGCGGCGCGCAATGTTCGCTCTTCGTGATCGACAACCAGCCGTCGCGCGGTACGGTGCACTATACCTGCGCGGGTGCGGGGCATGGTCGCACCACGATCCAGATCGAAACCCCGCGGCTGATGAACATCAAGACGCAAGGAGTGATCGACGGGTTGCCCTTCGATGCAGCGATCGAGGCGCGGCGGCTGGGCGAATGCAGCTGAGCGCATCGCCCGCGAAGTTGCGTACGTTCTAATATCAGCCTAGGGCGCGCGCCATCATGCAAGAACAGCCTTTAGCCGTGGTCCTGGTGTCGGGCGGCCTCGATTCGATGGTGGCCGCCGCCCGCGCAAGCGAGGACGGCTTCCGCGTCCTCGCGCTGTCGGTCGACTACAACCAGCGGCACCAGGTCGAGCTTGCGGCGGCGCGGCGTATCGCCGCCGCGCTCGGCGCGGTGCGCCATGTCGTGTTGCCGCTCGATCTTTCGGCCTTTGGCGGGTCGGCGCTGACCGCAGATATCGCCGTGCCCAAGGATGGCATCGGCACGGCAGAAGGCGGCGCGATCCCGGTCACCTATGTGCCCGCGCGCAACACGATCTTTCTGAGCCTGGCGCTCGGCTGGGCCGAGGCGGCGGGTGCGCGCGATCTGTATATCGGCGTCAACGCGCTCGATTATTCGGGCTATCCCGATTGCCGCCCCGAATTCATCGCCGCGTTCGAAGGGCTGGCCGAGCTTGCGACCAAGGCGGGCGTCGAGGGCGAACCCTTCCGTATCCACGCGCCGCTGCAGCACCTCACCAAGGCCGACATCGTCCGCGAGGCGGCGCGGCTGGGGCTCGACGCGGGGATGAGTTGGTCGTGCTACGACCCGGCCCCAGGGCACCTGCATTGCGGGATGTGCGACAGCTGCCGGCTGCGCGCCAAGGGGTTCGACGAAGCCGGGATCGACGACCCGACCGGCTACGCCGTCAGGCCATGAGCTATGCCGTCAAGGAGCTGTTCCTGACGCTGCAGGGCGAGGGATTCCATGCCGGACGCCGCGCGGTGTTCGTGCGCTTCGCCGGGTGCAATCTGTGGACCGGGCGCGAGCAGGATCGCGCGACCGCGGTGTGCAAGTTCTGCGACACCGATTTCGTCGGCATCGATGGCGATGGCGGCGGGCGGTTCGCCGACGCGACCGCGCTGGCGTCCGCGGTGTCGTTTGCATGGGGGCCGTCTACCGCGGCGCGCTTCGTGGTGCTGACCGGCGGCGAGCCGATGCTGCAGATCGACGATGCGCTGGTCGACGCGCTCCACGCCGCCGGGTTCGAGATCGCGATCGAGACCAACGGCACGATCGCGGTGCATCCCGGCATCGACTGGGTCTGCGTCAGCCCCAAGGCCGGCAGCGTGGTGGTCCAGCGCGCGGGCGACGAGCTCAAGCTGGTATGGCCGCAGGCGGGAAGCGACGTCGGCGAGATCGAGCGCTGGGACTTTCGCCATTTCCTGATCCAGCCGATGGACGATCTGGCGGCCGATGAAAACCGCGCGGCGGCGGTGGCTTTCGCGATGACGCGCCCCGGCTGGCGGCTGTCCTTGCAGACGCACAAGCTGCTCGGCCTGCGCTGAGACGCCGGGCGAGGCACGCCCGCCCGGCATATGGTATTTTAGCGGTTTGCCACCGCGGCGGCAGAAGGCGTGGCGGCGGTGCGGTAATAGACCGGTCCGCAGCGCCTTTCCTGCCACACATCGCGACGCCAGCACTTCTTGTCGGCGAAGTTGGCGGGGAATACCGGCGGATACGCCGCGAGGTACGCATAGCCGCCCGCACGGAATTGCTGCTCACCCCAGGGGCGCAGCGAATTGCGCAGTTCCTGCATCCGCGTCGCCGCGAAATCGCCGAGCTCGCCGCGCTTCACATACAGCGCGTCGCGACCGACCCGGCCCGCGGTCTGGCAGAAGATGCGCTGTGCGGCCACCGTAGAGAAGCCCGAATAGACGCGGGTGCCGAACTGGTCGAACGCGGTCTGGCCTTCCTTGGCGGTTTTGTTGACCCGGCGAAAATACTTCATCAGGTCGTCGAAATCGTCCTTCAGTTCGTCGGTATGGTTGCGCAGCATCGCATTATAGTTCCCCAGCGTCAGCAGCGTGGGTTCGAACTGGCATTGCAGCGCGGCCACGTTGAGCGCAGCGCGCAGGTTCCACAGCAATGCCGCGCGATACTCGGCCGGGGTCGCGCCCGGCAGGTCCTGGCCGACAATGCCGGGTTCGGCGCCGGTGACACGCGGGCCGCTCAAGTCCTTGGATTGGAAATAAAACTGCGCCGAGGCAGGGGTGGATACCAACATGGCCGCAACTCCGGCGACCACCAGTCCAATACGCAACACGTTCATCGCAGCCTCTCACTCTGACCGCCCGAGCCCCGCCCGCCGGATCATCGCGGCAAGGGTTAAGCGCTTTTGCGGATTGGCCCAAGAGGCTTTTTGCGCCGGGCACGGGTGCGGCATCACTCGATTTGCCGGTAATGCCGTGAAATGCCAGCATAGAGCTTGACCGTTACGCAACCGATTCGGCTTGTCGCCTGTCGAACCGGCATGAAAAAGGCCGCCCGGTCGCCCGGACGGCCTTTCAATCGTGGCCGGCAGCATACGCCGCTGGCCAGACGATTACATGGCGTTCGACATGGTGTCGTTCGACATCATCGAATCGTTCGACATCATCATGTCGTTCGACATCATGGTGTCGTTCATCATCATGGCGTCGTTGCCCATCATGGCGCCGTCGACGGCGGTCATGTTGTCTGTCATCGTGCCGTCCATCATCGGATCGGTGGTGTTCAGATCGGTGACGACGGTGTTGTCGGTGGTGGTTTCAGTGGTCTCGCCGCAGGCCGAAACCAGCAGCGCAGCGCTGGCGATCATCGAACCGGTGACGACCTTTGAAATGAATGAACGCATGTGGAGCTCCCTAGATAGTGGACTTGGTTGGCCGAAGGCCGTTAATACCCAAACCGTGATATGCATTAAACGGTTACAGCACGCCCCTCAAGCCTCGAATCACTCGGATCATCGAGGGCGCGCAGGAACGTAGAACAGCACAACGCAAGTGCAGCATCGAAAGTTGCCTCGGTCACGCGTTTTCCCAGGGAATGTGTGCTGGTCACAGGGAATTCGGGTAGTCCGCAAGGGACGATACCGCCGAAATGCGTCAAATCGGGGGCAAGGTTGACCGAAAACCCGTGCAAGGTAACCCATTGGCGCACCCGCACGCCGATCGCGCCGATCTTCGCCTCGGTGCCGCCATCGGCGGTCCAGATGCCGACCCGGTCGGGCACCGCATAGGCGGTGACGCCGATTTCCCCGAGCGCTGCGATCACCCACGCCTCGAGCGCGTGGACATAGCGCCGCACGTCGCGGCCGCGCGCGGCGAGGTCGAGCTGGACATAGCCGATCCGCTGGCCCGGCCCGTGATAGGTATAGCGCCCGCCGCGCCCGCTCTTGAACACCGGGAAGCGCGGGTCGAGCAATTCGGCGGGGTCGGCGCTGGTGCCGCCGGTGTAGAGCGGCGGGTGTTCGAGCAGCCAGATACGTTCGCGCGCGGTGCCGGCGCGGATGTCGGCGGCGCGCGCTTCCATGTCGGCCACCGCCGCCGGATACCCGATCTGCCCCGGCGCGACGCACCATTCGACGCCGTCGATCGCGGTTGCAGGAGCGGGAGACAAGGTTGGCAAGAACAATCGGCTTCGGCTACGGGGTTGGACTATCCAGCCCAAATGATCGGGGAACGCCGCATGGTCAAGATGAGCACCGTCTGGGACCGGACGACCGAGTTTGTGGGCAGCCATGCCGGCGCGATCGCGCCGATCGCGATCCTTGCCATCTTGCTGCCGACCGCGGCGTCGGGAACGCTCGATGCGTGGCGACTGACGCTCGACCCCGCGAGCCAGATGGCGGTGAGCATCGCGGGGCTGGTGCTGACCGTGGTTACGTTGTGGGGAACGACCGCGATCACCGCGCTGGCGGTCGAGCCGATGGGGGCGGCGAGCGCGGCGGCGGTTGCCAATCGGCGGTTGTTGCCGGTGATTGCGGTGACGATCGTGCTGCTGCTGGGGGTGCTGGTGCTGCTGCTGCCGATGCTCGGCATCATCCTGGCGGCGGGGATCGACGTCGCCGCGCTGGCCAATGCGCAGACGGGGACGATGCCCGATCTGAGCGCGGGCACGGCGCTGGGGGTGCTGATCTATGGCCTGGTCGCGCTGGTGGTGATCATTTGGCTGCTGGCGCGGCTGGTGGTGGTCACCCCGGTGGTGGTCGCCGAGCGGCGCGGGCTGGGCGCGATCGCGCGCGCCTGGCGGCTGACGCGCGGCCATGCGCTGCGCATCATCGGGGTCATCCTGCTCTATGGCCTGATCGCGGCGATCGCGACGCTGGCGGCGCAGGCGGCGTTCGGCACGATCCTGGGGCTGACCTTGGGGGTGCCGGGCAATTTCGGCATCGACGATGTGATGACCGCGTTGCTGGTAGGCGTCGTGACGACGATCATCTCGGTGCTGCAGACCGGCTTCGTTGCCAAGCTGTACCTGGCGCTGGCGCCGCAACGCGACCTGGTGAACGATTTTGCATGACCGATCGCGCATGACCTTTTCGCTGGGGCAGCTGATTGCCGACGCCAGGCGCATGTGGCGCGACGAGCGCGCGCTGCTGCTGCCGATCATGGGGCTGTTCCATTTCCTGCCATCGCTCGCGCTGCTGCTGCTGTTGCCGCAGCCCGAGCAGGTGGCCGAACCCGGTACCGACGCGGCCAGCCAGGCGCTGATCGCCTATACGCTCGACAATGCCGGCGCGATCCTGTCGGCCAATCTCGCCAATCTGTTCGGCGCGGCGGCGGTGCTGCTGCTGTTCCTCGACCGTTCGCGACCCACCGCGGCGCAGGCGCTGCAGCGCGCGCTCGGCTTGTTGCCGATCTTGCTGATCGCGACGATTTCGGTATGGGCGGGGGTGTTCGTCGGCGCGTTGCTGATCCTGCCCGGGCTCTATCTGATCGGACGCTGCTTCCTGGTGAACGCGGTGATCGCCGGCGAGGGCGGGCAGAGCCCGGTCCAGGCGATCGCGCGGTCGTTCGCGCTGACCAAGGGGCGGGGATGGATGCTGTTCACTTTGGTCGCGGCGGTGTTCCTGACGGGGCAGGTGGGGGTGATGGTCGCGGGCAGCATCGATCGCGCGATGATCGCGGGATCGATGGCGTCGCCGGTCACGGTGTTCCTGTTCAACGCGCTGGCGGCGCTGGCATCGACCGCGGCGGCGCTCGCCAGCCTGCTGCTGAAGGTCGCGGCCTATCGCCGGCTGGCAGGCGCTAGCAACGGGATCTGAGGCGCGGTTTCGGGGGGCAGGATGCCGGCGATCCGCGGATCGGGAAAGGTCTCCATCGTCCGGCGGAACGCGGTGAAGCCGCTGCGGCGATAGAAATCGAGCGCGCGGTGATGGTCGAGCGTGCAGGTATGCACCCACATCCGCGTGACCTCTCGGCCCCAGCCGAGCATCAGCGCATTGGCCATCAGCCAGCGTCCGTCGCCGCGCCCGACGCGTTCGGGGACCAACCCGAAATAGGCGAGCTCGCAGACCCCGTCGTGGCGATGGTCGAGCTCGAGAAATCCGACCTCGATCCCTGCGCGATCGACCGCGGCATAGACCGACACCTTGGGGTCGTGGATGATCTTGGCGAGCGCGGCATCGGCCATCACCAGCCGCGAATACCACAGCCATGGCGCGCCGATCCGCGCGAACAGCGTGCGATAGCGCGGCAATGTCGGCTGTTCCCAGCGCACCAGCCGGAGCTCGGAAGGCGGCATCGGCGCGAGCCGCGGGCGCTCGCGCATCTCGAGCGTGGTGACCACGGTCGCGAGATGCCCCTCGGGCACCGGCGTCAGGCCCATTGCGTCAGGCCCATGGGATCAGCTCCAGGTGGCGCGCGGCGGCAGGCTCATCAGGATCGCGTCGATATTGCCGCCGGTCTTGAGCCCGAACAACGTGCCGCGATCGTGGACCAGGTTGAATTCGGCATAGCGCCCGCGCCATTCGAGCATGATCGCCTCTTCCTCAGGCGTCCAGGCCATGTCCATCCGCCGCCGCACGATCCGCGGATAGCTGGCGAGGAACGCTTCGCCCACCGATCGCGTGAGCGCGAAATCGGCGTCGAAATCGCCGTCCATGTGATCGTAGAAGATGCCGCCGACGCCGCGCGCGACGCCGCGATGCGGGATCCAGAAATAGTCCTCGGCCCATTGCTTGAAGCGCGGATAATAGCCCGGGTCGTGCGCGTCGCAGGCGGCCTGCATCTCGCCGTGGAAATCGGCGGTGTCCTCGGCATAGGGCAAGGGCGGGTTGAGATCGCCGCCGCCGCCGAACCAGCGCTTGGTGGTCACCAGGAAGCGGGTGTTCATGTGGACTGCGGGGACGTGCGGATTGACCATGTGCGCGACCAGGCTGATCCCGGTCGCGAAGAAGCGCGGATCGCTGCCCGCGCCGTGGATCGACTTGGCGAAATCGCCCTCGAAGGTGCCGCCGACGGTCGAGACGTTGACGCCGACCTTTTCGAAGATCTTGCCCTTCATCACCCCGCGCACCCCGCCGCCGCCGGGTTCGCCCGAGGGATCGATGCGATCCCACGCGGTGTATTCGAAGCTGGCGTCGGAGCCGGCGTCGCGCTCGATCGCCTCGAAGGCGGCGCAGATGCGGTCGCGAAGGCTTTCGAACCAGGTACGGGCGGCGGCTTGCTGCGGGTCGAGCGGTGACATGCGCCAAGGTCTAGCGCGCCGCGCGGGGCAGGGGAAGCATGCGCTTGGCGGGATGACAGTCGAGCGAGGCTCATGTACGACAAATGCATAGGGGTTCGAAGTACGAAGCGCCGACCACTGGGGAGAGATGCTATGATTCAAATGGTTAGTAAGCGACGACTGGCGTTGGCGCTTTCGCTCGCGGTGACGGTCGCCGCTGCCATTCCGGCGCACGCGCAGGACGATGTGATGACCCCGATCGCGACCCCGGCGCAGCCGAACGCGATCGTGCTGGACACCGGGCCGCTGCCCGGCGCCACCGCCGCCGCATCATGGCACAGCCAGTATAAGAGCATTTTCGCGCGCAACGTCACCGTCGCGACGCTGACGCCGTTCCTGCCCGATCCGGCCAAGGCCACCGGCGCCGCGGTCGTCGTCGCGCCCGGCGGTGGCTTCCGGACGCTGTCGATGGAGAATGAAGGCTGGGACGTCGCGCGCGCGCTGGCGGCCAAGGGGGTCGCGGCGTTCGTGCTGAAGTATCGGCTGAACCAGACGCCCGCCGACATGCCGGGCTTCGAACGATCGATGCGCGAGATGTTCTCTGGCGTTGCTGCCCGCCCGCCGCGCCCGGCACCCGGTGACGCGATGGCGGCGCTCGCGCCGCAGATCGCCGATTCGCGCGCTGCCTTCGCGCTGATCCGCAAGCGCGCGGGCGAATGGAAGGTCGATACCGACCGGATCGGCATGGTCGGTTTTTCCGCCGGCGCGATGCTGACGCTTGCGACCACCGTGGCGGGGCAGGACGCCAAGCCCGCCTTTATCGGCAACATCTATGGCCCGCTCAGCGCGATGCCCGCGCCGGCCGACGCGCCGCCGATGTTCGTCGCGCTCGCCGCCGACGATCCCTTCTTCGCCAATGGCGGGTTCGGGCTGATCGAGAGCTGGAAGACCGCCAAGCGCCCGGTCGAGTTCCACCTGTACGAACAGGGTGGCCACGGCTTCGGCATGTATCAAAAGGCGACGACGAGCACCGGCTGGTTCGACGCCTTCACCCGCTGGCTCGACATGCACGGCATGCTCAAGCCCAAGGCGTAAGGCTCAGGCGGGCGGGGGTGCCGGCCAGCCCCCCGTCTGCTGCAGCGCCGCGCCGAGCACCAGCGCGACGCTGACCCCGACGTTGAGCGAGCGCATGCCGGGCATCATCGGCACCACCACGCGCGCATCGGCGCGGTCGTGGACATGATCGGGCACGCCGGTTCCTTCGGACCCGAACAACAGCGTATCGCCGGCCTCGAACGCCGCGGTATCGAGCCGCGTCGCGCCCTTGGTCGTCGCCAGCACCAGCCGCCCCTGCAACGCCGCCGCGAACGCCGCGAAGTCGGCATGGCGGGTCACCTGCGCCGATCGCGCATAGTCCATGCCGGCGCGCGCGAGCGCCCGGTCGCTGAAGGTGAACCCCATCGGCTCGATCAGATCGACCGCGACGTTCAGGCAGGCGGCGGTGCGCAGGATCGCGCCGACATTGCCGGCGATATCGGGTTCGAACAGGGCAATGCGCATGGTAAGAAATCCGTTCGGAAGGGGCCGCTGCAGCTACCGGCGAAATGGGGTGTTGGCAAAAGGCCACATGCGCGTCTATCAGGCCGCAGCCACCGCTTGTCCGGTGGGTACGGCGCGACCGCACGGGATTCGCCTCGCATGCAGGCGACATCCGTGCGATTATCCGCCCAAGGCATTGGTTTTCAAGGGCTGACGAGCTTTCAAGGGCGAACGCATGGCTACGGTTGATACGACTATCCCGCACAACGAGACGCATGGCGCAGGCCCTGCCGATCCGCGTCGCCGCGACTATATGGCGATCGGTGCGGTCGCGTTTGCCGGCGTCGGCGCCGGCGTGATCGCGTTGCCGCTGATCAATTCGATGAGCCCCGCCGCCGATACGCTGGCGGCATCGAGCACCGAGATCGACATTTCGGCGATCCAGCCGGGCCAGTCGATCAAATCGAGCTTCCGCAAACAGCCGTTGTTCGTCCGCAACCTGACCCCGCAGGAGATCGCCGCCGCCGATGCGGTGCCGTTGAGCGAACTGCGCGATCCGCAGACGCTGGCCGAGCGGACCAAGGCGGGCAAGTCGAACTGGCTGGTGACGCTGGGCGTTTGCACCCATCTGGGTTGCGTTCCGCTGGGCGCTGCCGAGGGCGAGAACAAGGGCGCATTTGGCGGCTATTTCTGCCCGTGCCATGGTTCGGCCTATGATACCGCCGGCCGCATCCGGTCCGGCCCCGCGCCGTTGAACCTTGCGGTTCCCGAATATGCATTCACCACCGACACCATGATCACGGTCGGCTGAGGAGCGAGCAGATGAGCTTTCCCTGGGCAAAGCAATATGAGCCGGCCTCGCCGCTCACCAAATGGATCGACGAACGGCTGCCCATGCCGCGTCTGGTCTACAACGCCGTTGGCGCCGGCTATCCGGTGCCGCGCAACCTGAATTATTTCTGGAACTTCGGCGTTCTGGCGGGCGCGGCGCTCGGCATCCAGATCATCACCGGCATCTTCCTGGCGATGAGCTATTCGACCGACGCCGCGACCGCGTTCTTCTCGGTCGAGCGGATCATGCGCGACGTTCCCGCCGGTTGGTTCCTGCGCTATGCGCATGCCAACGGCGCTTCGATGTTCTTCATCGTGGTGTATATCCACATCTGTCGCGGGCTGTATTACGGCTCCTACAAGGCGCCGCGAGAGATGATCTGGCTGCTGGGCGTGGTCATCTTCCTGTTGATGATGGCGACGGCGTTCATGGGCTATGTGCTGCCATGGGGGCAGATGAGCTTTTGGGGTGCGCAGGTGATCACCGGGTTCTTCTCGGCGATACCGTTGATCGGTGAGCCGATCCGCATCTGGCTGCTGGGTGGCTATGCCCCTGACGCCGCGGCGCTGAACCGCTTCTTCTCGCTGCATTACCTGCTGCCCTTCGTGACGGCAGGCGTTATCATCCTGCACATCTGGGCGCTGCACATCCCGGGTTCGAACAACCCGACGGGCGTGGGCGTGAAGGGTCCGCAGGATACGGTGCCGTTCCACCCCTATTACACAGCGAAGGACGGCTTCGGCCTTGGCGTGTTCCTGCTGGTGTTCGCGAGCTTCCTGTTCTTCGCGCCGAACCTGCTCGGCCATCCCGACAACTACATCCAGGCCAACCCGCTTTCGACGCCTGCGCACATCGTGCCCGAATGGTATTTCCTGCCCTTCTACGCGATCCTAAAGAGCTTCACCGCCGACTTCATTCTCGACGCGAAGCTGTGGGGCGTGCTGGCGATGTTCGGCTCGATCCTGCTGCTGTTCTTCCTGCCATGGCTCGATCGCTCGCCGGTGCGTTCGTCGAACTATCGTCCGAAGAACCGCATGTTCCTGATCGTGCTCCTCGTCGACGTGCTGGTATTGGGGTATGTCGGCGGCGCGGAGGCGTCGAACTTCAACGTCATGATCGGCCAGATCGCGACCGCATATTATTTCCTCCACTTCCTGGTCATCCTGCCGATCGTGTCGGCTGCCGAGCGTCCGCGCCCGCTGCCCAATTCGATCACCGAAGCAGTGCTGAAGGGGAAGGGCGGTACCAGCCCGGCACAGACGGCTATTCCCGAAGCGCACGGCACGCAGCCGCAGCCTGCCGAATAAGCCAGTCGAACCAAGGACGAGACGACCCACATGATCCGTATCATCGCACCACTCATTGGCCTGGGCTTCGCCTTCGTCCTGGTGCTGGGCCTGTTCGGCACCATCACTGCCGAGGCCCAGCCCGAGGATGCCTCGCACGAGTATCACCTTAGCCCGCGCGACGCTGGCTTGGCCTCGGCGGGTATCTTCGGCAAGTTCGACAACCAGCAGCTGCAGCGCGGCTTCCAGGTGTACAAGGAAGTCTGCTCGGCGTGCCATTCGATCAACCTGGTGTCGTTCCGCGACCTGGCTTCGCTTGGCTATAGCGAAGGCGAAGTGAAGGCGATCGCGAACCAGTGGACGGTCGAGGCGCCCAGCGTGAACCCCGACACCGGCGAAGTCGCGACGCGCAAGAACACGCCCGCCGATCGCCTGCCCAAGGTCTATGCCAACGAAGTCGCCGCGCGCGCCGCGAACAACAACGCGATCCCGCCCGACCTGTCGCTGATGACCAAGGCACGCGGCGATGGCGCGAACTATGTCTATTCGCTGCTGACCGGCTATCAGCCGCAGCCGGCCGAACTGGTCGCCGAGCATCCTACCGCCGCAACCCCGCCGGGGCTGCACTACAACCCCTATTTCCCGACGCTGAACTTGGCGATGTCGCCGCCGCTGGTCGCCGACAACCAGGTCACCTATGCCGACGGCACGCCGGCAACGGTCGACCAGATGGCGAAGGACGTGGCGGCGTTCCTGACCTGGACCGCCGAGCCCAAGCTCGAAGTGCGCCACCAGGCGGGCCTCGCGGCGTTCCTGTTCATCCTGGTCTTCACTGGCCTCGCTTATGGCGCCTACCGCAACATCTGGCGCGACCTGAAGCATTGATCGTCGATTGAGGGTTTGATGAAAGGCCCCGGACTCCACCCAGGAGTTCGGGGCCTTTTTCGTGCGACCCGAAGATGAAGACGTATTGGAGACCGACATGACCGTTGCCGACCAGCTTCGCTCGCTCATCCGCACGATCCCCGATTTCCCCAAGCCCGGGATCCAGTTCCGCGACATCACCACGCTGCTGCTCGACCCCGCGGGACTGCGGCTGGCGACCGACAGCATGGCGGCGGCGATCGCAGGCCCGATCGATCTGGTGGCAGGGATCGAGGCGCGCGGGTTCGTGTTCGCGCCGACGCTTGCGCTGGCGCTGAACGCCGGGGTGCTGCTGATCCGCAAGGACGGCAAGCTGCCCGGCGCGACGATCGCCGAGGATTATGCGCTCGAATACGGTACCGATCGGATCATGATGCATGCCGACGCGCTGACGCCCGGCGCGCGCGTGCTCCTGGTCGACGACCTGATCGCCACCGGCGGCACCGCGCGCGCCGCGGTACGGCTGATCCGCAAGGCGGGCGGGGTGGTGACGCAGGCGGCGTTCGTGATCGACCTGCCCGAACTCGGCGGCGGCGATGCGCTGCGCGGCGACGATATCGAAGTGCATTCGCTGGTGGCGTTCGAGGGCCACTGACGCGCCGCATTTAATCCTCCCCCGCCAGGGGGAGGGGCGGCAGCCCTTAGGGCTGACGGAGGGGGCGGATCGCCAACGGGCGGCTCGTGTCCGCCCCCTCCACCACCGCTGCGCGGCGGTCCCCCTCCCCCTGGCGGGGGAGGATGTGGCGGGTGCCCGGAGCGGCTGAGCCAGCGGGCGGCGCGGGAACCTTCACCGCTCGCCCCCCGTTCAGCACGCATCACCGGTTCACACTCGGTTCAACGCGCTACTGTATAGGTTGATCATACTTCCGCGTATCCTGGAGGGCTCCCAGATGTTCACGTCACGCATTCGCACGGCAGGTTTTGCCATCGTCGCCGCTATTGGCCTGTCGGCCTGTGGCTATAACCAGGGCTATGGCTATGGCGGCCTCGGGGTCGGCGTCGGCACCGGCTATTACGACGATGGCTATTATGACGATGGTTATTATGGGTCGGGCTTCGGCGGCCTCGGCGGCGGTCTCTATGGCGGCGGCTTGGGCGGCTCGTATTTCGGCTGGAACAACGGCTTCTATTATCCCGGCACCGGCTATTATGTGTATGGCCGCGATCGTCGTCCGGTGCGCTGGAATGGCGCGCAGCAGCGTTATTGGGAAGGCCGGCGCGGCAATCTGGCACCCGCGCAGCGCCGTGATCTGCGCGCCAATTGGCAGGGCTTCCGCCAGGACCGCCGCGAAGACACGCGCGACTTCCGTCAGGATCGCCGTGGAGACCGTCGCGACTTCCGCCAGGGTGAAGTGACCCGGCCCGAGTTCCGCGCCGAGCGACGCGACGACCGGCGCGAGTTTCGCCAAGAACGCCGCGGCGATGCGCGCGAACTGCGGCGGGAAAACCGGCAAATCACGCGGCCAAACCGTCCGGCCGGCGTCATTCGCCAGCAGAACCGCGCCGAACGTCAGGTCAACCGCGCCAACCGCCAGGCGACGCGCGCAATGAACCGCGGGGCGGTTCGCCCGCAATAAGGCTTACGAAGTCGAGGCTGGCCTCGTCGCGATCAGCCCGATCGCGACGAAGGTCAGCACCGGCTCGTCTTGCTGGTTGTACGTCGTCATGCGCGCACGCGTGCTCCCCATCTCGGGGCGGCTGCGCGATGCGCGCTTTTCGATGAGTTCGTTCTCGCAGCGCAGCGTATCGCCGGGGTAAACCGGTTTCAGCCAGCGTAATTCATCGACGCCCGCGGCGCCGAGTGCGGCCTGGGGGTGTTCCTTGAGGTGCGCGACGAACATCGCCATCGTCATCGCGCAGGTGTGCCAGCCGCTCGCCGACAGCCGGCCGAAATAGGTCTCGGCTGCAGCCTCGTCGGACAGATGGAAGGGCTGCGGGTCGTAGCGTGTCGCGAACGCCAGCACCTCCTCGCGGGTGACGAGGTGGCTGCCGAACGCGGCCTTCTCGCCGACTTGCAGGTCTTCGAAATAGCGCATGCGGTCAGTTTCGATGCGAAACGCGACGCCCGCAACCCCTATTCGGCGAGCGCCGCGCGCAGCGGCGCGATCCGGCCATCGACGTCGGTCGCAGCGGGCAGTCCCGCCAGGTGCCGGAGCAGCGCGTACACATCGACATTGTCGGCAATCGGCAGCGTGACGCCGCGGCGGAACGCGGGGCCATTTGCCACGAGGATCGAGTGCATCGCGGGATCGGCATTGTCATAGCCGTGCGCGCCGCCCTTGATCGGATATTTGGGTGGCTGGCCCAGGATCGTCCAGCCGCTGTCGGCGATGCAGATATAGGGCGGGACGCGCGGGTTGCGGCCGTAAGCCAGCCGCGCGGGCAGCTCGCCCTTTTCCCAGCAGCGCATGTGCGGGTGTCGCTTGGCGAGCGCGGCGCGCACTGCGGCTTCGCGTCCGGGCTGCGCGTGGAACGACGCATAAGGGCCGTCCTCGGCCAGCCGGATGTCGCTGGCGGGGAAGGCGGCGAGCAGGTCGATCGTCCGATCGGCCGACACCTCCGCCATGCCATGGTCGGATACCACGATCAGGTTCGCGGGCTGGCCGAGCGTTTCCAGCTCGCGCATCAGATCGCCGATCTGCGCATCGGCCTCGCCGATCGCCTTGTTCGCCTCGGGCGATCGCGGGCCGAAGCGATGGCCCGCGGTATCGACGGTATCGAAATACAGCGTCACCAGCTTGGGGCGGGTCGCGGCGGGGCGTCGCAGCCAGTCGACCACCGCGGCGACGCGGTTGCGCTCGGGTAGCGCCTGCGCGAATTGCTGCCAGTCGCTGGGATAGGTGTCGCGCACCTTGCTGTTCGATCCCGGCCAGAACATCGTCGCGGTGCGGACGCCCGCCTTTTCGGCGGTGACCCAGATCGGCTCGGCCTGGTCCCACCAATAGGGTTCGAGATTCGCCATGGTGAAGACCTCGTCCGGGCGCGCCGGGTCTTCGAACCGGTTGGCGACGATGCCGTTGCGGTCGGGATGCAGGCCGGTGACGATCGCATAATGGTTGGGGAAGGTCTTGGTCGGGAAGGAGGGGCGCATCGGCGCCTGGACGCCCTGCGCCGCCAGCCGCGACAAATTGGGGGTGAGCCCACGCTGGAGGTAATCGGGGTGGAAGCCGTCGATCGACAGCAGGATCGTCACCGGTTCGCGCCGTTCGACAGGCGCGGCGGCGAGCCGCGGTTCGGGGGCGATGGCGGGGCCTGCGGCGCAGGCCTGGAGCGCGGCGGCCAACGCGACGGCAGTGAGGCGAGTGATGAGGTGCATGGCGGCGCACTGCCACCGAAGCGTTACCGGGGAAAGACGCTTCGGCGCGCCGATCACAAGGAAGCGGCCGCGGTTCCCTGTCGGAAACCGCGGCCGCTACACTTCACAGCCCCCCCCTGGTAAAGGATTCGGATCAGGCGACCTGCGCCTCGACCAGGCTCAGTCCGATCCCGTCGGGATCGCGCAGCACATAGCCGCGCCCCCATACGGTCTCGATATAATTGTCGCCGTCGGTCGCCATGCTCAGCTTCTTGCGAAGCTTGCAGATGAAGACGTCGATGATCTTGAGTTCGGGCTCGTCCATCCCGCCATAGAGGTGGTTGAGGAACATTTCCTTGGTCAGCGTCGTGCCCTTGCGCAGCGAAAGCAGCTCGAGCATCGCATATTCCTTGCCGGTCAGATGCACGCGCGCATTGTCGACCTCGACCGTCTTGGCATCGAGATTTACCGCCAGCTTGCCGGTGCGGATGACCGACTGGCTGTGCCCCTTCGAGCGGCGGACGACGGCGTGGATGCGCGCGACCAGTTCGTCGCGGTGGAAGGGCTTGGTGACGTAATCGTCGGCGCCAAAGCCGAACGAGCGCACCTTGCTGTCCATTTCGTTGTTGCCCGACAGGATCAGCACCGGCGTCGAAACGCGCGCGACGCGGAGCCGCTTGAGCACTTCGTAGCCGTGCATGTCGGGCAGATTCAGGTCGAGCAGGATGATATCGTAATCGTACAGCTTGCCCAGATCGAGGCCTTCTTCGCCAAGATCGGTCGTATAGATGTTGAAACCTTCGGTCGTCAGCATGAGATCGATCGCCTTGGCGGTCGTCGGCTCGTCCTCGATCAGCAATACGCGCATCGGTTCGTCCCCCTGTACCCGTGTAGTGCGGACCCGCCCCCCTGCGGCCGGCGCACTGCTGAGTAATCGATTAACCTAAACACATCTGAAGGCAAAAGGTTAATTTGTCCCTAACCGGCCTATTCCGGCGAGTCGCGGCGAATCGTCAGGGGTTGGCGGCCAAGTTGCGGAAGCGATCGGCGAAGAAGGCGATCAAGGTCTCGACGCGCGCGGGGCGCCTTGCACCCGGCGGGGTAAGTAAATGCAGCCCGATCGGCTGCCCCGCCCATTCGGGCAGGATCGTGACGAGCGATCCCGCGGCCAGATCCTCCTCGACGATGAAATCAGGCAGCCGCGCGATGCCGAGCCCGGCGCGCAATGCCGGCAGCATCGCATCGCCGCTGTCGGCGGCGAGCGGTCCGCTCGGGCGGATCGCCGCGACTTCGCCATTCGGCCCCTCGAACTGCCAGGTCGGGTTGGGGCGGTTGGTATAGGTGAAGCAGGCATGCTCCGCGAGCTGTGCGGGATGCGTCGGGGTGCCGGCGCGCTCCAGATATGCGGGGGCGGCGACGATATGCCCGCGCACGCTCGCCAGCCGGCGCGCGCGGAGCGAACTGTCGGGCAGGTCGGCGATCCGCAGCGCCACGTCGATGCCGGCGGCGATGATGTCGATCCGGGTGTCGGACAGCGTCAGGTCGATCTGGATCGCGGGATTGGCGAGCAGGAAATCGGCGATCGCGGGGGCGACGTGGCGGACGCCGAAGGTCATCGGCGCGGCGACCCGGACCAGCCCGGCGGGCGCGGTCGCGGCCTCGCGCGCGGCTTCCTCGGCGGCATGGCCCTCCTCGACGATTCGCTGCGCGCGTTCGGCGAGCGCCTTGCCGCTGTCGGTGAGCGTCAATTTGCGCGAGCTGCGGTGGAACAGCGAGGTGCCAAGCCGCGCCTCGAGCCGGGTGATCGCCTTCGACACCGTCGCCTTGCTGACGCCGATCGCGGTGGCGGCGCCGCTGAACGATCGCTGTTCGACCACCGCGGCGAAGATCGCCCATGCTTCTAGGTCGGGGAGCTGCATCGTGCCGGTGGGATAAGCGAACCGAAGCCGATCGGCAATTGCGCGGGCGTTTACCATATTCCCCTCGCCGCGCGGCCGCGATATGGTTGTGCGATCGAAACGACTTCGGCGGAGGGGACGATGCTGGGTAGCGTTGCTCTGGGGTTGGCGGTGCTGGTGGGGATCGGCGGCGCGGCGGGTGCCGCCCAGCCCGAAGCGGCGGCGCAGCGCTGGGATCGGCGCGACGATTTCGCGCTCGACGTCGGTCGCGTCGAGTATCCCGGCGGCTATTTCGTCGAGGGGCGGCGTGGCAACTGGATCGAATATGCAAGCGACGGGCGGGTGAAGGCGCGGTTCGTCGAGACCGGGCGCACCGACGGCCATATCGATCTCGACGATGCCACGCGCGACCTGCAGATCCGCCTGAATATTGGCGGCCGGGTGATCGAGATCACCGAGCGGCGCGGCGCGTGGCGGCGGTTGTACGCGATCAACGGCACGCGGCCGAGCGCCGGCGACCGGGCGGGGCGCGGCCGCTACGACCGGCGCCGCGATCGCTACGACGACCGCCGCTACGATGATCGTCGCTACGACGATGGCGAAGACATGCGCTCGCGCGACCTGGTGCGCGAGATCGCTGCCGGGGTGATCTTCAACCAGGTCGATGCTCAGGTGAAATGCCAGGGGGTGGCGATCCGCGAACGCGGCGAATGGACTGGCCAGTGGCGCACGATGCAGGGCCAGCAGGGCTTATGCGAAATACGCTATCGCCAATAGCCGGCGGCGAAACGAAGTGTTTCCATCGTTTCGATTTTCGTGACCATCGATCGCACCTATGTTCCCTTCAACACGAAAGGAACTCAGCGATGATCGACAAACGTTCGTTCGAAAGCCTGGGCCATGCCGACCATGGTTGGCTCAAGGCGCGCCATCATTTCTCGTTCGCCAATTATTACGATCCCTCACGGATGGGCTGGGGCAAGATCCGCGTCTGGAACGATGACGAGATCGCCGCCAATTCGGGCTTCCCGCCGCATCCGCACAGCGACATGGAAATCATCACCTATGTGCGATCGGGTGCGATCACCCACAAGGATTCGATGGGCAATGAAGGCCGCACCGTGGCGGGCGACGTCCAGGTGATGTCGGCAGGCACCGGGGTTCGCCACGCCGAATATAATCTCGAGCCCGAGACGACGCGGATCTTCCAGATCTGGATCGAGCCGAGCCGGCGCGGCGGTGCACCGTCCTGGGGTGCCAAGCCCTTCCCCAAGGAGCAGCGCTCGGGCCAGTTCGCGGTGCTCGCCAGCGGCTTTGCCGAGGATGGCGACGCGCTGCCGATCCGCGCCGAGGCGCGGGTGCTCGGCGCGACGGTGAAGGCGGGCGAAACGATCGACTATGCGATCGGCGAGGGGCGGCACGTGTATCTGGTGCCCGCCACCGGCGCGATCGAGGTCAATGGCGAGGCGGTCAATGCTCGCGACGGCGCGGCGCTGACGGGCGGCCAGACCGTCTCGATCCGCGCGACCGCGGAAGCCGAGATCGTGTTGGTCGATTCGGAATAGCGAAATCCCCCTCCCGCTTGCGGGAGGGGTTAGGGGAGGGCGTGTCCCGACGCGGTGCGCCCTCCGTGACATTCCCTCCCCCGACCCCTCCCGCAGGCGGGAGGGGAGAAGGGCTCAAGGAGATTGAAGATGGCAAAAGTTCTGGTGCTCTATTATTCATCCTACGGGCATATCGAGACGATGGCCGAGGCAGTCGCCGAGGGTGCACGCGGTGCCGGCGCGAGCGTCGATATCCGCCGCGTTGCTGAAACCGCACCGCAGGCGGTGGTCGAGGCGGCGCATTTCAAGACCGACAGCGCGCATCCGGTGATCGAAGGCCCCGACGCGCTGGCGGACTATGACGCGATCGTGATCGGTACCGGCACGCGCTATGGCCGGATGACCAGCCAGATGGCGGCGTTCCTCGACACCACCGGCGGCCTATGGGCGCGCGGCGCGCTCAACGGGAAGGTCGGCGGCGCGTTCACCTCGACCGCAAGCCAACATGGCGGGCAGGAGACCACCTTGTTCTCGATCATCACCAACCTGCTGCACTTCGGCATGACGGTGGTCGGGCTCGATTACGGCTTCCAGGGGCAGATGGGGCTCGACGAGGTCAAGGGCGGATCGCCTTATGGCGCGACGACGATCGCCGATGGCGACGGCAGCCGCCAGCCGAGCGCGGTCGAACTCGACGGCGCGCGGTATCAGGGGCGGCGGATCGCCGAGGTCGCGGCGAAGCTGTTTGGATAGAATCAGCCCACCGTTCGTCCTGAGTAGGGACTGAGCGAAGGCGAAGGCCCGTATCGAAGGAGATTGCCCCAAGCGGGCCGGTCCTTCGATACGCCGCTTCGACAAGCTCAGCGGCTACTCAGGACGAACGGTACGTCAAAAGTCACTCGGGCCGAGGCCTCGCCGGAAACGACTTGCGCGCCTGCGAGAAGGTAGCGCGCGCCGCCGTAGCCCCCGGCACCGCGGCGCTGGTGCCGACCCAGCGCCAATGCCACGGCTCCCACTTCATCTGCTGCTTGTTCCCCGCGGGAAACGACATTTCGAAGCCGTAGCGCGCGGCGTTGGCGATCAGCCATTTGCCCACTGGCGTCGCGGCGAAGCATGCGTCGGCATCGGGGCAGCCGCCGCGATCGGTAGTACCGAAATCGACGACATAGCCGGTGGCGTGTTCGCTATAGCCCGGCGGGGCAGATGCCCAGGCGCGGTCGCGAAAGCCCATGCTCCGGCCCGACAGGATCCCCGCGCAAAAGGTCTGCGCCTGGAACGCGACGCCGCGATGGCACGATACCGAGCGCAGCTTGCCCGCGACAGCCGGATCGGCGTTCGACGCGGCGATCAGCCGGTTGAGGTCGCCGAGCATCGCGGGATGGACGCGGCACGCGCCGCCGTCGTCGAGCGGGGGCGGGGCGGGCAGCAGCACGCTTTCGGACACGCCGGGATAGGGGAAATGGTTGAGCAGCCGCCCGTCGCGGGTGGGGGCGACGCTGCCGCGCTCGCACAGCGCGACCGGCGCGCGTGCGACGATCGGTGGCGGGGCGATAGCGACCGTGGGTGCCGCGACCGGCGGCGGCGGGGCGGGTGCGGCGACCTCCGCCGGCGGCGCGGCGCAGGCGGCGAGGGTGAGCGCTAGCGTCACCCCAAGCACCGTTCGCACTGAGCTTGTCGAAGTGCCGTTCTTCTCTTCGGCAGCCGAAAAGAAAAACGGTGCTTCGACAAGCTCAGCACGAACGGCGGATAGGAGGGTTCGCCTAGGGCCAAACATCCCTATAGGGGGGACCATGTTAAGCGACCGCATCCTGTTCATCGATGGCGAGGCACTGATCCTCGACAAACCCGCCGGCCTGCCGGTGGATTCGCCCCGCGACCGCAGCCCGAGTGTCGAATCGATGCTCGATGAGCTGACTTTCGGTTTCAAGCGCGTTCCTTTGCCCGTCCATCGGCTCGACCGCGACACCAGCGGCTGCCTGCTACTGGCGCGCAACCCCAAGGCGCACAAGCGGTTCCAGCAGGCGTTCGAACAAGGGCTGGTCACCAAGAAATATCTCGCGGTGCTCGACGGCGTGCCCGACGACGCGACCGGCACCGTCGACATGGCGCTGATCAAGGTCAGCACCGCCGAGACCGGCTGGCGGATGGTCGGAGATCCGCAGGGCAAGCGCGCGGTGACGCATTGGGAGGTGCTGCGCGAGCATCAGGGCCGCGCGTTGGTGGCCTTCACCCCCGAAACCGGGCGGACGCACCAAATCCGCGTCCATGCCTCGCACGGCATGGGGATCCCGATCGTCGGCGATCCGGTCTATGGCCGGGCCGATCAGCGGCTGGTGATGCTGTTGCACGCGGTCGAGCTGTCGGTGCCGCGCGAAGGCAAGCCGCCGGTCGCCGCTACCTCGGACCTGCCCGAGCGCTTTGCGCTGGCGGGGTTCGGGCCTGCGCCGGTTGCCAGTGCCGAGCCCAGCGACCAGCCGAGCGACCCGGCGGGTGTCTGACTATCGCATCCCCGACGAAGCGATCGTCGAGGAACGCTTCCTCGCCGCGACCGGGCCTGGGGGGCAGAATGTCAACAAGGTAGCGACCGCGGTGCAGCTGCGCGTCGATGTGTATCGGCTGGGGCTGGCGCCCTGGGCCTATGCGCAGCTGAAGACGCTGGCGGGCAGCAGGATGACCGCGGGCGGCGAATTGCTGATCACCGCGCGCCGCTTTCGTACACAGGACGCCAATCGCGAGGATGCGCGCGCGCGGCTGTCCGAACTGGTGGGGCAGGCGATGGTGCGCCAGGCACGGCGGATCGCGACCAAGCCGAGCCGCAATGCCAAGGCCAAGCGCGTCGATGCCAAGAAAAGCCGCGCGAGCGTGAAGGCCGGGCGCGGCAAGGTTTCGATGGACTGAGGGGAGGGGGATAGCCTTACCCCCACCCGTTCGTGCTGAGCTTGTCGAAGGGGCGGCCAGAACCATCAGCCCGCGCGCCATTGGAGATTGCGGGCCGCCCTTCGACAAGCTCAGGGCGAACGGGGTAGGGGTAGGCCAAACCAACGCATCCGAAAGCCCGCCATGTACGATTTCGCCATCACCGCGACCCAGAAATCAGACCTCTACCACGATCTCGCGCAAGCGCTCGACGCGCTGACCGCCGACGAGCGCGACGGCATCGCCAACATGGCCAATGCCGCGGCGTTGCTGTGGCAATATCTGCCCGACCTCAACTGGGCGGGGTTCTACCGCGTCGTCGGGGGCGAGCTGGTGCTCGGGCCGTTCCAGGGCAAGGCGGCGTGCATCCGGATCGCCTTCGGCAAGGGCGTGTGCGGCGCGGCCGCCGCGACGCTCGAGACGCAGGTGGTCGCCGACGTACACGCCTTCCCCGGCCACATCGCCTGCGATGCCGCCAGCCGCTCCGAGCTGGTGGTGCCGATCGTTCGCGACGGGGTGTTGCTCGGGGTGCTCGACCTCGACAGCCCGGTGCCGGGGCGCTTCGATGCCGAGGATGCGGTAGGGTGCGAGGCGCTGGTGGCGATGCTGGGCGACCGGCTCGACCTGCCCCGATAAGGGACGCCTGGCGACGCTCACGCGATTCGCGGCGACTCGCGACACCTGTTAAGATACCATTAACCCGCCGTGTTACGTGCGGCAGATGAGGGTGGCAGGCAGGGGAGCTGGGGATGCGAGGTCTGATGATGACGGCGGTGCTGGTTTCGGCGCTACCGATCGGGGCTATCGCCCAGGCGACGCAGCAGCGCGCCACGCCCGGCATCGCCCCAACCCCGGTCGTCCGTGCGCCGCTGGCACCGCGCCCGTTGATCCAGCCGGCGCGCTGGGGGGATCGCTATCAGGGTCGCTGGCATGCCGGCTATCGCGCGCCCGGCGGCTGGACAGCCTATCGCCGGCCGGTGCGCGGCTTCGGCGTGCCGCGTTACTGGATCCAGCCGAGCTTCTACATCGCCGATTTCGCGGGCTATGGGCTGGGCGCGCCGCCGCAGGGCTATGGCTGGTATCGCTATTATGACGATGCGGTGCTGATCGACCAGGCGGGCTATGTCCATGATTCGGTCGCCGGGGTCGAATGGAACCGCGACGGGCGCGGCTATGTCGATCGTGCCGAGCCGTATCGCGATACGGTCTATGCTGCCCGGGCGACCGACGATGCCCCGATGATGGGCACTGTCGCCGGCGCGGCGATCAACCGCGCCAACGATCGCGGACCGCAAGCGCCACCCCCGCCGCCCAGCCAGCGCCGCGGCGCCGATTATGCCGCGGCTTCGGTGCCGATTGCGGCGCCGCTGCGCGCGGATGTCCGCTACGGCGAGCGCGGCGAGGTCGTCCAGCCGCTGCCCGGAACGATGGTCGACAACGCCCCGGGAACGGTGACGACTCGCACCTATCGGCCGCGGGTGATCACCTCGCAGCGCACGGTGATGACCACCGCGGGCTATGTCGCCAACGGCTATTACTACCCGCCGGTGATGACGACGACGATCACCTATGGCCAGCCCGCGACGACGACGGTCAGCGAGGGGTCGGGGCGCCCCTGACCGCGTCGTCGGTGGAGACGGCACGGTCGCCCAGCAGCCGTATGCGCGCGGGCAGCTGATCGAGGATCGCCTGCCGCGCGGCGTCGTCGCCCGCCGACCAGCCGGCGATCTCGCTACCGCTGCGCCCGCACCCCAGGCACCAGCCGGTCGCCTTGTCGAGCGTGCACACCAGGTTGCACGGGCTCGCCATCTTCGGCGCAGGAAAGGCGATGAAGTCGGCGGCGGCCATTGCGTGCTTCAGCGGTTCAGCGTGACTTCCAGGAACGCCGGGAACGGGCCGTTCCAGCCATCGTCGGGCTGATCGTCGGCCTGGCGTTCGTGGCGCGCCGGACGGTCGCCGCGGCGCGAGCGGCCCTCGTCGCGCGAGCGGCCCTCTTCACGCGAACGTCCGGTTTCCTGCGGCCGCGCTTCGTCACGCGGGCGGCGCTCTTCGCGCACCGGGCGGACGATTTCGGCGGGCAGCGGATCGTCGAGAATAGGCTCGGGCAGGACTTCGGCGATCTCGGGTTCGAAGCTCGGCGCGTTCGTCCGTGGCTTGGCACCGCGGCGCGGCGAACGCTCGCGGCGCGGGCTGTCGGCGGCGGGCTCCCTGGCGGCGGGCGTTTCGACCGCTGCGGTGGCGGGGGCCGACAGACGCTCGATCTTCTGCCCCTGCAGCTTCTCGATATTCGCGACGTTCTCGGCGTCCTCGGGGGTCACGAAGGTGTAGGCGACCCCGGTCGCGCCCGCGCGGCCGGTGCGGCCGATGCGGTGGACATAATCATCGGGATGCCAAGGCGCGTCGAAATTGACGACGTGGCTGACCCCCTTGATGTCGAGCCCGCGCGCGGCGACGTCCGACGCGACCAGGATATTGACCTCGCCGCGCTTGAAGCGATCGAGCTCGGCCAGCCGCGCCGACTGGTCCATGTCGCCATGGATTTCGCTCGACGCCAGCCCCGAGCGGCGCAGGCTCTTGTTCAGCTCGCGCACCGTCGTCTTGCGGTTGCAGAAGATGATCGCGGTGCGCACCTCTTCCTGCTGGAGCAGCGCGGTCAGCGTCGATCGCTTGGCGTCGGACTTCAGCGGCACCAGATATTGGGCGATGCTGAGGTTGCTCGACGCTGGGCGCGACACCTCGATCATCTTGGGATTGTCGAGGAACTTGTCGGCCAGCTTCTTGATCGGCGGCGGCATCGTCGCCGAGAACAGCAGCGTCTGGCGTGCCTTGGGCAGCTTGGTGCAGATTTCCTCGATATCGGGGATGAACCCCATATCGAGCATCCGATCGGCCTCGTCGATCACCAGCAGCGAGCAGCCGGTGAGCAGGATCTTGCCGCGCCCGAACAGGTCCATCAGCCGGCCCGGCGTCGCGATCAATACGTCGACGCCCTTTTCGAGCGCCGCCATCTGGTCGCCCATCGACACGCCGCCGATCAGCAGCGCCATCGAAAGCCCCGAATATTTGCCGTATTTCTCGAAATTCTCGGCGACCTGCGCGGCGAGTTCGCGCGTCGGCTCGAGGATCAGCGAACGCGGCATCCGCGCGCGGCTGCGCCCCTGCGCCAAGATGTCGATCATCGGCAGCACGAACGACGCGGTCTTGCCGGTGCCGGTCTGCGCGATGCCGATCAGGTCGCGCATCATCAGAACCGAGGGGATCGCGCTCGCCTGAATCGGCGTCGGCTCGGTATAACCCGATTCATTGACGGCACGCAGTAGTTCGTCAGACAGGCCGAGATCGGCAAAGCTCATGCGAATGTCCGGAAATCGCGGGCGCGCGATGCACCCGCAGGTTCGGAGCGGGTCGCGGATTTGCGCCGGATTGTCAAGGTTCGCGCGTCAGCGCGCGGGCACCAGCGACCGGAAACCCTCGATCCGGCACGTGCTCCCCGATGCCGAGCGGATCGTGTCGCGCTGCGCGCACAACCGCCCGTCGCTGGTTCGCGCGACGGTGAAGCCCTGATAGAAGCCGAGCGCCGGGCAATCGCCGTCCAGCTTGGCGCGCATCCGCTTGCCCCCCGCCAATACCAGGTCGACGCTGTCGGGCCGCGTGATCGCTGCGCCTGCGAGCGACTCCATCGGCACGCATTGTTCGCTGCGCTGTTCGACCCAGCTGATCGGCGGCAGCGGCGCTGCCGAGGCGATCGGGGTGCGCGGTATCGATATGCGCGTGACGCGGATCAGGATCCGCTGGCGGACGCGAACGGTGGCCGGCTGGGCGGGTTCGGCCGGGCGAAGCTGCGCTTGCTGCGCCGGCGCCGCCCCGATCCAAAGGAGCATTGCCGTCAAAAAAGGAAACGGTATCGCCAATACATGCACCATCGTGCGCGAAACTTGCGGAAATTGGGTTGAACGTCCGATGAATTGCTCGCGCGTCGGCAACTATGCTACGCGCTGCGCGACCATGACGCCAGCCCAGACCCTGATGATCGCGGCGGCGCGCGCGCGCCTGGGCGAACGCGCGGTGATCGACGATCGAGAGCTGATCGCGCCCTGGCTGACCGACTGGCGCGGCCGCTATCATGGGCAGGCGCCGGCGATGCTCCAGCCCGCCGATACCGCAGGCGTCGCCGCGATCGTCGCGCTTGCCGCCGAATATGGCGTGGCGCTGGTGCCGCAGGGGGGCAATACCTCGATGGTCGGCGGCGCGACCCCGCCATCCGATGGCAGTGCGCTGATCCTGTCGCTGCGCCGGCTGAACGCCGTGCGATCGGTATCGCAGAGCGAGGGCCGCGCGGTGGTCGAGGCGGGGGTGATCCTCGCCGATCTGCAAGCTGCCGCCGACGCCAGGGGGATGCGCTTTCCGCTGACATTGGGCTCGCGCGGATCGGCGACGATCGGCGGACTGGTGTCGACCAATGCCGGCGGCACCCAGGTGCTGCGCTTCGGCACGATGCGGCGGCTGGTGACGGGGATCGAGGCGGTGCTGCCCGATGGATCGGTGCACGACGGGCTGTCGTCGCTGAAAAAGGACAATCGCGGCTACGACCTCGACCAGCTGCTGATCGGCGCCGAGGGGACGCTGGGGATCGTCACCGCCGCCGCGCTGACCTTGGTGCCCGGAATCGCGGTGCGCGCGGTCGCCTGGGCGGGGCTTCGCTCGCCCGAGGACGCGCTGGCGCTGCTGCGCCGGATCGAGGCGCGCACCGAGCTGGTCGAAAGCTTCGAGATCATTCCCGGCGACACGCTGGCGCTGGCGATCGCGCATGTCCCCGGCGGCCGCTCGCCCGTCGTGGGCACGCATCGCTGGCACGTGCTGATCGAGGCGGCGAGCGGCGATCCGCAGGCCGATCCCGCCGCGACGCTCGAAACGCTGCTCGCCAATGCGATCGCCGACGGGCTGGTCGCCGATGCGACGATTGCCGCGAGCGAAGCCCAGGCCGCGGCGTTCTGGACGCTGCGCGACTCGCTGTCGGCGGCCGAACGCGCGACCGGACCGGCGGCGCAGCACGACATCTCGGTCCCGGTGCCCGCGATGCCGCGCTTCATGATCGAGGCGGCGGCGGCGGTCGAGGCGCGGTTCCCGGGTACCCATGCCACCGCGTTCGGCCATCTCGGCGACGGCAATGTCCATTTCCACGTCCGCGCGCCCGCGGGTGCCGATCCCGCGCGCTGGTATGCGCACGACGCGCCGGTCGCGACGCGCTTCGTCCACGACCTGGTCGTCGCGGCGGGTGGGTCGATCTCGGCCGAACACGGCATCGGGCAGATGAAGCGCGACGAACTGGCGCGGCTGGGGCCGCCTTCGCGGCTGGCGGCATTGCGCGCGATCAAGACCGCGTTCGACCCGCAGGGGCTTTTCAACCCAGGCAAACTCGTGTCCCTTGCGCGCGACCTGCCCGCCACCTAGAGCGCGGCGAACTTTATTCGTCCGGGAGAGTAAGATGGCCACCGTGCCGCAGTCGCAATCGCTGCCCCTTTTCTACAACAACCTCGAGCCGCTTTCGAGCCAGACCCACGCCGATTTCCGCGTGCGCCCGGCCAATGTGGCGCCGTTCCTCGCCAAGCATCACGCGGTTCCACTGACCGTCGAGGAATTCCCGCTGGTCCAGCGCCGGATGCCGATCGTGTTCTCGATCGGCGACGATCCGGTGCCGCTGGCGCTGATGGGGCTCAACGAAGGCGTGAACACCTTCATCGACGATGCCGGCGCGCTGGTAGACAACGAGGTTTATGTCCCCGCCTATATCCGCCGCTATCCCTATCTGCTCGCCAAGCTGCGCCCCGACACCGACGAATTGTCGCTGTGCTTCGATCCGACGTCGGACACGATCGGCGCGTTCGAGGATGGCGAGCGCCTGTTCGAGAACGGTGAGCCGACCGAGCTGACCAAGGGCATCCTCAACTTCGCCGAGCAGTTCGAGCAGGCAGGCCAGCGCACCGGCCAGTTCATGCGCGAGCTCAAGGAATTGGGCATCCTGATGGACGGCGAAATCTCGATCCAGCCCGAGGGCGCGCAGCCCTTCGTCTATCGCGGTTTCCAGATGGTCGACGAGAAGAAGCTGAACGATCTGCGCGGCGACCAGCTGCGCAAGCTGACGCAGAACGGCATACTGCCGCTCGTCTATGCGCACCTGTTCTCGCTCAGCCTGATGCGCGACCTGTTCTCGAAGCAGATGCAGCAGGGCAAGATGCCGCAGCAGGCGCCGCCGTTGAACGCCCAGCCGCTCAACTGATGCACATCCGTCGCGGCCGTCGATAACGACGGTCGCGGCGCCGATTTGTCTTTGATTTGCAACGCTTGGGCGAATGTCGCCCGAAAGCCTTGAAGCGCCAAAACCCATCGCCTATATCGGTCTTACGCGATCTCGTGTCCCCCCTTTCGCGGGATCGTGCGACGCGCCTTTCAGGCGTGTCTCCTCCCTGAACCTTGGCCACCTCGTACGTTTTCGTACGGGGTGGTTTTTTTATGCGGCGGTCGCGGTCATTCGGCGGCGGCAGCGACCGGGGTGATCTCGTCGAGCAGCGCGTCGATCATCGTCCGCAGGATATGTCCCAGCCGCTGCGCGCCCGCGTTGGGGGTCAGGGTCATAGGATCGAGATACAGCGTGCGATCGAATTCGATCTGCACCGCATGGATGCCCGCAGCGGGGGCGCCGTGCGCGTCGAGGATATGCCCGCCGGCATAGGGTGCATTGGTCGCGATCCGCAGCCCGCTGACGGCGGCGGCGCCCTCGATCCGCGCAAGGTACGGCGCTGCGGCGCTCTGGCCGAAGCGGTCGCCCAGCACGATCCGCGCCGGCGCTTCGCCCGCCAGCGTGGGCATCGAATGGATGTCGAGCAGCACCGCGACGCCGAAGCGCCGCCGCGCCGCCGCCAGCGCGGCTGCGAGCGCTGCGTGATAGGGCCGGTGATCCGCGACGATCCGCGCCATCACCTCGTCGCCGCGCAGCCGCCGCCGCCACACGTCGCCCGAGACCCCCGCGCGCCGCGGGACGAGCCCCAGTCCGCCCTTGAGCTTGGCCGATTCGAACGGCATCATGCTGGCCGAGACACCCTCGTCGATCCGCCGATCGCGCTCGTCCTCACTGCGGTTAAGGTCGATCCAGGCGCGGGCGCGGCGCGCGACCAGCATCGTCTCGTTGCGGCGTGCGGCATGCGCGATCGAATCGACATGGCGGTCTTCGAGGGGGAGCAATGCCGCCAGCGGCAGCCGGATCGCCGCCAGCATCGCCGCGGGATATTCGCGCCCGGCATGCGGCACCGACAGGACCACCGGCGATGCGGGCTCGGCAGGGCCGAACCGATCGAAACTCGGCGATGCTGTGCTGCTGGTCACCGCTTCGTTGCTAAACGCTGCCAATGGCGCCGACAATGCAGTATCGGGGCCGCATTCGCGCCGGGATCAACGCGGCACCGGCTGGAATATATTAAGGGCTTGTCGCATAGGATGGGCAAGGCGCCGGGGCCGGCGAGAGACGGGGACGTGATGTACAGGATTTTGCTGGCCGAAGACGACAACGTCATGCGCGAATATCTGACGCGCGCGCTCGAACGGTCGGGCTATGCGGTCAGCGCGGTCGATCGCGGGACCGCGGCGATCCCGTTGCTCGAGACCGAATCGTTCGACCTGCTGCTCACCGACATCGTGATGCCCGAGATGGACGGGATCGAACTCGCGCAGCGCGCGGGCGAGATGGCACCCGACATGCGGGTGATGTTCATCACCGGCTTCGCCGCGGTGACGCTGAAGGCGGGCAAGGCGGTGCCGCATGCACGCGTGCTGTCGAAGCCGTTCCACCTGCGCGACCTGGTGCTAGAGATCGACCGGTTGTTCGAGAGCGAAACCGTTCCCACCCATAATTGATGCGCCGCAGGGGCCGCGCAGGCGTTTACCCGCTTGCGCCCGGCGGCGACCCTCGCTAATGGCGTCGCTCCCACTGGGGGCGCGTAGCTCAGTGGTAGAGCACTGTGTTGACATCGCAGGGGTCGCAAGTTCAATCCTTGCCGCGCCCACCATAAAAAGCCTCGGTTATCTGCGGATTTCCGGGGCTTTTTATCGCCCGCTGCACATGGGTCAAAGGTTCGCGATAACCCCACCATGTGAAAGCGCCCGCCGTCGGAATCAAAGATCCGAGTTCGTCGAGGACACGCGGAGCGGTCGTTCGCGATCATGCCAAGGCGGTGTCGAGGTGGGCGGGGCGGACGAAGCAATCGGCCGCCCGCGTTAGCCGCGCTGTTCCGCGCCAAGCAGCACCGCTTCTACGACTCGGCCTAAGGATAGCGAGCGTCCAAAAAGGGCAGTCTTGGATGTTGTTTTGAACAAGGCTGTGCGTTGGCCGTTAATTCGTCGCGACGTTTGTGTTGCGTTCAAAGGAGAAATTTATGGGCTTCAAATCTTTAGTGATGGCGTCAGCCGGCCTCGCCCTCGTTGCAGCGCCGGTCGCTGTAACCGCCGCGCCCGCCAACCCTGCATCGAGCCTTTCGGTTTCCAAGTCGGTACGCGCAGGAACGAGCACTTCGAAATCAAACGGGGTCGCTGGCATGAGCACGATCCCGCTGGTCATCCTTGCCGGCATGGTAGCTGGCGTGGCGTACCTCGTCATCGATAAGGAGAACGACGACGACGTTCCCGATAGCAACTGAGTCATAACGCGGGGCGCCGGTGATCACCGGTTGCCTATGTGGGAGGCGCCTTGTCACGTTTTTTTGGCAAGGCGCCAAACCATCCCGGCGGGGCAACGGCTCCCTCGATTGATTCGGATGCTGCAAGCCGCTTGAAATAAGACGAAAGCTGTTTCAGCGCATGACGGCGGATTTCCGCGGCAGTAGCTGGGAGGATTGCGGCATCGCTGAGGACAATGCCCATTTGGGGCTAGCTGCGCGTTCAAGCATCGACGATTCGATCGCCTATTTGCTCGCGGCGCATCCGCAGGCCGGATGGCGCGCGCATGCCAATTTCGGGCAGCTCGCCGATTTCTGGCTGCACGTCCACGGATCGCTGCGCGGCGAGGGCGCCGAGGTAGCGCGCGTCGTCGATCGGTTTCGCGACCGCCAGCTCGATCCTCATGCCTTCGAGCGCGCCTTCGTCCCACGGCTCAACGGCTTTCTCGGCCATCTCGAACAGCATCACCAGATCGAGGACGCGGCCTATTTCCCCAAGTTCAAGACGATCGATCCGCGGATGGTCGCCGGCTTCGACCTGCTCGAGGCCGATCACGCGCTGATCCACGAACTCCTGCTCAATACCGTCGACGATGCACGCGCGCTGCTCGCTGCGCTCGCGCTCCCCGGCGACGCCGGCCTGCGCGCGGCCGATGCCTATGCCCAGGGCGCCGACCGCTTTCTCGCGCTGATGCTGCGACATCTGGCCGACGAGGAGGAAATCGTCATCCCCGCGTTGCTCGAACATGGCGAGCGACCGTTGCTGTAACCCTTTCGAACCGATGCAGCGGCCCAACGCGAGACCGCGCCGAAGACCATTTGCGATCCGCCGAAAGCGCGGAAGCGCGCCTTCAGGCGGCGAGGCGTCCGGGTGCCACTTTCAGTGTCACGACAAGCCCGCTCTCGGCCCAGTCGTAATCGATCGCGCCGCGCAAGTGTCCGGTTACGCTCCGCTCGACCAGCTTGCTGCCGTAGCCGCCCTTTCCCGATGGCGGTTCCACCCTGGGGCCGCCGCTTTCGGTCCATACGATCGTGACGGCTTCGTCCTGCGCCGAACACGAAACGTCTAGCGTACCGTCGTCGACCGACAGTGCGCCGTATTTGAGCGAGTTGGTGGCCAACTCGTGAATCACCAGCGCCAAGATCGTTGTCGCCGAATCGCCTACGCTCATTCGGGGCACCGATACGCGGATACGCCCGCTGAACGCGCCCAGATCGTCATACGGCGCAAGCAAGACGGTCAACAAATCGCCCAGCAACGCCGACGCGGCCTTCGTCTGCCCCGGGACCGGGCGAACCAGATCATGCGCGCGCCCCAGCGCGGTAAGCCGAAGCGTCAGTTCCTCGGCCATTTCGGTCGTAGTCGAGGTCAACCGCGACGATATCGCGGCAAGCCCCGAGGCGATTGCGAGCAGGTTCTGCACCCGATGACTCATCTCCCCAGCCAGCAGTTCGCGGCCTTCCTCTGCCTGTTTCCGGCCGGTCACGTCGATGAAGATGCCGAACATTATCCGGCTTACCATGCCGGCATCGTCGCCCTTGCCGCGCGCCGATATCCATTTGAGCTCGTCGCCGATCATGATCCGAAAATCGATCTCATAGGGGCCGATGATCGCGCGCGTCGCATTGAACGCCGCGCGGACCCGGTCGCGATCGGCGGGGTGGATGTGCGCCGATAAATCCTCGAAACTCACATCGGTGGCGCGGGGGATTCCCCAGAGATCATAGGCATGATCGTCCATCGCCAGCGCATCGGTATCGACGTTCCAAGACCAGAGCGTGACCCCCGCTGCTTCGATCGCCCTCACCAGGTTCTTCGGTTCCCACAACAGCGGCTTGAGCGTTTCGGCGGTACTGGTCATTGCATCTCCGCATGCGCTTGGCGCACGTCATACCTTTGCTAGCGTATTGCGGGGCGCCTTCGCACACCGGCAGCCTTGCCGCAACCGAGCCTCGGTTCGACGCGCAGGCGACACATCTCGACCACCGCACTAGCCGAGAACGCGCTCGCGGCCGCCGGCTCGCGCGGATGGGTGCCAAATGCTGCGCAATCACTGCGATAGGATTGGCGCGCCCGGAGGGAGTCGAACCCCCGACCGAGGAGGTAGAAGCTCCTTGCTCTATCCAACTGAGCTACGGGCGCGCACCGCCTTCCCCTAGCCGATTTCGCGTGGCGAGGAAACGCCGCGGCCGCACGCGAACCGGGCGTCGCGATGGACGTTGAAGCGGCTTGCCGTTGCCCGGCGGATCGCGGATGAAGCTCGATCGAAGGGGTGGGCGATGCACGAGCAGGACAGCATGAAGGGGCCGGCGGCGATCCCCGCCGACAGGATCGGCGGCGGCGGCTTTCGCTATTTCGATTTCGTGATGGCGGCGTTCGTCACTATCCTGCTGCTGTCGAACGTCATCGGCGCGGGCAAGGTGTCGGCGATAGACGGCTTCGTGTTCGGCGCGGGGATCCTGTTCTTTCCGGTCAGCTATGTGATCGGCGACGTGCTGACCGAAGTCTATGGCTATGCCCGCGCGCGCCGGTGCATCTGGGCGGGGTTCGGTGCGATGATCTTCCTGGCGGTGATGTCGGCGGTGGTGGTGGCGATGCCGCCCGCGCCCGGCTGGGAGGGGCAGGCGGCCTATGAGGCGGTGTTCGGCGCGGTGCCGCGGATCGTGCTGGCGTCGATCGCGGCGTTCTGGGCAGGCGAGTTCGTCAATTCCTATGTGCTGGCGCGGATGAAGCTGCTGACCCAGGGCAAGCATCTATGGTCGCGCACGATCGGATCGACATTGGTGGGGCAGGGGGTGGACAGCCTGATCTTCTATCCGCTGGCGTTTTTGGGGGTGTGGGACACCGCGCAGGTCTTCACCGTGCTGGTCACCAATTGGGGGCTGAAGGTGCTGTGGGAGGCGCTGCTGACCCCGGTCACCTATGCCGTCGTCGGCTGGCTCAAGCGCCGTGAGGGGGTCGATGTGTTCGACCAGGGCACCGACTTCACCCCGTTCCGCACGCGGGTTTGAACATGGGCGCACTGGATACCGCCAAGCAATGGGCGATGGGCGTTGCCGGCCTGGGGAAGGACGCGCTCCATGTCTATGTCGGGCTGCTGGTTTTGTTCGCGGCGGCGGCGCTGCTGCGGCGCGGGGTCGGCAGCGCGTTGCCGCTGGCGATCGTCGCTGCCGTCGCGATCGCCGGCGAGATCTGGGACGCGACCGACCGCATTCGCGGCGGGATCGCAATCACCCCCATGGGGCATTGGCACGATGTGTGGAACACGATCTTCTGGCCAGCGGTGCTGACGATGCTCGCGCGCTGGACCGGCATCTTCCGCGCCAGCGGTGGTGGTCGCCGGCGCCGCCGCTAGCCCGCGTCAGGCAATCGCGGCGAGCAGCCCTTCGAACAGGCGGCGGCCGTCGGTGCCGCCGTGCGCGGCTTCGATCCGGCGTTCGGGATGCGGCATCATCCCCAGCACATTGCCGCGTTCGTTGAGCACGCCGGCAATGCCGCGCGCCGAGCCGTTGACGTCCTCGGCATAGCGGAAGGCGACCCGGCCTTCGCCTTCGAGCCGGTCGAGCGTCCCGGCATCGGCGAAATAGTTGCCGTCGTGGTGCGCGACGGGGACGGTGATCGCTTCGTCCGCGTCATAGCCGCGGGTGAAGATCGACTGGTCGTTGGCAACGCTCAGCCGCGCGTCGCGGCAGACGAAATCGAGGCCGGCATTGCGCATCAGCGCGCCGGGCAGCAACCCGGTTTCGGTGAGGATCTGGAAGCCGTTGCAAATGCCGAGCACCGGCAGGCCCTTTTCGGCCGCTGCATGCACCGCAGCGACGATCGGCGATCGCGCGGCGATCGCGCCGCAGCGCAGATAATCGCCATAGGAAAAGCCGCCGGGCACCGCGACCAGGCCGATGTCGGCTGGCAATTCGGTGTCGCCGTGCCACACCATCGTCGGCGCCACCCCGGTCACGTCGTGCAGCGCCGTCGCGATGTCGCGGTCGCAATTCGATCCGGGGAAGACGATGACCGCGGTCTTCATGCCAGCTTCTCGACTCGATAATTCTCGATCACCGTGTTGGCGAGCAGCTTGCGGCACATATCGTCGATCGCCTGGTCGCTGGTGTCGTCGGCGACGTCGAGCTCGAACAACTTGCCCGCGCGGACATCGGCGACGCCGGCGAAGCCGAGCGACCCCAGCGCGTGCTGGATCGCCTTGCCCTGCGGATCGAGGACGCCCGATTTGAGCGTGACGATGATGCGAAGCTTCATGGGGTGCGCCTTCGGGTGATGCGGAATGTCGCGGTCGCTATGCCGCGATGGGGCCGGGGCTGCAAGCAAGCACCCCGTTCGTTTCGTGCGCTGCCGGGCAAGCGCGGGGCTTATCCGGCAGCGGTTTCTCGACTTCGCTCGAAACGAACGGGGGTATTGGCCCGCTAGTGCAGTCTTATTTGCCCCGGCGCTTGCGGTGGGTTTCGAGGTCGAGCACCGCCGAGTCGGCGTCCTCGGGGAGCAGGCCCAGCCGGCGCGCGACTTCCTGATAGGCCTCGACTTCGCCGCCGAGATCGCGGCGGAAGCGATCCTTGTCGAGCTTTTCGCCGGTGGTCATGTCCCACAAGCGGCAATTATCGGGGCTGATCTCGTCGGCCAGGATGATCCGGCTGTAATCATTGTCCCAGATGCGGCCGAATTCGAGCTTGAAGTCGACCAGCCGGATGCCGATCCCGGCGAACAGCCCCGACAGGAAGTCGTTCACGCGGATCGCCAGGTCGGCGATGTCGTGCAGTTCCTCCTGCGCCGCCCAGCCGAAGCACAGGATATGCTCTTCGGTGACCAGCGGGTCGCCCAGCGCATCGTCCTTGAGGCAATATTCGATGATCGTGCGCGGCAACTGGGTGCCTTCCTCGATCCCCAAGCGCTTCGACATCGATCCGGCGGCGACGTTGCGCACGACGACTTCGATCGGCACGATCTCGACCTGGCGGATCAACTGCTCGCGCATGTTGAGGCGGCGCAGGAAATGCGTCGGCACCCCGATATTGCCGAGCAATGTGAAGACATGCTCCGAAATTCGGTTGTTGAGCACGCCCTTGCCGCTGATCGTGCCCTTTTTCTGCGCGTTGAACGCAGTGGCATCGTCCTTGAAATACTGGATCAGCGTGCCAGGCTCGGGACCCTCGTAAAGGATCTTGGCCTTGCCCTCATAGATTTGGCGGCGGCGTGCCATGGGCGGAACCCCTGAAAATGAGAGACCCCGGCGGCGCTCGGCTTTCGCCGCGCGTGCCGGGGCATGTTGACCGCGCATATATCGAAACGAATGCGGCGGCGCAATCAATCGTGCCGAAGGACTTGGGCGAGCACTTCGCCCGCGCGGACGATGTCGGCATAGCCGATATAGAGCGGGGTCAGGCCGAAGCGCAGGATGTCGGGATCGCGGAAATCGCCGATCACCCCGGCGTCGATCAGCCGGCCCATGATTGCGCGGGCATCGGCGTGGCGAAAGCTGATATGGCTGCCGCGCTGGCCGGCGTCGCGCGGCGAGACGCATTCGAGGCCGAGCGCATCGCCAATGCCGGCGAAGACGTCGAACAGGGCCGCGCTCTTGGCGGCGAGCACCTCGATCGAGATGTCGGCGATCGAATCGAGCCCGGCCTCGAGCGCGCCCATCGCCAGCATCGCGGGGGTGCCGGTGCGCCAGCGTTCCATGCCGGGGCCAGCTTCGTACGGATCGGCGAAACCGAACGGGTCGGCATGGCCCATCCAGCCCGAGATCGGATTGTCGAACCCCGCCTGATGCCGCTTGGCGACATAGAGGAAGGCTGGCGCACCGGGGCCGCCGTTGAGGAATTTATAGCCGCAGCCGACCGCGCAATCGGCGTTGGCTTGGGTGAGGTCGACCGGCACCGCGCCCGTACTGTGGCTCAGATCCCAGCAGATCAGCGCGCCGGCTTCGTGCGCGCGCTTGGTCCAGGCGGGCATGTCGAAGCGCTGCGAGGTTTTGTAATGTACATGCGTCAGCAGCACGACCGCGGTGCGATCGTCGATCGCTTCGGCCAGCGCCTCGCGCGGCACTGCGCGCAGCGTCGCGCCGGGGACGCAGGCGACCGCCCCCTCGGCGATGTGCAGGTCGGAGGGGAAATTGCCCGCCTCGCTGACGACCACCGTCCGCGTCGGATCGTGACGAAGCGCGGCGACGATCAGCTTGAAGAGATTGGTCGAGGTCGAATCGGCGACGATCACTTCGTCCGCCCCGGCCCCGATCCAGCGCGCGAGCTTGCCCCCGATCCGCGAGGGGCTGTCCATCCAGCCCTCGCCCCAGCTGCGAATCAGCCGCGCGCCCCATTGGCGCTCGATCAGGTCGGTCTGCGCGGCGACCGTCGCGCGCGGCAGCGGCCCCAGCGAATTGCCGTCGAGATAGATCACGCCTTCGGGCAGCACGAACCGTTCGCGCAGACCGCGCAGCGGATCGGCGGCGTCGCGGGCGCGGGCTTCGTCGAGCGTCATCATGGCTGGAGCGCCTTGCGGATCGCGCGCTTGGCCTGGCCCCAAGCAGCGGTTTCGGGGGCGATCAGTTCGACATGGCCGGTGCCGGGCACGATCGTCAGCGTCGCATCGTCGCCCGCGGCGCGCGCCGCAGCGTCGAAGCCTTGCGGCAGGCGGATCGGAATGATCCGGTCCTCGCGCCCGACGATCTGGGTGTGTGGCACGCCGATCGGCAGCAGCCGTGTGACCGAGGTGTCGGCATAGACGTCGCCGCGTTCGGTGGGCGAGGGGCCGACCAGCTTGCCCACCACCTCGACGCCGCAGCCATTGTCGGTCGCGGCGGCGGTGGCTTCGAGATCGGGCAGGCCGCCCAGGCTGACGACATGCGCGATCGGCAGCGGATCGTCGGTGCGAAGCGCGCTGCCGGCGGGGAGCTTCGGGCGCGCCGCAAGCCACAATGCCAGATGGCCGCCGGCCGAATGCCCGACCGCGACGATTCGCCGGGTATCGAGCCGGTATTTCGCGGCATGCGTCCGCAGCGCGTCGGTCGCGGCCGCGACGTCGTGGAACGTCCCCGGATAGCCGCCGCCGGGCAGATCGATCCCGCGATATTCGACGTTCCACACCGCGATCCCGTCGCGGCGCAGATCGTCCGAAATCCAGTTCATCAGGCTGCGATCGGCGATGCTGCTGGTCCAGCAACCGCCATGGACCATGACGACGGTGGGGTGCGGGCCGGTGCCCGCGGGCAGCCAGACATCGACCTTGTGCATCGCATCGGCGCCATAGGCGATCGTCGCATCGGGCGCGGGCTTGGCGCGCTCGGTGAGCGCGGGCCAGCGCATCGGGGTGAAGCCGCCGTTAGCGGCCGGCGGCGGGGTGGTGGCGCAGCCGGCAAGCAGCAGGGCAGCGAAGAGGGCGGGACGAAACATTGCTGGTCGTTACGACCTTCCGACGATCTTTAGAAGGATGCCCTCCCCTCCCTGGAAGGGAGGGGAGTATTCTCAGGCGGTCGGCTCGGCCCGCCGCCGCCAGCGCCGCCAGCCCCAAAATCCCAAGCCGCCGATCGCGATCCACGGCGCGGCGATGATCAGCAACGTCAGCAAGCCGCGCACCGACAAGGCGAACAACGACCCCGATTCGCGTATCGTCTCACCCACCGGTCCGAAAAAGCCGTCGGCAGCGGGGGCGGTGGCGGCATAGTCGATTTCGATCGTCGAGAGCGCGACGCGCGTCTGCAATTCGCGCAACCATCCGCGCGCCTGATCGAGTTCCTCCTGCGCGGTCGCGACGCTGCGTTCGGCCTCGACCAGGTCGGCGACCTTCCCGTCGCGATTGCGCAGGATCGCGGTCAGCCGCTCGACCAGGATCGATCGCTGCCGGATGCGCGCTTCGGTATCGACCATCGCCTTCGATACGTCCTCGGCTTCGACCGCGCTGCTCACCGCGCGCCCGCCGCTCCCGGCGATCGCCTGGGTCAGCCTTTCGGTGAACGGCCGGGCGATGCTGCTCGCCACTTTCAGCGTCATCGTGCCGCCGGCATAGCTCCCGTCGCCGCCCGAGCGGTTGAGTGCGATCAATTGGCAGCGCGCCGGCCCGAGTTGATCGCACAACGCCAAATGCGCCTTTTGCGCCGCAGCGATGCCGTCGGCGCCGACGGCGAAACCAAGGCGATAGATATAGGCGATTCGGGGAACCGCGACGGTGACTGCCGAATTGCCGGCGTTCGGAGCGGCTGGCTGCGCGCTGCTCGCTTCCTCGGCGACGGTGCCCGAAGGCTGGTTCTGGCTACAGGCGGCAAGCAGCAAAAGGGCGAGCGGCAAACAGCGCATAGCATCTCCTATCGAACCCATAGAGATCAGATCATGGCGGGCATCGGGCGTCAATCGCTGCCCATCTCGCCAGCGGGGCGCTGGCTTGCTATCGCTCGTGCCAATGGCAACCGACCTGACCGATCCACCCGACCCCTTCGACCTGATCGTGGATGCCCCGTTCGACAGCGCGCTGTCCGAGCGGTACCTGGTCTATGCGATGTCGACGATCACCGCGCGCTCGCTGCCCGACGTGCGCGATGGGCTCAAGCCGGTGCATCGGCGGCTGTTGTGGGCGATGCGGCTGCTCAAGCTCGATCCCGCCAGCGGCTACAAGAAATGCGCGCGCGTCGTCGGCGACGTCATCGGCAAATATCATCCGCATGGCGATCAGTCGGTTTACGACGCCATGGTGCGGCTCGCACAGACCTTTGCGCTGCGATATCCGCTGGTCGACGGGCAGGGGAATTTCGGCAATATCGACGGCGATAACGCCGCCGCCTACCGCTATACCGAGGCGCGGCTGACCCAGGTCGCGATCGACCTGATGGCGGGGCTCGACGAGGATGCGGTCGATTATCGCCCGACCTATAATGGCGAGGATCACGAGCCCGAGCTGTTTCCCGGCGCCTTCCCCAACCTGCTCGCCAATGGTGCCGCGGGCATCGCGGTGGGGATGGCGACGTCGATTCCGCCGCACAATGCCGCCGAATTGCTCGACGCCGCGATCCTGCTGATCGACCAGCCGCAGGCCGACGACGCCGCGATCCTGGCGCATGTCACCGGCCCCGATTTCCCGACCGGCGGCATCGTCGTCGATTCGCCCGCGGCGATCGCCGAGAGCTACGCTACCGGGCGCGGGGGTTTCCGCGTGCGCGCCAAGTGGCAGATCGAGCGCGAAAAGGGCGGCGGCTGGACCGCGGTGGTCCATGAAATCCCGTATGGCGTGCAGAAGGGCAAGCTGATCGAGGCGATCGCGGCGCTGATCAACGACCGCAAATTTCCGATTCTGGCCGACATTCGCGACGAATCGGACGCCGAAATCCGCATCGTCCTCGAACCGCGCAGCCGCACCGTCGATGCCCAGACGCTGATGGACGGGCTGTTCCGGCTGAGCGACCTTGAAGTCCGCGTGCCGCTCAACCTCAATGTGCTCGACAAGGACCGCACGCCGCGGGTGATGTCGCTGCGCGAGGCGCTGGCGGCGTGGGTCGAGCATCAGTTCGTCGTGCTCCAGCGCCGATCGCAGCACCGGCTCGACAAGATCGCCGATCGGATCGAGCTGCTCGACGGCTATATCATCGCCTATCTCAACCTCGACCGGGTGATCGCGATCATCCGCGCCGAGGACGAGCCCAAGCCCGTGCTGATTGCCGAGTTCGCGCTGACCGACCGCCAGGCCGAGGCGATCCTCAACATGCGGCTGCGCAGCTTGCGCAAGCTCGAGGAAATGGAACTCCGCCGCGAACGCGACAAGCTCGACAAGGAAAAGGCCGAGCTCGAAGCGCTGCTGGCGTCGCCCGGCAAGCAGCGCACGCGGCTGAAGCGCGACCTGGCCAAGGTGCGCGAGCGCTATGGTCCCGAGACCTTGCTCGGCAAACGCCGCACGCTGATCGAGGAAGCCGGACCGGCTCGCGAAATCCCGCTCGAGGCGATGATCGAGCGCGAGCCGATCACCGTCATCCTGTCGCAGCGCGGCTGGATACGGGCGATGAAGGGGCATGCCGACCTCGCCTCGACCGAGCCGATGAAGTTTCGTGAGGGTGACGGCCCGCGCTTCGCCTTCCACGCGCAGACCACCGAAAAGCTGGTGCTCGCCTCCGAAAGCGGGCGCTTCTACACGCTGGGGGCCGACAAGCTGCCGGGCGGGCGCGGCTTTGGCGAGCCGGTGCGCGCGATGGTCGACCTCGACGGCGATGGCGACATCGTCGCGTTCGTGCGCGCCGGCGCCGCCGACATGCGGCTGCTCGTCGCGGCGACCGACGGGCGCGGCTTCGTGGTGCGGATGGCCGACCTGATCGCCGAGACGCGCAAGGGCAAGCAGGTGGTGACGCCGCGCGCCGGGGGGAAGCTCAAGCTGGTGCGCGTCATCGATCCCGCCGACGATTATGTCGCGGCGATCGGCGACAACCGCAAATTGGTGGTGTTCCCCCTGACCGAAATGGCCGAATTGTCGCGCGGGCAGGGGGTGCAATTGCAGCGCTATCGCGACGGCGGGCTATCCGATGCGCGCACCTTCCGTTTCGCCGAGGGCTTGAGCTGGACGATGGGCGGCGAAAGCGCGCGGACGCGGACCGAGGCCGATATGTCGGCCTGGCGTGCCGCGCGCGGCGCGGCAGGGCGGATGCCGCCCAACGGCTTCCCGCGCGATAATCGTTTCGGTTGAACGGCTTCGGCGCGGGCCTTGATCCCATGGTTCTTCAAGCGGTCTTAACCATTTCCACCTAGCGCTGGCCACATGGAACCACCCGATGCCTGGAAAGCGCAGTCGCTAGACCCGCCCATGCTGACACCAGAGGCTTCGACCAAGCTGTTCGGGCCGCAGAAGAGTGCCAAGTTTCTCGACATGCTGCCGATCCCGGCGGCGATCGTGGTGCTCACCGCCACCGGATTCGGCTTCGAGGGAATCAATCAGGCGTTCCGGCGCGCGGGGCTGGGCGTCGCCGCGCAGTCGTCGCCGGTCATCGGCTTGCTGGGCGAGCGGATCGCCAGCTTCTTCGGCAGCGACGAACGGTCGATCGAATTCGACTGGGCGTTCGGCGATGCCGTCGATTGCCGCTATTTCCGGGTCAAGATCGGTCGGCGCACGGTCGATCACGTCCACAAGCGCGCTTTGGTGACGCTGATCGACAACACCTCCGAAACGCGTACCGAAAACAGCCTGCGCCGCGAAATGATGACCGACAGCCTTACCGGGCTGCCTAACCGCGCGGGCTTCACCGAACAGCTCGAAACCGCGATCGCGCAGCGTTCGCGCGCGGCATTCGCGGTGCTGTCGATCAATCTCGATCGCTTCAGCCGCGTCAATGCTTGCATGGGCGGGCTCTCGGGCGACGAGCTGCTGATCTCCGTCGCGCGGCGGATGAAGGGGGCGCTGCGCGTCGGCGACGTGATCGCGCGGACCGGCGGCGATGAATTCACGATCCTGATGGCGGTCGATGACGGTCCCTCCGACGCGCTGCATGTCGCCAGGCGGATCGAGGATTCGCTGATAGCGCCGTTCCGGCTGTCCGATTTCGAAATCCGCGTCTCGTGCTCGATCGGCATTGCCCTGGGCGCTGACCAGGAAGGTGATGCCGAGGAATTGGTCCGCCATGCGCAATTCGCGGTGAAACGGTCGAAGAAGACCGGCCGCACCGAAGTCTATCAGACGCGCGCGTTCGACCTGGCACGCCAGGAGTTCGGGATCGAGACCGAACTGCGCCGCGCGATCGACAATGGCGCGCTGCGGCTGGCGTTCCAGCCGATCTGCGACCTCGCGACCGGCAGGATCGTCGCGTTCGAGGCGCTGTCGCGCTGGCGCACCGAACAGGGCGTCGAACTGTCGCCGAGCGACTTCATCCCGGTCGCCGAGGAATCGGGGCTGATCGTCCCCTTGGGCCGCTGGGCGATGGCGCAGGCGATCGAAACGGTCGCCGAATGGGACCGGCGTACGGGGGGCGATTGCGGCGTCAGCGTCGCGGTGAACCTGTCGGCGATCCAGCTCCAGCGCGATCGCGTGGCGACGATGGTGGGCGACATCCTCGAAAGCCACGGCGTCGAAGGCCGCCGGCTGACGATCGAACTCACCGAAAGCGCGATCGTCGCCGATCCCGATCGCACCGCGCACACCATCCGCGCGCTCAAGGAACTCGGCACCACCCTGGCGATGGACGATTTCGGCACCGGCTATTCGAACCTCGCCTATCTGCAGAAGCTGCCGATCGACGTGCTCAAGATCGATCGCAGCTTCGTGTCGGGGATGCTCGCCGATCGCGACAAGGTGGCGATCGTCCGCGCGATCCTCAGCCTGGCGCAGGCGCTCGGCATGAAGACCACCGCCGAGGGGATCGAGACCAACGAACTGGCGCAGACGCTGACCGCGCTTGGTTGCACTTACGGGCAGGGATATCTCTACGCGCGGCCGCTGCCCGCCGATCAGGCGTTCCGGTTGCTTTCGCTCTCCAAGAACTGAGCGACCGCGGCGTCGGCGATCGCATCGATCCGCGCCGCGTCGGGAAAGCCCTCGGCGATCCAGCGGTCCTCGACCCGGCGAAGCAGCCGCGCGACATCGGGACCGCGCGCGACGCCGCGCTGGACCAGCGCGCCTCCGCCGATCGGTAGCGCGGGCGGCTGCCAATCGGTGATCGCGCGCGCGTCGCCATCGGCGAGCAGCAGCCGGTCGACCGCTCCTTCGATGCCGATGCGATAGCCGAGCGCGCGCGCGCCTTCGCTCCCCACCGGCTGGATCGCGCTGGCGAGCCGCTTGCGCCGCGCGTTCGACAGCTTCAGCCGCGCGCCGACGGCCTCGTTGATCGCCGGATCGGCGGGCAGCAGCGCAGCGAGGCGGCGGATCGGGTCGGCGGCGATGCCTTGCGCGGCTTCGCGGGCGGCAAGCGCTTCGACGCGCGCGACGCCGGCGGCATCGATCTCGGGGATCACCGGCAGCAGGATGCCGCGATCGATCATCATCGTCAGCACGCGCACCGCATCGCGCGCCACCACCAGCTTGAGCAACTCGTCGGCGATGCGTTCGCGCGACAGCGCCATCAGGTCGCGCGCGCGCTCGGTGCACGCGGCAAGCCCCGCGGTATCGGGCGCATCGCCGAACCGCGCGAGGAAGCGGAAGAAGCGAAGTATCCGCAGATGATCCTCGGCGATGCGCCGCAGCGGGTCGCCGATAAAGCGCACCCGCCGCGCTGCCAGATCGTCGAGCCCGCCGAAATAATCGATCACCTCGCCGGTCAGCGGATCGGCATAGAGCGCGTTCATCGTGAAATCGCGCCGGCTGGCGTCTTCGCGCCAATCGTCGGTGAAGGCGACGGTGGCGCGGCGCCCGTCGGTCGAGACATCGCGGCGCAAAGTGGTGACCTCGACCGGGCCCGAGGGCAGGACCACGGTGATCGTGCCATGCTCGATCCCGGTCGGCACCGGCTTGAAGCCCGCGCGGCGGACGATCTCGACGACATCCTCGGGCGCGTGCCGGGTGGCGATATCGATGTCGGTGACGTCGAGCCCGAGCAGCGTGTCGCGCACTGCGCCGCCGACATAGCGCGCGTTGTCGGCGCCGAGCGCGGCGTTGAGCTGGGCCAGCCCTTCGCGCAGCCGCCACGGCGCATCGGGAAGCATCACAGCGACCACCGCAGGCGCTGCGACAGGTTGACGATCATCGCGGCGGTCGCGCCCCAGATGCGGTGGCCGTCCCAGAACATCTCGTGGAAATGCCGCGTGGTGCCGCGATACTCGGCGCTGGCGCGGACATGGTTGGCGGGATCGAGCAGGAAGGCGAGCGGGACTTCGAAGATCGTCTGGACCTCGCTCGGCTGCGGCGTCAGCGCCAGGTCGGCAGGCACCACCCCCAGCACCGGGGTCACCGAAAAGCCGGTGACGGTGCGATAGCGATCGACGGTGCCGATGATGTCGACCGCATGGCGCGGCATCGCGATTTCCTCTTCGGCTTCGCGCAGCGCGGCGGCGATCGCATCGGCGTCGCCGGCATCGATCCGCCCGCCGGGGAAGGCGACCTGCCCCGGATGGCGCGCGAGCGTTTCGGTGCGCTTGGTGAGGATGACGCCGGGCTGCGCGCGATCGGTGATCGCCACCAGCACCGCGGCGGGGGCGTCGATCCCCGATTGCTCGATCTCGTCCGCGGGCAGGTCGCCCGGCAGCAGCACGGTATCGGGATGGGCGGGCCGTTCGAGTGCGTGACGAAGCCTTTCGGCAAGCGTCATGCGGCGGGCTCGAGCGCGAAGAAGGCGCCGTTGCTCCACACCCCGGCGGGGGTGCCGCCATTGGCGAGCGCGATCTCGGCGAGTTCGTAATAGACCGACCGGCCCACCAGCGCCTCGAGCCCACCGCGCACGTGCAGATAGGGGCGCGGGCCATCCTCGCCCGCGGCGAAGCGCAACGCGTGGTCGGGGCCGGCGGTCAGCAGGTCGCCGGTGTTGAGCCGGAACGCCAGCTTCATCGCCTCGCCGGCGCCCTCGGCCTTCATCTCGACCGCGACGAAGGGCGCGTCCTCGACCGCGATGTCGAGCTTCTCGACCGGGGTGACCAGCACATAGCTGCCATCCTCCTCGCGGCGCAGGATCGTCGAGAACAGCCGTACCATTTCGGTACGCGTGATCGGCGATCCTTCGTGGTGCCACGTCCCGTCGCTGGCGATCCGCATGCCGCTGTCGCCGCAATGCTCGGGATTCCATTTGTCGACCGGCGGCAGCTTATGCTCTTCGGCAAGGCGAGCGATGTCGGCGAGCGATAGGCTGGACAGATCGGGCTGGGTTGGCATGGGCATAGCCTTCATCCGTTAGGACCCGCGCGCGTCACCGGCAAGCCGCCTTTGGGCGGTAGCACCGATCCTGGGACCGACGTGTCCTGGCTGCATCGGTATGCCGCTGCCGAGCGCCAGCAATCGGTGCGGTTCGAATGGCCCGGGCAGCCGCCATTGTCCCGTCCGCTCGGCACCGAAACCGAAGAAGCGGCCATAATAATCGGGGTCGCCGATCAGCATCAGCGAGTCGCCGCCGGGGATGTCCGAGCGCTGCGCCACCGCGATCGCGCGGCGGGTGAGCGCGCGGCCGATGCCGACATCCTGGCGCAGCGGCGACACCGCGATCGGCCCGACCAGGATCATCGGTACCCGATCGCCCGAATCGGCGGCGAGCGCGACCGGCCAGCACTGGATGCTGCCCACCAGCCGGCCATCCTCGACCGCGGCGAAGCTCAGGTCGGGGATCGCGGCGACGCCGTCGCGCAGCCGATAGGCGGTGCGCTGGTGCCGATCGGTGCCGAACACGGTATCGAGCAGCGCTTCGATCGCCTGCTGGTCGGCTTCGGCGATCGGGATCAGGTCGGCCACGCTTTATCTTCCCGCTACCCCGGCATATCAGGGATTCCGACATAGCCGAGGCGGCGCGACTTACCGCGTGCCGCGCCGCGCGCAAGCCATAAGGACGATGCCCATGAAACTCTATGATGCACCCTGGGCGCCGAGCCCCCGCCGCGTGCGCATCTTCCTGGCCGAAAAGGGCGTGGTCATCGATCGCGAGCATGTCGACCTGCGCGATGGCGAGCATCTGCGCGACGCCTATCTGCGGATCAATCCGCGCGGCGCGGTCCCCGCGCTCGAACTCGACGATGGCGAGGTGCTGTGCGAATCGGCGGCGATCTGTCGCTATATCGAGGCGCTGTATCCAGAGCCCTCGCTGTTCGGTGCCGATCCGCTCGCGATCGGCCGGATCGAATCATGGACCCGGCGGATCGAGGGCGATGGCTATGCCGCCGCGGTCTATGCCTTCCGCAATCGCTCGCCCGCCTTTGTCGATCGCGGGCTTCCGGGCAATTGGCCGCCGGTCGCGCAGATCCCCGAACTCGCGGCGCGCGGGATGGTGATGTGGGACGGCTTCGTGTCGGCGCTCGACGAGCGGCTCGCCGATCGCACCTGGATCGCCGGCGGCGGCTACAGCTTTGCCGACATCACCGCGCTGGTGACGATCGACTTCGCCAAGTCGGCGGCCAAATTGTCGGTGCCCGAGCGCGCCAAGCATATCCTGCGCTGGCACGCCGCCGCCACCGCGCGCCCCAGCGCCGCCGCCTGATCGACGCGCGCGGTCGGCGGCGCTAAGCCCGCCGCTCCCCATCCTCCCGAACAAGGCCATATCCTCTTGCACGATTCGCTGAAGCTTCAGGTCCGCGACCTCGAGGTCAACGTGCTTACCGGTGTCTATTCCGAAGAGACCCATTTGCCGCAGCCGCTGCGGATTTCGATGACGGTCGACATCGCCTGCGCCGAGCATTTCCATCCCGACACCCCGCTGTCGGCGTCGAAAAGCTATCTCGAGCTCAAGGAAGCCGCCACGCAATTGCCCGAAGGCGTGCATTTCACGCTGATCGAGGGGGTGGCCGACCATATCGCCGAGACGCTGTTCGTCGCCGATCCGCGCGTGCTGCGCGTCGAGATCGAGATCGTGAAGCTGGCGATCGCCGAGGCGGGCGAATCGATCGGGATCACGATGGTACGGCACCGGCGGTGAGCGCGGCGGGGCTGGCGCTGGTCACCGGCAGCTGCCGTCGGCTCGGCGCGCATATCGCCGCGGCGCTGGCGGCGGCGGGGTATGACGTCGCGCTCCACGCCACCCGCGATCCGGCGCCCGAGCCCTGGCTGGTCGAGGCGATCGAGGCGGCCGGCGCCGCCTGGCACGCCTTTGCCTGCGACCTCGACGATTTCGCCGCGGTCGAGGCGCTGGTGCCCGCGGTCGCGGCGCGCTTCTGGCGGCGGGTCGACGTGCTGGTCAACAACGCATCGATGTTCGACGCGGGCGACGGCGCGCTTCCCGATGCAGCGGCGCTGGTCGCGCATTACCGCGTCAACGTCGCCGCGCCGATCGCGCTCTCGACTGCTGTCGCGGGGCAGGGGGGCTGCGCGATCGTCAATATCCTCGACCAGCGGATCGCCCGGCCCCATCGCGACCAACTCGCCTACACGCTGTCGAAGCAGGCGCTGGCCGAGGCGACGCGGACGCTGGCGGCGGTACTGGCGCCGGTGCGCGTCAATGCGGTGGCACCGGGGCTGACTCTGCCGACCGCCGATTACGCACCTGCGCAGATCGACGCGCTGGCGGCGATGATGCCGCTTGGCCAGCTGCCGACGCCGCAGGCGATCGCCGAGGCCGTATGCTTCCTGGTGGGCGCTGGGGCGAGCACCGGGCAGACCCTATATGTCGATGGCGGCGCGGCGCAGGCGTGTTTCGCGCGCGATTTCGTCCATCTGGGGCGCGATTGAGCGATCAGCGCGCGCATGGCCCCAGCGCCTGCATGACGAAGGCATAATCGTCGCGCGCGATTTCGGCACGATCGGGCGCTTCGTTGGCGGTGCTCTCCTCGGGGAGTGCCGGGGGCAGCCCGCACGCCAATCGATACCATAATAAGGTGTCGCGTTGCGGCGGGCCGGCGACGTCGTCGACGATCTCGCCCAGTGCGACCGCCCAGCGGCGCTGCTGGCCAGGGCGGCGCAGGATCGACAGCGATACCGGGTCGCCCGACTGGGTGCGCAGGAAGATCTGCGTCTCGCCCTCGCCGGGCAGCGATCCGGGGACGTGGAAGGCGTTGCCGATCCCGATGATCGTCGGCGGCGCATCGGGTTCGATCGCCGCGCGCGCGATCTGACGGACCAGCGCGTCGTTGGCGGGGGTCCAGGGCAGCTGCGCGCCGGGCTCGATCAGCTGTACCTGGTCGGGCCGGCCGGGCACCGGCCGCGCGAAGATGATGACGCGCATGCCCTTTGGTCGGGGTGTACGGCCGCGCGCATCGAGCGGCATATCGATGAGATAGCCGACCTGCGCCGCTACGGCACCGGGCCCGCGAATCAGTGCAGCAACGTCGGCGTTGACATAAAATCGGACAAATCCGTCGGCGACCCCGGCTGCCTCGGCACCTTTTATCCTGACGGCGCTTCGGATCGTCGCATCGGCGATGATCGGCGCCTGGAGCACCAGCGGCGCGAGCTCGGCATAGCTCCGGGTAGGCAAGCCTTGCCCCGGAACTGCCACGATTTGGCCGTTTTGCGCCGTATTTTCAAAGGATGGGGTGAGGGCGAGCGCCGCAAGGACGATGCTGGGGGCAAGCTGGAACATGCCGCGATGGGTACCCGATCGGCCGCTTTTGATACAGAAATTAATCCGGGGCGCGGCGACTATACGTTTGTTGCGTCCGACAAAGCGTTTGCGTCACGTCCGACGCGGCGATAGACAACCACTCCGACCGGAACGCTTGGCCGTTACGGTTCAGTCGGGTTGGCGCTTCGCCTTTTTTCGGGCGTATTGCCCAGCGTTGTGCTCCAGCACGCGCGATTTGAGGGAGTTTCGTTGCTGAATGGCCTATGCTGACCAAAAAGCGGGCTCTGGCCGTATCGTGGCGATCATCATCGTTGCCGCGGTGCATGCCGTGCTCGGTTATTTCCTGGTCTCCGGCCTCGCGTATCAATACGTGAAGCAGGTGAGCGAAGAGTTAAACACCTTCGACGTCCAGGAACCGCCGCCGCCGCCGCCAGAAGAAGAGCCGCCGCCCCCACCGCCTGACACGCCGCAGGTGCAGCCACCCCCCGTGGTGACCCCGCCGCCGCTCGTGCGGACCAACACGCCGCCGCCGGTGGTGATCCAGTCGGTCAACACGCCGCCGCCTTCGATCGTCACGACGATGATCGCGGCGCCGCCAGTCCCTGCAGCGCCCGTCGCGCCGCCGGTTCCGGCGCCGCCCAAGGTGTCGAAGAAGGCTGGGCCCAAGGGCAATCCGGGTTCGTGGTTCTCGAACGACGACTATCCCCCCGCTGCGCGTCGCGCAGAGGCCGAGGGTCGTGTGTCGGTTTCGGTAACCGTTGGCACCAATGGCCGCGTCACCGCCTGCCGCGTGACCTCGTCGAGCGGTAACAGCGATCTCGACAACACGACGTGCCGTCTTGCCGAACGTCGCGGACGCTTCTCACCGGCACTCGACGATGCGGGCAATCCGATCCAGGCGACGTACAGCCTGCCGGGCATCCGCTGGCAGCTCGAAGACTGACCCGTTTCTGCCGGCGCGAGTGGCCATGTCCCTTGCGCCGGCGCCTTGAATAACGCTCTATTCGTCAGAGGAAGATCTCAGATATGCTCACCACCATCCTCGCTGCGGCGGCTCCGGCCGGCGAAAACCCCTACGGTCTGGCAGCCGCGCTGAAAGAAGGCGGCCTGATCGCTCAGGGCACCTTCGGCATCCTCGTCATCATGTCGATCGTGTCGTTCTACATCATGTTCACCAAGCTGTTCGAGCAGCAGAAGATCATGAACCAGGCCAAGCGCATGCGCGCCGACTTCTGGAAGTCGAACAGCCTGAAGGAAGGCGCCGCCAAGCTCGACAAGAATTCGGCCTATCGCCAGATCGTCGACGACGGCCTGGCCGCGCAGGAGCAGCATGGCAAGCTGACCGATCCGGTCGAGGCGCATGACTGGCTGCACGGTTCGCTCGCGCGTTCGGAGGCGTCGATCAACTCGAAGCTCGGCGGCGGTCTCGCCTTCCTGGCAACCGTGGGTGCGACCGCACCGTTCATCGGCCTGTTCGGTACCGTTATCGGTATCTACCGCGCCCTGGTGAAGATCGGTTCGTCGGGCCAGGCGTCGATCGACGCGGTTGCCGGCCCCGTCGGTGAAGCGCTGATCATGACCGCACTCGGCCTGCTCGTTGCGGTGCCTGCGGTGCTGGCGTACAACTGGCTGCAGCGTCGCAATAAGGCGATCTCGGAAGATCTGAGCGCGTTCTCGAACGACGTTCTGGGCTTCCTCGCATCGAACGGCGCGGTTCGCCCGACGAACGCCTCGGTTGCTGCAAGCAAGCCGGTTGCCCCGGTTGCGAAGCCTGCCACGACCACTGCCGGCCAGACCGGCGGCGTGCAGACCCGCGCCTGATTGGACGGCGACGCCGCGGGCATCCAGCCCCGGCGTCGCCATCCCCCGGTTCGTTCGATCGAACCGAGTATAAACATAGGATAGCGCGCAAATGGCGATGAGCGTTGGTGGCGACTCCACCGATAAACCACTTTCGGACATCAACACGACTCCTCTGGTGGATGTCATGCTGGTGCTCCTGATCATCTTCCTGATCGCGGTTCCGGTCGCAATCCAGGCGGTCGATCTCGAATTGCCCAAGGTGGCGTACGAGCCGACGACCACCAAGCCCGAGAATATCAACCTTTCGGTCAGCGGCTCCGAAGCCGGTTGCAAGGTGTATTGGAACCTTACCCAGGTCGACAGCGGCGAATTGCTGCGGCGCGGGGCGGAAAATCTTCAGGCAGTGGTGACGCGATTCGGCGACAACCTGAAGCCCGACGATATTCCCGAGGTGCATATTCGCGGTGACGTGAACACGCCGTATCGCTGCATCGGCGGCGCGATCTACACGATGCAGCAGGCTGGCTTCGTGAAAGTCGGCTTCATTTCGGAACCGCCGGCGGGCACTGCCCGTGGCCGGGTCTGACGCTGCGTACCAGGAGTAAATGACATGGCAATGAGCGGCGGCAAAGACGACGGCGAGCCGATGATGGACCTGAACATGACGCCGTTGATCGACGTCCTGCTCGTGCTCCTCATCATGTTCATCATCACCATCCCGATCCAGACGCACGCGGTGAAGGTCGATCTTCCCCAGCCCAACCCGGACGATAATCGCAACCAGGTCGATCCTGTGAAGAACAAGATCGTGATCGATGCTGCGGGCACGGTCAGCTGGAACGGCGCACCCGTCAACGACGTGACGCTTTCGCAGTATCTCGACCAGTCGGTCGCGCTCGATCCCGAGCCCGAGCTGCACTTCCAGCCCGAGCCGACCGCGCGCTACGAGCGGGTCGACCAGATCCTGGCGATCGTGAAGCGTGCGAACGTCACCAAGCTGGGCTTCATCGGCAACGAGCAATATCGCGAGTTCTGATCGCTTCGGCATCGACGGATAGAGAAAAAGGGGTGGTCTTCGGACCGCCCCTTTTTTGTGCCCCGCGCCGGGACGCTCGCAATTGCAGCGACGATTTGGTTTGCACGCCACCCTTCGAAAGCGCATGACACAAAAGTGACATATAAAAGTCACGTGAATGTAACCTTGGCTTTTGGAGAGCGAGATGCGTGCTACCAAGTTGATCATTGTCGCGGCGATGCTGGGTGTACCGGCGGCGTCGGCCGGGGCGCAGAACCGGACCGATCCCTATGCGCATAACGCGATCGAGCGCGGCCAATTCAGCGAGGCCGAGGCATCGCTGCGTGCGCAGTTGCTGGTCGAACCAGCGAAGCCCGAATTGCTGCTGAACCTCGCCGCGATCTACGCGCGCACCAACCGGCTCGAACAGGCCGAGGCGCTATACGCGCGCGTCATGGCGGGCGAGGACGTGTCGCTGCTGCTACGCCCCGATTATGCGCTGGGCGCGCACGCGATCGCGCAGCGCGGGCTACGCAAGCTCGACGTGCAGCGCACCGCGGGCCGTTGAACCGATGACTGATCCGGACCGTACCCGCGGTCCGGACCCGTTCCTGCCGCGGTCCCGACGCTGCCTCACAGCTTGGGCAGCGTTACCCCGCGCTGCCCCATATATTTGCCCGCACGGTCGGCGTAGCTGGTCTCGCAGATCTCGTTCCCTTGAAGGAACAGGAACTGGCACGCGCCCTCATTGGCATAGATCTTGGCGGGTAGCGGCGTCGTGTTCGAGAATTCGAGCGTCACATGCCCCTCCCATTCGGGTTCGAGCGGGGTGACGTTCACGATGATCCCGCAGCGCGCATAGGTCGATTTGCCGAGGCAGATCACCAGCACGTCGCGCGGCACCCGGAAATATTCCACCGTCCGCGCCAGCGCGAAGCTGTTGGGCGGGATGATGCAGCAATCGGTCTTGCGATCGACGAAGCTGTTCGAATCGAAATTCTTGGGGTCGACGATCGCGCTGTCGACATTGGTGAAGATCTTGAATTCGTCGGCGACGCGCGCGTCATAGCCATAGGATGACAGCCCGTAGCTGATGCAGCCTTCGCGGCGCTGCGATTCGGTGAAGGGCTCGATCATCCGCCGCGTCGTGGCGGCCTCGCGAATCCAGCGGTCGGACAGGATCATGAATGGCTTCCCCTTGCGTACGCTGCCTTTTCGCGGGTCGCACGCGGCTGGGCAAGCTGCTTAGTCGACGCGCGTCAGCACCGTGCGGTTGCGCGGCAGCCACACGTCCTTGCCGTCGCCTTCGGGATCGACCTCCTTCAGCGTGGTCATCGTCGCGCCGTCGCGGACCGTCGTTTCGCGGATCTGAGCCATGCCGTCGCCGTCGATCCGCCGGTCCTGCGCGATCATCGTCCAGTGCGTCGGGTCGGGCGCGGCGGAAACGGTCAACCGCACCGTGGCGGTTTCGAGCGGGCGGCCTTCGCGGAACGTCGCCGAGCGCAGCGAGTCGCCCTCGACCATCGCCGTGGTGGTGATCCAGACGGTGCCGGTCTTGGGGCCGTCGTCATACGCCGCGGTGCGCACCGTCGTGACGCCGTCGGGCTGGGCAATTATCGTCACCTCGACCGGCAGGCCTTGCCATTGGTCGGTCTGATAGTCGCGATAGGCGAGCTCGCCGCGCCATTTGCCGGCGGTGCTCGCCAGCAAGGCTTGCGGCGTGATCGATTGGAGCGGCAGCAGCAGCGACAGAATTAGAATCGACATGGCAACGGTCTCCCACTGGCAGCCAGCGTGTCATAGGCTGGCTTGCTACGCGAGCGTCATGAAGCGTTTTCGATTGGGCGTGCGTTGTGCGCCCGCGCGCGATAGGCAGCGACACGAGATCAGGAGGAAATATGGCCGGAGGATTGGTTGCGCTGCTCGACGACGTGGCGGCGCTGACGAAGCTGGCGGCAGCGTCGATCGACGATGTCGGCGCCGCGGCGGCGCGCGCGGGGGCGAAGTCGGCGGGGGTGGTGATCGACGATGCCGCGGTCACGCCGCGCTATGTGGTCGGCCTGCCGCCGCAACGCGAGCTGCCGATCATCGGCAAGATCGCGCTGGGGTCGCTCAAGAACAAGTTGCTGTTCCTGCTGCCCGCGGCGCTCGCGATCAGCGCATGGCTTCCCTGGGCGCTGACGCCGCTGCTGATGATCGGCGGCGCCTATCTCTGCTTCGAAGGGACCGAGAAGGTCTATGAAGCGCTAGCGGGCAAGGACCATGGCCAGGAGGTCGCGGCGATCACCGACCCGCAGGAGCTCGAGGATCGCCAGGTATCGGGGGCGATCCGCACCGACTTCATCCTGTCGGCCGAGATCATGGCGATCGCGCTCGCCGATCTCGACACCGGGTCGATCTGGCAGCAGGCGCTGGTACTCGCGCTGGTCGGGCTGGCGATCACCGTCGGCGTCTATGGCTTCGTCGCGATCATCGTGAAGATGGACGATGTCGGGCTGCATCTGGCCAAGGGCGGGGGTGCAGGCGCCGGCTTCGGGCGGGGGCTGGTCAAGGCGATGCCCGTGCTGCTGAAATTCCTGTCGATCGTCGGCACCGCGGCGATGATCTGGGTCGGCGGCGGGATCATCGTCCACGGTTTGGCCGGCTTCGGGCTGGCGGGGATCGAGCATGGCATCCACGACGTCGCGGTGGCAGCGGGTGGTGCGCTGGCGGGCGCGCGCGGCGTGGTCGAATGGATCGTCACCGCGTTCGGCGCTGGGATCGTCGGGCTGGTGGTGGGCGGCGCGATCGTCGCGATCCTGCACTTGTTGCCCAAGAAGGCGGGGGCGGCGGCGGCGCACTGAGCACCGCTGCGGTCACAAGCCGAGGTCGCCGGGGCCGAAGGCGTGCGGCAACAGGTCGCGCAGCCGGTGGGTTTCGATCCGCTCGCCCTGCGCGCCCGCGCAGAACACCGCGATGTCGCGCGCGCCCATGCCTGCGGCCTCGTTGAGCACCTGGCGGCAGCGCCCGCACGGCCGCACCGGATCGGTGCCGGTGGCGACGCCGTCGACCTGCATCCCGCCGATCACCCCGATCGCGACGACATCGCGCAGCCGCCCCGCCGCGCTGAGCGTCGCGATCGCGACGGTCTCGGCGCACAGCGACAGGCCGTAGCTGGCATTCTCGAAATTTGCGCCGGTGACCACGCTGCCGTCGGTCAGCAGCACCGCGGCGCCGACCGAGAAGCGCGAATAGGGCGCGTGGGCGTTGCGCGCGGCGTCGCGCGCGGCGGCGATCAGCGGTTGCGGGTCGATCGCGGTCGGGTCGGTCTGGGTCAAGTTGCTACCACGTTCCAATGGGCGGGCCGTTCGATACCATCGACGCGGCGGATCGGGTTCGCCTGCCACATGCGCCAGCCGCGCGCCAGATAGGTGGGCTCGCGAAACGCGCGCAGCGCCCAGAAGGTGCGGTCGATGCCCTCGCTCAGTCGGTATTGCGCCTCGAAGGCGGGCGACGCGCGCAGCAAGGCGGGCTTGCCGGTATGGCGTTCGACGCGCGCGAGGAACGCCTTCACTTCGCCGAGCATCGCGCCGCGGGTGGGGGCGGGGATGCAGGCCGGGTCGAGCTCGAACGCGACCGCGGCGGGGAGCGCGTCGGCGGTGCGCGGGACGGTGGCGTTGAAATGATCGGCCTGTTCGGTGCCCGGGCGGCACGGCGCGTAGAGGTGCAACGCGCCGCGCCGAACGCCGGCCACGGGCAGCGCCCGCCAATGCCGCTCGAACGCGGCGTCGCGCGACACGTCGCCCTGCGTCGCGACGACATAGGCAAAATCGACGCCGTCGCCGCGCGCGACATACCAGTCGATCGCGCCCGTCGCCGCGCTGACATCGACCCCCTGCACCGCATATTGCTCGATCGGCGGTTGCCACTGGCCGGCATAGATCCAGCCGCCGCCCGCAATCGCCCCCGCCGCGCCGACTGCGATCAGCAGCCGCCCCAGCCCCCAAAATTGCACTCCGTTCGCCCCTTTATGATTTAATGTGCAGCACGCAGATCAACGTGAACAGCCGCCGCGCGGTATCGAAATCGACCTCGATGTTGCGCTCGAGCCGTTCCTTCAGCAGCTCGGCGGCCTCGTTGTGGACCGCGCGGCGCGCCATATCGACGGTCTCGATATGCTCGGCGGTGGCGCTGCGGATCGCCTGATAATAGCTGTCGCAAATCGCGAAATAGCTTTTGATCGGCCGCTGGAAGCGCCCCATCGCCAGCACCAGCGTTTCGAGCGGCGATCCGTCCTCGCGCGCCATCGCCAGCGCCAGCCGCCCCTCCTCGACGCTGATCGTCAGCTTGTAGGGGCCGGCATAGCCATCGGGATGCTCGCGCAACGGCTTGAAATAATTGCCTTCGAGCAGATCGAAGATCGCGATCCGCCGCTCCTGTTCGATATCGGCGTTGCGCCACAGGATCGTGCGTTCGTCCAGCGTGACGGCGATGATCCTGGGGTCGGCCATGGTCAGCCCGCGATAAGCCTTTGGCGCGCAAGATCAACGGGGGAGCGAGTTCTACGCGTTATCCACAGGCCGGGTGCCTTGCGCGCCGCGCCGCATTGCCGGATTAGGACGCATGGCAACGCTCCCCGTGATTCATACCGCCCCCGGCGAGGGGCTGCGGCTCCCGCAGAATGTCGAGGCCGAAGCGGCATTGCTCGGCGCGATGATGATCGACAACCGGCTGGCCGACGATGTGTCGGACATGCTGACCCCCGACCATTTCTTCGAGCCGGTGCATGGCCGAATCTTCGGCGCGATCGGCAAGCTGCGCGGCGAGGACATGCTCGCCAACCCGCTGACGCTGCGGCCGATGTTCGCGGGCGACGAGGGTATGAAGGAGCTGGGCGGCCCAGCCTATCTGGCGCAGCTGACCGGATCGGGCGCGGGGCTGATCGGCGCCAAGCAGTTCGCCAAGCAGATCTACGACCTGGCGATGCTGCGCACGCTGGTCGAGGTCGGGCGCGACCTGGTCGAAAAGGCGATGGACACGTCGGAGGCGATCAATCCGGCGGCGCAGGTCGAGGCCGCCGAAGAGGCGCTGTTCGCGGTCGCGGCGGGGCGCGACACCACCAAGACGATCAAGACCTTCGCGCAGGCGACTACCGCCGCGGTCGACATGGCGGCCAAGGCGCTCAACACCGGCGGTGGCCTGTCGGGCGTCACCACCGGGTTCGACAGCATCAACGCGCGGATCGGTGGCCTGCATCATTCGGATTTGATGATCCTTGCCGGGCGTCCGGGCATGGGCAAGACCTCGCTCGCCACCAACATCGCCTTCAACGCGTCGCGGCGCTGGATCGACGATATGGCGCTCGGGATCGCGCCCAAGGATTCGGTGGGCGCCAAGGTCGCCTTCTTCAGCCTCGAAATGTCCGCCGACCAGCTGGCGACGCGTATCCTCGCCGAACAATCGCGAATCAGTTCGGAAGCTTTGCGCATGGGCAAGATCAGCAAGGCCGAGTTCCGCCAATTGGCCGATGCCGCGACCGACCTGCAGAACCTGCCCTTGTTCATCGACGATACCGCAGGCCTTTCGATCAGCGCGCTGCACACGCGCGTTCGCCGCTTGAAGCGCCAATTGAAGGACGATCTGAAGTTCATCGTCGTCGATTACCTCCAGCTTCTGTCGGGATCAAACAATCGCGCGGGCGACAATCGCGTGCAGGAAATCTCGGAGATCAGCCGCGGCTTGAAGACGCTCGCCAAGGATCTCGACGTGCCGGTGATGGCGCTGTCGCAGCTCAGCCGCGCGGTCGAGCAGCGCGAGGACAAGCGCCCGATGCTGTCGGACCTTCGCGAGTCGGGGTCGATCGAGCAGGACGCCGACATCGTGTTCTTCGTCTATCGCGAGGATTATTACGTCGCCGCGCGCGAGCCCAAGCGCCCGGTCGAGGGCGACGATCCGCGCGTGTTCGAAGACCATCAGAAATGGCATATGGAGATGGAGCGGGTCTATGGCCTCGCCGAGCTAATCATCGCCAAGCAGCGCCACGGCGCGACGGGCAAGGTCATCCTGAAGTTCGAGCCCGAGATCACGCGGTTCAGCGACTATGCCGGTCCGCAATATGCGGGGCCGCTGGAGTAAGGGGGACTCGGTTCGCTAACGGGGAGGGGGCGGGGGCGGGTGCCTAAACCCAGCCGTCGAGCACCTGGTCGGGCGGGCGGTGGCCATCGGCCCAGACGCGGATGTTGGCGATCACCTTCGCCCCCGTCGCCGCGCGGCCCTCGAAGGTCGCCGATCCCATATGCGGGGTCATCACCACATTGGGGAGCGCCAGTAGCCGCGGATCGATCGCAGGCTCGTGCTTCCACACGTCGAGCCCGGCGCCCGCCAGCCGCCCGGCCTCGAGCGCGTCGACCAGTGCCTCTTCGTCGAGGATGCCGCCGCGCGAGGCGTTGATGACATAGACGTGCGGGCGCAGCAGCCCGATCCGGCGCGCATCGATCAGGTTTTCGCTGTCGGCGTTGCGCGGGGTGTGGATCGTCAGAATGTCGATCGCCTCCAGCATCTCGTCGAGCTCGGCGTGCCAGGTCGCGCCGAGCTGCGCTTCGAGCACGCCGGGCAGGCGGTGGCGGTTGTGATAATGGATCGTCAGCCCGAAGGCGCGCGCGCGTGCCGCCACCGCCTGGCCGATCCGCCCCATGCCGACGATGCCGAGCGTCTTGCCGCCGATCCGGTGCCCCAGCATCGCGGTGGGGCTCCAGCCGGTCCAGGCGCCCGACCGCACCAGCTTCTCGCCCTCGGCCAGCCGGCGGGGGACGCCGACGATCAGCGCCATGGTCATGTCGGCGGTGTCTTCGGTGAGCACGCCGGGCGTGTTGGTGACCAGGATGCCGCGCGCGCGTGCGGCCTTGAGGTCGATATGGTTCACCCCGGCGCCGTAATTGGCGATCAGCTTGAGCCGCGGCCCCGCACCCGCGATCAACGCGCCGTCGATCGAATCGGTGACCGTCGGCACCAGCACGTCGCAATCGGCCATCGCCGCCGCCAGCGCCGCGCGCGGCATCGGCACGTCGTCGCGGTTGAGGACGGTATCGAACAATTCGATCATGCGGTCCGAAGCGCCGTCGGGCAGCGCTCGGGTGACGATTACCTTGGGGCGGGCGGATCGCTGATCGGGCATCGCATTCGATTGGCCCTGCCGCCGCCGCCAGTCAACGCCTTGAACGTCGCCCGATCGCCGCGCTACGGGTCGGCGATGAGCAGGCGGAACAACATCATGAGCAAAGGCGGCCTGGCCGCGACGGCGATCACCCTGGCGTTGATCGCGGCGCCGGTATCGGCGCAGCAGCGCAAGCCGCCTTATTATGCGTCGATCGCGGCGAGCGAGGCGCGGATGCGGACCGGGCCGGGGCGCAATTACCCGGTGAACTGGGTCTATGTCCGCGCCGACCTGCCGATCCGGGTGATCGACATCTATCGCGACTGGCGCAAGGTGGAGAGCGCCGACGGCACCAGCGGATGGATGCAGGTGGGGCTGCTGAGCGATCGCCGCACCGGGATCGTGCAGGGCGGCATCACCGAGCTTCGCGAATCGGCCGATGCCGGCGCGCGCGTCGCGTGGCGAGTCGCGCCCGGGGTGGTGGGACGGATCATCGGCTGTGCGCGCGGCTGGTGCCGGATCGATATCAAGGGGCGCGGCGGCTATATCGAGCAGGCAAGGTTGTGGGGCGTCGCGCCCGACGAGGACGTGGATTAGGCTCCCCTCCCTTCCAGGGAGGAGGGAATTCACCCGACCAGTTCGACCGCCATCGCGGTAGCTTCGCCGCCGCCGATGCACAGCGACGCTAGCCCGCGCCGCGCGCCCTTGGTTTCGAGCGCCGACAGCAAGGTCGCGAGGATACGCGCGCCGCTCGCACCGATCGGATGGCCGAGCGCGCACGCGCCGCCATGGACGTTGACCACGTCGTGCGACAACCCCAGGTCGCGCATCGCGATCATCGCGACGCAGGCGAACGCTTCGTTCACCTCGAACAAGTCGACATCGCCGGTGCTCCACCCGGCCTTCTCCAACGCCTTGCGCATCGCGAATACCGGGGCGGTGGTGAAGCGCGCCGATGCGTGGGCGTGCCCGGCATGCGCGACGACGCGCGCGACCGGGGTGAGGCCGAACTTCTCGGCGATCGACATCCGCGTCATCACCAGCGCCGCCGCGCCGTCGGAGATCGACGAGGCGTTGGCGGCGGTGATCGTGCCGTCCTTCGAGAAGGCGGGCTTGAGCGTCGGGATCTTGGCGATGTCGCCGCGCGCGGGCTGCTCGTCGAGCCGGACGGTGGTGACGCCCTTGCGGCCCTTGACCTCGACCGCCACGATCTCGCGATCGAACGCGCCCGACGTCTGCGCCTGCTGCGCGCGCTCGAGGCTGGCGATCGCGAAATCGTCCTGCGCGGCGCGGGTGAACTGATATTCGGCGGCGGTATCCTCGGCGAAGCTGCCCATCAGCCGGCCGGGCTCATAGGCATCCTCGAGCCCGTCGAGATACATATGATCCTTCATCGCATCATGGCCGATCCGCGCGCCCGAGCGGTGGCGCAGCGACAGATAGGGGGCGTTGGTCATGCTCTCCATGCCGCCCGCGACGATGAAATCGGCCGACCCCGCCGCCAGCGCTTCGGCGGCCATGATCGCTGCCTGCATGCCCGATCCGCACATCTTGTTGAGCGTCGTCGCCTCGACATGCTCGGGCAGCCCCGCGCCGAGCGCCGCCTGGCGCGCAGGGGCCTGGCCGAGGCCGGCGGGGAGGACGCAGCCCATGTAGATGCGCTCGATCGCCTCGCCCTTGAGCCCCGCGCGCTCGACCGCGGCCCCCACTGCGGCGGCCCCCAGCTGGGTCGCGGTGGCGTCGGTCAGGCACCCCATGAAGCTGCCCATCGGGGTGCGGGCATAGCTGGCGATGACGACCGGATCGGCGGTGGTGGATGACAAGGGCGGTTCCTCTCGGTTCTGGTTTGCGTCGATCTAGGGGGCAGCGGGCGGCTTTGCAAAGCCGGGGCGCTGGGCATCGGCCGGCGGGACGGCTAGGCGGGCGGGATCGCGGCGACGGGAGGGGTGACTTATGATCTGGCCGATCCTGCTTGGCATATTGGGGGCGGTGTTCGGCAGCTTCATCGCCACCGTCGCGATCCGCTGGCCGCAGGGGCGCTCGGCATTGCAGGGGCGTTCGGCATGCGACGGCTGCGGCAAGTCGCTGCGCGCCGCCGAACTGGTGCCGATCGTCAGTTTTGTCGTGCAACGCGGGCGATGCCGCGCGTGCGGCGCGCGGATCGCGCTCGGCCATCCGGTCACCGAAGTCGCCGGGCTGGTGATCGGGGTAAGCGCGGGGCTGGTCGCGCCGGGGATCGAGGGGGCTGCCGGGGCGCTCTTGGGCTGGCTGTTGCTGGCGCTGGCGGCGATCGACCTTGCCGCCTTCTGGTTGCCCAACCCGCTGGTGCTCGCGCTGGCGATCGGCGGGCTGGCGAGCGGCGGGGCGGGGCTGGCGCCGCCGCTGTCCGATCGCGCGATCGGCGGGATCGCGGGGTTCGGCGTGCTGTGGCTGGTCGCCTTCGTCTATCGCCGGGTGCGCGGGCGGATGGGCTTGGGCGGGGGCGATCCCAAATTGTTCGGCGCGATCGGGCTATGGCTGGGGTGGCAGGCGCTGCCCGCGGTGCTGCTCGCGGCGTGCGTGCTCGGCATCGCCGCCGCGCTACTGCTGCGCCGCACCCGCGCGAGCGACCGGCTGCCGCTGGGGACGTTGCTCGCGATCGGCGCCTATGGCTGGTGGCTTGTCGCGACGGGCGCAGCCCCTAAACTGCTGTAAATCCATCGGAGCGACCGCATGCAATCGATCCTCGACGCGCAACGCGCTGCTTTCATGGCCGAACTTCCGGTGACGGTCGCTGCGCGGCGCGACCGGCTGCGGCGCGCGATCGCCATGCTGATGGGCAACCAGCAGCGCTTCTGCGACGCGCTCTGCGACGATTTCGGCCATCGCAGCCAGGAACAGTCGCTGCTGACCGACATCGCCGCGTCGATCGCGCCGCTGCGCCATGCGCTCAAGCAGCTCGATCGCTGGTCGCGACCCGAAAAGAAGCCGGTGCTGTTTCCGCTGGGGCTGCTCGGCGGGCGCGCCTGGGTCGAATATCAGCCCAAGGGGGTGGTCGGGATCATCGCGCCGTGGAATTTTCCGGTCAATCTGGTGATGAGCCCGCTCGCGGGGGTGTTGGCGGCGGGCAACCGCGCGATGATGAAGACCAGCGAATTCACCCCGCGCGTCGCCGCATTGTTCGAGGAACTGGGCGCGCGCTATTTCGACGCCAGCGAAGTCGCCTTCGTCTCGGGCGGGGCCGAGGTCGGCAAGGCGTTTGCCGCGTTGCCCTTCGATCACCTGTTGTTCACCGGCGCGACCGGCATCGGGCGGCATATCCTGCATGCCGCCGCCGACAATCTAACGCCGGTGACGCTCGAGCTTGGCGGCAAATCGCCGGTGATCCTGGGGCGATCGGCCGATATCGCGCGCGCGACCGAGCGGGTGGTGATCGGCAAGATGCTCAACGCCGGGCAGATCTGCCTCGCCCCCGATTATCTGCTGGTCCCCGCCGATCGCGAGGAAGCGGTGGTCGCGGGGCTGCAGGCGGCAGCTAGCGCGCAATATCCGACGTTGCTCGCCAATACCGATTACACCGCGATCATCAATGACCGACACCACGAGCGGCTGACCGGCTGGATCGAAGACGCACGCGCGAAGGGCGCCGAGGTCATCGTCGTGAACCCTGCGAACGAGGATTTCGCCGGATCGAACAGCCGCAAGCTGCCGCTGCACATCATCCGCGGCGCGACCGACGCGATGACGGTGATGCAGGAGGAAATCTTCGGCCCGATCCTGCCGATCCGCAGCTACGACACGATCGACGACGCGATCGCCGAGGTGAACCGCCGCGATCGCCCGCTGGCGCTGTATCATTTCGGCACCGACGAAGCCGAACGCCGCCGCTTGCTCGACCGGACGATCTCGGGCGGGGTGACGCTCGACGACGTAGTGTTCCATGTCAGCCAGGAGGAACTGCCCTTCGGCGGCATCGGGCCCTCGGGAATGGGCGCCTATCACGGCGAGGCAGGCTTCCGCACCTTCAGTCACGCGCGGTCGATCTATCGCCAGCCGAAGATCGACGTGGCTAGGCTCGCAGGGCTGAAGCCCCCCTACGGCGCCGCGACCCGCCGCTCGATCGCGAAGCAGATCAAGGGCTAGCGAGGCACAGCGGAATCGACCCGAAATCCTCCCCCGCCAGGGGGAGGGGGACCATGCGCAGCATGGTGGAGGGGGAGGATTCCCAACGGCCCGCGCGTGTCCGCCCCCACCACCGCTTGCGCGGTCCCCCTCCCCCTGGCGGGGGAGGAAGAACCTGGCGCCGAGTCGCCCGTCCGACCCAAAACTATCCTCCCCCGCCAGGGGGAGGGGGACATGCGCAGGATGGTGGAGGGGGAGGAATTCCCAACGGCCCGCGCGTGTCCGCCCCCACCACCGCTTGCGCGGTCCCCCTCCCCCTGGCGGGGGAGGAAGAGCCGGCACCCAGCCGCCGTGCGACCCAAAACTATCCTCCCCCGCAAGGGGGAGGGGGACCACGACGTATCTACTTCAACGCCGCACGATCCAAATTCAGCGCCGCCGCGGCGATCACCTCGACCTTCGGATACGCCTTGCGCAGCGGTTCGATGAACTGCTTGGCATCGCCCACGACGACGATGCTCGCCGCCGCCGGATCGAGCAACGCCGCCGCAGCCGCCTGCACCGCGCGCGGGTCGACCGCCTCGGTCGCGCTGCCATAGCGCTGCAGTTCGGCGAGCGGCACCGCTTCGACGACATAGTCGCCGACCAGCCCGGCAATCCCCGATCGCGTTTCGGTCGCGCGGCCGAAGCTGCCGATTAGCACCGCCTTGCGCGTCGCGAGCTCGGCGGCGGGGGCGGGCTCGGTGCCCAGCCGGCGCATTTCGGCGGCGATGATCGCCACTACGTCGGGTGCGGTTGGGTTCTTGGTCTGCGTCGCCGCCGCGACCGGACCGACCCCGCGCCGCGCATCGAGCTGGCTCCCCGCGCCATAGGCCAGCCCGCGCTTGATGCGGATTTCCTGGTTGAGGCGCGACGAGAAGCCGACCCCCAAGGTCGCATTGGCGACATTGGCGGCATAGAAACGCGGATCACTGCGCGCGATCCCCGGGCGTGCGACGACGACCCCCGCCTGGCCCGCATCGGGGAGGTCGACGACGATTACCCGCGGTTGCGGCACCGCGGGCGCCGCCGCAGCGCGCACGGCGGCCTGGCCCTGGCCGCGCCAGTCGCCGAACAACTGCTCGGCCAGTTTCTGCCCGCCCGCCGCATTGATATCACCCACCAGCACCAACGCCGCGCGCTCGGGCCGCCAGCTCGCGCGATACGCCGCCATCACTTCGTCGCGGGTGATCGCCTTGAGCGACGCGGGCGTGCCCCCCAGCCGGTTGCCATAGGCCGCATCGCCGAACACCGCGCGAGTCGCGACGATCCGCGACAGCGCACCGGGGTCCTTGAGCTGCACCGTTACCCCGTCGATCGCCTGCGTCCGTGCGCGATCGAGTTCCTCGGCGGCAAAGGCCGGATTGCGCGCGACGTCGGCAAGGATGCCGAGCGCCGGCGTGAGCTGGTCGGACTTCACCGTCAGCGTAACGCCAGCGCCGTCCCATTGCGCGTCGCTCGCGATCGACCCGCCGAGCGATTCGACCGCCTGTGCGATCTGCGTCGCGCTGCGCGTCGTCGTGCCCTTGGTCAGCAGCGACGCGGTCATGCTCGCAAGCCCCGCGCGCCCCGCCGGATCGAGCGCGCCGCCGCCCTCGATCACCAGCGCCGCGCTCACCAGCGGCAACCCGCGCTTTTCGACGACGATCACCCGCATCCCGTTGGCGAGGCGGGTCTCGGTCGGCTGCGGCAGCGCGGGCTTCACCGGCGCGCCGGGTTCGGGGGGCGCGACGCGCTCGCCCGCCGCCGCGGCGGTGTGGATGACGATGTCGGCGGGTGCCTTCAACTCGGCAACCTTCACCGTTGGTGCCAGCGCGATGGTGTCGCCCTTGGTGCCGGCGGGGGCGCTCTCGGCCGGGTTGTAGCGGATCGACGACGAGCGCGCGTCGGTCAGGTAGCGGCGTGCGACGCGCTGGACATCGGCGGCGGTGACCGTCGCAAGCTCGGCCAGCCGCTTGTCGGCGGCCTTGGGATCGCGATCGACGATGATCGCGTTGGCGAGCGTGAAGGCCTTGCCCTCGGCGGTCTCGCGCCCCTCGATATTCTCGGTCAGCAATTCGTTCTTGGCTTCGGCGAGCTCGGCGGCGGTGACGGGCTCGTCGCGCAGCCGAGCGATCTCGCGCCGCAGCGCCGCCTCGCCATCCACTGCGGTCTTGCCGCCGGCCAGGATCGCATAGACGCTGAACTGCCCGGTCGATTGCTTGGCGTCGTAGAAGCTCGCCGCCTGCGCCGCCAATTGGTCGCGATAGACCAGCGACTGGTACAGCCGCGAATTGTCGCCGCCCGCCATGATCGTGTTGAGCACCGTCAGCGCCGCGGCATCGGGGTGGTTCGACGGCGGCAGCGGATAGTTGATCAGCACCGCGGGCAGCGGGGTGTTGGGCTCGTACACCGTATAGGCACGCGCCTTGGTCGGTTCGGGTTCGGTCGCGGTGACGCGCGGGATCGGCCGTGCGGGCTGCTTGATGCCTGCGAAATACTGGTCGACCCACTGGTCGAGCTGCGCGGGATCGAAATTGCCCGCCACCACCAGCACCGCATTGTCGGGGCGGTAATAGGTCGCATGGAAGGCGCGGATGTCGTCGATCGTCGCGGCGTCGAGATCCTCGATGCTGCCGATGCCGGGGCGCGCATAGGGGTGCGTCGTATAGCCGATCATCGGGCGATAGAGGTAGAACAGCTTGCCGAAGGGCGCGGCGAGGACGCGGCTGCGCAATTCCTCCTTCACGACTTCGCGCTCGGAGGCGAACACCTTGGGATCGACCACCAGCGTCGCCATCCGGTCGGCCTCGGCGAACAACAGCCGCTGCAAATGGTTGGCGGGCACCGCCTCGAAATAATTGGTGTAGTCGTCGCCGGTCGATGCGTTGTTGTAGCCGCCGACATCCTCGGTCAGCCGGTCGACCTGCTCGTCGACCAGGTTGCGCGTGCCCTTGAACATCAGATGCTCGAACATGTGCGCGAAGCCCGACTTGCCCGCGGGATCGTCCTTCGATCCGACATCGTACCAGACCTGCACCGACACCGTCGACGTCGTGGTGTCGCGGATCGCATAGACGCGCAGGCCGTTTGCGAGCGTGCGTTCGGTATAGACGATCGGTTCGACGCCGACCGGCGCGGTCGCCGCCGGGGGCGGCGTCTGCGCGTGCGTCGCGACCGGCGTCAGCATGGTGGCGAACAGCAGTGCGGCGGCGAACTTGGTCATGGCGGTCTCCGGTGGAGGCGCCGTTGTGCCGCAGTCCCCGCGCGTGTCAATCGCCGCAGCCGCGATCGCGCGGCGCTGTCCTACAAGCACTGGTTTTGATAGGTCGAGCCCATGACCACGCACTTCCCGCGCTCGGCCGCCATCGTCTTTCGATTCGGCGGGGAGGGAAATATGGGGGGGTGTAGTGTAGCTTTTGTAGCCTTCCGAACCATCGGTACGGCGCGACTCGCGGGGCTATCGTCGGTACCTGCGCCGACCCGATCGGGCCGGCGCAAGCAGGGGGTTCAGGCGGGTTCGGTTACCGCGTCGGCGCGCGGATTGATCTTGGCTTTCGCCATCGCGGTCAGCTTGTCGTCGGTCGCATATTCCTCGTCGAGCGTCTGCTGGAGGATGCCCGCGATCTCGGTATGGCCGAGCTGCTCGGCCCAGGTGACCAGCGTGCCGTAGCGCGTGATCTCGTAATGCTCGACCGCTTGTGCGGCGGCGATCAGTGCAGCGTCGAGCACCGCCTTGTCGGCGATCTCGCCCGCGGTTTCGTTGGCTTCCTTGATGATGCCGTCGATCGCGGGGCAGGTCACCGCCTTGGCCTTCTCGCCCAGCAGCTCGAACACCTGCTCGAGGCGGGCAATCTGGCCTTCGGTTTCGGTCAGATGCTGTTCGAACCCGGCCTTCAGCCCGGCGTCGGTCGCCTTGGCGACCATCTTGGGCAGCGCCTTGGTGATCTGGTTCTCGGCATAATAGACGTCCTGGAGCTGGTGCAGGAACAGGTCGTCGAACGTGGCGATGTCTTTGGTGAACAAGCCCATGATGGCCTCCATCGTAAGAGTGGACGCCAGGCCGGGGGAACAGCAGGCGTCGCTGCATCAACCCGCAAGGCGTGCCGATGGTTGCGATGCCGGCCCGATGATCGCCACCATTCGCAGCGCTTAGCGCTTCTTGTTGCCGCGGTTGGCGTACAGCAGGGCGGCCGCCAGCGCCGCCGACCCGACGCCGACGCCGATCGCGGTCATCGGCCAGTGCCGGCTGCGATCCTCGGCGGGGGGCTTGGCCTGTGCCGCGGTGCGGCGCGCCTGCGCATCCTTGGCCGCAACGACGATCTCGTTGCTCGGCAGCTCGTCTTGGTCCGACATCTCGCTCTCCGTTTTTGGTATGCTGCTTCAGCCGTGGTCGCGTTCAGCATAGCGCGCCCGAAATTCGTCAGCAAACGCGCTCAAGCCACCGCGTTCGATCGCGCTCCGAAGATCGGCCATCAGCGCCTGATAGAACCACAGATTATGCTCGGTCATCAGGATCGCGCCCAATATCTCGCCGGTGCGCACCAGATGGTGCAGATAGGCGCGGCTCCACCCCGCGCAGGTCGGACAGCCGCAGCTCGGGTCGACCGGACCCTGGTCCTCGCCAAAGCGCGCGTTGCGGATGTTGAGCGGGCCGTTGCGGGTGAAGGCCTGGCCGTTGCGCCCGCTGCGCGTCGGCAGCACGCAATCGAACATGTCGATCCCGCGCTCGACTGCGCCGACGATGTCGTCGGGCTTGCCGACCCCCATCAGATAGCGCGGCCGCGCGGCATCGAGCTGGCCCGGCGCGTAATCGAGCACCCCGAACATTGCCTCCTGTCCTTCGCCCACCGCGAGCCCCCCGACCGCATAGCCATCGAAGCCGATATCGAGCAGCGCATCGGCGCTCGCCTTGCGCAGCCCCTCATCGAGCGCCCCCTGCTGGATCCCGAACAACGCCGCACCCTCGGCATGCGCGCCGCCCGCATCGAAACCCTCGCGCGATCGCCGCGCCCAGCGCATCGACCGCTCCATCGCCGCCGCCTGCACCTCGCGCGTCGCGGTGGTGGGCACCAGCTCGTCGAACGCCATCACGATGTCGCTGCCCAGCAACCGCTGGATTTCCATCGACCGCTCGGGCGACAGCATGTGGCGCGACCCGTCGATATGCGACCGGAACGCAACGCCATCCTCGCTACGCGTCGTCAGGTCCGACAGGCTCATCACCTGATAGCCGCCGCTGTCGGTCAGGATCGGCCGGTCCCAGCCCATGAAGCGGTGCAACCCGCCCAGCCGCGCGACCCGCTCGGCACCGGGGCGAAGCATCAAATGATAGGTGTTGCCCAGCAGGATATCGGCGCCGCCTGCGCGTACATCGGCGGGCTTGACCGCCTTCACCGTCGCGGCGGTGCCGACCGGCATGAAGGCGGGGGTGCGGATATCGCCGCGGCGCATCGCGATGGTGCCGGTGCGGGCCTTGCCCCCGGTCGCGTGGATGGTGAAATCGAAACGGGGACGCATCCGCGATGCTTTGCCGTCCCGCGCGCCGAATGGAAAGGGCAAGCCGATGGCCGAACACGACTATGCCGCACGGATCGCCTGGACCGGCAATCGCGGGCAGGGGACGGCAAGCTATCGCGGCTATGCCCGGACCTGGGACGTGACGACGCCGGGCAAGCCGGTGATCCATTGCTCGAACGACCCGCTGCTCGGCGGCGATCCGGCGCTGCCCAATCCCGAAGACCTGCTGCTGGCGTCGCTCTCGGCCTGCCACATGCTCTGGTATCTGCATCTGGCGAGCCAGGCGGGGATCGTCGTCCATGGCTATGTCGACGACCCGTTGGGGGTGGGCGAGACGCTGGCCGGCGGCGAGGGGCGCTTCCTTCGCGCGACGCTGCGGCCGGCGATCGAGCTGGCGGCGGGTGCCGATCTCGCGCTCGCCGATCGGCTGCACCACGAGGTCGACCGCTATTGCTTCATCGCGCGATCGGTGAATTTCCCGGTGTCGGTCGAGGCGACCTATCACCCGCGATGAGCATGCGCGCGATGTCGTTCGGCGCGGCGAACACCAGGTCGGGCGACTGCGCCCGCAGCGCCGATTCGCTGGCATATCCCCACAACACCGCCCCTGCGCGCATCCCCGCCCGGCGCGCGGCTTCGATGTCGCGGGTTTCGTCGCCGATCGAGATCGCCTCGCTCGCGCCGACCCCGGCGCGCTTGAGCGCGCGGCGATATTTGGGCGCCTTGCCGTACAGCGACGACGCGCACTCCCACACATCGACCAGCGCTGCATTGTCGGGGCCGAGGATGCAGCGCGCGTTGAGCTCGGAGTTCGAAGTGACCACCGCCACGCGGATCCCCGCGGCCTTCAGCGCCGCAAGCAGCTCGGCGATCCCCTCGAACAGCGCGATCTCATGGGTGTGCAGCGCCAGCAGGCTGCGGACATAGCGCGCGATGAAGGGCAGCTTCCACGCCGGGATACCCAGGTGCCGGATCACCTCGCGCGTGGTCTTGTCGCGCATCCCTTCGACCTCGTCGGGGTCGACCGCGCGAAAGCGGTATTTTTCCGCCAGATGGTCGACGATTCCCAGGAACCAGCCGCCGCTGTCGGACAAGGTGCCGTCGAAATCGAAGATCACCAGCCGGATCGGCGCGCCGGCATCTGCATCGGGGACGGTCATCGCCCTGTGTGACAAACTCGTGTCAGGGGATCAACAGGCTGGCATCGCCATAGCTGTAGAAGCGGTATTCGGCCGCGATCGCATGTGCATAGGTCGCCTGCATCGCCTCGCGCCCCATCAGCGCCGATACCAGCATGAACAGCGTCGATCGCGGCAGGTGGAAATTGGTCATCAAGCCGTCGATCCCCTTGAAGCGATAGCCCGGGGTGATGAAGATCGCGGTGTCGCCCTCGAACGCCGCGATCTGGCCGGCATCCTGCGCGGCGCTTTCGATCAGCCGTAGGCTGGTGGTGCCGACCGCGATCACCCGCCCGCCGCGCGCACGCACGGCGTTCAGCCGCTCGGCGGTGGCGGCGTCGATCCGGCCCCATTCCGAATGCATCTGGTGGTCGTCGGTATCGGCGGCCTTCATCGGCAGGAAGGTGCCCGCGCCGACATGCAGCGTCAGCGTCTCGTGCCCGATCCCCGCTGCGGCGAGCGAGGCGAGCAATGCCGGGGTGAAGTGCAGCGCTGCAGTGGGTGCCGCGACCGCGCCGGGTTCGGCGGCGAACATCGTCTGATAGTCGTCGGCATCGCGCGCATCGGTGCCGCGCCGCGCCGCGATATAGGGTGGCAGCGGCATCCGGCCCGCACGCTCGAGCAGCAGCTCAACCGGTTCGTCGCCCGCGAAATCGAGCGCGAAGCTGCCATCGTCACCGCGGTCGCCTGCGGTTGCGGTGACGCCATGGCCGAAATCGACGGTGTCGCCGTCGCGCAGCCGCTTGGCGTTGCGGATGAAGGCGCGCCAGCGGCGCGGCCCCTCGCGCTTGTGCAAGGTCGCGCCGATGCTCGCCTCGCCGCGCTTGCCCTCGAGCTGCGCGGGAATGACGCGGGTGTCGTTGAACACCAGGCAATCGCCGGCGCGCAATTGGCCGGGCAGGTCGGTGACGACCGCGTCGGTGGTCGCACCACCCTTCACCACCAGCATCCGCGCCGAATCGCGCGGCGCGGCGGGGCGCAGCGCGATCCGCTCGGGCGGCAGTTCGAAATCGAACAGGTCGACGTTCATTGCTTCAATGCAGTCCTTGCACCCGTTCGCCCTGAGCCTGTCGAAGGGCGCCCCGCCCTAACCCGGGCGCGGTGCTCGCCGATCGTTCGGGCCGGACGTCGATAAGCTCCGTCCGAACGGTAGTTGGCTGGTCGCAATATCTCAGTTGCTCGGGGCAGTCCCGGGCAGCACGACTTCCTTCTCGCCAGCGGGCAGCGCGGGGGCGGTCGCCGCTTGCGGGGTGAAGGGCGGGGGATTGTCGGCGGCGATATAGGCGCGGAGGATGCGTGCGGGGTTCGCGGGCGGCTCGCCGCGCGGGATCGCATCGACATGCTCCATCCCCGAAAGGACGCGGCCGAACACGGTATAGTCCTTGTCGAGCGACAGCCGCGGCGAGAAGACGATGAAGAACTGGCTGTTCGCGCTGTTCTCCGCCGCGGTGCGCACTTCGGCGGTGGCGCCGGGCGCCGAACCCTGGCGCGCTGCCGATACCGCGCCGCGGACGTGCGGCAGATAGTTGAACTCGGCCTCGACATCGGGAAGCGGCGATCCGCCGGTGCCGTCGCCCTTGGGATCGCCGGTCTGCGCCATGAAGCCATCGATCACGCGGTGGAACAGCAGCCCGTCGTAGAATTTCTGGCGGGTGAGGCCCTTGATCCGCTCGACCATCTTGGGCGCGACATCGGGACGCAGCCAGATCGTGACGCGGCCGCCGGTCGACAGGTCGAGCAGCCAGAGATTCTCGGCATCGGTGGTCGCCGGCGGCGTCGCGCGCCCGGTGGCGTTGGATTCGACGATCTGGGCGCTGGCGGGCAGCGCCGCCCCGAGCCCGAGGACCGCAAGCATGGCAAGAACGAAACGCATGGGAAACCCCGTCAACCTGATGTGGTGGTGGCCCTAGAACAAAAGCCCGGTGGCGAAAAGAGCGCCCCGCTTGGCGGCGGGGCGGGGGGCGTCAGCTGCCCTTGCGGCCGATCACCTCGACGCGCGCGGCGACATCGGCGCGCACCGGACCCGAGACGAACTTGCCGATGTCGCCGCCATACATCGCGATTTCCTTCACCAGGCGGCTGGCGATCGGCTGGAGCGAGACATCGGCCATCAGGAAGACCGTCTCGATCCGGTCGTTCAGCTGCTGGTTCATCCCCGCCATCTGATATTCATATTCGAAATCGGCGACCGCGCGCAGCCCGCGCACGATCATGTCGGCGCCCTCGCGCTCGGCAAAGTCCATCAACAGCGAATCGAACGCGACGACGTGGACCTCGGTCTCCATCCCCTCGACCTCGCGGCGGACCATCGCCAGCCGCTCCTCGATCGTGAACATCGGCGATTTCGACGGGTTGGTCGTCACGCCGATCACCAGCCGGTCGACGATCCGGGCGGCGCGGCCGATGATGTCCATGTGGCCGAGCGTCACCGGATCGAAGGTGCCGGGATAGACGGCGGTGCGAATCGTCATGAAGTCCCTTCGTCGGTCACCGATCGCGTTCCAGCGTGAAGCGCGCGATGTCGCGCAGCAGGTCGGCTTCGTTGCCATAGGCGTGGAGATGGTCGATCGCCTGTTCGACCAGGATGCGTGCCTGTTCGCGCGCGCGCTCGACCCCGAGCAGCGAGACGAAGGTATCCTTGCCCGCCGACCCGTCCTTGCGCAGCGCCTTGCCGACCGCTTCTTCGTCGCCCTCGACATCGAGCAGGTCGTCGGCGATCTGGAAGGCGAGCCCTACGTCGCGTGCATAGCCGCGAAGCCCGGTCCGCCCCTCGATCGGCAGCCGGCCCAGGATCGCGCCCGCCTCGACCGAGCAGGCGATCAGCGCGCCGGTCTTCATCGCCTGCAACCGGGTGACGGTAGGCAGGTCGAAGCTGGTCTTCTCGGCCTCGAGGTCCATCATCTGCCCGCCGCCCATCCCTGCGGGGCCGGCGGCGTTCGCGATGCACTGGACCAATTCGACGCGGACGAACGGATCGCCATGCGTGCGCTCGTCGGCGAGCAGCTCGAACGCCAGCGCGTGGAGGCAATCGCCCGCCAGGATCGCGGTCGCCTCGTCGAACGCCTTGTGCACCGTCGGCTTGCCGCGGCGCATGTCGTCGTCGTCCATCGCGGGCAGATCGTCATGCACCAGGCTGTAGACGTGGATGCATTCGATCGCGGTCGCGACGCGCGCGATGCATTCGCGATCGACGCCGAACAATTTGGCGGTGGCGAACACCAGCAGGGGGCGCAGCCTTTTGCCGCCGCCGATCGCGGCGTGGCGCATCGCCTGGTACAGCCCCGCACGCGGATCGGCGGGGATCGGCAGCAGCTGGTCGAACTGGCGATCGATCTCGGCGGCAATGTCGCGCATCGCGTTCTGCAATGGGATCGAGGCGTGGCGCATCCCGCTCAACGTCAGGCGCCCGCGAACGCGGTGGTGCCCACCGGCTGGCCGCTGCCATCGAGCCGGATCGCCTCGATCCGTGCCTGCGCCGAATCGAGCCGCGCGGCGCACTGCTTCTTCAGCCGGTCGCCGCGCTCGTACAGGTCGATCGCCTCCTGCAGCGACGCGTCGCCGCTTTCGAGGCGGCTCACGATCCGCTCGAGTTCCTTCAATGCTTCCTCGAACGAAAGCTCGGCGATGCCGGGTTCCTCTGCCATGTGCGATGCTATGCGGCAGGTTCGGGTCGGCTTGCAACCGGGTTGCGCGCAAGTGCGGTCGCAAGCCCGATATTCCAGCGCTTGGGCGTGCCGTTCAAGCCTCCGCCGCGAGCTCAGCGACCAGATCCTTGCGGCTGAGCTTGCCGATCATCGTCTTGGGGAGCGCCTCGCGCACCACCACCGCGTCGAGCCGCTCGTGCTTGCCGAGCTGCGGGTTGATCCACGCCGCGATCGCCGCGCCGGTAACGCCACTGTCCTCGACCAATGTGACATAGGCGCGCGGCACTTCGCCGCGGTAGGTGTCGGGCATGCCGATCACCAGCGCCTCGCGCACCGCGGGGTGGTGGTACAGGATCGCTTCGATCTGGCTGGGGAACACCTTGAAACCGCCGACCGCGATCATGTCCTTCAGCCGGTCGACGATGCGGATATAGCCGTCTTCGTCGATCGTCCCCACATCGCCGGTGCGCAGCCAGCGACTGCCATCGGCGGCGTGGCAGAACGCCTCGCCATCGGCATCGGGCCTGTTCCAATAGCCGAGCATGATCTGCGGCCCCGCAACGACGATCTCGCCCGGCTCGCCATCGGGGGCGGGGCGCGAGGGATCGGCCTTGTCGACCAGCCGCACCCGCGTCGCGGGCAACGGCAGGCCGATCGTCCCCGACTTGTTCAGCCCCTCATAGGGATTGGTCGACACCACGCCCGAGCTTTCCGACAGGCCATAGCCCTCGACCAGCTTCGCCCCCGACACTTCCTCGAACCGCGCCTTGAGCTCGGCGGGCAGCGGCGCGCCGCCCGAAATGCAGATCCGCAGCGAGCTGAGGTCGGTCTTGGTAAGGCTCGGATGCTCGAGCAGCGCGCGATACATCGTCGGCACGCCGGGCAGCGCGGTCGCGCCGGTGCGCGCGATCGCCGCCAGCGCCGCCCCTGCCTCGAAGCGGGGCAGCAGCACCATCTCGCCCCCCGCCACCACGGTGCGGTTGAGCACACAGGTGTTGGCGAACACATGGAACATCGGCAGCGCGCCCAGGATGCGATCGACCCCGATCCCGCGCTGCGGATCGACCTCGGCCACCTGCCGCGCATTGGCCGACAGATTCTGGTGGCTCAGCATCGCGCCCTTGGGGCTGCCGGTGGTGCCGCCGGTATATTGGATCAGCGCCAGATCGGTCATCGGGTCGAGCGGCGGCGTCTCGCACGCGCCCGGGTTGGCGATCAGCGCCGAGAAAGCGGTGATCCGCGAATCGTCGGGGCGCGGCGCGATCTCCTTGCGCTTGAGCATGCGGTAGAAGACCGACTTCGCGGCGGGCAACGCGCCAGCGACCGACCCCACCACCAGCCGCTCGAGCGAACTCTGGTCGAGCACCTTCACCGCGGTCGGCAACAATGCGCTCGCCGAGATCGTGAACAGCAGCCGCGTCCCCGAATCCTCGACCTGATGCGCGAGCTCGTCGGCGGTATAGAGCGGCGAAAAATTCACCACCGTCGCGCCGAGCTTGAGGATGCCGTAATAGGCCGCGACGTAATGCGGGACGTTGGGCAGGTACAAGCCGATCCGGTCGCCCTTGCCATAGCCCAGCGCCGCCAGCCCGCACGCGACGCGGCTCGCGCCGTCGAGCGTCTCGGCATAGCTGTAGCGCCGGCCCAGAAATTCGATCAACGGCGCGTCGCCGCGCTCGCGCGCCGATTGTTCGAACAGCGCGATCATCGTCTGCGGCGGGAACGCGCGATCCCACGCGCCGGGGTGGTGATAGGCGGTCCGCCAGGCGGTCTCGGGATCGTTCATTTACACAGGTGTAAGCAGCGTTTTCGGGCGGTGCAAGCTAGCGGGCGATCCGCTGCGTCCAGGTCACCAGCACCGATACCGCCATCAATCCGGTGTCGATCGCCGCGGCGATCTGGCGCGGGTCGCGATCGCTGGTGTCGTGCAGATTGATTCGAATGTCGGTGGTCGGATGGCGCACCGCCAGCAGCAGTACCAGCACCGCGATCAGGACCAGACCATAGGGACGACGCTGCATGCCGTTCGAACTCCGACGCGACGAAGATTTGACTGGGCGCGATATATCGTAATTGCGCGGTGCTTGCCAGCGTTTCGCAAGCCGGTCGCGTTTGCGGCGATTGCCTGCTATCGGGCGCGCATGCTGAACCTGAACGCGATCACGGTGCGCCTTGGCGGGCGCCTTATCCTCGATAACGCCACCGCCGCCTTGCCCCCCGGAAGCCGCGTCGGCCTGATCGGCCGAAATGGCGCGGGCAAGTCGACGCTGGTGCGGGTGATCGCCGGTCTGCTCGAGCCCGATGGCGGCGCCGCCGAAATGCCCAAGGCCGCGCGGCTCGGCTATATCGCGCAGGAAGCCCCCTCGGGCACCGCGACGCCGTTCGAGACCGTTCTTGCCGCCGATGTCGAGCGCGCGGCGTTGCTCGAAGAGGTCGAAGAGCTCGAGGACATGGACCGCGTGGTCGAAATCCACGAGCGGCTGATCGCGATCGACGCCCACGCCGCCCCCGCGCGCGCCGCGCGGATCCTGGTCGGCCTCGGCTTCGACGAGGAAATGCAGCAGCGCCCGCTCGACAGCTTCTCGGGCGGCTGGAAGATGCGAGTCGCGCTCGCTGCCCTGCTGTTCAGCCAGCCCGATCTGCTGCTGCTCGACGAGCCATCGAACCATCTCGATCTCGAAGCCGTCATGTGGCTCGAGGATTTCCTCAAGGGCTACAAGGCGACGATCGTCGTCGTCAGCCACGAGCGCGATTTCCTCAACAACGTCGTCGATCACATCCTCCACCTGCAGGGCGGCAAGGTGACGCTGTATCCCGGCGGCTATGACGCGTTCGAAAAGCAGCGCGCCGAACGGATGGCGCAGCTCGCCGCCGCGCGCGCCAGCCAGGAGGCACAGCGCGCCAAGCTGCAGGATTATGTCGCGCGAAACTCAGCCCGCGCCTCGACCGCCAAGCAGGCACAGTCGCGGCAAAAAGCGCTCGCACGCATGGCCCCGATCGCCTCGATGGTCGACGATCCAACGCTCAGCTTCGATTTTCCCGATCCCACCGAATTGCGACCGCCATTGGTGACGCTCGACATGGCGAGCGTCGGCTATGGCGACACGCCGATCCTGCGCAAATTGAACCTGCGGCTTGACCCCGATGACCGGATCGCGCTGCTGGGGCGCAACGGCAACGGCAAGACCACGCTCGCGCGGCTGCTCGCGGCGCAATTGACCCCGATGGAGGGCGAGATCACCTCGTCGGGCAAGATGCGCGTCGGCTATTTCACCCAATATCAGGTCGAGGAACTCGATCCGCGCGACACCCCGATCGAGCATATGGCGGCGCTGATGAAGGGCGCGACCCCCGGCGCGGTGCGCGGCCAGCTCGGCCGGTTCGGCTTTTCGGGCGACAAGGCGACGACGCTCGTCGGCAAGCTGTCGGGCGGCGAAAAGGCGCGGCTGGCGCTGGCGCTGATCACCCGCGACGCGCCGCACATGCTGATCCTCGACGAGCCGACCAACCATCTCGACGTCGACGCGCGCGAGGCGCTGATCCAGGCATTGAATGCCTATCAGGGCGCGGTGGTGGTGGTCAGCCATGACCGCCACATGCTCGAAACCACCGCCGACCGGCTGGTGCTGGTCGATAACGGCACCGCGCGCGAATATGACGGCAGCCTCGACGACTATATCGCGCTGGTGCTGGGTTCGTCGGGCGAAAAGGGCTCGAAGAAGGACAAGAAGGCCGACCGCAAGGCCGCCGCCGCCGCGCGCGAGAAGGAAGCCGAACTGCGCAAGGACGCCAAGACCGCCGAAAGCGAGATCGCCAAGCTGACCGCGGAGAAAAGCGCGCTCGACCACGCGATGTTCGCACCGGCGGATGCGCGGGCGGACCTGGCGAAACTGGCGATGAGCGACCTGATGAAACGCCGCAGCGACGTGGAGGCCAAGCTGGCCGAGGCCGAAACGCGCTGGATGGCGGCAAGCGAAGCGATCGAGGGGGTCGCGGCTTAAGGGGTGGGTAGCGCGATCCCGACACCCCGCCTGTGGGGATTGAAACGGACCTAACCCGTTCGTGCTGAGCTTGTCGAAGCACCGTCCTTCTTCTGCGAACGGTTCGAAAAGAAAGAACAGTGCTTCGACAAGCTCAGCACGAACGGTTTGAGGGGACGATCACCCAAATCCCATTCCCACCCGTTCGTTTCGAGCGAAGTCGAGAAACCGTCAGCGAATAGCCCGCAGCATCACCCCACCGGCGCCACCAACCCGATCCCCTGCAGGATCGCCGCCTGCACCAGCATCACCACCAGCCAATGCCCGCAATCTCCCGCGATCCCGCCCGCGCGCACCCCGCGCAGCCGCAGCGTCACCACCAACGCCGGCACGACGAACCCGATCCAGATCACCACCGCGCTCCCCAGCGACATCGTCCACCGATCGGCCTGCGCCGGTGCCAAAATCAACGCCCCCGCCAGGATCGCGCAAAGCCAGAACTCGGCCACGAACGCAGCGACCAACAACCCCACGCTCCCGCCCCGCCGAGGCTGGTCGCGATACCACACCGCGCCGATCGCGAGCCCGGCAAGCGTGGCGACCAGGATCGGGACAAGGTTTTGCAGGATGTAGATCATGGGTGGAAAGGTAGGACAGGCGGTTCGATAGCGCTACTATTTCAGCGATCGTATGCCTCTATCGCCTAGGGCCGCTAACGCCCAGTTGCGGACATTCGCGCAGCATGAACTGCTAACGACTTTGCACTATAAGCGGCCCATGGTGATCCGTCCGGAGCGTGTAACCCCGTCGTACGACCTGAGGGACTGTACATTGGCGGCTATCGCCGGAGCCGTCGCGAACAGACTGTTGCTCAGCGTGCTCTCGTCGGGGCCGTGGGGCGGAGGTATATCCCTCGCCTTGCTTTTTTTCATGATTGGGTTTGTCGTACTTGCCGTCGCTGGCAGGCCGGCAGCACGTAAGCTTGCCGCCGAAGGTCGAGACACGGTAGCGAATGGCATCCTGCTCGGGGCCGCGGCCGGCTCGTTGACGGGCACAGTGGTCGCGGTATTAGTCGCGACTCTTTTGCTTGGCTCGCCGAGAGCGGCTCTTTCGCTCGTAATGCCGCTTTTTGGCTTAGTTGGGGTCCTGAACGGTGCTGTTGCTGGCCTCGCCTTTATCTGGCTGGGCCGGAAAGGCTCAACCAGGCGGGACCCTGCCGATGCGGGGAAACACGTCGACTTTGTCGTGGAAAAGAGATTTCGGTGGTTTTGGGCAGTTATTTTTCTCGGGCTTGGGCTGCCCATCGCAGCCCTGATACAGGTCGCGACATATACGAGTCCTAAGCCGGTCAGTTTCCCGATCGGGGGAGTTGTTTACGAATGGCCCGACGGCACCACGGTCTCGCCGCCTGAGCATCCGCGCTACTATGGAAAAGGGTATGTCAGTTATCGCTCCAGCAATCGTTATCGGGACCCCGATTCCTTTTCCATCATCTACGATGGGAACAACCAAAGCGCGCTGAACAGGGTAGGTCTTCCACATCTGAGGATGGTCACTTTCGAAGACAGGAAGCCTGAGGATTACCTGGTTCGAACGACATCAGCGGGAAGGGTCATATGCAACCGACAGAGCATAAAGGCGGGCTTCGCCCATTCTTGCGGTATGAGTTTCGTTCACCGCCGAGCGCGCTGGCAGCTTCGTTTTAATGTCCGCCACGCAAGGAATGCCGAGCGACTGCATCGGGAAGCGCGGGCGAGATTGGAGGCGTTTCGCTATCGTCCAAAGCGGTGAGACGCCGTCCACTTTCCACCCACTTCAGCAATTCCGCCAGCTAGATTGGCACGGTCACGCCGCCGCCAACCGAACCGCGCTGTCCTACAAGCGCGAGCTTTGGTACCCATGCCACATGAACACGTTTCGCTCATCCCCACCCGCTTCGCGTTTCGCGACGCGGAAAGGGCGAATCCGGGGGGGACGTAGTGTAGCTTTTGTAGCTTTCCGAGGCTCCGAATCGCCAAAACCGCCCATTCCCAACCACCCCGACCTCGCATAGCCTCGCGCCCATGATCCGCATCGCCACCTATGCGCTGTTCTGGCCGCATTATCTGCGCGAGCACGCCAGGCCCGAGACGCGGCGGCTGCATTATATCGGCACCGCGCTCACGCTGGCGTTGCTTGTCGTCGCGATCGGCGCGGGCGGGTGGTGGTGGGCGGCGGTGCCGGTCGCGGGCTATGGCTTTGCCTGGTACGCCCATTTCCGCGTCGAGCGGAACCGGCCGGCGACCTTTACCCATCCCTGGTGGTCGCTGCTCAGCGACTTTCGCATGTTCTTCCTGGCGGTGGGCGGCAGGCTGGCGCCGCATCTCGAGCGCGCTGGGGTGGCAACCGGGCGTTGACCGGCTGACAGCAGGTGTTGCTTGCCGCGCGCACCCGCAAATCCCTATCTCTGGTCCATGCAGACAACCAACGATACGCTCGCCTTGATCGGAAACACCCCGCTGGTCCGCCTCAAGGGGCCGAGCGAGGCTGCCGGGGCCGAGATCTTCGCAAAGTGCGAATTCACCAATCCGGGCGCCAGCGTGAAGGACCGCGCGGCATTGTTCATCGTCCAGGATGCCGAGGCACGCGGATTGCTCCAGCCTGGCGGCACGATCGTCGAGGGGACTGCGGGCAATACCGGGATCGGGCTGGCGCTGGTTGCCAATGCCAAGGGCTATCGCACGATCATCGTGATGCCCGAGACGCAGAGCCGCGAGAAGATGGACACGCTGCGCGCGCTCGGCGCCGAGCTGGTGCTGGTGCCCGCCGCGCCCTATTCGAACCCCGGCCATTTCGTCCACACCTCGCGCCGGATCGCCGAGGAGACGCCCGGCGCGGTTTGGGCCAACCAGTTCGACAATATCGCCAACCGCCGCGCGCATATCGTCGGCACCTCGAGCGAGATCTGGGGGCAGATGGAAGGCCGGATCGACGGCTTCACCTGCGCCGCGGGCACCGGCGGCACGATCGCCGGGGTCGGGCTGGGGCTCAAGGAGCGCGATCCCAAGGTGACGATCGCGCTCACCGATCCGCACGGCGCCGCGCTCTACGAATATTACGCCAATGGCGAATTGAAGTCCGAAGGTTCGTCGGTTGCCGAGGGGATCGGGCAGGGGCGGATCACCGCCAACCTGGAGGGCGCGCCGATCGACACCCAGTTCCGCGTGTCGGACGAAGAGGGCCTCGAATGGATGCGCCGGCTGCTCGCCGAAGAGGGGCTGTGCCTGGGGCTGTCGTCGGGGATCAACGTCGCGGGCGCGGTGCGGCTGGCGCGGCAGCTTGGCGCGGGCAGCCGGGTGGTCACGATCCTGTGCGACACCGGCTTTCGCTATCTCTCGACGCTGTACGATCGCGATTGGCTGACCGCCAAGGGGCTGTCGGTGCCGGCCGCGCTGGCGCCGCGCTGACACCGCGGTCGACAAGTCGCGGCGGGATGGTTACTTTCCTGGTATCGTGATGCCACCCACCATCGACCAGAGCCAGGCAATGCAGCGTATCCGGGTCGCGACGACCGGGCTGGCGCTGGTCGTGCTGCTGATCACGATCGCCAGCGCGATCTTCAGTTCGGTCGACCGCCAGGCGCCGGTCGAGGCGATCGGATCGTCGAAGCCCGATGTCGTCGCCAACATGACCCTGCTCGGCAACAGCGTCGCGGCGCAAGCGCCGCAGGACGAGCCGCTGGCCGAACTCGGCGTCGCGCCGAGCCGCACCTCGGGCGAGGTCGTCAACGTCGTGGTGGTCGAGCAACCTCCGGCGCCGCGTTAAGCATCTTCTTTCATTTCCCGGCAACGCTTTACGGACCGATTCTCCACGGCCTTAAAAGAACATAACAAGGCCAAAAGCGTACATAGTGCCTTTGTGGATGCTGGTGGGGCAAAGTGGGGCGAAAAGGCATAGATTTCCATTGTAGCGACCCCCTCGATTTGGTACGAAATTGCCGCGGGGCACGTTCCTCTTCGTCATCCGATATCAGCCGAGGCCAGGTCGTGGTTTCGGGCGGGGAGAGGCTGTGTGTGCTCCCGATGAAGGGCGCGGGTGGCAGACAGGGAACTCTTTTACGGCTTCACGCTGCAGTCGGTCGACGACAAGGGTCGCGTCGCGATTCCCGCCGACCTGCGCGTCGTGCTCGACCGTAATACCCCGCCGCAGGAGCCGCCGGTGCGCACCGTGCTGGTCGGCCGCGACCCCGCATTGAACTGCCTGCTGTGCTACGACGTCACCTGGGCGCGCCAGCTCAACGACGATTTCAATCATCTCCGCCGGCTCGCCGCCGAACAGGGTCGCCCCTTCGACGAAAAGGCCGAGCGCCGCGCGAATCGCGTCGAAATCGCCAATTACGACCCCAGCGGCCGCTTCGTGCTGCCCGCCTATGAGCGCCAGCGCGCCGGGATCGGCAAATGGGCGTTCTTCGCGGGCGACGGCGACCGCTTCCAGGTGTGGGCACCCGAGACTCTGCTCGCCGCCGAGATCGACGATCCCGATCTGCAGGATCGCTGCCGCTTCTACATGGCGCAGAAGAAGGTGGTGCTGTGACCGCGCCGCACACCCCCGTCCTGCTCGCCGAAGTGATCGCCGGCCTCGCGATCACCCCGGGCGAGCGGCATGTCGACGCGACCTTCGGCGCGGGCGGCTATACCCGCGCGATGCTCGAAGCCGGCGCGCGGGTAATCGGCTTCGACCGTGATCCGCACGCGATCCGCGACGGGCAGGCGATGGCAGCGGCGAGCGACGGCGCGCTGATCCTGGTCGAATCGCCTTTCTCCGCGCTCGAAAGCGAGCTGGCGGCGCGCGATGCGGTGCCCGTCGACGGCGTGACGATGGATATTGGCGTATCGTCGATGCAGCTCGACCAGCCCGAGCGCGGCTTTTCGTTCCGGGGCGACGGCCCGCTCGACATGCGGATGAGCCAGGCGGGCGAAAGCGCCGCCGATTTCCTCAACACCGCCGACGAGGAAGCGATCGCCGACGTCCTCTATCGCTATGGCGAGGAGCCGCGCTCGCGCCGGGTCGCGCGTGCGATCGTCGCGGCGCGCCCACTTGCCCGCACCGGCGAGCTCGCCTCGGTCGTTCGCCGGTCGCTCGGCTACAAGCCGCACGACAAGAAGGACCCCGCGACACGGACCTTCCAGGCGATCCGTATCCACCTCAACCGCGAGCTCGACGAGCTGGTCGACGGCCTCGCCGCTGCCGAGCGCGTGCTCGCGCCGGGCGGGCGACTCGCGGTGGTGACCTTTCACAGCCTGGAGGATCGGCTGGTGAAGCGCTTTTTTCGCGAACGGTCGGGCAGCGAACCCGCCGGATCGCGGCATCGGCCGGCGGCGCTGTCGCCCCGGCCGCCAAGCTTCGAGCAACCGGCGCGCGCTGTGCGGGCCGGCGAAGACGAGATCGCGCGCAACCCGCGCGCGCGCTCGGCAACCTTGCGTGTAGCCCGGCGTACCGCGGCAGCCCCATGGGGGCAGGGAGAAAACTGATGGCGGCAAAGAGCTTGAAGGGCTTTGGCTGGTTTCTGTGCGGCGTGCTGGTAGCGCCGCCCTGCTATCTGGTCTCGTCCTGGGTGGCGACCGAACGCGCGCGGGTCGAAAGCCTGCAGCGTGCGATCGTGTCGGCGCAGCGCGAAATTCGCGACCTCGAAACCGAATTCCAGACGCGCTCGAGCATCGCCCAGCTCGAACGCTGGAACGGCGACGTGCTCGCGCTCGCCGCGCCGCGCCCCGAACAATATGTAGCGGGCGAGGAGGCGCTGGCGCAGCTGCATGTCGCGACGCCGGGCGAAGCCACTGTCCAGCAGGCTGCGTTCATCGTCCCCGCCGGGCTCTACGACAACGACCTTCACCGCGCGAACCAGCAGCAGCTGGCAGCGGTCAGCCCGGCTGCGCCCGCTACATCCACGCCGACCACGCCCGCGGCCAAGCCTGCGACAGCCGCCGCGCCCAAGCGCAGCGCAGCGCCGATCGCGCTCGCCTCGGTCGCGACCACCAGCCCCGAGCGTGCGCTCGCCGCGCCCTCGCGCCGGCCGACCGAGCGCAAGGCGCAGGCGGTCGCGATGCTCGACGACACGCTGTTGAGCGACCGGACGCTCGGTGATCTGGCGCGCGGCGCAAAATCCGAAACGGTGAAACGACGTTGATCGTCCTGACGGCGCCTCCGACCGCCGACCGGCGCAACGGCGCGGGCCGGCACGCGCTGGTCCAGACCGCGCAGGCGCGCCTGATGATCCTGCTGCTGCTGTTCGCGGCGGGAGTGTTGATCGTCGTCGGCCGGCTGGCGATGCTCGCCTGGTCGGCCGAGCCCGCGACGGGGCGCGACGTCGCCGCGATGCTCACCCCGGTGCGCGGCGATATCGTCGATCGCCACGGTGCGCCGCTCGCGCGGACGATCGATGCCTGGTCGATCGGCGTCCACCCCGACAAGGTGATCGGCGACAAGCGCCAACTCGCCGACTCGCTGGCCGAACTGATGCCCGATCGTGGTGCCGACGATTATTATCGCGCGCTGACCTCGGGATCGACCTTCACCTATCTCCAGCGCCGCGCGCTGCCCGAGCTGGTCAATAGCGTGAACGCGCTGGGCGAGCCGGGTATCGCCTTCGCCCGCGAGCCCGAGCGACTGTATCCGCAGACGACGCTGGCGGCGCACGCGCTCGGCCTGCTCGATTTCGACGGCCATGGCGTCACCGGGATGGAGAAGCATCTCGATCCCAAGCTGACCAACCCGGCGCTGCGCGGCGCGCCGGTGCCGTTGTCGCTCGACTTGCGCGTTCAAGGGGCGCTTGAGAGCGAACTTGGGCGTGCGATGGCGACCTTCGGCGCCGCGGGGGCGGCCGGGGTGATCCTCGACGTCGATACCGGCGAGGTGATGGCGATCGCGTCGCTTCCCAGCTTCAACCCCAACCGGATGGGCAAGGGCGACAGCGGCATCCTCAACAACGTGACGCAGAGCGTCTACGAGCTGGGATCGACCTTCAAGCCGCTGGTGATGGCCGAGGCGATCGACACCGGCGTCGTGACGTCGATGGCGAAGCGCTATGATGCCACCGCGCCGCTGCGGATCGGTCGTTTCCATATCCGCGACGATCACGCGCAGAAGCGCTGGCTCAACGTTCCCGAGACCTTGGTGCATTCGTCAAACATCGCGACCGCGCGGGTTGCCGAGGAAATGGGCCAGGCCAAAATGGAGCATCTGTTCCGCAAGCTCGGCTTCGACACCGCGCCCGATATCGAGATCGAAAAGGCGCGGCCGATCTGGCCCGCCAATTGGGGACGCTCGACCACGCTAACGACGGCCTATGGCCACGGCATCGCGATCACCCCGCTCCACCTAGCCAGCGCCTATGCCGCGATGGTGAATGGCGGGACGTGGCGGCCGGCGACGATGCTCAAGGTGCCGCAGGGCAAGGCAGCAACGGGGCGCCGCGTGTTTTCGGAGACCACCAGCGCGCGGATGCGCCAGCTGATGCGGCTGGTGGTGCTCGAGGGCACCGGCCGCCGCGGCGAGGCGCCGGGCTACCGTGTCGGCGCCAAGACCGGCACCGCCGAGAAGCCCGGTGCGGGCGGATACAATAAACGGGTGAACGTTTCGACCTTCGCGGCGGCTTTCCCGATGGACGCACCACGCTATGTGGTGATCGCTATGCTCGATTCGCCCAAAGGCACCGCCGAAACCTTCGGCTTCACCGGCGCCGCCTGGACCGCCGCCCCCGTCGTCAGCCGCGTCATCTCGCGCACCGGTCCCTTGCTGGGGGTGGTCCCCGACATGAACCGCGACATCAACGTGTCCGAACTGATGCCGCTGCTGTGGCGCGCCGCGGGCGACAAGAAGGTCGACCAATGAAGCTCGGCACGCTGACCGGCGGCACCGAAACGCAAAACGTCACCGGCTTTGCGATCGACCATCGCAAGGTCGCGCCGGGCACCGTCTTCGGCGCGTTCGAAGGCGCGCGGGTCAATGGCGAGGATTTCATCCCCCAGGCGATCGCCAGCGGCGCGATCGCGGTGGTCGCGCGCCCCGAAGCGGTGGTCGAAGGCGCGGTGCACATCGCGCAGGACAGCCCGCGCGCCTGCTTCGCCGAAATGGCCGCGCGCTTTTTCGCGCCGTTCCCGCCGGTGACGGCTGCAGTCACCGGCACCAACGGCAAGACCTCGACCGTCGAGCTGACGCGCCAATTATGGCGGATGGCGGGGCACCATGCCGCCTCGATCGGCACGCTGGGCGTCACCACCGCCGACGAGCGCGTGACCACCGGGCTCACGACCCCCGACGTCGTTACCTTCCTGTCGAACGTCGCCGGGCTGGCGCGCGAGGGGGTGACGCATCTGGCGTTCGAGGCATCGAGCCACGGCCTGTCGCAATATCGCACCGAGGGACTGCCCGTCCGCGCCGCCGCCTTCACCAATCTCAGCCGCGACCATCTCGATTACCACAAGGACATGGCGGAATATTTCACCGCCAAATTGCGGCTGTTCGCCGAAGTGCTCGCGGATGACGGCACCGCGGTGGTGTGGGTCGACGATCCGCACGCCGATCGCGTGCTCGATCTGGCGCGGCATCGCGGCAACCGGCTGATCACCGTAGGCGAACATGGCGACACGCTGCGGTTGGTCGGGCGCGATCCGACCTTGCTGGGGCAAGGGCTGACGATCGAGGCCGATGGCGCGATCCACAAGGTCAATCTGCCGCTGATCGGTGCGTATCAGGCGGCCAACGCCTTGGTCGCCGCCGGGCTGGTCATCGCGACCGGCGGTGCGGTTGCGCCGACGCTGCAGGCATTGGCGCGGTTGCAGCCGGTGCGCGGCCGGCTCGAACGCGCGGCGATCGCGCGCAGCGGCGCGCCGGTCTATGTCGATTACGCGCACACCCCGGATGCGCTCGAAGCCGCGATCGCCGCGCTCAAGCCGCATGCCGCGGGCAAGCTGATCGTCGTGTTCGGCGCAGGTGGCGACCGCGATCCGGGCAAGCGCGAGCTGATGGGGCAGGTGGCGGCGGCACGCGCCGATGTCGCGATCGTCACCGACGATAATCCGCGCACCGAGGACGCCGCGAGCATCCGCCGCGAAGTGCTGAAGGGCGCCCCTGGCGCGACCGAAATCGGCGACCGCCGCGCCGCCATCGCCGCCGCGATCGCGCAGGCGGGCGAGGCCGACATCGTCCTGATCGCGGGCAAGGGGCATGAACAGGGGCAGATCGTCGGCGACATGGTGCTGCCGTTCGATGATGTGAGCGTGGCGCGCGAGTGCGCGGCGTGAGGGGCGGGGGTTTGTCCCCCTCCCGCCTGCGGGAGGGGCTAGGGGAGGGCATGTCCTCCCGCGCGATCGATGGGTTTCAAAGACAAGCCCTCCCCCGACCCCTCCCGCAAGCGGGAGGGGGGAAGTGAGTCTCTACACCGCCGCCGAAATCGCCGCCGCCACCGGCGGCACTGCCTCGGCCGACTTCGTCGTCACCGGCGTCACCTTCGATTCGCGTGAGGTCGGCCCCGGCGACCTGTTCATCGCGCTCACCGGCGAATCGACCGACGGGCATCGGTTCCTGGGGCAAGCCTTCGCCCAGGGCGCAGCTGGGGCGATCGTCTCGCAGCCTTGCGACCAGCCGCATGTGCTGGTGCCGGACACGATGGCCGCGCTCGAAGCGCTCGGCCGCGCTGCCCGCGCGCGCACTGCGGCGACGATCATCGGGGTCACCGGATCGGTCGGCAAGACCGGGACCAAGGAGGCGCTCGCCGCCGCGCTCGACCGTGCCGAGCCGGGCGCCACACACAAATCGGTCAAGAGCTACAACAACCATACCGGCGTCCCGCTCAGCCTGGCGCGGATGCCCGCCGACAGCCGCTTCGCGGTGCTCGAAATGGGGATGAACCACGCCGGCGAACTCACCGCGCTGACCGGGCTGGTGCGCCCGCACGTTGCGATCGTCACCGCGGTTGCGCCCGCGCACACCGCGTTCTTCTCGGGCGTCGAGGCGATCGCCGATGCCAAGGGCGAGATCTTTGCGGGGCTCGAACCCGGCGGCACCGCGATCATCCCCTTCGACAGCCCGCATCGCGACCGGCTGATCGCCGCCGCACGACCCTATGCCGCGCACATCGTGACCTTCGGCAGTGGCGAAGGCGCCGATGTCCGCGCGATCGAGGCGCTGCCGGGGCCGGCAGGCACCTTCATCGCCGCCCAGGTGGGGGAGCGCGAACTCAGCTTCACGATCGGCCAGCCGGGAATGCACTGGGTGTCGAACGCGCTGGCGATCGTCGCCGCGGTCGATGCCGCGGGCGGCGACCTTGGCCTGGCCGGGCTGGCGCTCGCCGACCTGGCGGGGCTGCCGGGGCGCGGCGCGCGCAGCGAGATCGTGCTGCCCGGCGGCACCGCGACGCTGTTCGACGAAAGCTACAACGCCAACCCCGCATCGATGCGCGCGACGCTCGCGGTGCTCGCCGCCTCGCCCGGCCGGCGGATCGCGGTGCTCGGCGAAATGCGCGAGCTCGGCGATAATTCCCCGAGCTATCACAGTGGCTTGGCCGAGCCGGTCGAGGCGGCAGGCGTCGCGCAGGCGATCCTGGTCGGCGAACAGATGCGCCCGCTGGCGCAAGCGCTTGCCGGACGTGTCGACTTCGTCCATGTCGCCGACGCCGCCGCCGCGCGCGCCGCGCTGGAAGCAGTGCTGGCGCCCGGCGATGCGGTCCTTATCAAGGGTTCGAACGCACTCGGGCTGTCGGCGGTCGTCCGCGCGCTGACCGAACGACGCAGCCAGGAAATCGCCCGCTAATGCTCTATCTGCTCGCCCAGTATCTCGACTTTCCCGGCGGCCTCAACCTCGTGCGCTACCTCTCGTTCCGCACCGGCGGCGCGGTGGCGACCGCGCTCGTCATCGGGCTGCTGATCGGGCCAAAGTTCATCGGCTGGCTGCGGCTTCGCCAGGGCAAGGGCCAGCCGATCCGCGCCGACGGACCGCAGACGCACCTCGCCAAGCGCGGCACCCCGACGATGGGCGGGCTGATGATCCTCACGGCGCTGACGATCAGCGTGCTGATCTGGATGGACCTGACCAACCCCTTCGTCTGGGCATGCCTGTTCGTGACGCTGGGGTTCGGCTGCATCGGCTTCCTCGACGATTACGACAAGGTCAGCAAGGCGAGCACCGCGGGGGTATCGGGCCGCACCCGGCTGGCGCTCGAATTCCTGATCGCGGGGATCGCCAGCTGGATCATCATCCAGCAGAACGGGACGATGCTGTACCTGCCGTTCCTGTCGAACGTCGCGATCGACCTTGGCTGGTTCTACATTCCCTTCGCCGCCTTCACGATCGTCGCGTTCGGCAATGCGGTGAACCTGACCGACGGGCTCGACGGGCTGGCGACGATGCCGGTGATCATCGCGAGCGTCGCGTTCATGGTCATCGTGTATCTGGCGGGCAACGCGATCTATTCGGCGTATCTGGGCATCCCGCATGTGCCGCGCGCGGGCGATCTGGCGATCTTCTGCGGCGCGATCGCGGGCGCTGGCCTTGCCTTCCTGTGGTTCAACGCGCCGCCTGCCGCGGTCTTCATGGGTGATACCGGCAGCTTGGCGCTGGGCGGCGCGCTCGGCGCGATCGCGGTGACCGCGCATCACGAGATCGTGCTGGGGATCATCGGCGGCTTGTTCGTGATGGAGGCGATGAGCGTCATCATCCAGGTGTTCTTCTACAAGCGCACCGGCCGCCGCGTGTTCAAGATGGCGCCGATCCACCATCATTTCGAACAGCTCGGCTGGAGCGAGCCGACGGTGGTGATCCGCTTCTGGATCATCTCGCTGGTGCTGGCGCTGGCGGGCCTGTCGACGTTGAAGATCCGGTGATCACCGCGCGCGCCTGGGCGGGCAAGCGCTTCGCGGTGCTCGGCCTGGCGCGTTCGGGCGCGGCGACGGTGGCGGCGTTGTTGGCTGGCGGCGCGGAGGTGCTCGCGCACGACGATGATCCTGCAAAGGTGCAGGCAATCAGAAATCCAAAAGTCGAGGGGCACCAGCTTTTCATTGACGACTTTACTGACTGGCAGGAGTTCGAGGTCGATGGCCTGGTTCTTTCACCCGGCGTCCCGCTGAACCGATTGCCGCTTGTGAAGTATGCCGCCGCCGCGCGCGTGCCCGTCATCGGCGACGTCGAGCTCTTCGCCCAAGCGCGCCCCGAGCTGCCGCCGCACCGTGTCGTCGGGATCACCGGCACCAACGGCAAATCGACCACCACCGCGCTGATCCATCACATCCTCGCCACCGCCGGCGTACCGACGCGGATGGGCGGCAATATCGGCCTGCCGATCCTGGCGCAGGACGCGCTGCCGCTGGGCGGGGTCTATGTGCTCGAGCTGTCGAGCTATCAGATCGACCTGACCCAGACGCTCGATTGCGACGTGGCGGTGTTGCTCAACATCACCCCCGACCATCTCGATCGTTATGCCGGGTTCGAGGGCTATGCCGCGGCGAAGGCGCGGTTGTTCGCGATGCAGACGCCGGGCCACGCCGCGATCATCGGCATCGGTGACGAAGCATCGTCCGACATTGCTCGCCAACTCGCCCGCGGCGGGCGGGCCGAGGACCTGACCAAGATCGCGCCGGGGGTCTGCATGGACCAGTCGCGCTGGCCCGCGCTGCAAGGCCCGCACAACGCGCAGAACGCGCTGGCGGCGATCGCCGCGTGCGAGGCGTTGGGGGTGTCGCAGCGAGCGATCAACGCGGGGCTTGCGAGCTTCGGCGGGTTACCGCACCGGATGCAGATCGTCGGGACCCGGAACGGCGTGCGCTTCGTCAACGATTCGAAGGCGACCAACCCCACCTCGACCGCGCCGGCGTTGCAGGCGTTCGACCGAATCCACTGGATCTGCGGCGGGCAGGCCAAGACCGACGATCTCGACGCGTGTCGTCCGGGGTTCGCCAACGTGAAGCGCGCCTACACGATCGGCGACGCCGCGGCGCTGTTCGAACGGCTGCTCGCTCCCGACATGGCGGTCGAGCAAGCCGGCACGCTAGACGCCGCGGTCGCCGCAGCATGGGCGAATGCGGTGCCGGGCGACACGATCCTGCTGTCACCCGCCTGCGCATCGTTCGACCAGTTCCGCGATTTCACCGCGCGCGGCGATGCTTTTGTCGATCTGGTAGGAGCGCTCGAATGACCGACGTGCTGCGCGACAATGCATCGCGGGGGCTTCGCGGCCGGGTCGAGGAACGGCTGGGGCGCGGCAATCGCACCCCGCTGGGGCTGTGGTTCTGGGAGATCGACCGCGTATTGCTGCTGCTGGCGTTCCTGCTGATCGCGATCGGGCTGGTCGCGGTCGCGGCCGCCTCGCCCGCCTCGGCGATCCGCTATTCGGACGGCGAAAAGACCTTCCCGGCGATGTATTATTTCTGGCGCCAGGCGATGTGGGTGACGGTGTCGATCCCCTTCATGCTCGGCACCTCGATGCTGTCGACCACCGCTGCCCGGCGGATCGCTTTGGTCGGCACGTTGGTGTTGATCGTCGCGCTGATGGCCTTGCCCTTCGTCGGCGCCGAGGTGAACGGCGCGCGGCGCTGGATCGGGCTCGGCTTCACCCAGTTCCAGCCGTCCGAATTCCTCAAGCCGCTGTTCATCGTCACCACCGCGTGGCTGCTGTCGCTGCGCGCCAAGGACCCCGAATTGCCGCTGGTGATCATCACCGGCGGGCTCACCGCTCTGGTCGGCGGGCTGCTGATGCTCCAGCCCGATTTCGGGCAGACGGTGGTGTTCGGCGCGGTGTGGATGGTGATGCTGATGATCGCGGGCACCAGCCCCAAGGCGATCGGCGCACTGATCGGCAGCGCGGTGGCGGGCATCGTTGCTGCCTATTTCTTCTACGGCACCGCGCGCACCCGGATCGACGCCTTCCTGTTTCCCGATCCCGACAAGGCGATGACCGATCATTACCAGACCGACATGGCGCATGCGACGATCACCGGCGGCGGCATCACCGGCACCGGCCCCGGCGGCGGCATCGTCAAGTTCAAGCTGCCCGAGGCGCATACCGATTACATCTTCTCGGTCGTCGGCGAGGAATTCGGGCTGATGGCCTGCGCCGCGATCGCGCTGGTGTTCCTGGCGATCGTCGTGCGGGTGTTCGTGAAACTGCTCGACGAAGAGGATGCGTTCCGCCTGCTCGCCGCATCGGGGCTGGCGGTGCAGCTGGGGATCCAGGCGCTCATCAACATGGCGGTGAACACCGGGATCGCGCCGTCGAAGGGCATGACCTTGCCCTTCATCAGCTATGGCGGGTCGTCGATGATCGCGCTGTCGATCGGCTTCGGCCTATTGCTCGCCTTCACGCGGCGAAACCCGTATCTGAAGCGATCGCCGTACAGCGTCGCACGGAGCAAACAGTGAATCCTCGTCATTACGTCCTCGCCGCCGGTGGCACCGGGGGGCATATGGTCCCCGCCGCCGCGCTCGCCGCCGAACTCGCCGCGCGCGGGCATCATGTCGCGCTGGTGAGCGACGAGCGCGGGGTGCGCTTCCCCGGATTGTTCGACGATGTGCAGACGCATGTGCTGCCCGCCGGGCGCTTCACCGGCGGCCCGATCGGCTGGGCCAAGGCAGCGCGCAAGATGATCGCCGGCCGTTCGATGGCGATCGAACTGTATCGCGGGTTCAAGCCCGCCGCGGTCGTCGGGTTCGGCGGCTATCCGGCATTCCCCGCGCTGGCCGCGGCATTCCATTGCAAGCTGCCGACGATCATCCATGAACAGAATGCGGTGCTCGGCCGGGTCAACCGGCTGGTAGCGGGTAAGGTCAGCGCGATTGCGACCAGCTATGCGGGGGTCGAGCGGCTGAAGCCCGATCATGAACCGAAGGTGCGGCTGATCGGCAACCCGGTGCGCCAGTCGGTGCTCGACCTGCGCGATCGGCCCTATCCCGAACTTGACGAGGACGGCATCTTCCGCGTGCTCGTCACCGGCGGCAGCCAGGGCGCGTCGATCCTGAGCGACGTCGTCCCCGACGGTCTGGCGCTGTTGCCCGTCCATTTCCGCCGCCGCTTGCAGGTGACGCACCAGGCGCGGATCGAGGATATCGACGAGGTTCGCGCCAAATATGCCGCGCACCAGATCCCCGCCGAGATCGCGACCTATCTGCCCGACCTGCCCGAGCGGCTGGCCTGGGCGCATGTGGTGATCGCGCGCGCCGGCGCCTCGACGATCGCCGAGCTCACCGCCGCGGGCCGCCCCGCGATCCTGGTGCCGCTGCCCGGCGCGACCGACGATCACCAGACCGCCAATGCGCGCGAGATCACGCAAGCCGGTGGCGCGCGGACGATCCCGCAACATCTGTTCACCGCGACCGAACTCGCCAAGCAGATGCAGAAGCTGGGGCTGGACACGCTGGCGCTCGCAAACGCCGCGCGCTGTGCGCGCAGCGTCGGGCGGCCCGATGCCGCGCGCGACCTGGCCGATCTGGTCGAGCGGATCGATCAGCCGTCGTTGTTCAACCCCGATGCCCCCGCGCGGCTGCAGGTGGTCGCGTGAAGGGAGTAGGCACCGATATCGGCACGATCCATTTCGTCGGCATCGGCGGAATCGGCATGTCGGGCATCGCCGAGGTGATGCATAACCTGGGCTACGCCGTCCAAGGATCGGACGTTGCCGAGGGCTATGTCATCGAAAGCCTGCGCGCGCGCGGCATCCCGGTGCATATCGGCCACAAGGCCGAGAATGTCGAAGGGGTTGCGGTGGTCGTCACCTCGACCGCGATCAAGCCGGGCAATCCGGAGCGCGACTATGCGCTGGCCAAACGCATCCCGCTGGTGCGCCGCGCCGAGATGCTCGCCGAACTGATGCGGCTCAAATCGACCGTCGCGGTCGCGGGAACCCACGGCAAGACGACGACGACGAGCATGATCGCCGCGATCCTCGATGCCGGCGGGGTCGACCCCACCGTCATCAACGGCGGCATCATCAACAGCTATGGATCGAACGCGCGGCTGGGCGCGAGCGACTGGATGGTGGTCGAAGCCGATGAGAGCGACGGCAGCTTCCTGCGGCTCGACGGGACGCTGGCGGTGGTCACCAACATCGATCCCGAGCATCTTGATCATTACGGCTCGTTTGATCGGGTGAAGGACGCATTCGTCGAGTTCGTCGAGAATGTACCGTTTTACGGCGCGGCGATCCTGTGTCTCGACCATCCCGAGGTGCAGGCGATCATCCCGCGCGTGCGCGACCGGCGGATCGTGACGTACGGCTTTGCCGCACAGGCCGATGTGCGCGGGGTCAATGTGACGCCGCATGTCGGCGGCAATCGCTTCGAAGTGATCGTCCGCCACCGCGACGGCACCACGCGATCGATCGAGAATATCGAGCTGCCGATGCCCGGCCGCCACAATGTCCAGAACGCGCTGGCGTCGATCGCGGTCGCGCTCGAGCTTGGCATCGACGATTCGACGATCGCCAAAGGGTTCGCGGCGTTCACCGGCGTGAAGCGGCGCTTTACCCAGGTCGGCTCGGTAGCCTTTGCACGCGGAGGGGGCGCAGCGATCGTCGACGATTACGGCCACCACCCGGTCGAAATCCGCGCGGTGCTGTCGGCGGCGCGCGAGAGCGCGCAGGGGCGGGTGATCGCGGTGGTGCAGCCGCACCGCTATTCGCGGCTGGGCGGGCTGATGGACGAGTTCGCGCAGGCGTTCAACGACGCCGACATGGTCTATGTGACGCCGGTCTACGCCGCGGGCGAAGCCCCGGTCGAAGGCGTCGATGCCAATGCTTTGGTCGAGAATATCCGCCGGCGCGGGCATCGCTCGGCGCAGGCGATCGACGGACCCGAGGCGCTGGCGAGCGCGCTGGCAGCGGTGGTGCAGCCGGGCGATCAGGTGATCTGCCTGGGGGCGGGGGACATCACGAAATGGGCTGCGGGGCTCGCGCAGGCGATCGAGGCGGCGCGGGCGTGAGGGGGGCGTGTTTCCTGGATGGGGCGGCCTCGCAAGTCTCGCCTAACAGCCGGGCGGTGGAGCAGTGACCGGCACTACTTCTTCCCCCCTCCCGCTTGCGGGAGGGGCCGGGGGTGGGCCTGCGGACGCTGACTTCGGTAAACAGAAAGCCCCACCCCTAACCCCTCCCGCAAGCGGGAGGGGGACTGCGCGCGGTCGCTTAACCCCCGCCGCGCCGCTTGCGCCGCTCGTGTGGTTCAAGGCCGGCGGTGCCGCCGAATGGCTGTTCGAGCCTGCCGACACCGATGACCTTGCGGCCTTCCTCGCCGATCTCGACCCGGCGGTGCCGGTCATGGCGCTGGGCCTGGGATCGAACCTGATCGTGCGCGATGGCGGGGTGCCTGGTGTCGTCGTTCGGCTGGGCAAGCCATTCGCCAAGGTCGAGGCGATCGACGCGGTCACGCTTCGTTGCGGCGGCGGCGCGTCGGGCATTTTGGTGTCGTCGACCGCGCGCGATGCGGGGATTGGCGGCACCGAGTTTTTGCGGTCGATCCCCGGCACCGTCGGCGGCTTCGTGCGGATGAACGGCGGTGCCTATGGCCGCGAGGTGAAGGACGTGCTGGTCGCGTGCGACATCGTCCTGCGATCGGGCGAACGGCACACGCTGGACGTCGGCGACCTGGGCTACACCTATCGCCACAGCGATTTGCCCGAAGGCGCGGTGGTGGTGTCGGCGACTTTCCGCGGCCACCCCGCCGAACCCTCGGTGATCCAGGCCGAAATGGACCGGATCGCCGCCGCGCGCGAAGCATCGCAGCCGCTGCGGAGCAAGACTGGGGGGTCAACCTTCAAGAACCCGCCGGGCGAGAAGGCCTGGGCGCTGGTCGATGCGGCGGGCTGTCGCGGGCTGATGCGCGGTGGCGCGCAGGTGAGCGAGAAGCATACCAACTTCCTCATCAATACCGGTGACGCGACCAGCGCCGATATCGAGGCGCTGGGCGACGATGTCCGCGCGCGGGTGAAGGCGGCGTCGGGGATCGACCTCGAATGGGAAATTCAGCGAGTGGGGCGTAGCGCGTGAACAACAAGAACCTCCACATCGCGGTGCTGATGGGCGGCTGGTCGGCCGAGCGCGAGGTGTCGCTGATGTCGGGTGCCGGCGTCGCCGATGCGCTCGAATCGCTCGGCCATCGGGTCACGCGGATCGACATGGGGCGCGACGTCGCCGCGCGGCTGACCGAAGCCGCACCCGATCTGGTGTTCAACGCGCTCCACGGTACCCCCGGCGAGGATGGCAGCGTGCAGGGGATGCTCGACCTGATGGGGCTGCGCTACACCCATTCGGGGCTGGCGGCATCGGTGATCGCGATCGACAAGGTGCTGACCAAGCAGGCTTTGGTGCCGCACGGCATCCCGATGCCCGGCGGACGGATCGTGCCGACCGAGGAGCTGTACGAGCGCGACCCGCTGCCGCGCCCCTATGTACTCAAGCCGGTCAACGAGGGATCGTCGGTGGGCGTCGCGATCGTCACCGACGAGGGCAATCACGGCAACCCGATCGCGCGCGACAGCGTGGGGCCGTGGAACGAATTCGACGAATTGCTCGCCGAACCCTTCATCCGTGGCCGCGAGCTGACGACGGCGGTGCTCGGCGACCAGGCACTGGGCGTCACCGAATTGAAGCCGACCGGCGGCTTCTACGACTATGCCGCCAAATATACCGATGGGCTGACCGAGCATGTCTATCCCGCCGACATTCCCGACGCGATCGCTCAGGCGTGCGAGGGGATCGCGCTCGAAGCGCATCGGTTGCTCGGCTGCAAGGGTGCCTCGCGCGCCGATTTCCGCTGGGACGACAGCCAAGGGGCCGAAGGGCTGTTCCTGCTCGAGGTCAACACCCAGCCTGGCATGACTCCGCTCAGCCTGGTGCCCGAACAGGCGCGGCATCGCGGGATTGCCTACCCGCAGCTGGTGCAGCGGATCGTCGACGAAGCGATGAACGAAGGGGGGAGGGCGTGAGCAGCATGACGCAGCGTCGATCGGCCCAGAAGCGAGGCGCTCCCGCCAAACGCAAGCAGCCGGCGAAACGGTCGCGGAAGGCCTCGATCCTCGATCGGACGATCGCGGTGCTGCCGGTCAGTGAGCTGGCGCTGCGCCGCGCCGCTGCCTGGACCTTCGCGATCGCGGCGGGTGCGGGGGCGATCGGCATCGCCAGCTTCTTCGGGGTCCCCGGCGCGATCGGCGTCGCGGTGGCCGAGGGGATGGGCCGCGCCGGGCTTCGAGTCGACCAGGTCGAGGTGAGCGGGCTCGAGCGGATGGAGCGGATGTCGGTCTATGCCGTCGCGCTCGAACAGCAATCGCGCGCGATGCCGCTGGTCGACCTCAACGAGGTGCGCGACCGGCTGCTGCGCTATGGCTGGATCGCCGATGCGCGGGTGTCGCGGCGGCTGCCCGATACGCTGGTGATCGACATCGTCGAGCGCACCCCGGCGGCGATCTGGCAGAATAATGGCCAGCTGATGCTGATCGACGAGGCGGGAACGCTGCTCGAGCCGGTGCGCGCCGATGCGATGCCCAATCTGCCGCTGGTGGTGGGCGACGGCGCCAATGCGCAGGAGCCGGCGTATCAGCGGTTGATGGCGGCGGCGCCCGCGCTTCGCCCGATGGTGCGTGCGGCGACCTGGGTCGGTGATCGGCGCTGGGATCTGCAATTCGTGTCGGGCGAGGTGCTGTTGCTGCCCGCCGGAGAGGAGCCTGCCGCCAAGGCGCTGGTGAAGTTCGCCGAGCTCGACGGGCGCGACCGGTTGCTGGGCGGGCATTACAGCCGCTTCGACCTGCGCGATCCGACCAAGCTGGTGATGCGGCGCAAGAGCGGGGTGGAGAAGGTTGCGCCGGTGGTCGGTGAGGATCCACCCACCACCGTTCGTCCTGAGTAGCCATTGAGATTGTCGAAATGGCGTATCGAAGGACCGTGGGGCGCAAGGGTGCTTCGATACGAGGCTTCGACAAGCTCAGCCTCTACTCAGCACGAACGGACAGTTTGAAGTAACAGGGGCAGGAACATGGCGAAAACGGCACCGGAAGGTCTGATTACCGCACTCGACATCGGGTCGTCGAAGGTATCGGCGGTGATCGCGCAGCGCGGCGACGGCGGCGAGCTGGTGGTGCTCGGCACCGGCCAGCGCGAGAGCAAGGGCGTCAAGCGCGGTTACATCGCCGACATGGCGGCGACCGAGGTCGCGGTGCGCGAGGCGGTGGAGCAGGCCGAGCGGATCGCCGGCGTCGCGATCGAAGACGTGTGGGTGGCGTTTTCCGCAGGGGGACTGGTCAGCGACATCGTCAAGCTCGAGGTCGATTTGGGTGGCCACCGCGTCGAGCAGGCCGATATCGACGATCTGCTCAAGGCGGCGCGCAACGCGCTCGATCCCGCGGGGCGGATGGTGCTCCACGCGCAGCCGACGCGCTACACGCTCGACGGGTTGACCGGGGTGCGCAAGCCCTTGGGGCTGCATGCCGACCGGCTGGGGGTCGAAATCCATGTCGTCGCGACCGAAGGCTCGCCGGTGCGCAACCTCGATCTGTGCGTGCGTTCGGCGCATCTCGACGTGAAGTCGATCGTCGCCGCGCCGGTCGCCACCGGACTGGCGGTGCTGAGCGAGGAGGAGCGCGAGCTGGGTGTCGCGCTGGTCGAGATCGGCGCGGGAGTGACCAACGTGTCGGTCTACCAGAACGGCGTGCTGACCGGGCTCGCCTCGATCGCGATGGGGGCGGCCGATGTCACCGACGACATCGCCAGCGCCTTCGGCACGCGGCGGGCGCAGGCCGAGCGGATGAAATGCTTCCACGGCTCGGCGAACATGAGTCCGCGCGACAATCACGACATGATCGACGTCGCGCCGATGTCGAGCGACGAGGATGCCGAGGGGACGCGGATCACCAAGGCGCAGCTGATCGCGGTGATCCGGCTGCGGCTCGACCGGCTGATGCAGGAGGTCCAGCGCGAGCTGACCAAGCTCAACTTCGCCGATCCGGTGGGGCGGCAGATCGTGCTGACCGGCGGCGGCGCCGAGCTGAAGGGGATCGCCGATTATGCGCAGCAGGCGCTGGGACGGACGGTGCGGCTGGGGCGCCCGCGCGGGCTGACCGCGCTGCCCGAGGCGCATTCGGGGCCGGCGTTCGCGACGCTGGCGGGGCTCGCGATGTTCGCTGCGGCCGACCCGGTCGATTTGCGCGCGTTTGAACCCACGCACCAGTTGGTCGTTAGACCATCGACGGGCGCGGTGTTCAAACGACTGCTGGCCGCTTTCAAGTCGAATTATTGAGGATTTGCGACAGCAGCCGCATTTGCGGCTAGAGTCGCGTTAATTGTTCGTGCACAACCGCTGACAAATTTGGGTGCCTCCCGGTTTTCGGAGGCCCAGGGGAGAACACCATGGGTATCGATTTTCTGCCGCCCGACGTCGACGAGTTGACGCCGCGCATCACCGTGATCGGCGTCGGCGGCGCTGGCGGCAACGCCATCGCCAACATGATCCGCGCCGACGTGCAGGGGGTCGAGTTCCTCGTCGCCAACACCGACGCGCAGGCGCTCAAGCAGTCGACCGCGCCGCAGCGGATCCAGCTCGGCGCCAAGATCACCCAAGGCCTGGGTGCCGGCAGCCGGCCCGAGATTGGCCGCGCCGCGGCCGAGGAGACGATCGAGCAGGTCCAGAAGGCGCTCGAGGGCGCGCATATGTGCTTCCTGGCGGCTGGCATGGGCGGCGGCACCGGCACTGGTGCGGCCCCGGTGATCGCCAAGGCGGCGCGCGACATGGGCATTCTCACCGTCGGCGTGGTGACCAAGCCCTTCTCGTTCGAAGGCAAGCGCCGCTCGGCGTCGGCCGATGCGGGCATCGAAGAGCTGCAGAAATATGTCGATACGCTGATCGTCATCCCCAACCAGAACCTGTTCCTGATCGCCAACGCCAACACGACGTTCAAGCAGGCGTTCGAGATGGCCGACGAAGTGCTCCAGCAGGGCGTTCGCGGCATCACCGACCTGATGGTGATGCCCGGCCTGATCAACCTCGACTTTGCCGACGTTCGCAGCGTGATGCAGGAAATGGGCAAGGCGATGATGGGCACCGGCGAGGCCGAGGGCGACAGCCGCGCGATCGAAGCCGCGCAAAAGGCGATCGCCAACCCGCTGCTCGACGGCGTGTCGATGCGCGGCGCCAAGGGCGTGATCGTGTCGATCACCGGCGGCGACGACATGCGGCTGCTCGAGGTCGACGAGGCCGCGAACCATATCCGCGAGCTGGTCGATCCCGACGCCAACATCATCTGGGGTTCGGCGTTCAATCCCGAGCTCGAGGGCCGCATCCGCGTGTCGGTGGTCGCCACGGGCATCGAGGCCGATGGCGAGGCGATGGCCGCGCCGGTCAGCACGCCTGCCGACACCACGCGCAGCTTCAGCTTCTCGGCGCCGCGCAAGAGCGAGCCGGCAGCGGCACCAGCCGCCGTCGCGGCCGAGCCGCAGCCTGCCGCGCCCGCGCCGATGGCCGAGCCGGCACCCGCGCCGGTACAGGCGGAAGACGACGAGCTGGTGCTCGGCGCCGAATCGACGCTGCCGACCGAAGCCGCTGCCTCGGCCGAGGCCGATGCCCCCAAGCGCCGCTGGCTGACCGGCGAGGCGAACGAACCCGCACCCGTAGCCGAACCCGCGCCCAAGGCGGGCGGCACCTTGTTCGAGCGGATGTCGAACGCGGGTCGTGGGCTCAGCCGCGGCACCGAGGACGACAAAGCGCCGCTCGACATTCCGCGCTTCCTGCATCGGCAGAACAACCAGTGATCGGTGCTGCCCGTCCGGCTCGTCGCCGGGCGGGCACCGTCGGTCGCCATTGGCGCGCGCGACTGTCGCGGTTCATCCAGGGCCTGCTATAGCGCGTGCATTCATGAAGCATTTTCGTATCTTGCGTCCGTCCGTCGCGCTGGCCGCGATCGCACTCTCCGTGCCGGGCGCGGCGATGGCGCAAGCGAGCCAAGGCGCAAGCGGGCAGGCTGGGTTCGTGCCGCAGCCGACCCCGATCGCCGATCGGCTGGCGGTGCAGATGCGCGCGCTCGCCGCCAATCCCACCGACGCCAACGCGCTGATCGAGGCGGGCGACCTCAGCGCGCAGCTCGACGATACCGCGGCCGCACTGCAATTCTTCGCCCGCGCCGAAAGGGTTGCGCCGCGCGACCCGCGGATCGCGGCGGGACGCGGGCGCGCGCTGGTGCGGCTGGGCCGACCGGGCGAGGCGCTGCGCCGCTTCGCCGAGGCCGAAGCCGGGCGGATGCCGCCGGCGAGCTTCGCCGCCGATCGCGGCCTTGCCTATGACCTGATCGGCCAGCAGCGGCACGCGCAGGCCGAATATGCCCGCGCGCTGGCGGCGGGCGAGGACGACGAGCTGCGGCGGCGCTATGCGCTGTCGCTGGCGATCTCGGGCGACAAGGCGGCGGCCGACGCGATGCTCGATCCGCAATTGCGCGCGCAGGACCGTGCGGCGTGGCGAACCCGCGCGCTGGTGCTGGCGATCGGCGGCAACCTGCTCGAGGCCGAACGCGTCGCGGTGCAGATGATGCCGGGGTTCGGCACCGCCTATATCCCGTTGTTCCGCCGGTTGGCCGAAATCCGCGACCCCGCCGACCGTGGCTTCGCCGCGCATCTGGGCGAGTTCACACGGACCCCCGCGCGGATGGCGGATGCGACGCTGACCCCGGCGCTGCCCGCATTGCCCGCCGGCGTGCGCGCGGCACCGGTGGCGCTGGCATCGGTCACGACATCGGGTGCCGCCGCGGCAAGAAGGGTGAGCGAGCGAGCGCCAAGCGCCGCCGAACGCCGTGCCGCGGCGCGCTCGGCACGGGTCGCCGCGGCGGCCGAGCGGCGGGCGCGGCGGGCTGCTCCTGCGGTAGCGAGCCGACGCGAGACCGGCCCGGCGATGCCAGAGCGGCAGCCGGCGGCGGTGCCGACGCCGAGCCGCGAACCGGTGCAGGTTGCGGCGGCACCCGCGCGGTCGCAGCGATCGGCCGCGGCAACGCCGCTGGCGGAGCGGCGCGCGCCGCTCGTCCGGTCGAGCGTGGCGACGCCGACGCCGCAGCGCACGCCGGTACCTTCGACCCCGGTGCAGGTGGCTGCCGCCCCCACACCTGCGCCTACGGTTTCCTCGGCGAATGCGCAGCCGGTCGCCGCCGCGCGCGAGATCCCGCCGGAGCGTGGCGAGACCGTAGCAGCGACGCCGCAGCCTGGCTTCACCCCGGCGCCCGTGACGCAGCTGGCTGCGAGCCCGCCGCCGCAAAGCGCGATCCCTGCGGCGAGCGCGCCGGTCGCTTCGACGCCAGCACCGGTAGCGGTGGCTGCGACCGAATCGTCGGTGGTGCCGCCGACGAGCGCCGGCGCTATCCCCGCCGCGATGCCCAACAACGGCGCCGATAGACTGGCGGCGGCCTCGCTGCCGCAGCCGACCACAGCAGACGCGACCGAGGCTGCAGCGCCCAGCCCCGCCGCGCCGCGACTCGCGGCAGCCGAGCCATCGGTCGCTCCGGCCCGCCCCACGCCGCCGTCGCGGTCGGTGGGTGCCGAGGACAGCATCCTCGCCTCGATCGTCCGCGGAATTGTCGTCCCAGGCTCCGAACTCGGGGTCGCGCCACTGCCGACCCCGAGCCCCCCGCCCGAGCCAGAAATCGTCGCGCCGCCCGAGCCCGAACCGCCCGTCGCCGCGCCGGCGCCTCAGCCCGAACCCGTCGAAGCGCCGAAGCCCAAGTCTGCGCCGAAACCCGCCGCGGCCAAGCCCGCGCCCAAGGCCGTCGCCAAGAAGCCAGCCGCGCCCAAGCCGCCAGCCGAGCCTGCGCGCCATTGGGTGCAGGTCGCGGGCGGCGCGAACGTCTCCGATCTGCCCAAGGAATGGAAGAAACTGGTCGACAAGGCGCCCGCGGCGATGAAGGGACGCGGCGCATGGACGACACCGCTACGCTTCACGAACCGTCTGCTGACCGGCCCGTTCAAGACCAGCGCCGACGCGCAGGGCTTCGTCAACACGCTGACCAAGGCGGGGCTGAGTGGCTTCGCATGGACGAGCGAGGCCGGGCAGAAGATCGCCAAGCTGCCGGTCCAATGACCCGCGCGCCCTGGGCGGCGGACCCCGCAGCGACGCGCGGGCGGCTGCACCGCGAGGCGAGCGAAAGCGAACGCGGGCCGCGCGACGCCTTCCAGCGCGATCGCGACCGGATCGTCCATTCGATCAGCTTCCGCCGGCTGCGCCACAAGACGCAGGTGTTCATGGCGCCCGATGGCGATCACTTCCGCGTGCGACTGACGCACAGCCTGGAGGTCGCGCAGATCGGCCGGGTGATCGCGCGCACATTGGGGCTGAACGAGGATCTGACCGAGGCGCTGTGCCTGGCGCATGATATCGGCCACCCGCCCTTCGGCCATGCCGGCGAGGACGCGCTGGGCGCCGCGCTGGCGGGCAAGGGCGGGTTCGATCACAACGGGCACACGCTGCGCGCGTTGATGCTGCTCGAAAGCCCATATCCGCGCTGGCCGGGGCTGAACCTGGGGTGGGAAACGCTCGAGGGGCTGGCGAAGCATAACGGGCCGATCACGAACCCCGGCTGGGCGCTGGCCGAGGCCGATTCGACCTTCGCGCTCGACCTGACGCGCTGGCCTTCGCTCGAGGCGCAGGTCGCCGCGCTCGCCGACGATATCGCCTATGACAATCACGACATCGACGACGGACTGCGCGCGGGGCTGTTGTCGCGCGACCAGATCATGGCGGTGCCGATGATCGCGCGCGGCTGGGACGCGGTGAAGGCGCGGCTGCCCGACGTGCCCGATCATCGGCTGACCGGCGAGCTGATCCGCTCGCAGATCGGGCTGATGGTCAACGACCTGATCGCGACCACGCAAGGCCGGATTGCCGAGGCGGGGATCGAAACCGCCGACGATGTCCGCGCGGCGGGGCGCTGCCTGGTCGGCTTTTCGGATGCGATGCGCGACGAGGAGCGTGCGCTCAAGCGCTTCATGTATGCCGAACTTTATCACCACCCGCGCCAGTTGGCCGCCGCCGACATGGCGCGCGCGGTGGTGGCGGGGCTGTTCGCCGCCTATGCCGACGATCCGCGCCGCCTGCCCGAGGAATGGCGCGAACTGCTCCCAGCCGAAGAACCCGCGCGCAGCCGCCACATCGCCGATTTCATCGCGGGCATGACCGATCGCTATGCGATCACGCGCTATCGCGAAGTGGTGGGGCCGATCGAACTGCCCGAGGGCTTCTAGATCAGCCCCAGCGAACGCAGGCTGGCATGGCCGCTGGTGCCGATGATGATGTGGTCGTGCACCGCGATGTTCAGTCGCTTGCCGGCATCGACGATCGCGCGGGTCAGATCGATATCGGCGCGGCTGGGGGTGGGATCGCCCGAGGGGTGGTTGTGGACCAGGATGATCGCCGCCGAGCCGAGGTCGATCGCGCGGCGGATGACTTCGCGGACATGCACCGCGGCTTCGTCGATCGATCCCTCGCTCATCAATTCGTCACGGATCAGCATGTTGCGGGTGTTGAGGTGGAGCACGCGGACGCGCTCGATCGGGTGGTGCGCCATGTCGGCGCGCAGATAATCGAGAAGCGCCTGCCAGTTGTTGAGCAACGGGCGTTCGGCCACTTGCGCCTGCACCAGCCGGATCGCGGCGGCGTGCGCGATCTTGATCGCCGCGGCCGAGGTTTCGCCCATCCCCGGCACCCGCGCCAGCGCCGCCGGATCGGCGGTGAGCAGCCCGCCGATGCCGCCGAATTCGCGCAGCAGCGCCTTGGCCAGCGGCTTGGTGTCGCGGCGCGGGATCGCCAGCGCGAGCAGATATTCGATCAGCTCGTGATCGAGCAGCGCCTCGCCGCCATTGCCCAGCAACCGCTGGCGCAGCCGCGCGCGGTGACCGGTCGTGTCGGGCGGGGGCTCGGCCATCGAGGGGCAGGGGTAGCAAAGCGCGCGCGGCGTGCAAATCCTCCCAGCGCCTCCGGCGAGGAATGGTAAGTGCTTGACCATCCTCGCGCAGCCCCGCAACGATCGCCGCGTGATGGCGACAGGGTCAGCGTGACGGCGCAAGCCGAGCAGGAACCGGGCGCGGTCGCGGCGCGGCGGTGGTGGCGGCTGCTGGGCGTGCCGCGGCGCGGGCGGGTGCCGCTGGGCATCGCGATCGTGCTGCTGGCGGTGCTCATCGCGGTCTGGAGCCAGCGGCGTCCGCTTGCCGAGAATTTCATCGACGACGAACTGGCGCGGCGCGGTATCGCCGCGAGCTATCGCGTCGCCGATATCGGCCTGTCGAGCCAAAGGCTGACCGACCTGGTGATCGGCGACCCCGCCGACCCCGATCTGGTCGCCGACAGCGTGATCGTGCGGACGCAGGTTGGGCTGTCGGGCGCGCGGGTGACGGGGATCGAGGCGGGGCAGGTGCGGCTGCGCGGACGGCTGGTCGACGGGAAGCTGTCGCTCGGCGCGCTCGACCGGCTGCTGCCTGCGCCTTCGGGCAAGCCGTTCGCGTTGCCCGAGATGTTCGTCGATGTTGCCGATGCGCGGATGCGGTTGACGACCCCCCATGGTGTGGTCGGGGTTCGCGTGAGCGGGCGCGGACAGCTGAACGACGGCTTTGCCGGGCGAATCGCCGCGGTCTCCGATCGGCTGGCGGTGAACGGCTGCGCCGGCGGCGGGGTGAGTGCGGCGATGGCGCTGACGATCGACGAGGGTGCGCCGACGCTGCGCGGGCCGATCCGCGCGGCGACGATCGATTGCGGCGCCAGCGGCCGCGCGCGCGATGTCGCGCTGGGGCTCAACGCCGCGCTTGGCGCGCAGCTCGATCGCTGGCGCGGGAATGCCAAGATCGTAGTGGCGAGGGCTGGAGCTGCGGCGGGCGGGCTGTCGGGGCTGACGGGCACGGTCGACTTTGCCGGCAACGTGGCGCGCACCGAGGGTGCGGTCGATCTGGCCTCGCGCGGTTTTGCCGCCACCGATGCGCGCGGCAGCGGGTTGGCGATCGACGGGCGGTATCGAATCGAAGGCCCCGCGATCCGTTTCGCCGGGCGTGCGCGCGCCGATCGCGTCGGGCTGGCGCCGGCGCGACTGGCGCAGGCGAGCGGACTGGCACGTAGCGCCGCGGGAACGCCGGTGGCCGCGCTCGGCGCGAAGTTCGCCGATGCCATCGCGCAAGCCGGGAAGCGGAGCGCGATAGACCTGCGGTTCGCGGTGCAGCAGCGCGGGAGCCGCGGCGCGCTGGTGGTGCGTGAGGCATCGATCGACGCCGCCAGCGGCGCGCGGATTGTGCTGCGCGGCGGGCAGGGGGTGCGGCTCGGCTGGCCCGGCGGTGCGCTGGGTGTCGATGGAAACCTGACGCTTGGGGGCGGCGGCTTGCCGCAGGGCGAGGTGCGGCTGGTCCAGGCGCGCCCTGGCGAGGCGGTGACCGGCGAGGCGCGCTTCGAACCCTATGCCGCGGGCGGTGAGGCGCTGGCGCTGGCCCCGGTGCGCTTCTCGCGCGCGCCCAATGGAGCGACCGCGATCACGACGCGGATGCGGTTCAGCGGCGCGTTTCCGGGCGGGCGGGTCGATGGCCTGACGTTGCCGATCGACGCGCGCTGGGATGGCGGCAAAAGGCTCGCGGTAAACGCGCGCTGCGCGGCGACGACGTTCGATCGGCTGCGGGTGTCGGCGTTGCTGCTCGCACCCGCGCAGCTTGCCTTGTGCCCGACCGATGGTGCGTTGCTCAGCATCGGCCCCGGCGGGGTGGGCGGTGGCGCCAGCGTCGCGCGACCGGTGCTGCGCGGCACGATCGGTGGAACCCCGCTCCGCCTGGAAGCCGCGCGCGCGGTGTTCGCGCTCGACGGGCTGCGCTTCGACGTCGCCGATGTCGCTGCGCGATTGGGGGCGGGGGATCGCATCTCGCGGCTCGATATCGCGGCGCTCGATGGCCGGGTGCGCGATGGCGGTGCGGCCGGGCGCTTTGCCGGTGCGAGCGGGGTGATCGGGAATGTGCCGCTCAATCTGTCGGGTGGGGCGGGGGCGTGGCGCTTTGCCGATGGGCGATTGACCCTGAACGGTGAGGCATTGCGGGTGGCCGATGCCGCGCCCGAACCGCGCTACAACCCCCTGGCGGCGAATGATTTCGTGCTCACGCTCTCGGGCAACCGCATCGACGCCAGCGGCACGCTTACCACCCCGGCGGCGGGGGTGAAGGTGGCGGACGTCACGATCGTCCATGATCTGGGCGCGGGGGCGGGGCGCGCCGATCTCGCCGTCACCGGCATCAGCTTTACCGAGGCGTTCCAGCCCGAAGCGCTCACCAGGCTCACCTTCGGCGTGATCGCCGACGTCGCCGGCACCGTGTCGGGCGCGGGGCAGATACGCTGGAGCCCCGAGTCGGTTACCAGCGACGGTGTGTTTCGCACCGCGGGTACCGATCTTGCCGCCGCCTTTGGCCCCGTCGAGGGAATTTCGGGCGAGATCCGCTTCACCGACCTGCTTGGGCTCAAGACCGCGCCGTCGCAGCTCGCGACGATCGCGGTCGCCAATCCGGGGATTCCGGTCGAGAACGGGCAGGTGCGCTACCAGCTGATCGGCGACCAGAAGGTGGCGGTCGAGGGCGGGCGCTGGCCGTTCGGCGGCGGCGAGCTGGTGCTCGAGCCTACGGTGCTCGATTTCGGCCAGACGGTCGAGCGGCGGATGGTGTTTCGCGTCCGCGGGGTCGATGGCGCGCAATTCCTCCAGACCTTCGATTTCGAGAACCTAAACGCCACCGGCACCTTCGACGGCGTATTGCCGATGATCTTCGACGAGCGCGGCGGGCGGATTGAGGATGGCCGCCTGACGGTGCGCGAGGGTGGGGGGACGATCGCCTATATCGGTGAGCTGACGCAGGAAGATCTGGGCACCTGGGGCAATCTGGCGTTCCAGGCGCTCAAGGCTATCGACTATGATCGGCTGAACCTGGTGCTCAATGGTTCGCTGTCGGGCGAGATGGTGACCGAGATCCAGTTCGCCGGAATCAGCCAGGGCAAGGGCACCAAATCGAACTTCATCATCGATCGACTCGCGAAGCTGCCGCTCGTGTTCAACATCACGATTCGCGCGCCGTTTCGCCAATTGCTCGATTCGGTGCAGAGCTATTACGACCCCAGCCGACTGATCGAGCGCAACCTGCCGACGCTGATCGAACAACAGCAGCAGCGTGAAGCGCCCCCCGTTCAGCCCCCCGCAAGCGAGAATGTGCCATGAGCGAAACAGGATTGATGAAAGCCATGAAAAGCGCGACCTTGCTTCGGATGTCGAAGCGTGCGGCGATCGGGGCGGTGGTGCTGGCCGGCGGGTGCGTGAATGTCACCGCGCCCGACAAGCCGATCGTCATCAACCTGAACATCAACATCACCCAGGAGGTGGTGTACCGATTGGATGGCGAAGCAAAGACGTTGATCCAGCAGAACCCGGGGATTTTTTGACGATGCGTATCGCGAAATGGATGATCGGCCTGGCGCTGGTGGCGGGGGTTGCGGGTACCGCGCAGGCGCAGCGCGACCCCGACTATGCCGCGGCACGCGCCGCCGGGCAGATCGGCGAGCAGACCGACGGCTATCTGGGCGTGGTGGGCAACGCGCCCGACAATGTCCGCGCGATCGTTCGCGACATCAACATCAAGCGCAAATCGGTCTACACCCAGCGCGCGGGCGCGGGTTCGACGATCGAACAATTCGCGTTCGTGTCGGGCTGCAACCTGATCGCGCGCACCGAACCGGGCGAGATGTACCAGACGCCGAGCGGCGCCTGGAAGCAGCGGGGTGCGGGCGCTCCCGAACGCGATCCGCGGTGTGTGTGATGTTAGCCGGCGATTGATTTTTCGACGTTCGTAGCGTAGGTGAGTCGTAGCAATATCGATTGATCGTTGTGATCATCTCTGGACCCCGGCTGTGCCAGCAGTCGGGGTTCATTCGTTTGGGGGCCAGCTGCCAGGCCGGCCCCCTCCCGCCGCTACTTAGAGCGGGCCACCTCGATGATCCGAAGAATCAAGGTGGCGAATGCCACCATCAGCAAGCCAGTGCTGACGATGATAATAGCAATATCTTTTGTCGCTGTTCTCACCTCCGATCCGCCCGCGTGATTTGGCGCGGATGCCCCGCTCCAGCGGACGTCAGCGAATATTGGTCGACGCCCATTCGGCGGGCAAGCAGCCAGCGTCAACAAAATGAAAGTTAAAAGGGTTGACGCAGCGGCTGCCTTAGCCGCGCCCTCATCCCACCCCCAAGGTTGACTTGGCCCGCCCCCCATCCTAATCGGCGCGTGCCTTGGCGGGCTTGGCCCTCGGTACATGGCGCTTGCCCGGCCCATACGGGGCTTGGAGAAGCGAATATGGCCGAGAACGAGCCCGGACCGGACCCCCTGCCCGAGGATGCACGCCTTGATTCGCTCGACGAGCGGCTGGCGCGCGCCAAGACGCAGGAATCGATCCGATCGGGCGAGACGCGCGCGCAGGATGGCGAAGGCTATCGTCTGGGCAACCGCGTTCTCGCCGAATTGGTCGGGGGAATGGTTGGCGGTGCGTTGATCGGGTGGACGCTCGATTATTTCTTGGGCACCTCTCCCTGGCTCCTGCTCGTGCTGCTTGCTCTCGGCATCGTCAGCGCGTTCAGGAATATCATCAGGATTTCGAACCGGCGCTCGAAGTGATGCTTCGGGCGCTTTGGCAAATTGGAAACGGCAGTGGCGGCTGAGGCAGGCAAGATCGACCCGATGCACCAGTTCGAGGTGCAGTCGATCGCGGATATGTTCACGGTAGGCGGCCAGACGATCGCCTTCACCAACAGTGCGCTCTACATGGTCGCGGCACTGATCGCGCTCTGGGCGTTCATGCTGGTCGGCATGAAGCGCCAGCTGGTGCCCGGTCGCGGCCAGATGATGGTCGAGGGATTCGTCGGCTTCATCGACAAGCTGCTCGACGCCAATATCGGCAAGGCGGGGCGCAAATATGTGCCCTACGTCTTCACGCTGTTCATGTTCATCCTGTTCGCCAACCTGCTCGGGCTGTTGCCGCTGGGGCTGGCCGGGTTGCACCCGTTCACCTTCACCAGCCACTTCACCGTTACCGGCGTGCTGGCGATCATGAGCTTTTCGATCGTGCTGATCGTCGGCTTTGCCAAGCATGGCCTTCGCTTTTTCAGCCTGTTCGCGCCCAAGGGCACGCCGATCCCCGTCCTGCTGCTGGTCGCGCCGATCGAGTTCGTCTCGTTCATGGTGCGCCCGTTCAGCCTGGCGCTGCGGCTGTTCGTCGCGATGACCGCGGGCCACATCCTGCTGAAGGTGCTGGCGTATTTCGTCATCAATTCCTCGGCGGTGTCGGCGGGTACCGGGCTGCTCGTCGGCATTCCCAGCTTCGCGCTGATGGTCGGTGTTTCGGCGCTGGAGATTCTGGTCGCCGGCGTGCAGGCCTATGTGTTCGCGCTGCTGACCTCGCTGTACATCAACGATGCCGAGCATCTGCACGACCATCACTGATTTCTTTCGTTTTCTAACCGCAATTTTTCTCAAGGAGTGAATTTCATGGACGCAGACTCGATCAAGCTGCTCGGTGCCGGTCTCGCAGCAATCGGCGCAGGCCTTGCCGCGCTCGGCGTGGGCAACGTCTTCTCGGCTTACCTTCAGGGCGCGCTGCGCAATCCTGGCGCGGCTGCCAGCCAGCAGGGCAACATGTTCATCGGCTTCGCCGCTGCAGAGCTTCTGGGCCTGCTGGCGTTCGTCGTCGCGGTGCTGCTGATTTTCGTCGCCTGATTTCGCGGGCAGTGCCGGCTCGTCCGGCGCTGCCCCCAAGGACATTTTTCGAATGCCGCAAATCGAACAAGTCGCCGCAACCTTCGCGTCCCAGCTCTTCTGGGTCGTGCTGACGTTCGGGCTCGCCTATCTGATCATCGGCCGGGGCATGGTGCCCAAGGTGCAGGCGACGATGGACGATCGCGACACCCAGGTCGCCGGCGATTTGCAGGCGGCAGAGGCGGCGCGCGTCGCGGCGGATGCCGACGAAGAGAATTGGCGTTCGCAGGAAAATGCGGCGCGCGAGGCGGCGCGGCAGAAGCTTGCTGCTGCCAAGGCGCAGGCTACCGCACGGACCGAGGCGACCCTCGCCGCCTCGGACGCCGAGCACCAGGTTCGGGTCTCCGCCGCCGAAGCGCAGATCGCTGCGGCCTCGCAAGCGGCATCGGGCGAGATCGAGGGCATTGCCGCCGATCTAGCGCGCGACATCGTCGCGCGGGTATCGGGCGCACCGGTGAGCGAAGACGAAGCGCGCGGCGCAGTGAAGGTGGTGATGCATGGCTGACCCAGTGCTCCATTCCGAAGCATCGAACGCCAGCCTGTCGGCCGAGGGCATGCCCGAGACCGGCGCGGTCGCGATCGAGAGCGTTGGCGCCGAGGGCGCACACGCCGATCCTACGCTGTTCTTCCTCGACCCCACCGGCTGGGTGTCGGCGGCGATGGCGGTCTTCCTGATCATCCTGCTGGTCAAGGGCGTGCCGCGCCTGATCGGCGCGATGCTCGACAAGCAGATCGGCGAAATCCGGTCGCGGCTCGACGAGGCGAAGCAGCTTCGCGCCGAGGCCGAAGCGCTGCGCGCCGAATATGCGCGCAAGCTGGCGACCGTCGAGGTCGACGCCGCGGCGATGATCGCGCATGCCGACGAAGAGGCGACCGCGATGATGGCCAAGGCCGAGATCGACGCCGCGACGCTGGTGCGCCGCCGCACCCGCATGGCCGAAGACAAGATCGCGGCCGCCGAGCGTCAGGCGATCGCCGACGTTCGGATCCGCGCAGCCGACGCTGCGGCCAAGGCGGCGGCAGCGATCATCGCCGAAAAGCACGGCGCGACCGCCGACCGCGCGTTGGTCGACCGCACGATCGCGGGGCTTGGCCGGGTCAACTGATGCCGGCCCGCTGGCGGTCGGTCAGGCCGGCGGGGTAGTGGTGGTGGACCGGGTAAGGTCTAGTATCTCGAGCGTGACCGGGCCTGTCGGGCTCTTGATGATCGATCCCGTTTGTACCGCACGCGACGCCCGAAGCGTGAAGCGCTCGACGCGGTATAGGCCCGGATGCCCCGGCTCGAGCGCGATCGGGGCATAACGGCGCGATGCTACCTGCTCGACGATCGGTTTGGTCCAGCCGAGGATCCGGTTGCCGCGCAGCACCTCGACATCACCGACGCTGCCGTCGGGCGCAACCATGAACCCGATGTCTGCCCATTGGATCGGCGTCGAACCCCTGGCCTGCATCATTTCGGCTCGCAGTTCGAGCGCACGCTGCGTCGGGCGCTTGGCCGACGCGAGCGACGCCGGCCCCACCGCCTCGTCCAGCAACAGCGGCGGCCCGGCGGGGTCGGTACGCAATGCGGTCAACAGGCGGTCGACCGCCGCATCGTCTCCCTTCGAGATGTCGACGCGCGTCGCCAGCACGGCCGAATAGGTGCGTATCGCCGGATCGTTAGCGGCTGGCCCGGTATCGACCTCGCGCAGAATTTCGCGTGCCAATGAGGGGTTGCCCTGCGCGATGTCGAGGGTCGCGCGGCGCAGCGCCGCTACCGCTGCAAGCCTGTGCTCGCCACGCTCGCGAAACTCGCGCTCGGCAGACCGGTATTGCCGCCTGGCCTCATAGGTGTAGCCGCGCTTCAGACTGGCGTCGCCGAGGCGGATGGGCAGCAACTGCACTTCGGTGGCGCTGTCGGGCAAATAGCTGCGCAAGACTTCTGCCTGGTTGCTCATGGCGCGTTGATAATCGTCCATGTCGCCATAGTGGAGCGACACGGTCGAATATGCCTCGTGCAACGCGGCGACATGGCGCGGCAGCCGCGACGCCGCGTCGCGGTTACGGCTGATCGACTGCTGCAGCGTCGATCGTGCGTCGCGATATTTGCCCTCGGCGAACTGCGACTCGGCATGCGCGATCGACAGCCGAACATCGTCTTCGGTCGGGCACTGCCGGTCGATACAGGCAGCGAGCGCGGCGGCGGTGCGTTTGCCACGCACGACGATATCGCTGTCGGACGCAGGGGCTGGCGGGGGGGCAGGCGTTGGCGCCGCGGTTTGCATCAGCGCCAGTGCAGCGACTAGAGACAGCGACATCGGTACGACTCCTCGGCTGTATGCTGACAAGGAAACATCATTTTGACGACAGGACAAGCCGTTAGCGGCGCCGGGATGGCTTGGATCATCCTGGGCATCGCGGTCTGCACCGAAATCATCTGGGCGCTCAGCCTGAAATGGGCGGGGGATCGCGGCACCTGGCTCGCGGGATCGGTCCCGATCGTGCTGTCGTTCGTCAATATGGGGCTGCTTGCTCTCGCGATGCGCGGCATCCCTGCGGGCACCGCTTATGCGGTGTGGACCGGACTCGGCGCGGTGGGGGTGATCATCGGCGGGACGATCTTCTTCGGCGAGAAGATTTCGCCGCTCCAGGCGGCCTTCATGGCGCTGATCGTGATCGGGGTCGTCGGCACCAAGTTCAGCGCGCAGGGCTGATCGCGCTCGCCGCGCGCGGGGGGTGACAGACGGCGCTCTCCTGGCCTACCCCGGCGGTACCACCCAAGGGAGTTACAGCATGGATCGTCGCCAGTTCATCGGCACCACCGCGCTTGCCGGCACCGCCGCAGCGCTGCCCGGGTTTGCCTTGGCGCAGGGCAATGCCGCCGACCAGAAGCTGCGCGCGATGCTCGATGCCTTTTTCTACGCGCGCCTCGAGGATAATCCCGAGGGCGCGACCTCGCTCGGGCTCGACACCGGTCCGCGCGCGGGCCTCAAGGCGAAGCTGTCCGACGCGTCGCGTGCGCAGGACCAACGCCAGCTCGCGCGCGCCAAGCGCGAACGGGCAGAGCTCAAGACCGTCGATCGCGCGGCGCTCTCGCCCGCGGCGCAGCTCGACTACGAAGTCGTCGGCTATCAGCTCGATCGCGTGGTCGAAAGCGAGCGCTTCGCTTATGGCTCGAACGGCGGGCGCTATTCGCCCTACGTGCTCAGCCAGCTTTCGGGCGCCTATCGCGACGTCCCCGATTTCCTCAGCAACACCCACCGCGTCGCGAGCGCCGCCGATGCCGACGCCTATGTCGCGCGAGTCGCGGCGTTCGGCGGGGTGATCGACCAGGAAACGCAGCGCCAGCGCGCCGATGCCGCCAAGGGGGTGTTCGCACCCGACTTCATCCTCGACACGACGCTCAAGCAGCTCGGCCAGGCGCGCGACAAGCCCGCCGGGCAAAGCGGCCCGGTCACCGACCTCGCTGCCAAGCTCAAGGCGGCGAACCTGCCGCCCGAGCGCGCCGCCGAGGTCGAAAAGCTGATGGCCGAGCGGGTCTATCCTGCGCTCGACCGCCAGCGCGCGCTGGTGACCGAGCTGCGCGGGCGCGCGACGCACGATGCCGGCGTGTGGCGGCTGCCCGATGGCGAGGCCTATTATGCCGCCGCCGCCAGCGCGGCGACCACCACCGAGCTGACCGGCGACGAAATCCACCGGCTGGGGCTCGAACAGGTCGCCGAGATCAGCGGGCGGATCGATGCGATCCTCAAGGGGCAGGGGATGGGCAGCGGCACCGTCGGCGAGCGGCTGGTGGCGCTCAACAAGCGCCCCGACCAGCTGTTCCCCAACACCGATCCGGGCCGCGAGGCGCTGCTGACGCAGTTGCGCGCGCAGGTGAAGGCGATGGAAGCACGGCTGCCCGAACAGTTCGCGGTGGTGCCCAAGGCGCCGGTCGAGGTGCGGCGGGTGCCCGAGGCGATCCAGGCGGGCGCGCCGGGGGGGTATTACCAGTCGGCGTCGCTCGATGGGACGCGGCCCGCAATCTATTTCATCAACCTGCGCGATACCTTCGACCGGCCCAAGTTCGGGCTGGCGACGCTCAGCTACCACGAGGGTGTGCCGGGGCATCATCTGCAGGTCATGTCGGCGCTCGAGAGCGACGACATCCCGCTGATCCGCCGCCGCGGCGGCTATAGCGGCTATAGCGAGGGCTGGGCGCTTTATACCGAACAGTTGGCGGACGAAATGGGAATGTACGAGGGCGATCCGCTGGGGCAGGTCGGCTATCTCCAGTCGCTGCTGTTCCGCGCGACGCGGCTGGTGGTCGATAGCGGGCTGCACGTGAAGCGCTGGAGCCGCGAAAAGGCGACCGACTATTTCCTCGCCACCACCGGGATCGCGCGCGGGCGCGGGCAGGGCGAGATCGATCGCTATACGTGCTGGCCCGGCCAGGCGTGCAGCTACAAGATCGGCCACACGGTGTGGACCCGGCTGCGCGACGAGGCGAAGGCCAAGGCGGGCGCGGCGTGGGATCCCAAGGCGTTCCACGGCGTGCTGACGATGGGGGCGATGCCGCTGACGGTGCTCGAACGCGTGGCGCGGGCGCGGATGGGGTGATGTTAGGCGGTGCTTGCTCCCCTCCCTGAAAGGGAGGGGCCGGGGGTGGGTAGGCGAGCGCGGCTCGCCGTCCTACGCTGGCCTCATGCGACGTATTCCGCGATTGATGACCGCTCGCGCGCGCGACCTGCGCAATGCCGCCACCCCGGCAGAGCGCAAACTTTGGCGTCTGCTGTCGCCGTATCGACCGCGGTTCACTCGGCAGTTGGTAGTGGGCCCGTACATCGTTGATTTCGCGTGCCGCGAAGCAAGGCTTGCGATCGAACTCGACGGCAGCCAGCACCATGACGCGGCGGCCCGTGACGCTGCACGCACCGCATGGCTCGAATCGGCAGGCTGGCGGGTGGTGCGGCTTTGGAACAACGACGTCCTGACCGACCCCGAAGGCGCCGCGACGTTTGTCCTTGGCGTCGCCGCCGAGTGCCTCGGCGGCACCCACCCCCAGCCCCTCCCTTCCAGGGAGGGGAGGAAGGCGTAGCGATTGGGGGGATTACCTCCTAAATCCCCCCAATGTCGTCCCCCAACACTCCCGACCGGTTCAACGAAGACAAGGCCACCTTCGCCGTCAAAGGCAGCGACGCGCCCGATCTCGACGCCGGCGTCGCGGCGATCCGCAATGTCGTCGCGACGCTGCCGGTGCGCCCTGGGGTGTACCGGATGCAGGATGCGCGCGGCGATGTGCTGTATGTCGGCAAGGCCAAGGCGCTCAAGAACCGGGTCACCAATTACACCCAGGTCACCCGGCTGACGAAGCGGCTGCAGCGGATGGTGGCGCAGACGCGGTCGATGACGATCGTCACGACCAATAACGAGGCCGAGGCGCTGCTGCTCGAGGCGCAGCTGATCAAGCGTTATCGACCGGCGTACAATGTGCTGCTGCGCGACGACAAGAGCTTCCCCTTCATCCTGCTGCGCGGAGACCATGATTTCCCGCGCGTCCAGCTCCATCGCGGCGCGCGGCGGTCGAAGGGCGATTATTACGGGCCGTTCGCTGGCGCGGGGCAGGTGCGGATGACGCTCAACGCGCTGCAGAAGCTGTTCCTGCTGCGGTCGTGCACCGACAGCTTCTTCAACAATCGCGACCGCCCGTGCCTGCTCCACCAGATTCGTCGTTGCTCGGCCCCTTGCGTCGACCGGATCAGCACTGAGGATTATGCCGAACTCGTCGGCGACGCGAAGGATTTCCTGGGCGGCAAATCCACCAAGGTGCAGAGCAAATTGGGCGCGCAGATGCAGGAGGCCGCCGAGAAGATGGACTTCGAGCTCGCCGCGGTGCTGCGCGACCGGCTGAAGGCGCTGACCTTCATCCAAGGCAGCCAGGCGATCAACGCCGAGGGCGTCGGCGATGCCGATATCTTCGCGATGGCGGCGAAGGATGGCGCGATCGGCATCCAGGCCTTCTTCATCCGCGGCGGGCAGAATTGGGGGCACCGCGCCTTCTTCCCGACGCACGTCCAGGACGTGCCCGAGGACGAAGTGCTCAGCCAGTTCCTGATGCAATTCTATGAGGAGGTGCCGCCCGCGCGCAATGTGCTGATCGACCGCGAGCTGGCCGAGGCCGAGTTGCTTGCCGAGGCGATGAGCGAGCGCGCGGGCTTCAAGGTGTCGCTCTCGGTGCCGCAGCGCGGCGACCGGCGGCGGCTGATCGAACAGGCGCGGCGCAACGCGGTCGAGGCGCTCGACCGGCGGCTGGCCGAGGGGACGACTCAGGCGCGGCTGCTGCGCGAGGTCGCCGAACTGTTCGGCCTGCCCGACAGCCCCGACCGGATCGAGGTGTACGACAACAGCCATATCCAGGGGACCAACGCGCTGGGCGCGATGGTGGTCGCGGGGCCCGAGGGCTTTCGCAAGGGCCAGTATCGCAAGTTCAACATCAAGCGTCCCGAGACGATCGCGGGCGACGATTTCGGCATGATGCGCGAGGTGTTCGGCCGCCGCTTCGCGCGCGCGCAGGACGAAGACCCCAATCGCGAAAAGGGCGACTGGCCCGATCTGGTGCTGGTCGATGGTGGGCGCGGGCAGCTCAATGCGGTGACCGGGGTGCTCGAGGAACTGGGAATCGAGGACATCACGGTGGTTGGCATCGCAAAGGGGCCGCACCATGGCCGCGACGGGCGCGAGGTGTTCCACATGATGGACGGGCGCGAATTCCAGCTACCGGTCAATTCGCCGGTGCTGTTCTACCTCCAGCGGCTACGCGACGAGGTCCACCGCTTCGCGATCGGCGCGCACCGCGCCAAGCGCGCCAAGGCGATGACCACCAGCCCGCTCGACGACGTGCCGGGCATCGGCCCCGCGCGCAAGAAGGCGCTATTGATGCACTTCGGCACCGCCAAGGCTGTGCGCGCCGCGAGCCTGGAGGATCTGTCGAAGGCGCCGGGCGTGTCGAAGGCGATGTCACAGGGAATCCACGACTTTTTCCACGCGCGGTGAGGGGCGCCCGCTGCGGGCTCGGCCGACATTTCTGACCGGTCGCTCTTGCAACCCGAACGGCCCCCGCTAGGCTTGGCGCGTGGTTTAGGCCGGGGGGCGTCGTCATGTTGCGGAAGTTGGCAGTACCGTTTGCGTTGGTTGCGGGCGCGACATCGGCATGGGCGGGGGACAAGCCGCTGTATGAGCCAGCGCCTGCCTGGGTGAAGGAAGCGCCGGCCCCCGATCCCGCGAACCTGCCTGCCGACAAGCCGCAATTGCTCATTTCGGATCAGCAGCACCGCATCGCCGATGGCGGGGTGTTCGCCTATGTCCGCAGCGCGGTGCTGATCGCCAATGCCGGCATGCTCAACGAAGCCGGAACGCTGCGCCTCGAATGGCTGCCCGACCAGGGCGACCTGATCGTCCATCACGCGCGGATCCTGCGCGCGGGCGAGACGATCGACCTGCTTGCCAAGGGCGAACGCTTTGCGGTGATCCAGCGCGAGCTGGGGCTCGAGCGCAAAATGCTCACGGGCATGTTGACCGCGACGATGAACGCCGAGGGGATGCGCGTCGGCGACGTGCTCGACTTCGCCTTTACGATCACGCGCAAGGACCCGGTGCTCGGCGGCCAGACCTCGACGTCGATGCCGGTGCTGACCAAGCCCGTCACGGCGGCGTTCGCGCGCAACCGCCTGTCGTGGGACAAAGCCACGCCGGTCGCGCTGCGAAGCTATTTCGACGGCGCCGAACTGACGCCGCGCAACGCCGGCGGGTTCGACGAGGTCGAGCTGGTCGGGCCGTTGCCCAAATTGCCCGATCTGCCCGACGACATGCCGCTCCGCCTACGTCCCCTGCCGATGGTCGAGGCGAGCAGCTTTGCCGACTGGCAGGCGGTGTCGCGCACCTTTGCGCCGCTATATGCCACCGACGGGGCAATTGCCCCCGGATCGCCGCTCGCCGCCGAGGTCGCGCGGATCAAGGCGGCGGGCAAGACGCCGCGCGAGCGCGCGGCGCTGGCGCTGCAATCAGTGCAGGGTGAGATCCGCTATCTGTTCAAGGGCATGGCGGGGGGCAATTACACCCCGCAGGCGGCAACGCAGACCTGGAGCGTCCGCTATGGCGATTGCAAGGCCAAGACGTTGCTGTTGCTGGCGATGCTCCGCGCGCTCGACATCGAAGCCGAACCTGTGCTGGCGAGCAGCGACGGCGGCGATTATGTGCCGCGCCGACTGCCATCGGCGGGGGCCTTCGATCATGTACTGGTGCGCGCCGAGATCGACGGCGCCTCGCTATGGCTCGACGGCACCGGGCAGGGCGCGCGCCTGTCGGACATCGACGACACCCCGCCGTTCCGCAACGTGCTGCCGCTGCGCACGGCGGGGGCGGGGCTGATGTCGCTGCCGATGCGCGTGCCTGCGCGTCCCGATGTCGCGATCTGGCTCGAAATCGATCAGACCGCGGGGATCGTCTTGCCCGCGCCTTATCGCCTCAGGATGACGATGCGCGGGCAGGGCGCCGAAATGATGCGGATGGTAACCGCGCAGGGCACCGAGGACCAACGCGAGGCGATGGCGACGCAGATCGCCAATCAGAATGTGGGCGATGGTCGCGTCGTGTCGCACCGGCTGAGCTTCGACGAGGCCGCCAATACCGGGTCGGTCGAGATCGAGGGGATCGCGCCCGCCGGCTGGGGGCGCGAAGAGGGCCGCCGCTATCGGACGATCGATTATGCGGTGAACACGATCCAGTTCAATCCCGATCGATCGCGCACCGTGTGGAAAACGATCCCGGTCGCGACCGGCGGTCCTGAGAAAATGTCGTTCACCCGGCGCGTGCTGCTGCCCGATGGCGGGAAGGGATATACGATCGAAGGCGATCGGACCTTGCCCCCGCGGCTGGGGGGCATGAACGTCACGCGCAGCTTCTCGTTCGACCAGGGCGTTGCCAATATGGAGGACGTCATCGGCGCGGCAGGAAGCGAGATCGCGCCCGACGCGATCGCTGCCGAGCGCGCCGCGCTGACCGCCGCCGAACGGCGCACGCTGAAGATCATGGCGCCCGCCGATCTGCCGCGGACGCACGAACTGCGCGCGCGGGCGGTGCGCGAGGGGCGGCTGAAGCGGTTAGACGCGCTGTATGCCAAGGCGATCGCCGATGCCGAGCCGGGCGACGCCACTGCCTATGACGCGCGTGCGCGCCTGCGCGAGGGGCTGGGCGACTGGAAGGGCGCGCTGGCCGATGTCGAGCGCATGGTGGCGATCGACCCAAGTGGGGCGAACCTCTATTTTCAGGCCTATATTCTCTATGTGCTGGGCCGCGACGCAGAGTCGCTCGCGGCGATCGAGAAGGCCACCGCCGCCGATCCTTCGGATTACAACGCGCTGACCTATCACACCGCTCGCCTCGCCGATGCCAAGCGGCACGACGAAGCGCTCGCGATGATCGACGCGCGTATCGCCGCGGGAGGCGACGAGCGCGAATGGGCGACGCTGCACAAGGCGTATCTGCTGGCGACCCAGGGCGAGATCGACGCTGCGGCTGCGCTCGCCGATGCGGCGTTGGGCGAAAAGCCACGTGACGTGGGGCACCTCAACCAGCGTTGCTGGCTGCGCGGGCAGATGAACGTCGCGCTCGAAGCCGCGCTTGCCGATTGCGACCGCGCGATCGCGCTGGGGGATAATCCTGCCGCCGCGCTCGATAGTCGTGCGCTGATCCATTTTCGCGCAGGACGGCTCGATGCCGCGCGCGCCGATCTCGAAGAGGCGCTGGCGCTCGAGCCCGACACCGCGGCGGCACTGTATCTGCGCGGCCTGGTGCGCCAGAAGCAGGGCGACCTGAAGGGTGGCGCCACCGATATCGCCGACGCCCAGGCAATCGCGCCGCGCATCGCCGATGATTATACCCGCTGGGGGATCACCGCCTGAGCGTTACCGCTTTCTTCACCGCGCGCTGATAGCGCGGGGGCGATGACGACCCGCGTGTTCCTCACCGTCGATACCGAGCTGATGTGGCGGCACCACGCCGCTGGGCTGCCGGTGGCCGAACAGATCGCGCGGTCGATCGAGCCCGCGGGGGTGGGGGTGGGCTATCAGCTGCGCATGCTCGCGGAACATGGACTCAAGGCGACGTTCTTCGTCGATCCGATGCCCGCGCGCACCTATGGGCTCGACGTCGTCAAGGCGATCGTCGCGCCGATCCTGGCGGCGGGGCAGGAGGTGCAGTTGCACCTCCACCCCAATTGGGCAGGCGCGGTGGCGGGCGATGGGGGGACGGCGCATGCGCGCTTCGAGCTGGTCGATTATACGCTGGCCGAGCAGCGCGACCTGATCGCCGAGGCGGCGGCGCTGCTGGTGGCGGCGGGGGTGCCGCAGCCGGTGGCGTTTCGCAGCGGCAGCTATGCCGCCAATGACGATACGCTGGCGGCGCTCGCCGAATTGGGCTTCGGCTATGACAGCAGCCATAACGGGTCCGAGCATCCGTGGCCGAGCGCGATCACGCTGCCGGTGCGGCAGATCGCGCCGGTGCGGCATCGCGACGTGATCGAATGCCCGGTGACATTGATCGAGGATGCGCCGGGGAAGCTTCGCCATTTCCAGATCTGCGCGCTGTCGGTGGCCGAGATGCGCGCGGCGCTCGACCATGCCGCGCGCGAGGATCATGCGGCGGTGACGATCGTCAGCCACGGCTTCGAGCTGGCGGCGCGGACGGGAACGCGCGCCAATCGCGTGCATATGCGGCGGTTCGAGGCGCTGTGCGCGATGCTGGCGGCACGGGCCGAGGCGATGCCGACGACGTGGTATGCCGAGGCTGGCGGGTTGCGGCTGGGGCAGGGCGATGCGCCGCTGGGGCCGAATGTGGTGCGGACGCGGTTGCGGCAGGCCGAGCAGCTTTGGTCGAACATGGTCGAGGAACGGGCGGCGTGAGCATGCCCAACGGGGCGGCGGGGGTGGTTGTCCGAGACCTGCCACTCAACTTCCGTGTTGGGGCGCGCACAGTATTCGCGTTCCCTCGCCGGCTGGTGCGGATCGCGGTGTCGCTTGCCGATGCGATCGAGGGGCGACCGCCCGCGCTGCCGCCGCTACCCGCGGATGCCGACGGCTATTCGATCCTCTCGCTGCCCGCGGGGTACCCGATCGTGCTGCCGGGGATGCTCGCCGCAGAACGCCAGCGTTACCCACGCTACTTCGCCGACCTGGCGCTCGGGTGGGATGCCTATCACGCCGGGCTGTCGGGCAATCTGCGATCGGGGTTGAAGCGCAAGGCCAAGAAGCTGGCGGCGGCGTCGGGCGGGGCGATCGACATTCGCCGGTATCGGACGCCCGCCCAACTCGAAGCCTTTCAGGCGATCGCGCGGCCGCTGGCGGCGGAGACGTATCAGGAGAAATTGCTGGCGATGGGCCTGCCCGGGGACGCGGGGTTCGTCGCCGAGATGCTGCGGCTGGCGGCGGCGGATAGGGTGCGCGCGTGGCTGTTGTTCGTCGGTGGCGAGGCGGCGGCGTATCTCTATTGCCCGATCGATGGCGGCGACGTGCTGTACGAATATGTCGGCCATGCCGAGCGCTTCGACGCGCTGTCGCCCGGGAGCGTGTTGCAGGCCGAGGCGCTGCGCGATCTGATGGCCGAGGGCGGGCTGGCGCGGTTCGACTTCACCGAGGGCGAGGGGCAGCATAAGCGGCAATTCTCGACCGGGCATGTCGATTGCGCCGATTGGCTGGTGCTGCGCGCGACGCTGGCGAACCGGGTGGCGCTGGCGGCGTTGCGGGCGTTCGACGCGGGGGTGGCGCGGTTGAAGCTGGTGGTTTCTTCTCGCTGAGGGGAGGCAGTACGCGTCGCAATTCCTCCCCCGCCAGGGGGAGGGGGACCGCGAAGCGGTGGAGGGGGCGGACACGAGCGGCGTGTTGGTGTCAGCCCCCTCCGTCAGCCCTTCGGGCTGCCACCTCCCCCTGGCGGGGGAGGAATGGATAAGGCGCCTTCCATCTCCCCTCCCTTTCATCCGCCGGCACCTGTAGACCCACCCCATGCACCTTTCCTCCCCCGCCATCGTCCTGTCGGTGCGCCCGCATGGCGAGCATGGGGCGATCGTGCGGGCGCTTACCCCGCGCGACGGGGTGCAGCCGGGCTATGTGCGCGGCGGGCGATCGCGGGCGATACGGCCGGTGTTGCAGCCCGCCAACGCGATCCTGGGCGAATGGCGCGCGCGTACCGATGTCCAGCTGGCGGCGCTGACGGTCGAGCTGGTCCATAGCCGCGCGCCGTTGTTCGACGAGGCGCTGCCCGCCGCCGCGCTCGAATGGCTGACCGCGCTCACCGCGACCTTGCTGCCCGAGGCGCAGCCCTATCCGCAGATCTATGCCGCGCTCGATGCGGTGGTCGACGCGGTCGAGGCGGCGCCCTCGGCGCGCGGCTGGGCGGGAAGCATCGCGCGCTATGAATTGCTGCTGCTCGCCGAACTGGGGTTCGGGTTGGCGCTCGAGGAATGCGTGGTGACCGGCGCGCGCGAACATTTGGCGTTCGTCAGCCCCAAGAGCGGCGGCGCGGTGAGCCGCGCGGCGGCGAGCGGCTATGAGGCGCGGCTGCTGGCGTTGCCGGCGTTCCTGCAGGCGGGCGGCGAGGCAGGTTGGAATGAGGTGTTTGCTGGTCTCGCGATCACGCGGCATTTCCTCGAGCGCGACTTGCTGACCGGGCGCGCTGCCGAGGTGCTGGCGGCGCGCGGGCGGCTGGTCGAACGGTTGCAGCGCGCGGTTGCGTGAGGCATGGGCGAGGCCACAAGGGGGAGCCATGCCGCAGTTGATCGCCATATTGCCCGGGGACGGGATCGGACCTGAAGTGACCGCCGAGGCACGGCGCGTGCTCGAGACGCTCGGCCTCGACCTGCGCTTCGAGGAAGCGCCGGTGGGCGGGGCGGCCTATGACGCGACGGGGCATCCGCTGCCGCCCGCGACGCTCGATCTCGCGCGGCGTGCCGATGCGGTGCTGTTCGGTGCGGTGGGCGATTCGCGCTATGACGGGCTGGCGCGTGCGCTTCGCCCCGAACAGGCGATCCTGGGCTTGCGCAAGGAATTGGGGCTGTTCGCCAATCTGCGCCCCGCCAAATTGTTCGCCGGATTAGAGGACGCATCGGCGCTGCGCCCCGAGATCGCCGCGCGGATCGACCTGGTCATCGTGCGCGAGTTGACCGGCGACGTCTATTTCGGGCTGAAGTCGCGCGGCACCACCGCCGAGGGCTTGCGCGAAGGCCGCGACCTGATGCGCTATGACGAGGCCGAAGTCGCACGGATCGCGCGCGTCGGCTTCGAAACCGCGCGCACCCGTGGCGGGCGGCTATGCTCGGTCGACAAGGCCAATGTGCTCGAAACCTCGCAATTGTGGCGCGACGTGGTGATCGAGGTGTCGGTCGAGTATCCCGATGTCGCGCTCACGCATATGTATGTCGACAACGCCGCGATGCAGATGGTGCGCGATCCGGGGCAGTTCGACGTGATCGTCACCGGCAATCTGTTCGGTGACATCCTGTCGGATCAGGCGAGCATGTGCGCGGGGTCGATCGGGATGCTGCCCTCGGCCGCGCTCGATGGGTCGGGCAAGGGGCTGTACGAGCCGATCCACGGCTCGGCTCCCGATATCGCGGGGCAGGGGCTGGCCAATCCCGCCGCGGCGATCCTGTCGGCGGCGATGCTGCTGCGGCATTCGCTAGGGATGGCCGAGCCAGCCGACCGGATCGAGGCGGCGGTGGCGGCGGCGATCGTCGGCGGCGCGCGGACGCGCGATCTTGGCGGCACGCTCTCGACCCGCGCGATGGCCGATGCGATCCTGACCCAGCTATGATGAGCCCCATGCTGGAACTGGCGGTGGTCGTTCCGGTATTCAACGAGCGCGGCAACATCGCGCCGATGGTCGCGGCGCTTGATCGCGCGCTGGCGGGGCGGCATTGGGAAGTCATCTTCGTCGATGACGACAGCCCCGACGGCACCGCAGAGGCGGTGCGCGAGATAGGGCGGGGCGATGATCGCGTGCGGGTGATCCAGCGCATTGGCCGGCGCGGCCTGTCGACCGCGTGTATCGAGGGGATGTGTGCGACCGCCGCGCCGCTGGTGGCGGTGATCGACGGCGATATGCAGCATGACGAGACGTTGCTGCCAGCAATGGCCGATGCGCTGGCGGCCGACGCGGCGCTCGATGTGGTGATCGGCTCGCGCTTCGTCGCGGGCGGTGGCACCGGGGCTTGGGATCGTGACCGGGTGGCGAAGTCGGCGCTGGCGACGCGGCGGTCGCGGCGCGTGCTCAAGGCCGATCTCAGCGACCCGATGAGCGGTTTCTTCATGATCCGCGCGCCATTGGTGCGCGCCTTGGCGCCGACGCTCTCGGGCATCGGCTTCAAGATCTTGCTCGACATCATGACCGCCAGTCCGCGGCCGCTGAACTTCAAGGAATTGCCCTATATGTTCCGCACCCGCGGCGAAGGCGAAAGCAAGCTCGATCACGTGGTCGCGATGGAATATCTGATCGCGCTCTACGATCGGATGTTCGGGCGGCTGGTGCCGGTGCGCTTCGTGATGTTCGGCGCGATCGGTGCCCTGGGGGTGGTGGTGCATATGGCGGTGCTGGCGCCGATCGTCGCTCTTTGGGGCGAGCGGGCTTTCATCGGCGGGCAGGTCGCCGCGACATTGGTGGCGATGACCTTCAACTTCTTCCTGAACAACATGCTGACCTATCGCGACCGGCGGCTGAAGGGCACGCGCGAGCTGCTGGCGGGGCTGGTGTCGTTCGCGCTGGTGTGCAGCGTCGGGCTGGCGGCGAATGTCGGCGTCGCGACCTATCTGCATTCGGCGCAGTCGAACTATTGGGCGGTGTCGGCGCTGGCGGGGATCGTCGTGGGGGCGGTGTGGAATTTCGCGCTTTCGTCGCGCTTCACCTGGGGGCGGTATGGGCGCCGGGCGGCGGGCTAGCGCCAGCTGGCGAACCACATCCAGCGCAGGAACGCCTGGTCGTTCGGCAGCGGCGCGGCGGCGATGATCGGGTAGAAATAGACGAAGACCGCGGTTGCCGCCGTCGCGAACCAAAGATCGGCGTTGCCACGCTTGAACAGGATCAGCGCGGGCGGGATCGCTAGCGTCACGAAGATGCCCGAGAGGTGATAGTAATAGAAGAAGCCGAGCGATTTGGGGATCACGACATAGATCGCGATCGAGAATAGCCACAGCAACGCCAGCGCCAGATGCGCGCGCGACCCGCGCAGGCCGGCCCCTAGGCAGGCGGCGACGGCGACCAGCCCGCTCCAGAAGATCGCGGGATTTCCGAGCAGCAGGATCCCGCGCATGATCCCCAGGTCGCGCTCGTAATAATACCAGATCGGGCGCAGCATCAGCGGCCAGCTCCACCAGTCGGACTGATAGGGGTGGGGGCGAAGGACCACGGTTTGCTGCGCGTACATCTGCTGCTGGAGCGGGAGCAGGTCGGCGAGGGTAAGCGCGTCGCGGGCATAGAAGAAGGCGGGGGTAAAGGTGGCGAAATAGGCTGCGAGGGCGGTGAGGCCGAGGATGACGGCGGCGAGCGCGCGGCCACCTATCCCCGTTCGCGCTGAGCCTGTCGAAGCAATGTTCTTTCTTTCCCCGGTCGAGAAGAAGGACGGTCCTTCGACAAGCTCAGGACGGACGGGGGAAAGAAGCAACACCGCCAGACACGCCACCGCGACATAGGGCGCGGCCGACCATTTCACCGCCACCGCGCACCCGAGCAACGCCCCCGCCAGCACGATCCGCGCCATCCTCTGCTCGGGCCGCGCGCGCATCGCCCACAGCAATGCCGCGATCCCGCAGGTGACGAACGCCCCCAGGAACCCGTCGAGCATCGCGATCCGCGCCTGGACGAACACCGTCTGGTTGATCGCCAGCAGATATGCGCCGAGCGCCGCGACCCGCACCCGCCCGAACCCCAGCATCAGGATCGCGAAGCCGCCGAGCACCGTCGCGGTGCCCGCCAGCGTCGACATCGCCCGCCAGCCGATCGGATTGTCACCGAACAGCGCGATACCGATCGCGATCAGCGCCTTGGCGAGCGGAGGGTGCTCAGTGTTCGCGGGCTCGGCGAGCGCCAGCATCGTCCGCGCGGCGGGGACGTAATGGACCTCGTCGAACACCAGATTGGTCGGGCGGCCGAGCTGGATGCTGAACAATGCCTGCGCGGCGAGGCCGATCAGCAGGGCGACAAGAAGCGGGCGGTGGGCGAGGCGCATGACAGCCGCTTACGCAATCCTCTCCCAAAGGGGGAGGATTAGGTTGTCTTGCTTCCTTTGGCTTCTCCCGGCAAAGCAGCGGCATGAAGCGCAACACCGGTCAGGATCGCAGCGTCACCAGCAAGTGGCGTCCCGCAACGCAAGCGGTGCGCGGGGGCACCATGCGCAGCGAGTTCGGCGAGACCTCCGAAGCGTTGTTCCTCACCTCGGGCTATGCCTATGACTGCGCGGGCGATGCCGCGGCGCGGTTCGCGGGCGACCAGGCGGGGATGACCTATTCGCGGTTGCAGAACCCGACGGTCGAGATGCTCGAGCACCGCATCGCGCTGATGGAAGGCGCCGAGGCATGCCGCGCCACCGCATCGGGCATGGCGGCGATGACGGCGGCGCTGCTGTGCCAGCTCGAGGCGGGCGACCACGTCGTCGCCGGGCGCGCGCTGTTCGGGTCGTGCCGCTGGCTCACCGACACGCTGCTGCCCAAGTTCGGCATCACCACGACGATCGTCGATGCCCGCGACGCACAGCAATTCGCCGATGCGACCACCGACAAGACCAAGGTCTATTTCTTCGAGACCCCCGCCAATCCGACGATGGACATCGTCGATCTGCGCGCGGTGTGCGACATCGCGCGCGCGCGCGGCGTCACCACCGTGGTCGACAACGCCTTCGCCACTCCCGCGCTGCAGCGGCCGATGGAGTTCGGCGCCGATGTCGTCGCCTATTCGGCGACCAAGATGATGGACGGGCAGGGCCGCGTGCTCGCGGGCGCGGTGTGCGGAACCGAGGATTTCATCACCAACACGCTGCTGCCCTTCACGCGCAACACCGGGCCGACGCTGAGCGCGTTCAACGCGTGGGTGGTGCTCAAGGGGCTCGAGACGCTCGACCTGCGGATCCGCCGCCAGAGCGAGAATGCGCTGCAGGTCGGTCGTTTCCTCGAACCGCGGGTGCCGCGGCTCAACCATCCCGGGCTGCCGAGCCATCCGCAGCATAACCTGGCGATGGCGCAGATGGACATGACCGGCCCGATCTTCTCGTTCGAGGTCGAGGGGCGGATCCAGGCGCATGCGTTGCTCGACGCGCTCGACCTGATCGACATCTCGAACAATATCGGCGATTCGCGCTCGCTGATGACGCACAACGCTTCGACGACGCACGCCAGCGTGAGCGAGGAAAAGCGGCTCGAGATGGGAATCACCGAGGGCACGCTGCGGCTGAACGTCGGGCTCGAAGACCCGATCGACCTGATCGCCGATCTCGACCAGGCGCTGAGCCGGGCGGGGCTGTGAAGGCGCTGTTCGACACCGAGGCGCGGACCGGCGGGGTCATCGTGCGCACGTCGGTGTCGTACTTGCCCGATCAGTCCGAGCCCGCGCGCGGGCGCTGGTTCTGGGCCTATCATATCCGGATCGAGAATGAGGGCGAGCAGGCGGTGCAGCTGCTCGCGCGCCACTGGATCATCACCGACGGCCGCGGCGCGCGCCATTCGGTCGAGGGCGAAGGCGTGGTCGGCGAACAGCCGATGATCGAGCCCGGCGGCAGCTTCGACTATGTCTCGGGCTGCCATTTGGCGACGCCTACGGGATCGATGCAGGGGACGTACCAGATGCTGGGCGAGGATGGCGGCGCGTTCGACGTGACGATCCCGAAATTCGCGCTGCTCGCGCCGGCGGTTTCGTGAGGGGGTTGTCGCTCTTCTCCCCTCCCGCTTGCGGGAGGGGGCGGGGGAGGGCCTGTCTTTCAGGCTCGCTTCACCGGACATGCCCTCCCCTAACCCCTCCCGCAAGCGGGAGGGGGAATCGATGAAACGCACGCACCTCCCGCTCAACGGCCTGCGCGTCCTCGATGCCGCCGCGCGGCACCTCAGCTTCACGCGCGCTGCCGACGAGCTCGCGGTCACCCCTGCCGCGGTCGGGCAGCAGATCCGCGCGCTCGAGGATACGCTCGGCGTCGTGCTGTTCCGTCGCACCACCAAGGGGCTCGAACTGACCCCCGAGGGCGAGGGCGGGCTGGGCGCGTTGCGCGAAGGCTTCCTCCAGTTCGAGGAAGCGGTGCGCGCGATGCAGCAGGGGCAGTCGTCGAAATCGCTGACGATCGCCGCGCCGCGCGACCTGACCAACAAATGGCTGATGCCGCGGCTCGCCGAGATCGCGGCGCGCGAGCCCGATCTGCGCTTCGTGCTGGTCGGCGGCGACGAGGGCGGTGACTTCGCGCAGGCCAATCTCGACCTGGCGATCCGCTGGGGCGAGGGACCGGGCGAGCATGAGGGCGAGGCGCTGTCGAGCGACGGCATGGTCACGATCGAACGTCCCGGCGGCGGTGCCGACACGCGGATCTCGTGGCCCGGCTGCCTGTCCGAGGACGCGCTGTCGCTGGTGCGCGTCGCCGATGCCGGGCTTGCGATCGAGGCGGCGGCGGCGGGTCTCGGGCGCGCGACGGTGCCAGAACTGCTCGTCCGCAGCGACCTGGCGAACGGGCGGGTGGTGATGATCGGCGACCCCAAATCCTATCCGGCGGGCTATTGGATGGTCGCGCCGCTGCCGCAATGGCGCCAAAAGAAGGTGCGCGCGCTGGTCGACGCGCTGGCGGCGTGAACGTGGTTCCGGCGCGCGACACGCCGGTGCTCAAGACCCGGCGGCTGCGGCTGCGCCCGCGCACCCCCGCCGATGCCGAGGCGCTGCACCCGAGCTATGCCGATGCCGAACTGATGCATTGGTGGTCGCACGGGCCGCACACCAGCATCGAGCAGACGCGCGAGGCGTTCGCACGGAGCGACAATGGCTGGCGCTGCTGGATCGTGACCCTGAAGGGCGATGACACCGCGATCGGCTTTGTCGGCGCGGCGGAGAAGCGGCAGGGCGGGGTCACCGAAATCGGCTATATGCTGGCGCGCGCGCATTGGGGCACAGGGATTGCGCGCGAGGCGGTGAGCGCGGTCATCACCCGGCTGTTCGCCGAGGGGCAGCGGCGCGTCTATGCCGATACCGATCCCGACAATGCGGCGTCGCGCGGGCTGCTCGAACGGCTGGGCTTCCAGCTCGAAGGGCGGCTGCGCGGCGAATGGGAAACGCATATCGGCGTGCGCGATACGACGCTGTACGGGTTGCTGCGACAGGAATGGCGCGGCTGACCCGCTCCCTCCCGGCTGGGGAGGGAGCGGTGAAGGATCAGCGCGCTGCGGTCTGGATCGGTGCCGCGACCAGCGGCTTGTCGATGCGGAAATTCACCGGGCGTCCCTCGACATTGCCGCGGACGGTGCGGCCGCGCACGACGAAGCGGAAATTGTCGCCCTGCGGCAGCGTGCGACCGCTGAGGACGACGGAGTCCTCCTGGCGATCGATCGTATAGGCATAGGTCTGGCCGTCGCGCGTGAACTTGTCCTGGCGAACGTCGTCGGCAAGCGCGGGGGCGGCGATGAGCGTTGCTGCGAGTGCTGCTGCGAGTTTGATGGTCATGTGCGATCTCCCTGGGGCGGAAATGTTCGCCTTCAATCGACATCCTCTCTCGCCCCGATATTGTTGCAGCGCAGCAATTGCGGCAATCGCAAAGATCGGCGGTGCGGTTGCAGTCGATGCATCTGGGCGGGCCGATGCACTGCATCCTTCTGCCGCCAGCCACGTTGGGAGCGTGGCAGCAAGGGGCGACGATGCGGAAGTTATGGTTCATCACCAATCCCAGTTCGGGGTCGGCGACCAAGGAAAAATGCGACGCGATCGAGGCGGTGTTCGACGAACGCGGCCTGGTGATTGCGGGGCGCACCGGCTTTCCCGATGAGAAGCTGCCGAGCGGCAAGCAACTGGATTCCGCGGGCGCCGATACGGTCGTGCTGTTCGCAGGAGACGGGACGATCAACGCCGCCTTGTGCGCGCTCGCCGATTGGGACGGGGCGTTCCTGATCCTGCCCGGCGGCACGATGAACCTGCTCGCCAAGCGGCTGCACGACACGCTCGATCCGCACGCGATCATCGCCGCGGCGCACGACAACGACCGGCGGGTGGCGCTGCCGTTCATCGAGGCGGGCGAGCATCGTGCGTTCGTCGGGCTGATCATCGGCCCCGCGGCGCAATGGTTTCGCGCACGCGAAGCGGTGCGCCAGCGGCGAGTGTTCGCGCTGGTCCGCGCGATGCGGCACGCCTGGGGGCGGACCTTCGGCAAGGGCGTGCGCGTCAGCGGATCGGTGAAGCTGCGGCGGCGCTACCAGGCGGTGTTCGTGACGCCGGACGAACGCGGGATCGACGTCGCCGGAGTCGATGCGCGCGACTGGCGCGCGATCGCCGATCTTGGTTGGGGGTGGATCGGCGGCGATTGGGCCGAGGCACGCGCGGTGACGCACACGCTGTCGGCGCATCTGCGGATCGAGGGCGATCGCCCGGTGCTGGCGCTGTTCGACGGCGAGCCGCAGCGGCTCGATCCGGGGATGCGGATCACCGGCGGCATGAGCGGCCGCCATTTCATCGAGACACGCGCGCAGGGAGCAGCGGCATGACGGTTCGGCTTTTTCACGTCAGCGATCTGCATTTCGGCGCCGAGGACCAGTCGGCGCTCGACTGGTTCGCGGGAATCGTCCGCGACGAAGTGCCCGATGCGATCCTGATGACCGGCGACCTGACGCAAAGCGCGCGCGCACACGAGTTCGAAGCGGCGGCGGCGTGGCTCGAAAGCCTCGACCGGCCGGTGACGATCGAGGTCGGCAACCATGACCTGCCGGTGTACAACCCGGTGCAGCGGATGCTGCTGCCCTATCGCCGCTATCGCGCGCTCGAACGGATGCTCGAACAGCCGCTCGACATCGCGGGGGTGACGATCGTGCCGCTGCGCACCACCGCGCGGCTGCAGCTACGGCTCGACTGGTCGAAGGGGTTCGTCAGCCGGCGGCGTCTGGACAAGGCGGTGAAGCTGATCGAAGCGGCCTCCGATGACGGGCTGGTGTTCGTGACCGCGCATCACCCGCTGATCGAAGCGGGCACGCGCACCCGCGCGAGCACGCGCGGCGGCGAGCGCGCGCTGTCGGCGCTGGTGAAGGCGGGCGCGCATGCGGTGCTGACAGGGCATGTCCACGATCCGTTCGACATCGATCACCGGCACGAAGGACGCGAGGTACGGCTGATCGGTGCGGGAACGCTGTCCGAACGCGTGCGTGAGACAAGGCCGTCGTTCAACGAGATCCGGGTCGAGGGGCGCGCGTTCGAGACGATCGCGCGGGTGATGGATGCGCCCGACGAGCGATTGTGATGCGGGAAGCGCGGTCGCCTTCGGGTAGCGTTGTGCGCTCCCCGAGGGCCATCGTGTCCGCCCCCTCCGTCAGCCTGCGGCTGCCACCTCCCCCTGGCGGGGGAGGATTTGGGGTTCTCATCCTCCCCCGCCAGGGGGAGGTGGCGGGCGCATCAGCGGCCGTCGGAGGGGGCGGAGGGGGAGCGGCTCGAGGGGATAGCCTGCTCGGCTCCGTGACGGCACGCTACTAATCGCGCTTCCCCGAAGGCCATCGTGTCCGCCCCCTCCGTCAGCCTTCGGCTGCCACCTCCCCCTGGCGGGGGAGGATTTGGGGGTCCTTCATCCTCCCCCGCCAGGGGGAGGTGGCGGGCGCATCAGCGGCCGTCGGAGGGGGCGGAGGGGGAGCGGCTTGCGGAAGCTACCGTTCGCGCACCCCGATCAGCGTTCCCTTGGTCCCCTTGTTGACCAGGTCGAAGCGGAAGTTCGGCCAGCGCTCACGCCAGCGCGCCGCAACGATGCGCTCGCCGGGACGCGCTGCGTCATCGAGCAGTATTGTGCCGCCCACGGGGAGACGGTCGAACAGCGTCTCAGCGGCGCCACGGACATAGGGGTGGATCGTCCAGGGCGGGCCGTCGATCACCAGCATGTCGATCTGCTCGGGCAGTGGGCCGTGGTCGTACCAGATCCCCGGCCAGTCGCCCGGCGCCTGGCGCAGCGGGGTCGCGCGCATTTCGGCGTCGACGCCATGTTCGTGCAGCCATTCGCGTGTCGCGGCGATGAAATCGCCATGCTGGTCGCAGCTGATCAGATGCCCGCCGCCATTTTGCTGGAGCGCCTTGGCGACCACCAGGCTCGACGCGCCGGCGCCGAGTTCGAGCACCGTCTTGGGCCGGTTGCGCTCGATATGATCGACGATCAGCGTCAGGAATCCGGTATCGGCCTTCCAGCTGCCAAGGTTGGGCAGCGCGTCGGGGGCGAGCTCGAGCCGCTCGAGCAGCGCTTGCTTCACCGCGCGCGACCCGCCCGACAGGCTGCGCGCGAGCCAGGGCCATTGCACCGCGAAAAAGGCGACGACGAAGGCGCGATCGACGAAGCGGCGCTTCACGTCGTCGGGCCACATGCCGTCGGTACGCGGCAGATAGGAGGTGGTTTCACGCGTAGTCATAAGTCGTTCCGATCGCGATCCGATCGGGCGATCGGGCGCGCCGGTGTTCGAACAACTCCCGCGCGGCGTCAATCTTCTATGCCGCGATGCCGGCTCGCTTGGCCGCAAGTGTGCAGGAAAAAGGGGCGATTCGTCGCCGAACCGCCCCCCATTCGGTCTTGCTGTGCGATCAGAAGCGGATGGCGACCGTCCCGCGCAGCGTCGCGTTGCGGATGTCGTCGCGCTCGATCGTGCGCTCGGCGGCGATCGTCGCGCTCACGCGCTCGCTGCCAAAGGTGAAGCCGCCGCTGATCTCGGCCCAGTCGCGATCGGTCGAGGGCAGCGAGAACAGCGCCGCGTTGCCGATGCCGTTCACGAAGTTCGCCCCGAACGCGCCGGGCGCGTCGAGGAATTCGTGGACATAGTTCGCCGAAACGAAGGGCTTTACCGATCCGAGCACCGCATTGGCGCTGGCACCCGCACGCCCCTGGACGCTGTCGAAGCTGCCGAGGTTGTAGCGCAGCGCCGGACCGCCGCCTTCTTCGGCGACGTTGGTGAAGCCGATATGGCTGTAGCGCAGCGACGCGCGCGGCTTGAAGCTGACGCCCCCCGATTCGGCGAGCAGGCCGATGCCGCCCTCGCTCGAGAAGGTGAAGGCGTTTTCTTCCGAGGTCAGCGTGAAGCTGTTGGCGCCGATCGCTCCCATCCGGCTGCTGTCGACCTTGAACACGCCGGCGCTTGCCTGCGCATCGACCACCAGTGCGCCATAGCGCGTGCTGCCATAGAAGGTGCCCTGGAACAGCTCGCTGCCCGCCGAATCACCCGCTGCGACGGTGGTACCGTTGAGGTCCGAATAGGTGAGGCCGAAGCCAAGAGTCGTGGCTTCGTCCATCAGATGCTCGACGCCCGCGGCGATGAAGAAGCCGTCGAACTGGTTGCGGCCGAAGCTCTGGACGCTGGGCAGGCCGACGCCGTTGCCGTCGATATAGCCGCCTGCCAGATACACCGCGACGCTATCGGGCAGAACCCCTTCCTGCACCATTGCGCCGCTGCCCACATCGCTGTCGACCATCCCGGCCAGGTTCATGCTGGTCGCCGCGACCGAGGCAAGCTGCACCGGCTTGCCGTACATCGCCAGCGTACCGCCCTGGCCGCCATCGGCGATGTTGTTGATCCGATCGCGGAAGAAGCGCGAGGCGGTGTCGGTCGCCACCGTGCCCATCTGGCTCATCAGCGGCGCAGTGCGCGGCGCCAGGTTTTCGAGCTGGGCGCGGATCGTGCCCTGGTTCTGCAGATCGAATTCGCCGTAGAGCCCCGACAGCGCGGCGTAGTTCGAGCGGTTCTGGTCGAGCAACTGCGCATAGGCGGTCTGTACCCGCGACGAGCGGTTGACGACGTTGGCATAGAGCCCCGCCTGGATGCGCATCGTCACCGCGTTGGGACCATAGGCGAGGATCGGCGTCAGGATCGCGCTGAACGCGCCCGGGGTGTTGCTGAACCGTCCGGTCACCCCGCCCGCGGCGGTGAGGATCGTGTAGGCATCGCCGTCGCGCGGACGATAGCCGGTCACCGTCTGGAAGCCGACGGTGCCGCCGAGCGTCGCCAGCCCGGTCTGGCCGCTGCCAGCAACGACCGCGACGCGATCGGATACGCCCACGCCGCCCAGGTCGACCAGATACTGGCTCCCCGATGCCAGCACCAGATTGCCAGCGATCGTCAGCGTGCCGGTGGTGCCCATCGTCCCTGGCGCGATGCGGCCGAGCATGCTGGTGAGGAACGGCGCGTTGATCCGCCCGCTACCCATCAGCGCGCCACCCATCAGCGTATAGTCGCCGACGGTTGTCAGCGCGCCGTTGACGGTGTTGACGCCGGCGAACTGCGTGGTGTTGATCAGCGTGGTGAGCGATGCGCCCGACGCGATCGTCAGCCCCGACGAGGCGCCGCCGAGCGTCAGCCGGTCGATCACGATGTTGGCGCCCGACAGCGTCGTGGTGCCCGCCGCGGTGAGCGTCACGTCGTAATATTGCGCGCGCGCGCCGGTCGCGCGGACCGGATCGACGTTGTTGGGGACGAAGTTGCTCGCGCCCGGCAGGCCGTTGACCAGTGTCGGGGCGGGCGGAGCAACCGCTGCCGCCTGCGGTGCGAGCTCGACGCCGTCGAACGCGGCGCCCGCCGCGCCATCCTGTGCGACCACCGCGCTGCCGGCGTTGTTGCCCGCGGTGCCGATCGGGTTGGCAGTGATCGACGTTTGGCCGGTGCGGGTGTCGAGGCACTCGCTGGATACGCGGTCCTGGAAGCAGATCTGGCCGAAATCGCCGCTGGTGCCGGTCTTCTGCTCGCCGGTCAGCCCGGGAATGCCATTAACCACCTGACCGCCGACCAGTACGTTGTACGCCGGATCGAGCGTGGTGAGCCAGTGATTCGCGTCGGTCCACGCGCCGTCGCCAGCCTTGGTCGTGACATAGTGATACGGGTTGTTGCCCGCGATCCAGTCCCAATAGAGGTAGAGCGGCTGGTAGAAGCCGACGGTGCCATAGCCGTTCGCCGGCTGGCCGGCGAAGAAGCGGTCATAGCCGCCCGACAGCACGCCGATCACCATCTGCTTGGCGAAGTTCTGCAACACCAGCGGGCCGCCCGAATCGCCCTGCGAGGTGCCGCCTTCGGTGACCACGCCGTTGGTGACGCGCGCATTGTCGCGGAAGGCGTTGAAGTCGAACGGGCTGGCGCCCGCCTGGCCGCGGCGGGGGTCGTCGAAATCGAGGAAATACAGGTTCTGCGTGAGGCCGTTGGCCGGCCCGCCGAACAAGAAGCCCTCGAAGGTCTGCAGGTCGGTCAGCGCACCGAGGATATTCTCCGCCGAGCGCCGGCGGAAATCGCTGCCGAGGCGGCCGGTCGAGCCGGTGCCGTTGTTGCCATAGCCATATTGCGCGACGTTGTAGCCCGTGCCGTTCTGCGCGGTGATCGTGCCAGGGGCGGGCAGCGGCGAGAACAGCACCGCCCAGGTCGGGACGTTGGCTGCGGGCGTGTCGAGCGTCGCCAGCGCGACGTCGCCGTACAGGAAGCTGCGGGCTTCGGGCTCGAGCGACAGCGGGTTATAGGCAACCTGGTTCACATTGTAGAGCGCCTGCGCGACGTTGGTCTGGAAGCGCCCGGCGCCACCGGGTCCGCCGAGCAGCCAGCGGACCAGTTCGTCGGTCTGGCCGGGCCCGTTGGCGCGGGTGTTGGTTTCGAACCCGAAGGCGATACCGGTGCCGCCCGAAGCCTGGCCATAAGCGGTTGCCGGGCGGCCGTTCACGCAGTGCGCCGCGAACAGCACGGTGCGGGGGTTGATCAAGGTGCCGGTGCACAACCCCACCGATCCGCCGCCGCCATCGGTGACCATCTGGCCGATGCCGGTGATGTTCACCGGGTCGCGCGCAGTGGTCGGGGTGGCGGGGTCGGCGACCAGAATGTCGGGCTCGGGCGCGATCTGCACCGTCAGCGGCGGCGGCGTGACGTTGCTATGGGGTGCCAGCTCGGCTTCGTCGCGATCGGGCAGGCCGATCGAGATCGGCGCGGCGTGCGGCGACAGTTCGGCGGTGCCCGGCGTCAGATAGCCAGCGCGCAGCCCCGAAAACTCGGTTTGCTGTGCTTGGGCAGGCATCGCCGCGATAGTGCCGGCAAGCGCAACCGAGCCCAACAATGCCCGGCGCGTGGCGACGCAACGCGAAACCGAAGTAAACCCCGTGAAAGTCATTATATTCCCCCTAAACGCTTATATGGGGAAACAATCACTTGTTCGTCGGGCGCTTGTCAAGCGAGCCTAATGGACCGTTAATCGGCAGTATTCGGGCTCGCTGAGGGCAAAGACTGTGGCGGCAATGTCACGACGCCAAAAAAAGGGCGACCCGTTGCCGGATCGCCCCCTTTCAGCAGCCTTGAAGGCCGAATCAGCGCTTCGAGAACTGGAAGCTGCGACGCGCCTTCGCCTTGCCGTACTTCTTGCGCTCGACCGCGCGGCTGTCGCGGGTCAGGAAGCCTGCCGCCTTCACCGGGGCGCGAAGCACCGGCTCGTAGCGGGTAAGCGCCTGCGCGATGCCGTGCTTGACCGCGCCGGCCTGGCCCGAAAGGCCACCGCCCTTGACGGTGCACATGACGTCGTACTGATCGGTGCGATCGGCGACTTCGAAGACCTGGCTAATCACCAGACGCAGCGTCGGACGTGCGAAATACACTTCCTGGTCGCGGCCGTTGACGACGATTTTGCCCGAACCCGGCTTCAGCCAGACGCGTGCGACGGCGTCCTTGCGGCGACCGGTCGCGTAGGCGCGGCCATACTGGTCGATGATCTGCTCGCGCAGCGGGGTGTTCGAATACACCGGAGCAGCTGCAGGCGTTTCGCCGGTGGTGGCTTCGCCGTTCTGTGGCTGCTGCTCGCCGACGGGCTGGCCCGCTGCGATGGCGCCGAGGTCAGAAAGGGACTGGCGGTTGTCGGACATTATGCGCCCACCTTGTTCTTGCGGTTCATGCTGCCGATGTCGAGGACTTCGGGGTTCTGCGCCTCGTGCGGATGCTCGGTGCCCTTGAAGATGCGCAGGTTGCGCATCTGCTGGCGGCCGAGCGGACCGCGCGGGATCATCCGCTCGATCGCCTTTTCGAGCACGCGCTCGGGGAAGCGACCTTCGAGCACCTTGGCTGCGGTGACTTCCTTAATGCCGCCGGCATAGCCGGTGTGCTTGTAATAGACCTTCTTCGCCGCCTTGCCGCCGGTGAAGCGGACCTTCTCGGCGTTGATGACGATGACATTGTCACCGCAATCGACGTGCGGGGTAAAGCTGGTCTTGTGCTTGCCGCGAAGCACGTTGGCGATGATCGTCGCCGCGCGACCGACCACCAGGCCGTCGGCATCGACGATATGCCACTTCTTCTCCACCTCAGCCGGCTTCACCGACTTGGTGGTCTTCATGAGCGCCTTCATGGGGCTTGGACCTTATGTGAGTATAAACGCAGGGCGCCGCCCCGGCGGGAGCGGCGTCGTGGCAGCGCTAATGCGCAGAAGGGGGCTGGAAGTCAAGGCAACCGGGCGATTGCTGACGGGTATCGGGATACCTATGGCTTTCGAGCGATCAGTCGCCGGTCGACTCGTCGATCCATTCGAGCGCGGCTTCGCTCGTCGCCGCGGGCCATAATTCGATCGCGGGGGTGTCGTAGCTGTGGAGCTGGGTGATCCGGTCGCGCAGCGCCAGCGCCTGCTCCATCCCGGTCTTGAACAACACCGGCACCTCGATCTCGGTCTCGATATTGTCCTTCCAGCGATAGATCGAGGTGCACGACTGCATGACGTTAGCGCAGGCGGCCAAGCGTTCCTCGATTACCGCGCGCGCGACCGATTCGGCTTCCTCGGCGGTGCCGAAGGTGACGTGGAGCAGCGCGAGGTCGCTCATGCCGCGCGCCGTCCGGCGGCATGCGCGCCCCACGCGGCAGACGCGACCAGCAGCGCGCCGACCACCTGATGCGTCACCGCGGCGTGGAAGTTCACCCCGCTCATCACCGTGGCGATGCCGAGCAGCACCTGGATGCCGACCGCGCTGTGGATCGCGATCGATGCAGGACGGTTGCCCGCACCCTTGGCGGCGCGCGCGAGCACGACCAGCGCCACCAAGGCGACCAATGCCCACCAGCGGTGGATGAAGTGGATCGCCCAAGGGTCGTTCACCAGAGCTGACAGCACGCCGCCACTGGTATCGACCTGCGGCACCAGCCGCCCGTTCATCAGCGGCCATTCGCTGGTCACCAGTCCGGCGTTCATCCCCGCGACGAACGCGCCGAACACCAATTGGAACAGCAACACGCCGCCGGTGACCACCGCCACCTTCGTGAGTCGTGCGGCGGGCGCAGCGGGGGCGCGCGCCAGGCGCCGCATGTCGAGCGCGGTCCACACGACCGCGGCGAGGATCACCAGCGCCATGTTGAGGTGCACCGCGAGCCGGAAATGGCTGACGTCGGTGCGCTCGGCGAGGCCCGAGGTGACCATCCACCAGCCGACCACGCCTTGCATGCCGCCGGCGATCAGCAGCAGCACCAGCCGCGGCGCATAGCCCCCAGGGATCTGCCGCCGCACCGCGAACCACAGCAGCGGCAGCGCGAAGGCGAGGCCGATCAAGCGGCCGAGCAGCCGGTGGATATATTCCCAGAAATAGATGAACTTGAAATCGGCCAGGCTCATCCCGGCATTGATTTCGCGATATTCGGGGGTCGCTTGGTATTTCGCGAACTCGCTCGCCCATGCCGCGTCGTTCAGCGGCGGGACCGCGCCCGACACCGGCTTCCATTCGGTGATCGACAGCCCCGATTCGGTCAGCCGCGTAATCCCGCCGACCGCGACCATCAGCACGATCAACAGCGCGACGGTCCAGAGCCAGGTGGCGATCGCCGCGGGGCGCGCGGCGATGCGCGCCGATGCGGCGGGCAGGGCGGAGGGGGAGGCGATATGCGACACGATCGGGCCTTTAGCGTTTCGCGCATCGGGCGTCGATGGCGGCTGGTGCGCATATGGGGCGCGGGCGCGCGATGTCGCTGCGGACCTAAGCCGGTAGCAGGTGCCAGCGGCAGAAAAATCGCCGATGTGATGTTGTAACCTTGCCCATGCTGGCCTAGATGGCAGCCATGGCCAGTCGCATCGCTTCCCGTTTCGCCGCTGATGGCATGCTCGATCGCATCGCGATCGGCGTGTCGGCGCTGTGCGTGATGCACTGCCTGGCGAGCGCGGCGGTGGTGGCGCTGCTGTCGACCGTCGCGGGCGAATTCGTCGCCGATTGGGTGCACGAACTGGGGCTGGGGATCGCGATCCTGCTCGGCGCGCTAGCGCTGGGGCGCGGGATCGTGAAGCATGGCTATATCATGCCGCCGGCGATCGGCGCGTTGGGCCTTGGCATCATGGGCGGTGCGATGACGCTGCCGCACGGATCGGGCGAGATCGTCTGGACGATGATCGGCGTCGGCATCTTGGCGCTCGGTCACGACCTCAATCGCCGCGCGGTGATCTGACCGGCTTGCTTGCCGCGCGGGCCGCTCGCGCTTACATCCCGATCATGCATTCGCACGACCATCACGAGCCGCAGGGCGACGACCTAACGACCGCTGCGCGCAAGACGCTGGAGCAGGCGGGTGAGCAATGGACCGCGATGCGCGAGCGTATCTTCCAGACGCTCGCCGGGTTCGAAAAGCCCGCCTCGGCCTATGACATCGCCGAGGCGGTATCGAAGAGCGAGGGTCGGCGGATCGCCGCCAACAGCGTCTATCGCATCCTCGACCTGTTCGTGCAGGCGAACCTGGCGCGCCGCGTCGAGAGTGCGAACGCCTATGTCGCGAATTCGCACCCGGGATGCCTGCACGACTGCATCTTCCTGGTGTGCGACCTATGCGGCCAGACCACGCATATCGATGACGACAAGATCACCGGTTCGGTACGCTCGGCGGCGACCGATTCGGGCTTCTCGCCGACCCGACCGGTGATCGAAGTGCGCGGGACGTGCGCCGATTGCACGGCTTAATCACAATCAACGCAATACGGCAGTAACATTCGACACGTCCGAAGCGACGCGGTACACCACCATGATGGTAGACGTATCTGCGACCCCGCTGCTCGACACGGTTGATGTTCCGGCCGACCTGCGAAAGCTCAAGCCAGCCGATCTGCGCCAATTGGCCGACGAGCTGCGCCACGAAACGATTTCGGCGGTCGGCACGACCGGCGGGCATTTGGGATCGGGGCTTGGCGTCGTCGAGCTGACCGTTGCGATCCACTATGTGTTCGACACCCCGGTCGACCGGCTGGTGTGGGACGTCGGGCACCAATGCTATCCGCACAAGATCCTGACCGGGCGGCGCGACCGGATCCGCACGCTGCGGATGGGCGGGGGCCTCAGCGGCTTCACCAAGCGTGCCGAGAGCGAATATGACCCGTTCGGCGCGGCGCACAGCTCGACCTCGATCTCGGCGGCGTTGGGCTTCGCGGTCGCCAACAAGCTGGCCGGAACGCCGGGCAAGGGCATCGCGGTGATCGGCGACGGATCGATGTCGGCGGGCATGGCCTATGAGGCGATGAACAATGCCGAGCAGGCGGGCAACCGGCTGATCGTGATCCTCAACGACAACGACATGTCGATCGCGCCGCCGGTCGGCGGGCTTTCGGCCTATCTCAGCCGGATCGTGTCGAGCCGCGAGTTCCTGGGGCTGCGCGAGACGCTCAAGAAATTCGCGCGCCGCCTGCCACGCCCGATGCATGCCGCCGCGCGCAAGACCGACGAGTTCGCGCGCGGGCTGACGATGGGCGGCACGCTGTTCGAAGAGCTGGGCTTTTATTATGTCGGGCCGATCGACGGGCATAATCTCGATCACCTGATCCCGGTGCTCGAAAATGTCCGCGATGCCGAGGAAGGCCCGATCCTGGTCCATGTCGTGACCAAGAAGGGCAAGGGCTATGCCCCCGCCGAGGAATCGGCGGACAAATATCATGGCGTCCAGAAGTTCGACGTCATCACCGGCGCGCAGGCCAAGGCACCGCCGGGGCCGCCAAGCTATCAGAACGTGTTCGGTGAGACGCTGGCGAAGCTGGCCGAGACCGACGAACGCATCTGTGCGATCACCGCGGCGATGCCCGGCGGCACCGGGGTCGACAAGTTTGCCGCGGCGCACCCGACGCGGGCGTTCGACGTGGGGATCGCCGAACAGCATGCGGTGACCTTCGCCGCCGGCCTTGCGGCACAGGGGATGCGCCCGTTCTGCGCGATCTATTCGACCTTCCTCCAGCGCGCCTATGACCAGGTGGTTCATGACGTCGCGATCCAGAACCTGCCGGTGCGCTTCGCGATCGACCGTGCGGGCCTGGTGGGCGCCGATGGCTGCACCCATGCCGGGTCGTTCGACGTCACTTACCTCGCGACCTTGCCCAATTTCGTCATCATGGCGCCCGCCGACGAAGCCGAATTGGTCCACATGACCTATACTGCGGTCTGCCACGACAGCGGCCCGATCGCGCTACGCTACCCGCGCGGCAACGGCACCGGAGTCGCGCTGCCCGAGACGCCCGAGCTGCTCGAAATCGGCAAGGGGCGGATCGTGCGCGAGGGCAAGACCGTGGCGATCCTGTCGCTCGGCACCCGGCTTGAGGAAGCGATGAAGGCCGCCGAGACGCTCGAGGCCAAGGGGCTGTCGACCACCGTCGCCGATCTTCGCTTCGCCAAGCCGCTCGACGAGGCGATGATTCGCCGGCTGCTGACGACGCACGAGGTCGCGGTGACGATCGAGGAAAACGCGGTCGGTGGCCTCGGCGCGCACGTGCTGACGCTGGCAAGCGACCAGGGGTTGATCGACGGCGGATTGAAGCTGCGCACGATGCGGCTGCCCGACATCTTCCAGGACCAGGACAAGCCCGACAAGCAATATGACGAGGCACGGCTGAACGCGGTGCATATCGTCGATACGGTGCTGAAGGCGCTGCGGCACAATGAGGATGTGGGCCGGGTTGGGGACGCGCGGGCTTAAGGTTCGCCTTTCGTTTTTCGTCAGTCCGTGCTGAGTAGCCGCTGAGCTTGTCGAAGCGGCGTATCGAAGCATGCGGCCCGCTTGGGCCATGTCCTCCGATACGGGCCTTCGCCTACGCTCAGTTCCTACTCAGGACGAACGGGGTTTGGGTGTTCGAGCCCAACCGATCAAAAACCCACTCCTCCCCTTCAGGGGGAGGGGGACCGCGGAGCGGTGGAGGGGGCTGCCGCGGACGCTGCGGTTGTCGTGACGCCCCCTCCGTCATCCCTTCGGGCTGCCACCTCTCCCTGAAGGGGGAGGATCGGCCTGGCCGAAAGCCGCACTTGCAGTTGCGAATGGTTCGCGCTAGCGGTTGCGAATGGTTCTCAGCCGCACCTTCGCCGCATGACCCGCCGGACGATCCGCGGCTGGGTGGTTTTGCACAGCTGGTCGAGCCTGGTGTGCACCGCCTTCCTGCTGATGCTCTGCATCACCGGGCTGCCGCTGATCTTCCACCACGAGATCGACGAATTGCTCGACGACCAGCCGCCGATCGCTGCGATGCCGGCAGGGACGCCGCTGCAGTCGCTCGATACGATCCTGGCGCGCGCGCTGGCCGATCGGCCGGGCGAGGTCGGGCTATATATGAGCTTCGACGAGGATCGCCCCGTCGTGAACGTCACCACCGGCCCCTCGCCCGATGCCGGCGGGGCCGAGATGACGCTGACCGCTTATGACCAGCGTGACGGGTCGCTGGTCGGCGCGATCGCGCAGGACGGGGTGATGGACTTCATCCTGCAGCTCCACACCGACATGTTCGCCGGGCTGCCGGGGATGTTGTTCCTCGGCGCGATGGGGGTGTTGTTCCTCGCCGCGATCGTCTCGGGCGTCGTTCTCTACGCGCCGTTCATGCGCAAGCTCGACTTCGGGACCGTCCGCACCGGCCGCGCGCGGCGGACGAAGTGGCTCGACTATCACAATCTGCTCGGGGTCGTCGTGCTCGCCTGGGCGAGCGTAGTCGGGCTCACGGGGGTGATAAACACGCTCGCCGAGCCGATCATCGCGCAGTGGCGCAGCGACGATCTGGCCGCGATCACCCGCGAGCATGACGCGCGCGGCTTGCCCGTGCCGACCCGGCTCGCATCGATCAACGCCGCGGTCGAGACCGCCAAGGCGGCGGTACCGGGCAGCCGGGTGCAGTTCGTCGCCTTTCCTGGCGTCGCCTATAGCAGCCGCCAGCATTATGCGGTGTTTCTGCAGGGCGATACGCCGCTGACCAAGGGGCTGCTGACGCCCGCGCTGGTCGATGCGCGCACCGGCGCGTTGGCGGCGGTGCGACCGATGCCCTGGTATGTCCAGGCGCTGCAATTGTCGCAGCCGCTGCACTTCGGCGATTATGGCGCGCTGCCGCTCAAGATCCTGTGGGCAGTGCTCGACCTGTTCACGATCCTGGTGCTCGGGTCGGGGCTGTATCTGTGGTTCGCCAAGCGCCACGCATCGAGCGAGGCGAAGGCACGCGAGGTCGAAAGCGGCGGCGTGCTGGTGCCGGCTGAATGAGCGGGGTGATGCATCGACCGCGCTCGCGATCGACCGGCGCGATCTTCGCGGTGCCGCTGCTGCTCGCGGTGGCGAGCATGATCGGGCTGGTGGCGGCGCTGCTGGGCGACGGGGCGGCCGACATCGTGTCGTGGGTCGCCCTGGCGTTGCCGGTGGCAGCGGTGATTTGGGCGATGCGGTTCCGGCGCGGATAGGGGCGCCGGGCCCCGTTTGCTTGAACCGAACGGGGTTCGGACAGGCCCTCACCCTTCCGGCGCTGCGCGCCTCCCTCCCTCTCCCGCAGGCGGGAAGGGAATTTTCTATTGGGGATTTTCGATGAAGTTCGTTTTGCTTGCCGGTTGCTGTCTGTTTGCTGCCTCTGTCGCACACGCCCAGGAGGCGCCGCGCGATGACGACGACATCGTGGTCACCGCGCAGGCCGATAATCAGACGCAGGTGATCCGCGGCGGGCAGGTCGGGGTGCTGGGCGACAAGGCCGGCGAGGACGTGCCGTTCAGCATCCGCGCCTATGGCGAGACGCTGATCCTCAACCAGCAGCCGCTGACGCTGGGGCAGGTGCTCGAAAACGATCCGTCGGTGCGCGCGAGCTATGGCTTCGGCAACGCCGCCGAACTCTTCGTCATCCGTGGCTTCCCGTTGTTCGGCGACGATATCGGGCTCGACGGGTTGTACGGCATGGCGCCGCGGCAGCTGATCTCGCCCGAGCTCTACGAGCAGGTACAGATATTGAACGGTGCGAGCGCGTTCCTGAACGGTGCGGCGCCGGGTGGGACCGGGATCGGTGGGAGCGTGAACCTGACCCTGAAGCGGGCGGGCGATCGTCCGCTGACGCGGGTGACGGGTAATTTCAGCGAGGGCGCGCATTTCGGCGGTGCGGTCGACGTGTCGCGGCGCTTCGGCGCGGGGGGCGAGTTCGGGGTGCGGATCAACGGGGCGTACCGTGCGGGCGACGTCAGCGTGAACGATGAATTTCGTCGCTCGGCGGTGATCGGTGCCGGTTTCGACTGGCGCGGCGAACGGGCGCGGCTGTCGCTCGACCTTGCCTATCAGCGGCTCGAAGTGCGCGGGCTTCGGCCCAAGGTAACCGTCATCGGGCTCACCAGCATTCCCGAGGTGCCGCGCGCCGATGCCAATTATGCCCAGCCCTGGACCTACACCGAGTTGCGCGACGTGTTCGGGCTGGTGAAGGGCGAGTACGACCTTGCAGACAATGCGCTGCTGTACGCGTCGTTCGGTGCGCGCGACGGATCGGAGGACGGGATCTACAGCGGGCTGACCGTCACCGACGCGGTGACGGGCGCGGCGAGGGGCGACGCGCTGTTCGTGCCGCGCACCGACAATAACGAGGCCGCGCAGGCGGGGCTTCGCTTGAAGCTCGCGGCGGGCGGGGTCAGCCACGAGATCAACTTCGGCGGATCGATGTCGTGGCAGGTCAATCGCAATGCCTTCGACTTTCTGAGTGGTTTTGCGACCAACCTGTACGACACCCCGGTGGTGCCGCAGCCGGGCACCGGCTTCGTCGGTGGCGACCTCGACGATCCGTTCGCGGTCTCGCGGGTGCGGCTGGGCAGCGCGTTCGTTTCGGATACGCTGGGCTTTTTCGATGATCGGGTGCTGCTGACGGCGGGGCTTCGGCTGCAGGCGATCAACGTGCGCGGCTATTCGTACACCGGTGGGTCGCTGGCCAGCGAATATGCCGAGGACGCGGTGACCCCCGTCGTCGGGCTGGTCGTCAAGCCGGTCGAAGGACTGTCGCTGTTCGCCAACCGGATCGAGGGGCTGGCGCAAGGCCCCACCGCGCCGACCACCGATCCGTTGATCGTCAACCCCGGCGAAGTGTTCGCTCCGTTCACATCGGCGCAATATGAGGTCGGCGGAAAGCTCACCTTCGGGCGGTTCAACGCCGGGGCGGCGGTATTCCAGATCGCACAGCCCAGCGCCTTTGCTCGGCCGATCAATGCCGCCGATCCTACCGGCCCACGGATCTTCGCGGTCGAGGGGGTACAGCGTCATCGCGGGGTCGAACTGACGCTCGACGGCGAACTGGTCGATGGCTTGCGCTTCATCGGCGGCGCATCGGTGATCCAGGCCAAGCTTCGCGATACCGAGGGCGGGACGCTCGACGGCAATACCGCGGTCGGCGTGCCCGATTATACCATCAACGCGAATGTCGAATGGGACACGCCGTTCATCCCCGGCTTCACGCTGACCGGACGGGTGATCGATACCGGCAAGCAGCAGGTCGATCGCGCCAACACGCTGGAGATTCCTGGCTGGACGCGCTTCGACCTCGGCGCGCGCTATGTCGTTGCAGCGGCGCAGCGCCCGCTGACGCTGCGGCTCAACGTCGATAACGTCGCCAACGAACGCTATTGGCAGTCGGCGTTCGACAGCTTCTCGCCCAGCCTGTTGCAGGGCATGCCGCGGACGGTGAAGCTGTCGGCCTCGGTCGAGCTGTAGCGGAACAAAGCGCTGGTTTGACTGCTTGTGGCGACCTAGAGGCCGTTTTTGTCGTCGGCGGTCCAGGGGGAAACATGATCGAGCAGCCAGGCACCGCGCAGCCGGCGGACAAACAGTGGACGCCATCGCGCATCGCGCGCGCCGGGGTGATCCTGATCGCGCTGGTCGGCTTGGCGATGCTGCTGATCTCGCTGACCAACCTGTTCCTGCTGATCTTCGCCGCGATCGTGCTGTCGGCGGTGTTCGAGACGCTCGCCAGCCTGATGCAGCGCTGGACGAAGCTGCCGCGCGGGCTGGCGCTGACCGCTGCGGTGTTGCTGATCCTGGGCAGCTTCATCGGCATCTTCGCGATGTTCGGCGCGCAGCTCGCCGCCGAGTTCGACACGATCCGCGAAAAGTTTCCGACCGCGCTCGAGGGTATCCAGCAACAGCTCGATAGCTGGGGCGTCGGCGGCCAGGCGCGCGAGCTGGTGGCCGGTGGGACGAAGGACCTGACCAGCCTGCTGCAGGGCGCTGGCGGCTATGCGCTGTCGGCGGGTAGCGGGCTCGCCGATTTCGCGCTGGTGCTGGTGGGGGCGATCTTTCTGGCGGTCGAGCCGGGCGTGTATCGCCGCGGGCTGGTACTGCTGATGCCCGAGCGCGCCGAGGATGTGACCGAAGCAGCGCTCGACGATGCCGGGACCGCGCTCAAGGGCTGGATGATCGGTCAGCTGATGTCGATGGTGGTGGTCGCGGCGTTCACCGCGCTGGGGCTGTGGCTGCTCGGCGTGCCCGCGGCGGGCGGGCTGGGGCTGATCGCCGGGCTGCTCGACATCATCCCGTTCATCGGGCCGATCATCGCGGCGGTGCCGGCGGTGCTGCTGGCCTTCACGGTATCGCCGTCGACCGCCTTGTGGACGCTCGGGCTATTCCTGCTGATCCAGCAGATCCAGGGCAACCTGCTCCAGCCGCTGATCCAGAAGCGCGCGGTCGACGTGCCGCCGGGGGTGCTGCTGTTCGCGGTCGCGGGCGCGGGCATCCTGTTCGGGTTGCTCGGGGTGTTGCTCGCCGCGCCGCTGACGGTGGTGATCTTCGTGCTGGTGCAGCGAATCTATGTGAAGACGCTGCTGGGCAAGCCGATCGAGACCGCCGCAGAAAAGGCCGACTGACGCCCGTCAGCGGCCGACGGTCGCCAGCACGCGCAGCGCCTGCGCGAGGTGCAGGCGTTCGACCATTCGGCCGTCGAGGCGGATCGCGCCTTTGCCAGCATGTTCGGGTAGCGCGAAGGCGTCGCGGATCGCTTCGGCCTCGGCGATTTCGGCGGTGCCGGGGCTGAACGCGCTGTTGCAGGCGGCGATCTGCGAGGGGTGGATCAGCGTCTTACCGTCGAAGCCGAAACGGCGGCCCTGCGCGCATTCGGCGACGAGCCCTTGCGCATCGTCGATGCCGTTGAAGACGCCGTCGAGCGCGCCGAGGCCGTGCGCGCGCGCTGCAGCGACAGTGGTGGCGAGGAAGGAATGGAAGGGCAGGCGGTCGCTGCCGGGCTGCATCCCCATGTCCTTGGCAAGATCGTTGATCCCCATCACCAGCGCGGCGAGCCGCGGCGCGGCGGCTATCTGGCCCAATGCGAGCAAGGCGGCGGGGGTCTCGATCATCGCCCAGAGCGCCACGTCCCCGGGCAGGAGCGCGGCGCAGGCGGCAAGGTCGGCGGGGCCGTTGACCTTGGGGAGCAGGATGGCGTGCGGCGGGGCTTCGGCGAGCGCGGCGAGGTCGGCGGCGGCCCATTCGGTGTCGAGCGCGTTGATGCGGACGACCAGTTCGCGGTCGCCGAAATCGCCCAGCGCGAGCGCTGTCACCGCTTGCGCGCGCGCGGCTTCCTTCGCCTCGGGCGCGACCGAGTCTTCGAGGTCGAGGATCACCACGTCGCAGGCGAGCGTGCGCGCCTTGGCGATCGCGCGGTCGTTCGAGGCGGGCAGGTACAGCGCGCTGCGGCGGCGGCGGGGGGTGTCGGTCATGGCGCGGGGATAGCATCGGCGGCGGGGGGATGCCTATGGGGAGCGGCTGCTTGCGCTTCCGTGCCTCCAAGTGCCGTCGCCCCAGCGAAAGCTGGGGCATCCCCGTTTGGTGGGCGACGCGTGCCACACGGGGAGATCCCAGCTTTCGCTGGGATGACGTGTGTTGGGTGGGGGCGTGTGTTGGTGGGGGTGTTGCTCGAAGCGCGAGCTACTTCATCCGCAACGCCAACCCCGCCGCAACCAGCACCACCGAATCTGCCGCCGCCGCCACCCGCTGGTTCAGTCGCCCGGCTTCATCGCGAAACCGGCGGGCCAGCGCGTTTTCGGGGACGATGCCCATGCCGACTTCATTCGATACCAGCATCACCGGACAGCGCGCCGCCGCGAGGGCAGCGACCAGTGCATCGGCGGCGGGCTCGATCGGGTGGTCGCCCAGCATCAGGTTGGTCAGCCACAAGGTGAGGCAGTCGACCAGCAGCACCGATCCTTCGCCGCTTTCGCGCACAATCGCGGCGGGTAGGTCGAGCGGGCATTCCACGGTGCGCCAGCGCGCGCCGCGATCGGCGATGTGGTGGGCGATCCGGTCGGTCATTTCCTCGTCGAAGGCCTGTGCTGTCGCGAGATACACCAGTGATCCCGGCAGCGCTTCGGCGGCGGCCTGCGCCAGCCGGCTCTTGCCCGATCGGGCGCCGCCAATGAAGAAATGCACGCGATCCAAGCCTATTGCCTCCGCTTCGACCGCATATTAGGGGCGATCGGGTGACAGGTTCCCAGAGATGGGATCAAAAGGGAACCCGGAAGCGGCCAAGCCGTGATCCGGGGCTGTACCCGCAACTGTGACCGGCGAGCGTTCGCCCATCCATGCCACTGGACCCTCGGGTCCGGGAAGGCGGGACGAACGCGGTGACCCGGGAGCCAGGAGACCTGCCTGTCACGGTCGGTCCATCGCGCGGACGGGAATATCCGGGCGATCGAGGTTTTTTCCTCGTGTGACGACACCGTTGGGGTGGCGCGCGTGGGAAGGATTCCACGACCACATGATCGTGCCCGCCGGGCGCGCGACCCCTTGTTGTTGATGAGGGGAAGAACATGCCTGTCCGTATTTCGTTACTTTCGCTGGCCGTCGTGCTGGCGGCATCGCCCGCTTACGCCCGCGATATCCCCGAAACCCCCGACGACACGATCGTCGTCACCGCCAACCGCAGCGAGCAGCCGCTCGACCGAGTCGGCCAGAGCATCAGCATCCTCGATGCCGAGGAAATCGAGATCCGCCAGACCCAAGCGGTCGCCGATCTGCTGCGGACGCTGCCCGGCGTCACCGTGACGCGCAACGGCGGGGTAGGGGCGGTGACGTCGGTGTCGATCCGCGGCGCGGATGGCGACCAGACCGTCGCGCTGATCGACGGGGTGAAGCTGAACGATCCGTCGTCGCCCGGCGGCGGTTTCAACTTCGGAAACCTGCTGGTCGGCAATATCCAGCGGATCGAGGTGCTTCGCGGGCCGTCGTCGATCCTGTGGGGCAGCCAGGCGATCGGCGGCGTCGTCAACCTGCTGACCGCGCCGCCGACCGAGGCGCTGGCGGTGAACGCGCGCGCCGAAGCTGGGTGGCGCAATACCGGCCAGGCAGTCGCCAATATTTCGGGCAAGGCGGGGCCGCTTTCGGCGAGCGCGGGGGGCGGCTATTTCCGTAGCGACGGCATTTCGGCGTTCGGCGCCGGCAACGAGCGCGATGGTTATCGCAACTGGGGTGCGAACCTGAACCTCAACCTGGCGCTGACCGACGCGATTTCGTTCGACGCGCGCGGCTATTATTCGGACGGGCGGGTCGAGATCGACGGCTTCGCAGCCCCGAGCTTCGCGTTCGGCGATACCGAGGAGTACAGCACGACGCGCGAGTTCGTCGGCTATGCGGGGCTCAACGCCGCGCTGTTCGACGGGCGGTTCCGCAACCGGCTGGGCTTTGCCTATACCGATTCGGATCGCGCCAGCTTCGACCCCGCCGAGACCTTCGCGGGCAAGGGCCGCAACGAGCGGCTGGAATATCAGGGCGTCGTCGATATCGTCGCGGGTAGCCAGGCGACCTTCGGGCTCGAGCGCGAGACCTCGCGCTTCACCTCGTCGAGCTATGGCGGCCCCGAGACGCGCGGGCGCGCGCAGATCGACAGCGTATATGGCCAGCTGGTGGCGACACCGATCGCCGGGCTGACGCTGACTGGCGGGCTGCGGCACGACGAGCATAACCGCTTCGGCGGCGCGACCACCGCGGCGGCGAGCGGGGTGTTCTCGCCCAATGACGGCGCTACGATCCTGCGCGCGAGCTATAGCGAGGGGTTCAAGGCGCCGTCGCTGTTCCAGCTGCAGAGCGAATATGGGAATCAGGCGCTTCGGCCCGAACGCGCGCATGGCTGGGACGCCGGGCTGACACAGCGGCTGCTCGATGGCGCGATCGAGGCGATTGCGACCTATTTCCGGCGCGACAGCCAGGACCTGATCGTGTTCGTGTCGTGCCCCGCGCCGCTGAGCGGCATCTGCGCCGGACGGCCATCGGGCACCTACGACAATATCGCGGAGGCGACGTCGAAGGGTGTCGAGGTGGCGCTGGCGCTGCAGCCAGTGCCCGCGCTGCGCATCCAGGGGAGCTACACGCATATCGACGCGCGCAACCGTTCGCCCGGCGATGCCAATTTCGACCGGCGATTGGCACGGCGGCCGAGCGACAGCGTGACGACGACGGTCGATTACAGCTGGCCGTTCGGGCTGCAGACGGGGGCGACGCTGACGCATGTCGGCACCAGCTTCGACAATGCCAGCAACGCGCGGCGGATCGAGGGCTATGTGCTGGCCGAACTGCGCGCGGCGCTGCCGGTGACGCGCAATGTCGAGCTGTACGGGCGCGTCGAGAATCTGTTCGACGAGCGCTACGAAACGCTGTTCCGCTACGGCACGCCGGGGCGCGCTGCCTATGGCGGCGTTCGGGTGCGCTACTGATGGCGCAGGCCGCCCGCATCGCTATCGCGCCGCCCGATATTGCCCGGTTCGCCGTGCATGGCGGACGGATCGATGCCGCGCGGGCGGCCTATTCCGCGGTCGCCGACTGGATCGATCTGTCGACGGGGCTCAGTCCCTGGGCCTGGCCCGCGACGATCGATGCCTCGGCGCTGACGCATCTGCCGACGCCCGATGCGCTGGCCACGCTCGAGGCGACCGCCGCTGCTGCGTTCGGCACGAGCGCGGCGGGCGTGGTGGCGGTGCCGGGGAGCGATCTGGCGCTGCGATTGCTGGGGCGGATGATCGGCGGGCATGCCGCGGTGGCGGGGCCGGGCTATTCGGGGCATGTGGCGATGTGGGCGGGCCGTGCGGTGGCTGCAGGGCTCGGGTCGCTTGCCGATAGCGCGCGCACGGGCGAGACCGTGGTGGTCGCGCGGCCCAACAATCCCGACGGGCATGTCGTCGATATCGCGACGCTAGAACGCCTTGCCGAGCGCGACGACTGGCTGATCGTCGACGAAGCCTTTGTCGATGCGACGCCCGAGCTGAGCCTGGCGGGGCAGGCATGGGATTCGCTGATCGTGCTGCGGTCGTTCGGCAAATTCTATGGGCTTGCAGGATTGCGGCTGGGGTTCGTGATCGCGCCGCCGGCGATCGTCCAGGGGTTGCGCGAGCTGCTCGGTGACTGGCCGGTGTCGGGGCCGGCGATCGCGATCGGGACGGCCGCCTATGCCGATCGCGACTGGGCGGCGATGCAGGTGGCGCGGGTGACCGAGGCGGCGGCGCGGCTCGATGGGCTGTTTGCCGGCGCCGGGCTGCGCGTGGCGGGTGGCACCGCGTTGTTCCGGCTGGTCGAGACGCCGCACGCGCACGCGCTGTTCGACCATCTGGCGCAGCGCGGCATCCTCACGCGGCCCTTCGCCGATCGGCCGCAGGCGTTGCGGCTGGGGTTGCCCGGCACCCCCGCGGCATGGGATCGCATCGACACCGCGCTCAACGACTGGAGCAAGCCATGACCGACACGCCCGACGACTATGCCCGCCACAACGCCCGCATGAAGCGGGTTCAGGCGGCGCGCGAGCGGATGCAGGCGCGCCACACGCTCGAACGCGGGCTGCTGATCGTCCATACCGGCAACGGCAAGGGCAAATCCTCCTCGGCCTTCGGCATGGCGATCCGTTCGCTTGGCTGGGGTATGAAGGTCGGCATCGTCCAATATGTGAAGGGCGCGTGGGAAACCGGCGAGAAGAACTTCTTCATGGCATCGCCCGACCTGTTGACCTTCGAAGTGATGGGCGAAGGCTTCACCTGGGACACGCAGGATCGCGCGCGCGATATCGAGGCGGCGCGCGCGGCGTGGGAGCGATCGAAGGAACTGATCCTCGACCCCGCCTATGATTTCATCATCCTCGACGAGCTCAACATCGTGCTGCGCAACGATACGCTCCCGATCGACGAGATCGTCGGCTTCCTGCGCGACCGCCCGCTGACCAAGCATGTGTGCATCACCGGGCGGGGCGCGAAGCCCGAACTGCTCGAGATCGCCGATCTGGTGACCGAATTCGCCGAGGTGAAGCATCCGTACAAGGCGGGCTTCAAGGCGCAGAAGGGCGTCGAATATTGAAGCGCGCGGCAATCCTGGCGGCGCTGCTGTGCGTGGGGGCGGCCCCCGCGCCAGCCCCCTTGCGCGCCCCCTTGCGCGTGGTGTCGATCAACCCCTGCGCCGATTCGGTGCTGATGCGCGTCGCCGATCGTGGCCAGATCGCGGCGATCAGCCATTATTCGCACGATCCCGAGGCCAGCTCTATCCCCGTCACCATCGCGCGCCACTTCAAGGCGACGTCGGGGACTGCCGAGGAAGTGGTGGCGCTTGCCCCCGACGTGGTGCTGTCGGGCCAGCATGTCGCGCCCTCGACGATCCTGGCGCTGCGGCGGATGGGCGTACGGCTGGTGCAGTTGCCGGTGCCGACGACGATTGCCGAAAGCGTGGCGCAGGTACGGCTGATCGCCGACACGGTCGGGCGGCCCGAGCGCGGTGCGGTGCTGGCCGGCGCGATCGAACGCGCGGTGCGAGCGGCGGAGCCCGCCGATGACCGGGCGATTCCCGCACTGATCTGGCAGGGCGGCGGGCTGGTGCCGGGCACCGACACGCTGTCGAGCGACATGCTGCGCGCCGGAGGATTTCGGAACCTCAGCGCCGATTACGGCCTCAAGAATTGGGATGTGCTGCCGCTCGAGCGTCTGGTGGCGAAGCCGCCGCGCGTGCTGCTGACGGTAGGGAAGGGCGAGGGGACCGGCGACCGGCGGCTGAGCCATCCGGTGCTTCGCCCGCTCGCGCGCCACATGGTGCGCGCGGCCTGGCCCGAGCGGCTGATGCATTGCGGCGGGCCGACGATCGTCGATGCGATGACTCGGCTGCGCGCGATCCGTAGCCGATTGCCCGCCGCATGAGACTGAACCTGACATTGGCGGTTGGCATCGCCTTCGCGGTGGTTCTTTCGCTGATCGCGGGAAAGGTGTGGCTTCCCGCCGAAGCGTGGAACGCCGACGACCCGCGCTTCCTGATCATCTTCGAACTGCGGATGCCGCGGACGGTGCTGGGGCTGGCGATCGGCGCGGCGCTGGGGCTGTCGGGTGCGGCGATGCAGGGGTATCTGCGCAATCCGCTTGCGGATCCGGGGCTGTTCGGCGTCTCGGCGGGGGCGGCGCTGGGGGCTGTGCTGTCGATGTTCTTCGGCTTCGCGCTGTCGGCTTGGCTGCTGCCCGCCTTCGCGCTGACCGGCGCTGCGGCTACGATGGCGCTGCTGGCGTTGCTCGCCGGACGATCTGCGAGCGTGCTGGTGTTCACCCTGGCGGGCGTCATCGTGTCGAGCGTCGCAGGGTCAATGACCGCGCTGGCGATCAGCCTCGCGCCCACGCCCTTCGCCGCGAGCGAGATCGTGACCTGGCTGATGGGCGCGCTGACCGATCGCAGCTGGGACGACGTGCTGCTGGCGCTGCCGATCATCGCGGTCGGCGCGGCGTGCATTGCCTTTACCGGGCGCGCGCTCGACGTGTTGACGCTGGGCGAGGCGGCGGCACGATCGATGGGGGTCGATCGCACGCGGCTGCAATGGCTGATCGTGATCGGCGTCGGGCTGTGCGTCGGCGCGTCGGTGGCGGCGGCGGGGATCATCGGCTTCGTGGGATTGATCGTGCCGCATCTGGTGCGTCCGTTCGTCGGCAACCGGCCCTCGGCGACGCTGCTCCCTTCGGCGCTGGGCGGGGCGCTGCTGCTGCTGCTCGCCGACAGCCTGGTGCGCGCAGCGCCGACGGTGAGCGAATTGCGGCTTGGCATCGCAATGTCGATGCTCGGCGGGCCGTTCTTCCTGGTGCTGCTGGTGCGGATGCGGAGGAAGCTCGCATGAACGGGTTGCTGGTTCGCGCGCTGCGGCTGTCGCTCGGCGGCACGGCGGTGCTGGGCGGGATCGACGCCAGCTTCGCGCGCGGGCGGGTGGCGGCGGTGCTGGGGCCGAACGGCGCGGGCAAGAGCAGCCTGCTCGCCTGCCTCGCCAGCCTGCGCGCGCCCGACAGCGGCACGATCATGCTCGACGGGCAGGCACTGGCGGCGATCGACCCGCGCGATCGCGCGCGGCGGATCGGGCTGCTGCCGCAGACCGCCGATGTCCATTGGGACGTCGATGTCGCGACCTTGGTGGCGCTGGGCCGCTATCCCCGGCGCGGGCGTTGGGGCGAGAGCGACGAGGATCGCGCGGCGGTGGCGCGCGCGATGGCGGCGACCGATGTCACGCGCTTCGCCGATCGCCGGGTCGAGACATTGTCGGGGGGCGAGCGCGGGCGGGTGCTGCTCGCGCGCGTGCTGGCGGGCGAGCCCGAATGGCTGCTTGCCGACGAACCGCTCGCCAGCCTCGATCCCGCGCACCAGCTCGACGTGCTCGATCGGCTGCGGGCGGTGGCGGGCGAGGGCGCGGGGGTGGTGGTGGTGCTCCACGACCTCAACCAGGCGGCGCGCGTGGCCGACGATGTCGTGCTGATGCGCGGCGGGCGGATCGTCGCGGCGGGCGCACCCGAAACCGTGCTGACGCCGGCGCTGATCGCGCAGACTTACGGCGTCGAGGCGCATGTGGGGCACACGCCCGAAGGGCAGCGCTATGTGATCCCGGTGCGGCGGACGTGATGCTCGGCCGCGAGGAACAATTGCTCGCGGCGCTGATCGTCGAGGCGGCGCTGGGCTATCCGGCGGCGGTGTATCGGCGGATCGGCCATCCGGTGACCTGGATCGGCGCCCTGATCGCGGCGATCGAGGTGCGGATGAACCGTGGCGGCTGGGGTGCGCGGCGGGTTTCGGGGTGCGCGTTGCTCGCGGTGTTGGCGCTGGTGGCGGGCGGTGCAGGCTGGGCGATCGAAGAGATTGGCTGGGTTGCCGTCATCGTGCTGCTGGCAACTACCGGGCTCGCGCAGCGCAGCCTGTACGATCATGTCGCGGCGGTGCTGGGCCCTTTGGCGGCGGGCGACGTCGTGGGGGCGCGGGGGGCGCTGGCGATGATCGTTGGGCGTGATACCGGAGCGCTCGATGAAGCGGGGATTGCCACCGGCACGATCGAGAGCCTGGCGGAAAGCTTTTGCGACGGTGTCGCCGCGCCCGCTTTCTGGTTCGCGGTCGCGGGGCTGCCGGGGCTGGCGATCTGCAAGGCGATCAACACTGCCGACAGCATGGTCGGTCATCGCGATGTGCGCTACGCCGCGTTCGGCGGGGCATGCGCGCGCGCTGATGACGTGATCAACTGGCTGCCCGCGCGGCTGTCGGGCGTGATGCTCTGCCTGGTCGGTGGCGGCGGCTGGCGGACGATGCTGCGCGACGCACCCGCGCATGCCTCGCCCAATGGCGGTTGGCCCGAGGCGGCGATGGCCGGGGCGCTGGGCGTCCGGCTCGGCGGCCCGGTCAGCTATGACGGCGAACCGGCGGCTCGCCCCTGGCTGGGGCAGGGCCGCGCACCCGACGCCCGCGATCTGCGCCGCGCGCTGGCGATGTATCTGCGCGCGTGCCTGTTGCTGTGGGGAATCGTGGGAGTGCTCGCATGGCTGCGGTGATGTTGCAGGGTACCGGTTCCGACGTCGGCAAATCGGTGCTGGTCGCGGGGCTGTGCCGGTTGTTCGCCAATCGCGGGCTTACCGTGCGCCCGTTCAAGCCGCAGAACATGTCGAACAACGCCGCCGTCACCCAGCCCGACGCCAATGGCCGGCGCGGCGAGATCGGGCGCGCGCAGGCGTTGCAGGCGCTCGCCTGTCGCACCCCGCCGACGATCGACATGAACCCGGTGCTGATCAAGCCGCAATCCGATGTCGGCGCGCAGGTGATCGTACATGGCCAGGTGCGCGGCCAGTTCGCCGCGCGCGACTATCAGGCGGCGAAGGTCTCGCTGCTCGGGGCGGTGCTCGGCTCCTATGCGCGGCTGTCGGCCGAATGCGACCTGGTGATCGTCGAGGGCGCGGGCAGCCCCGCCGAGACCAATCTGCGCGCCGGTGACATCGCCAATATGGGCTTTGCCCGCCCCGCCGGGGTGCCGGTGGTGTTGGTCGGCGACATCGATCGCGGCGGTGTGATTGCCTCGCTGGTCGGCACCCATGCGATGCTCGATGCCCAGGATGGCGCGATGATCCGGGGGTTCCTGATCAACAAGTTTCGCGGCGACGTCGCGCTGTTCGACGATGGCCTGCGCGAGATCGAACGGTGTACCGGCTGGCTCGGGCTTGGCGTCGTCCCCTGGCTCGCCGCCGCGCGCTCGCTGCCGGCCGAGGATGCGGTGGTTCTCGATTCGGCCGCGTCGGGGGAGGGCGCGGTGGTGATCGCGGTGCCGATGCTGTCGCGGATCGCCAATTTCGACGATTTCGATTCGCTTGCCGCCGAACCCGGCGTGCGGCTGGTGATGGTGCCGCCCGGATCACCGCTTCCCGCCGACGCCGCGCTGGTGATCCTGCCGGGGACCAAGGCGACGATCGCCGACCTGGGCTTTTTGCGCGCGCAAGGATGGGACATCGACCTTGCCGGCCATGTCCGGCGCGGCGGGCAGGTGCTGGGGATTTGCGGCGGCTATCAGATGCTCGGGCGGACGATCGCCGATCCCGATGGGGTCGAGGGGGCAGCGGGTGAGGTCGCCGGCCTCGGGCTGTTGCCGGTCGATACCGTACTGACTGGCGACAAGCGGCTCGAGGACGTGACCGGCACCAGCATCGCCGATGCCGCCGCCTTTGCCGGCTATGAGATCCACGCCGGGCGCACCAGCACCGCGCCGGGGACGCGGCCGATGCTCCGCTTCGCCGATGGCGGCGAGGATGGCGCGGTGCTCGGCAAGATCGCGGGCTGCTATGTCCACCGCCTGTTCGACCATCCCGCACAGCGCGCCGCGTTGCTCGCGCGGCTGGGTGCCGCATCGAACGGCATCCACGAAACCGCTCGGGTCGATGCCGCGCTCGATTCGCTCGCCGCCGCGCTCGACCGCGTGGTCGATGCCGACCGCCTGCTCACCATCGCAAGGACTGCTGCATGATCGACGAAGCCGCCGCCTGGGACCATCTCGACTTGCTCGCCAAACCGCGCCGCAGCCTGGGGAAGCTCGAAGCGCTGGCGGTGCGGTTGGCCTGCATCCAGCAGCGACTCGATCCGGTCACCCGCCCGCGCCGGATCGTGCTGTTCGCCGCCGATCACGGCGTCGTCGCGCAGGGCGTGTCGGCCTGGCCGAGCGACGTCACCGGGCTGATGGTCGCGACGATCGCGATGGGCCGCGCGGCGAGCAATGCACTGGCGGCGGCGCATGGCTGCGACTTGCGGCTGGTCGACATGGGGGTGGCCTCGCCGCCGGGCGGGGCGATGCCCGATCATTTTCGCGATGCGTCGCTGGGCAGGGGGAGCGCCGATCTGGCGACCCGCCCCGCGCTGACGCTCGAACAGTTCGACGCGGCCTGGGACGTGGGAGCCGAGGAAGCCGAACGCGCGGTGCGTGCCGGGGTCGCGGTGCTGATTGCGGGCGAAATGGGGATCGGCAACACCACGCCAGCCGCCTGCCTGACCGCATTGCTGGCGGACGTCGCGACCGAAACGGCGGTGGGGCCGGGGGCAGGGGCCGATGCCGAGGTGCAGGCGATCAAGCAGCGCGTCGTCCGCGAAGCCGTCGCGCGCGCCCGCAGCGAGGCCGATCCGCGTGCCGCCATCGCCTCGGTCGCCGGGTTCGAGATTGCGGCGATGGCGGGCTATTTCGCCGCCGGTGCCGAGGCGGGTGCTACGCTGCTGCTCGACGGCTATGTCGCTACCGCTGCCGCGCTGATCGCGGAGCGGCTGGCTCCGGGCACCGCGCGCGCGATGATCGCGGCGCATCGTTCGGCCGAGCCCGGCCACGGCGCGGCGCTCGCGCATCTGGGGCTCGAGCCACTGCTCGATTGGGAGATGCGGCTGGGCGAGGGCACCGGCGCGCTGGTGGCGCTGCCCTTGCTCGACAGCGCGGCGGCGATCCTGTGCGATGTCGCATCGCTTGCTGATCTGGGGGTGGGGCGTGCCGACTAAGGCTCCCGGCTGGGCACCGCCGCTGCTGGCGGTCCAGTTTCTTACACGAATTCCGGTGCCGATGACTGCGCGGCTGTCGCGCGAGCAGGTCGTCGACGGGCTTGCGCGCGCGGTCGGCTGGTTTCCTGCGGTCGGCACTTTGGTCGGGTGCGTCACTGCGGCGGTGGCGGTTTCGGCCAGCGCGGTGTGGCCGGTACCGGTCGCGGTGGTGCTGTCGCTCATCGTCGAGGCGCTGCTGACCGGCGCGTTCCACGAGGATGCGGTCGCCGATTTCTGCGATGCGTTCGGCGGCGGGCTGACGTCGGAGGATGTGCGGCGGATCATGAAGGACAGCCGGATCGGCAGCTACGGTGCGGTCGGGCTGGTGCTGGCGATCGCGCTGCGCGCGGGGACGATGATCGCGCTGGTGCAGGCACTGCCGCCGGTCGAGGCGTTCGTCGCGATCGTCGCGGCGGCGACCTTAGGGCGGTTGCTGGTGGTGGCGACGATGGCGGCGATCGACCCTGCGCCGGCGGGAACGGGCCTGGCCAAGGACATCGGCGCAATTACCGATATGCGGCGGCTGGGGTTCGCAGCGCTGGTTGCGCTGCCGGGGTTGGTCTGGTTCGCGGCGATCGATCCCGCCGCCTTGCTGTTCGCCTTTCTCGCGGCGTGCGCGTTCCTGTGGTGGTTCCGCCGGCTGCTGCTGCGGCGGATCGGCGGCAGCACCGGCGACTGCCTCGGCTTCGCGGCCTATGCCGGGCAGCTGATCGCGCTGCTGGCGGCGAGCGCGCGATGATCCTGCTGGTGCGCCATCCCGCGGTGGCGCGCGCGTGGGCGGGGCGCTGCTATGGGATGAGCGACGTCGGGCTCAGCCGGGCGGGAGCGATGCAGATGCACGCGCTACTTCCCGAGCTGGTTGCGTGGGGGCCGACGCATATCGTCCATTCGGGGTTGCGCCGCGCGGCGGTGCTCGCGGAGGCGGTGGCGAAGGCTTCGGGTGCGCCGATCACGAGCGACCGCCGCTGGCGCGAGCGCGATTTCGGAGCGTGGGAGGGGCGAAGCTGGCAGGCAATCTATCGCGCCACCGGCAACGCGATGGACGGCATGATCGACGCCCCCGACAGCTTCCGCCCCGGTGGCGGGGAAACGACTAGCGAACTCGCCGCCCGCGCCATTGCTGGCTGCGACGCGCTGCCTGCAGGCCGCGTGCTGGTGGTGAGCCATGGCGGCGCGATCGCGGCGCTGCTGGGAAGCAGAGCGGGCGTGCCCCCCCGCGATTGGCCGAAGCTCGTTCCGCCGACGGGCGGAACCGCGCGGCTGCCGCGGTAATACGTCGCGCGCCCAAAGATTCATAAGCTGAGAAAAATGGTCGGGGAAAGAGGATTCGAACCTCCGGCCCCTGCCTCCCGAAGGCAGTGCTCTACCAGGCTGAGCTATCCCCCGACCGGGGCGCTTGTCCGGCGATGCCGGTCAGCGAGCCGCGGCATATATCACCATGGTCGCGCTTTTCAAGCGCCGCGTTGCGCGCGGGTTCAGCGTGCGACCGGCGCAGCCTCCGACGCGTTTTCGGGGAGGCCACCCATCTCGGTCACCAGCTTGGTGTAGGCGTCGAGGTACGCAAGCACGATGACCTGGCCGATCTCGGTATTTTGGTAGCCGCCACCCGCGGCGCCGAACGCCCCGCCACCGCCGAACGCGCCGCCGCCCACGCCGAAGCTGAGGTCGCTCTTGCGGGCATAGCCTTCGGTCAGCGCTTCTTCCTCGGTGGTGCGCGCGTTGACGATCGACAGCGTGACGTTCGCCTCGGCCTTGCGGGTGTTGATCCCGCCGGCGATTGCGCCGACGCCGCCCAGGATGCCGCGGCTACGCCCCAACAGTCCGCCGAGGACGCCGCCGACCGCGTTGCCGCCCGAATTGGCGTTCGAGGTCACGATGTCGGGCTGCAGGAAATAATCGGCGGCCTTCACCTGCGCGCGGCCGAGGTTCGAATTGTCCTGCAATTCGCCCTGGTCGGCCAGCGCGCGTTCCATCGCGCGGCTCTGCATGCTGCGCCCGCGGTTGACCATGGTGAAGCACCCCGATTGCTGGACGAACACGCGCAGGATCGCCTCGGGGCTGCCGAGGTTGAATTCGCGCCACCATTGATTGTCGGGCTCGACGATCGCGACGGTGCCGAGCTTGCGGGTGCAGCGCGGCACCTGTCGCATCGCGCGTTCCTGATCCTTGCGCGCCGACGAGGCACCGCGGGTGGTGCCGTCGCGGTTCTGGCGGCCCGAGGAGGTCGCGGTCTGCGCCTCGGCAGGCGCGGCGAGCAAGGGCGTGGTGGCGAGCAGCGCGGCGATGGCGGCGGCGGACGCGGTGTTGCGCATATAGTCAAATCCCCCCGAATTCGATGATACGCATTGCAACCGGGGCGACCGCCCGATGCGCTGCATATCAGACCCAAAAGGCGAGCGCGAGCGGGAACGAAAGCCCGTTTTGGCAAGCGCCCGCGAAGCTGCTATCGCCCGCCCAACTCCTCGCATTTCGGAAATGACCCAGGCATCGTGGCAACCCCTCTCGACAAGATCCGCAACTTTTCGATCATCGCGCATATCGATCACGGCAAATCGACGCTGGCCGACCGGCTGATCCAGCGCACCGGTGGGCTTACCGAGCGCGAAATGTCGGCGCAGGTGCTCGACAATATGGATATCGAGAAGGAACGCGGGATCACGATCAAGGCGCAGACGGTGCGCCTCGACTGGAAGGGCTATGTCCTCAATCTGATGGACACGCCGGGGCATGTCGATTTCGCCTATGAAGTCTCGCGTAGCTTGGCGGCATGCGAGGGCGCGCTGCTGGTGGTCGATGCGGCGCAGGGCGTCGAGGCGCAGACGCTGGCCAATGTCTATCAGTCGATCGAGCACGACCACGAAATCGTGCCGGTGATCAACAAGATCGACCTGCCCGCCGCCGAACCCGAAAAGGTGCGCGCCGAGATCGAGGATGTGATCGGCATCGACGCCAGCCGCGCGGTGCTCGCCAGCGCCAAGGCGGGAATCGGCATCGAGGAAATCCTCGACGCGATCGTCGAACGCATCCCGCCGCCCAAGGGCGATGCCGACGCGCCATTGAAGGCGATGCTGGTCGACAGCTGGTACGACCCGTATCTGGGCGTCGTGATCCTGGTGCGGGTCATGGAAGGCACGCTGAAAAAGGGCCAGCAGATCAAGTTCATGCAGGCGGGCACCGTCCACCTGATCGATCGCGTCGGCTGCTTTCGGCCCAAGATCGAGCAACTGACCGACCTTGGCGTCGGCGAGATCGGTTTCATCACCGCGCAGATCAAGGACGTGGCGCAGGCGCGCGTCGGCGACACGCTCACCGATGCCAAGCGCCCCGCGGTACAGGCGCTCGAGGGCTTCAAGGAAGTCCAGCCGGTGGTGTTCTGCGGGCTGTTCCCGGTCGACGCCAACGACTTCGAGAAACTGCGCGAATCGATCAGCAAGCTTCGGCTCAACGATGCGTCGTTCAGCTTCGAGATGGAGACGTCGGCGGCCTTGGGCTTTGGCTATCGCTGCGGCTTCCTGGGGCTGTTGCACCTGGAAATCATCCAGGAGCGACTGACGCGCGAATATGACCTCGACCTCATCACCACTGCGCCGAGCGTGGTGTACGAGATCGACCTGACGCATGGCGGCGGTCATATCGAACTGCACAATCCCGCCGATATGCCCGATCCGAGCAAGATCGAGACGATCAGCGAGCCGTGGATTAACGCGACGATCTATGTGCCCGACGAATATCTGGGGAGCATCCTGAAGCTGTGCCAGGATCGGCGCGGCATCCAGAAGAACCTCACCTATGTCGGCGGGCGCGCGCAGGCGACGTATGAATTGCCGCTCAACGAAGTGGTGTTCGATTTCTACGACCGGCTGAAGTCGCTGTCGAAGGGCTATGCGAGCTTCGATTACCAGCAGATCGGTTATCGCGAGGGCGATCTGGTGAAGATGGGCATCCTGGTCAACGAAGAGCCGGTCGATGCGCTGAGCATGATCGTCCACCGTTCTACCGCCGAAGTGCGCGGTCGCGGCATGGTCGAGCGCCTGAAGGAGCTGATCCCGCGCCACTTGTTCAAGATTCCGATCCAGGCGGCGATCGGCGGCAAGGTGATCGCGCGCGAGACGATCAGCGCGATGCGCAAGGACGTGACCGCGAAATGCTATGGCGGCGATGCGACCCGCAAGCGCAAGCTGCTCGACAAGCAGAAGAAGGGCAAGGCGAAGATGCGCGAATATGGGAGCGTCAGCATCCCGCAGGAGGCGTTCATCGCGGCGTTGCGGATGGGGGATGAGACCTGATTCGCTCCCTCTACCGCGAGCGGAAGAGGGTTGCGCAGACTTGGTCTCGGTTCCTCAGCGAAGCCTAGTCGGAGCTCGGTGAGGGTGCCGCGGTCGCACTCGCGACCGCGCGGCGCTAGAGCGCCGCACCACCCTCATCCAACCTCCGCTAGCCAGCAAGCTGGCAAGCTTCGGTATCCTTCTCCCGCCAGCGGGAGAAGGTTTTGGACATGCGGAACCTCGCCGCCATTTGCGCGTCCATTGGGGGAGCGGTTCGACGACGAAACCGCCGACTAGCAGGAGATTTGCGATGGCGAACGAGACCGGCAAGAACGCTGCCGATGCAGCGAACGAAGCGACGCGCAATGCGGCCGATGCCGCCACCGGCGCGGCCAACCAGGCCACCGATCAGATGCGCGCGGGGGCCGAGAAGTTGCAGGCAGCGGGCGGGGCGATGGCCGATACCGGATCGCAGCTGGGCATGAAGATGCTCGACCAGGCCGAGACCAACACCGCCGAGGCGTTCAAGGCGATGCGCGCCGCCGCCGCCGCCAACGACGTCAGCGAAATCATGCGCATCCAGAGCGAATATATCCGCGACCAGGGCTCGCGATCGGTCGGCCAGGTGCGCGAGATCAGCGAGCTGATCGCCAATTTCGGGCGCACCGCGATGGGGCAGATGACCGGGCGCAGCTGAGAAATCGCGGGCGGTCTATCGCGGCGGATGCGTGCGCGATAGACCGCTGGGGATGTCTTATACCGGCTCTCTAAGGGCGCACCCACGCCCCCCGTTCGCCCTGAGCCTGTCGAAGGGCGGCCCGCGCTTTCGGCTGCCCCGCTGGGTGCTGGTACGGGCCGGGCTTCGACAAGCTCAGCCCGAACGGGTGTGGGGGCGGTGGCGCCCAACTGCCGTCGCGTTGTTGGCGCTGATCCTTGTCTCCGCGCCTGCATCCGCCCAAACCCGCGGTCCGCTCGTCCTTGCCGCTGCCAGCTTACAGGAGGCGCTCAGCGCCGCCGCCGATCGCTTCGCCGCGCAAGGCCAACCGCGACCGGTGCTGTCGTTCGCCGCCTCCTCCGCGCTTGCGCGGCAGATCACCGCCGGTGCCCCCGCCGACCTGTTCGTCTCCGCCGATGAAGGCTGGATGGACTTGGTCGAAGAGGCAGGCTTGCTCGCCCCCGGCACCCGCGCGACGCTGGCGGGCAATCGCCTTGCCCTGATCGCGCCGACCGCCAGCCGCTTGCCCCCCGTCCGCACCGGGGCACAGATCGTTGCGGCGCTCGGCAATGGGCGCATCGCGATCGCCGATCCGCAGGCGGTACCCGCTGGCCGCTACGCCCGGGTCGCGCTCTCCCGTATGGGAGCGTGGCGAGCCATCGCTCCCCGCGTCGCCGCCGCCGAGAATGTTCGCGCGGCGCTGGCGTTGGTCGAGCGCGGCGCGGCGCCGTTGGGGGTCGTCTACGCCACCGACGCACGCGCATCGAGGGCGGTGCGCGTCGTCGGGGTATTCCCCGCTGCCAGCCATCCGCCGATCCGCTATCCGATCGCTCGGCTTGCCCGCTCGCGCGAGCCCTCCGCCGAAGCCTTTCGCCGCTTCCTGCTTTCGCCCGCCGGCCGCGCGATCCTGCGCGCGCATGGCTTCAGCGCGCCCTGATGTTGTCGGGCGAGGAATGGGAGATCGTTCGGCTGTCGCTGCTGGTCGGCGGCACCGCGGTCGCGCTGACGATGCCGGTGGCGTTCGCGCTCGCCTGGCTGCTCGCGCGGGGGCGGTTTCCGGGCAAGGTGCTGCTCGACGGTATCGTCCATCTGCCGTTGGTGCTGCCGCCGGTCGTCACCGGCTGGCTGCTGCTGCTAGCCTTCGCGCCTACCGGCCCGATCGGTGGCTGGCTGCAGGGCTGGTTCGGCGCGAGCGTGTTGTTTCGCTGGACCGGCGCCGCGATCGCGGCGGGGGTGATGGCGCTGCCGCTGATGGTGCGTGCGATCCGCTTGTCGATCGAGGGCGTGGATCGCAGGCTGGAGGCGGCGGCGGCGACCTTGGGGGCAGGCAGGGGCCGGGTGTTCGCCACGGTCACACTGCCGCTGGCGGTACCCGGCATTCTGGCAGGCGCGGTGTTGGGCTTCGCGCGTGCGCTGGGCGAGTTCGGCGCGACGATCACCTTCGTGTCGAACATTCCGGGCGAGACACGAACGCTGCCGATCGCCATCTATTCGGCGCTGCAGATACCCGGGGGTGACTCGATCGTGCTGCGCCTCGCCGTCGTGTCGGTGGTGCTGTCACTCGCCGCGCTGATCCTGTCAGAATGGCTGGCGCGCCGGTCGGGAAGGGGCGGGCATGTCCTTTGACATCTCGGTCGTGAAGCGGCGCGGCGATGTGCTGGTCGCGGGCAATGTCGCGGGTGGCGAGGGGGTGACGGTGCTGTTCGGCCCCTCGGGCGTCGGCAAGAGCAGCGTGCTCGACATGGTCGCGGGGCTGCTTCGCCCCGATACCGGCCATGTCCGGGTCGGCGGCGAAACGCTGTACGACGACAGCGCGCGGATCGACGAGCCGGCGCATCGGCGGCGGGCGGGCTATGTGTTCCAGGACGCACGGCTGTTCCCCCACCTGCGCGTCGCCGCCAATCTGCGCTATGGCGAACGGCTGGCCGCCCCCGCCGACCGCTGGATCGACTTCGACACCGTCGTCGCGTTCCTCGACATCGAACGCCTGCTGCGCCGCTGGCCCGCAACGCTGTCGGGCGGCGAGGCGCGCCGTGTCGCGATCGGGCGGGCGTTGCTGTCGGCCCCGCGCTTCCTGCTGCTCGACGAGCCGCTGTCGTTCCTCGACCACGCCCGCCGTGAGGAGATCGCACGGGTGATCGAGGATGTCCGCGACCGGCTCAAGCTACCGATCCTGCTCGTCACCCACGACCGCACCGAAGCCGAGCGTTTGGGCACCCGCATCGTCACGATGTAGCGCGCCCGGCACCGCCGCCCGCGCCCCCCAAAACAAAACCGCCGCCCGGTTGCCCGGACGGCGGTTTCGCATCCTCAAATCGGCAGTGCCGATCAGTCGTTCAGATACTCGCCGGCATCGGCATCGGTGCCGGTGCCGCTGGTCACGACCTTGCCGAGCGGATCGTCGCCGGTGCCGGCTTCGTCGCGGGCATTGCGTGCCTTTTCGGCGGCACGTTCTTCAGCCGCCGAATTGGGCGCGATCAGCACTTCCTGCAGCTTGCGCTGCTGGACGCGGAGGGCTGCGTCGCGCGACGAAGCCGCCACGCGCAGGCGATTCATGCCCGCGCCGGTACCCGCCGGGATAAGCCGGCCGACGATCACGTTTTCCTTCAACCCGTTGAGGTTGTCGATCTTGCCCTGCACCGAAGCCTCGGTGAGGACGCGCGTCGTCTCCTGGAACGAAGCCGCCGAGATGAAGCTGCGGGTTTGCAGCGACGCCTTGGTGATCCCGAGCAGGATCGGCTTGCCCTGTGCCGGGGTCTGGTTCTTGTCGAGCTTGGCATTGGCTTCGTCCATCTCGTCGCGGTCGAGCTGTTCGCCCGCGAGCAGGGTGGTGTCGCCGCCGTCGGTGATCTCGACCTTCTGCAGCATCTGGCGAACGATCACCTCGATGTGCTTGTCGTTGATCTTCACGCCCTGGAGACGATAGACCTCCTGGATTTCCGACACGAGATATTCCGCCAGAGGCTCGATGCCGAGCACTTCGAGAATATCGTGCGGATCGGGCGAGCCGCCGATCAGATTGTCGCCGCGCTTGACGTAATCGCCTTCCTGCACGTCGATGACCTTGGACTTCGGCACCAGATACTCGACGACCTCGCCGCCATCCTCGGGCTGGATGCCGATCTTGCGCTTGGCCTTATAGTCCTTGCCGAACACCACGCGGCCCGAGACCTTGGCGATGATCGCATTTTCCTTGGGCTTGCGCGCTTCGAACAGCTCGGCAACGCGCGGCAGACCACCGGTGATGTCGCGCGTCTTGGCAGCTTCGCGGCTGACACGAGCGAGAACGTCGCCGCCCGAGACCTGCGCCCCGTCCTGCACCGACAGCGTGGCACCCGATGCCAGCATGTAGCGACCCGCCTCGCCCGAATTGTCGTCGAGCAGGGTCAAGCGAGGACGAAGATCCTCCTTGGCCTTGCCGCGATATTCGGTGACGACCGCCTGGGTGATGCCGGTGGCTTCGTCGGCCTGTTCGGTCAGCGTCTTGCCGTCGATCAGATCGACATATTTCACCGTACCGGGGTTCTCGGTGATCACCGGCATGGTGAACGGGTCCCACTCGGCCATCCGGTCGCCCTGCGACACGATATGCCCGTCGTCGAACAGCACATACGCACCATAAGGGATGCGATGCACCGCCAGCTCGCGGCCATCCATGTCGATGATCGCCAGCTCGCCCGAACGGCTCAGCACGACGCGGCGGCCGCGCTGATCGACGATGATGCGAAGGTCGCGATATTCCATCTTGCCGTCGGAAGTGGCTTCCAGGTTCGACTGCTCGTTGAGCTGCGCTGCGCCACCGATGTGGAAGGTACGCATCGTCAGCTGGGTACCCGGCTCACCGATCGACTGCGCGGCGATGACGCCGACAGCTTCACCGATGTTCACCGGGGTACCACGGGCAAGATCGCGGCCATAGCATTTGCCGCACACGCCGATCTTGGCCTCGCACACCAGCGGGCTGCGAATCTTCATGCCAAGGATGCCGATCGCTTCGATCTGCGTGATCATCGGCTCGTCGAGCAACGTGCCCGAAGGGATGACGACCGCGTTGGTCTTGGGATCGACGACGTCCTCTGCCGTGGTACGGCCAAGGATACGCTCGCCGAGCGACGCGATGGTCGAACCGCCTTGCACGATCGCGCGCATTTCGAGCGCCCGCTCGGTACCGCAATCGAGCTCCATGATGACGCAATCCTGCGACACATCGACCAGACGGCGGGTGAGGTAGCCCGAGTTCGCGGTCTTCAACGCCGTGTCCGCGAGGCCCTTACGCGCGCCGTGGGTGGAGTTGAAATACTCAAGGACGGTCAGGCCTTCCTTGAAGTTCGAGATGATCGGCGTTTCGATGATCTCGCCTGACGGCTTGGCCATCAGCCCGCGCATGCCGGCAAGCTGCTTGATCTGCGCCTGCGAACCACGCGCACCCGAATGCGCCATCATGTAGATCGAGTTGATCGGCTTCTCGCGGCCCTTCATCGGGCCGTCTTCGTAGTATTTGACCGCCTTGATCTCGTCCATCATCGCGGTCGCCACCTGATCACCGCAACGGCTCCAGGCGTCGATCACCTTGTTGTACTTCTCCTGCTGCGTGATCAGGCCGTCCTGATATTGCTGCTCGAAGTCCTTCACCAGGCCGCGGGTCTCGTCGACCAGCCCTACCTTGGCGTCGGGGATGATCATGTCGTCCTTGCCGAAGCTGATGCCCGCCTTGAAGGCGTTGCGGAAGCCGAGCGACATGATCGCGTCGGCGAACAGCACCGTCTCCTTCTGGCCGGTGTGACGATAGACCTCGTCGATCACGTCGCCGACGTCCTTCTTGGTCAGCAGGCGGTTGACGATGTCGAACGGCACCTTGTGGCTCTGCGGCAGGCATTCGCCCAGCAGCATGCGGCCCGGCGTCGTCTCGAAACGCTTGAGATACGTCTCGCCCTTCTCGTCGGTCTGCAGGATGCGGCTGATGATCTTGGTGTGCAGCGTGACCGCACCCGCGTTCAGCGCCTGATGCACCTCGCTCATGTCGCCCAGCAGCATGCCTTCGCCGGGCTCGTTCTCCTTCATCATCGAGATGTAATAGAGACCCAAGACCATGTCCTGCGACGGCACGATGATCGGCTTGCCGTTGGCGGGCGACAGGATGTTGTTGGTCGACATCATCAGCACGCGTGCTTCCAACTGCGCTTCGAGCGACAGCGGGACGTGGACGGCCATCTGATCGCCGTCGAAATCGGCGTTGAAGGCCGAGCAGACCAGCGGGTGAAGCTGGATCGCCTTCCCCTCGATCAATACCGGCTCGAACGCCTGGATGCCCAGACGGTGAAGCGTGGGCGCGCGGTTCAGCATCACGGGATGCTCGCGGATCACCTCGTCGAGGATGTCCCAGACTTCCTTGCGCTCCTTCTCGACCCACTTCTTCGCCTGCTTGAGCGTCATGCTCAGGCCCTTGGCGTCGAGGCGCGCGTAGATGAACGGCTTGAACAGCTCGAGCGCCATCTTCTTCGGGAGGCCGCATTGGTGCAGCTTGAGTTCCGGCCCGGTCACGATGACCGAACGACCCGAATAGTCGACGCGCTTGCCGAGCAGGTTCTGACGGAAGCGGCCCTGCTTGCCCTTGAGCATGTCCGAGAGTGACTTCAGCGGACGCTTGTTGGCGCCCGTGATCGTGCGACCGCGGCGACCATTGTCGAACAGGGCGTCGACGGCCTCCTGGAGCATGCGCTTCTCGTTGCGTACGATGATGTCCGGCGCACGCAGCTCCATGAGGCGCTTCAGGCGGTTGTTGCGGTTGATGACGCGGCGATACAGATCGTTGAGATCTGACGTCGCGAAGCGGCCACCGTCGAGCGGCACCAGCGGGCGAAGCTCGGGCGGGATGACCGGAACGACGTCGAGGATCATCCACTCGGGACGATTGCCCGAATCGATGAAGCTTTCGACGACCTTCAGCCGCTTGATGATCTTCTTTGGCTTCAGCTCGGACTTAGTGACCGCCAGCTCTTCGAGCAGGTCGCGCTTTTCGCCCTCAAGGTCGAGGTCGATGAGCATCTGCTTCACCGCCTCGGCACCGATCCCGGCGGAGAATGCGTCCTCGCCATATTGATCCTGCGCGTCGAGCAGCTCGTCTTCGGTGAGCAACTGATAGCGCTCGAGGCCGGTGATGCCCGGCTCAATCACGATATAGCTCTCGAAATACAGCACGCGCTCGAGCTGCTTGAGCTGCATGTCGAGCAGCAGGCCGATGCGCGACGGCAGCGACTTCAGGAACCAGATGTGCGCGACCGGCGCGGCCAGCTCGATATGGCCCATCCGCTCGCGGCGGACCTTCGAGACGGTAACCTCGACGCCGCACTTTTCGCAGACGATGCCCTTATACTTCATGCGCTTGTACTTGCCGCACAGGCACTCGTAATCCTTGATCGGACCGAAGATGCGCGCGCAGAACAGGCCGTCACGCTCGGGCTTGAACGTGCGATAGTTGATCGTCTCGGGCTTCTTGATCTCACCGAACGACCAGCTGCGAATGCGGTCGGGCGAGGCGAGGCCGATCTGGATCTGGTCGAAGGTTTCGGCCTTGGCGACCGGATTGGCGAAATTGGTCAGTTCGTTCATGTCTGATACCTCATCCCCCTCCCGCTTGCGGGAGGGGCTAGGGGTGGGCATTTCCATGGGTGGAGCCTTTCAAGAAAGGCCCACCCCCGACCCCTCCCGCAAGCGGGAGGGGGGAAGTGCGAATTATTCCGCCGCGATCTGCACGCCGTCCGAATCGTAGCCGAGTTCCATCGTCTTCAATTCGACGTTCAGGCCCAGCGAGCGCATTTCCTTGACGAGCACGTTGAAGCTCTCGGGGATGCCCGCCTCGAACGTGTCGTCACCCTTGACGATCGCCTCGTAGACCTTGGTACGGCCGACCACATCGTCCGACTTCACCGTCAGCATTTCCTGCAGCGTGTAGGCGGCGCCGTACGCCTGTAGCGCCCACACCTCCATCTCACCGAAGCGCTGGCCGCCGAACTGCGCCTTACCGCCCAGCGGCTGCTGGGTGACCAACGAGTACGGCCCGATCGAACGTGCGTGGATCTTGTCGTCCACAAGGTGATGCAGCTTGAGCATGTAGATATAGCCCACCGTCACCTTGCGATCGAACGCATCGCCGGTGCGACCGTCGAACAGCGTCACCTGACCCGATGGGTCGAGACCCGCCAGTTCGAGCATCGCCGCGACATCGGCCTCGCGCGCGCCATCGAACACCGGCGTCGCCATCGGCACGCCGTTCTTCAGGTGCTGCGCCAGTTCGATGATCTGGTCGCCGTTCCGCTCGTCGATCTCGGCGTGATACTTCTCGCCATAGACCGTCTTGAGGCGATCCTTGACCGCGTCGGGCATCGCGCCCGGCTCGGGGTTGGGATTGGCCTCGCGCCATTCCTCGAGCGCCTGGGTGATCTGACGACCAAGACCGCGCGCGGCCCAGCCCAGATGCGTCTCGAAGATCTGCCCGACGTTCATGCGCGACGGCACGCCCAGCGGGTTGAGCACCAGATCGACCGGGGTACCGTCCTCGAGGAACGGCATGTCCTCCTGCGGCAGGATGCGCGAAATCACACCCTTATTGCCGTGGCGGCCTGCCATCTTGTCGCCCGGCTGCAGCTTGCGCTTCACCGCGACGAACACCTTGACCATCTTGAGCACGCCCGGCGGCAGCTCGTCGCCACGCTCGAGCTTGTCGCGCCGATCGTGGAACTTGTCGGTGATCTTCTTGGCGGCTTCGTCATACTGGACCTTGACGGCTTCCAGGTTCGACTGGACGCCATCGTCGGCCACGCCGAACTTCCACCATTCGTGCCGCTCGACGCTGTCGAGCAGCGCGTCGTCGATCACGACGCCCTTCTTGACGCCCTTGGGCGCTGCGGTCGCGGTCTGGCCGAGCAGCATTTCCTTCAGGCGCGACCAGGTCGCACGGTTGAGGATGCCGCGCTCGTCGTCCGAGTCCTTCTTCAGGCGCTCGATCTCTTCGCGCTCGATCGCCATCGCACGCTCGTCCTTGTCGATGCCGTGGCGGTTGAACACCCGGACCTCGACAACGGTGCCAGCAACGCCCGGCGGCAGGCGAAGCGAGGTATCGCGAACGTCCGACGCCTTTTCACCGAAGATCGCGCGGAGCAGCTTCTCTTCCGGCGTCATCGGCGATTCACCCTTGGGGGTGATCTTGCCCGCCAGAATGTCGCCAGGCTCGACCTCGGCACCAATGTACACGATGCCCGCTTCGTCGAGGTTGCGAAGCGCTTCCTCGCCGACGTTCGGGATGTCGCGCGTGATGTCCTCTGGCCCCAGCTTGGTATCGCGCGCCATGACTTCGAATTCCTCGATATGGATCGAGGTGAAGACGTCGTCCTTCACGATGCGTTCGCTGATGAGGATCGAATCCTCATAATTATAGCCATTCCACGGCATGAACGCGACCAGGCTGTTACGCCCAAGCGCCAGCTCGCCGAACTCGGTCGACGGGCCATCGGCCAGCACGTCGCCAGCCTTCACGATATCGCCGACCTGCACCAGCGGACGCTGGTTGATGCAAGTGTTCTGGTTCGATCGCTGGAACTTCATCAGCGTGTAGATGTCGACGCCGCTGGCAGTCGCCTCGACCTCGCCGGTCGCGCGGATGACGATACGGGTCGCATCGACCTGGTCGACGACGCCCGCGCGCTTGGCCGAGATCGCCGCACCCGAATCGCGTGCCACGGTCTGTTCCATGCCGGTGCCGACGAACGGTGCCTCGGCCTGGACCAGCGGAACAGCCTGGCGCTGCATGTTCGAGCCCATCAGCGCGCGGTTGGCGTCATCGTTTTCCAGGAACGGAATGAGCGATGCCGCGACCGACACGAGCTGCTTTGGGCTGACGTCCATCAGCGTCACCTGGTCAGGCAACGCCATCAGGAATTCGCCCGCCTGCCGCGCCGAAACCAGCTCCTCGGAGAAGCTGTTGTCGGGGTGCAGCGCCGCCGATGCCTGGGCAACGGTGTGCTTCTGCTCTTCCATCGCCGAGAGATAGACGACGTCGTTGGTCACCTTGCCGTCGACGATCTTGCGGTACGGCGTCTCGATGAAGCCGTATTTGTTCACGCGGCTGAAGGTGGCCAGTGAGTTGATCAGGCCGATGTTCGGGCCTTCGGGCGTCTCGATCGGGCAGATACGGCCATAATGCGTCGGGTGAACGTCGCGGACTTCGAAGCCTGCGCGCTCGCGCGTCAGACCACCCGGTCCAAGTGCCGACACGCGGCGCTTGTGGGTGACTTCGGACAGCGGATTGGTCTGATCCATGAACTGCGACAGCTGCGACGAGCCGAAGAATTCGCGCACCGCGGCAACCGCGGGCTTGGCGTTGATCAGGTCGTTGGGCATCACGGTCGAGACATCGACCGACGACATCCGCTCCTTCACCGCGCGCTCCATGCGGAGCAGGCCGACGCGATACTGGTTCTCGAGCAATTCGCCCACCGAACGCACGCGGCGGTTGCCGAGATTGTCGATGTCGTCGACTTCGCCCTTGCCGTCCTTCAGGTTCACGAGCGTCTTGACGACCTCGAGAATGTCGTCGGTACGCAGCGTCGTCACCGTGTCCTCGACATCGAGGTCGAGGCGCATGTTGAGCTTGACGCGGCCGACTGCCGACAGGTCGTAGCGATCGGGATCAAAGAACAGGCCGCTGAACAGCGACTCCGCGGTCTCGAGCGTCGGCGGCTCGCCAGGACGCATCACGCGATAAATGTCCGACAGCGCCTGCTCGCGCTCCTCGGCCTTATCGACCTTGAGCGTGTTGCGGATCCACGGACCGGTCGAGACATGATCGATGTCGAGCAGTTCGACGGTGTCGATGCCGGCCTTGTCAAGCAGTTCGAGATTCTCGGCGTCGATCTCGTCGCCCGCCTCCACATAGATCTCGCCCGTAGTCTCGTTGATGAGATCATAGGCCGAATAGCGGCCGAAGATTTCCTCGGTCGGGATCAGCAGGTCGGTCAGGCCGTCCTTGGCTGCCTTGTTTGCGGCGCGTGGGCTGATCTTCTGGCCGGCGGGGAACATGATCTCGCCCGACTTGGCATCGACGATGTCGAACATCGGCTTTTGCCCACGCCAATTCTCGGCGGCGAACGGGATCTGCCAGCCGCCTTCGCCGCGCACATAGGTGACGCGGTTGTAGAAGTGGTTGAGGATTTCCTCGCTGTTCATGCCGAGCGCATACAGCAGCGTCGTCACCGGCAGCTTGCGCTTGCGATCGATGCGGACGTTGACGATGTCCTTGGCGTCGAATTCGAAATCGAGCCACGAACCGCGGTACGGAATGACGCGCGCGGCGAACAGATACTTGCCCGATGCGTGGGTCTTGCCGCGATCATGGTCGAACAGGACGCCCGGACTGCGGTGCATCTGGCTGACGATCACGCGCTCGGTGCCGTTGACGATGAACGTGCCGTTCCCCGTCATCAGCGGCATGTCGCCCATATAGACGTCCTGCTCCTTGATATCGAGCACGCTGCGCGCCTCGGTATCGGCATCGACCTCGAACACGATCAGGCGAAGCGTGACGCGCATCGGCGCGGCATAGGTGATCCCGCGCTGGCGGCATTCCTCGGTATCGAACTTCGGCGGCTCGAGCTCGTAATTGACGAAATCGAGCTCGGCGGTGCCGGCGAAATCGCGGATCGGGAAGACCGAGCGCAGCGTCTTTTCGAGGCCCGAAACATAACCGATCGACGGATCGCTACGCAGGAACTGCTCATAGCTTTCGCGCTGCACTTCGATCAGGTTCGGCATCTGCACCACTTCGTGGTTGTCGCCGAAGACCTTGCGGATGCGCCGCTTCACGGTGCTGCGCTCGATGCGCTGCGATGCCGCGCCGCCGTCTGATGCCTGGGTTGCCATGGGTGCTGTTCGCCTCTCAGCTCAAGAAACTTCGATGTCGGCCGCCTGGGAGGGCGGCGCGCATGCGAAGACGCAAAAAGCCGCGCGCTCCATAGGGGGAGCCGCAGCTTTCGGCGTCGTTGCAAACCCCTGCCGACCTATCCGTACGAAGCGCTGCGCGACGGCACTTCATTTCCCGGTCATCGGGGTGAGTGGCGGATATAGGTCACCAACGGGGGCGTGTCAAACCGCGGGCAAGGCTTTCGGTTCCCGATGGCGATGTTCGGACTAGCGGGAAGCCGCCGCGCGCGATAGGCGACTGCATGGTTCGTTTACCCTCGTCTCCCGGGCAGGCCCCGGTGCGTGCCTTTGCCGCTTCGATCTTAGCCCTTGCGACGGCGCTGGTGCTGGGCGCGCCCGCGTCGGCGCAGGATGCGCCACCCGAGCGGATTACCCCGCCGATCCGCTATTCGCTGCCCCCCGGCGAAAGCAGCGAGACCCCGCCACCCGCACCGGCGCCAACGCCAACGCGTGTTGCCCCGCCGCTGATCGTCGTCCCGACGCCAGCCCCCGAGCCGACGCCGCGCGCACGGCCGACGCTGCGTGCGACCCCCGCGATCGTCCCCACACCCGCGCCTGCACCCGCGGCGCGTGCACCCGCCACGCAGCCGACCGGCACGCCGATCGAGCTGTCGCCCACCGCGGCGACGCCGGTGCAGCCGCTACCGGCGCCATCGCCCGAAATCACCGCGGCGCCCGCGGCGCAGCCTGACGAAGCCGATTGGACGTGGTGGATGCTCGCGGGCGGGCTTGCTTTGGTAACGGCGGCGGCGCTGCTGGCGTGGCGCCGCCGCGACGCAGCCACGGCGGCGGATTTTGCCGAGCCGGCGGTCGACCTCGCACCGCCGGTGCTGGCGCCGACGCCGCCGATGCGGCGGGCGGCTACCCCGGTTGCGGAACCCGAAATGGCCGAAGCGCTGGCGGCTGCAGCCCCACGCGGCAGCGACACGCAGTTCCTGACCGTGCCCGCGCGCCCCGCAGCCCCCCGCCCGGTATTGGCGCCCGATGGCACGCTCAAGGCGTTCCAGAACCGACCGCGCGCGGCCGCCCCGCCACCGCCCGCTGCCGATGCCGGGTTCATCACCGCGTTCCGATCACCCGCCGCGCCGGCGCCGATGCTCGGGCTCGAGCTGCAGCCGATCCGCGCGGGATGCACCGAGGATACGGGGTTCGTCGAATATACCTTCGCGGTCATCAACCCCTCGGACGTCGTGGTCGGCGATCTGCTGGTGTCGGCATGGCTGGTGTCGGCCAACCCGCAGCAGGACCGCCAGCTGCTCGACTATCTCGCCGAACCCGCCGACCCTTCGCGTCACAATATCTTCGCGCTGCGTCCCGGCGAGCATCGCGAGCTGCGCGCGGCGATGGGCGTACCGTTCGACCAGCTCCATCTGGTCGAGGCAGCAGGTCGCCGCTTCTTCGCGCCGATGTTGCTGCTCGACGCGCGCTATCGCACGCAGAGCGGCGTCGCGGGGCGCACCTCGGCGGCGTACATGATCGGCCGCCCGCACCCGTCGAGCGGCAAGTTGGCGCCGGTGTTCGTCGATCGCGGCCCGCGCGTGGTCGAAGGATTGGCGGCGCGCGCGTATCGGCTGCCACGCCCCGCAGCTTGAGGGGCGGGGCGAGCTTGACGCCCGCGGCGGCTCGCCGCATCCACCGCGCATGCAAAGCAACGCCAACCTCGTCACCGAGCGCCCTACCTTCGTCTCCCACCTCGAATGCGGCCTGACCGGCGAACGCTACGAAGCCGATCGCCTCCACGGCCTGTCCGCCGCCGGCCGGCCCTTGCTCGTCCGCTACGACCTGCCCGCGGTGCGTGCTGCGCTCACCAAGGAAGCGCTAGCCCAGCGGCCGCGCGACCTGTGGCGCTGGCGCGAATTGCTGCCGGTACGCGATACCGCGAACATCGTCAGCCTGGGCGAGAACGAAACCCCGCTGGTCACGCTCGACCGTACCGGCGAGCGCCTGGCCGCGCGCGCGCCGATCGTGAAGGACGAAGGGCGGCTGCCGACCGGATCGTTCAAGGCGCGCGGGCTGGTGATGGCGATCAGCATGGCCAAGGCGCTGGGCGTCGAGACGATCGCGATGCCGACCAACGGCAATGCCGGGGCCGCGGCGGCAGCGTATGCGACGCGCGCGGGGATCGAGAGCATTATTTTCTGCCCCGACGACACGCCCGAGATCAACGTGCGCGAGATCGCGGCGCAGGGCGGACGGGTCTATCGCGTCAACGGGCTGATCGACGATTGCGGCAAGATCGTCGGGGAGGGGGCCAAGGCCAATGGGTGGTTCGACCTCTCGACGCTCAAGGAGCCGTATCGGATCGAGGGCAAGAAGACGATGGGGCTCGAGCTGGCCGAACAATTCGGGTGGGAGCTGCCCGATGCGATCTTCTACCCCACTGGTGGCGGTACCGGCTTGATCGGCATGTGGAAGGCGTTCGACGAGCTCGAGGCGATCGGCTTCATCGGCTCGCGCCGCCCGCGCATGTATGCGATCCAGGCATCGGGCTGCGCACCGATCGTCCGCGCGTTCGAGGCGGGCGAGCGCCACGCCGAACGCTGGGAGGACGCGCACACGCTTGCGGCAGGGATCCGCGTGCCCAAGGCAGTAGGCGATTTCCTGATCCTCGACGCGGTGCGCGAAAGCGGCGGCAAGGCGCTGGCGGTGGGCGATCCTGCGATCGTCGCGGCGGTCGAGGAGGCGGCGAAGGACGGGCTGCTGCTGTGCCCCGAGGGCGGCGCGACGCTGGCGGCGTATGAACGTGCCTTGGCCGATGGCGAGATCGGGCGCGACGAGCAGGTCGTGTTGTTCAACTGCGCGACGGGGCTGAAATATCCGATGCCGGATAAGTCGCGGACGCTCGATCGGCATGGGGCGATCGATTTGGCGGGGCTCTGACTCCCCTCCCTGAAAGGGAGGGGCTGGGGGTGGGTCGAGTGGTCATGGTACAGCGGCGTAGCGCCCGCGGCGACGGTATCGCCAGGCCTCGACCCACCCCCGACCCCTCCCTTTCAGGGAGGGGGGAAGAAGGCGACGCCCCCCCTAAATTGCGTCACCCCAGCGAAAGCTGGGGTCTTTCTGTTACGAAGCGCGCGATTGCCGCGGGAGACCCCAGCTTTCGCTGGGGTGACGATTAGAGGAGGGAGCTAAGGCGCAACCCCCAACCTACTCCCGAACCGGCACTTCCTCCTGCGTCGTCCCGTCTTCCGAACGATCCACCCGCGAGGTCATCCCCGTCGCTTCGGCGTCGTCGAGCATCTGCTCGTCGGGTGCGATCGGCTCGGGCTCCTCGGTGGGAGTCGGCTCGGGGCTGGGCTCGGGCAGCGGCGCGGGTTCGGGGAGCGGCTCGGGCTCGACATAGGCGGGTGCCTCGTCAGTCACTGCTTCACTTGGCGGCGGGCCGGTTTCGGGTTCGGCCGAACAGGCGGCGAGCGCCATAAGCCCGAGCAATGCGGTCTTCTTCATCATGCTAATCCTCTTCACCGGCTCGCGACCTGCGCGGCCGAACGGCGTTCGATCTTGTCGGCGAGTACCGCGTCCCATTTATACGGATCGGCGCGGAAGCTCATCTGCCCGTTCGCGCTCGCAAACGCGGTCCAATAGAGCAGATACACCTGCACCGGGGTGTTGAGCCGCGCGCGGACGGTCTTGGTGGTGGTGGTCACCTGCTCGTCGATCGCCGCTTCGCTCCATTCGGGAACGTCGCGCAGCAGCAATTTGGCGAGCTCGGCGGGCTTTTCCAGGCGGATGCAGCCATGGCTCGCCAGCCGGTCGAAGCGCGAGAAGCCGGCCTGTGCCGGGGTATCGTGCAGATACACCGCGAACGGGTTGTCGAAATCGAATTTGAAGCGACCGAGCGCGCTGGTGTCGCCCGATGCCTGTTGCAGGCGGCGGTTGGGGCCTTCGCCGATGATGCGGAAGTTGTTGGCCTTCAGATAGCCATCGCCTTTGGGGAACAGCTCGCGATTGGCGATGCTCGACGGCACGTTCCACGGCGGATTGAGCACCACCGAATGGATCGTCGATTGCAGCATCGGCGTCTCGCCTCCGCCGGGCTTGCCGGTAACCGCCTTCATCGACATCACCGGGCTGTCGCCTTCGAACACCGTCAGCACCGCGGCGGCGATGTTCACCTGGATCCGGTTTTTGGGGAGTTCGTGCGGCAGCCAGCGCCAGCGCTCCATATTCGCCATGATCTGGCGCACCCGGTCGCGCGCGGGCACGTTGAGCGCACCCATCGTCTGGGTCGAGACGGTTCCGGTGGGATTCAGCCCGTAGCGGCGCTGCGCGCGCTGTACTGCCGCCTTCAACGTGGCGTCGAAGCTGTCGCCGGTCGCGACAACCTCCGGATCCTCGATCGCCAAGCGCTTGCGTAACGCGGCGACACGCGCACCCTTCGATCCCATCGACAGATCGGCGCCGGCGGGGATCGCCTGCCAACCGCCTGCGGTCACGATGCCGCGATAGCGCGTTAGCCCCGCGCGCAAGCCATCATAGCCTGCCCAGGGTGGCGGCAGCGCGGCGAACCATTGCGCGATGCGATCCTCGGCGACTGCCTTGGCAAAGGCGGGGCGGGGGTCGTAGGCGGCGGGACGCAGCGCCCAATCTTCCTGGAAATCGGCGGTATCGAGCCGTCCGGCATGTACCGCATGCGCGTGATCGAGCGCGGCGCGTACCAGCGCGTCGTTCGCCTGCGGGATCGAAACCGCAGCATCTACCGACCGCAGTCCCTGCACCGCGCCATCCTGCTCCAGCAACGCTGCCAGCTGGGTTGCCTGGACCGGGGTAAGCACCGGGAGCGGCGCAACCGGCTGCACCATCGGCACCGGGATCGATGGCGGCAGCGGTGTGGTCTGCATCGCCGGCGGGATGATCCGCGCGGGCGGGGCGGCGGGCATTGCGGGCGCGCGCGGCGCAGAAGCCTGGGCCTGCGCAACCGCCGGGGTAGCGAGCGAGGTCAGGAGCAGGGCAGTTAGGCCAACATTGCGCATGGGCAGGGATACTCTCACTCGTTCTTCGACACCGAACGCCGCGCCGAACCGTTCGCCGCAAGCCTTATCGTGCCTGGCGCGGCGGAGCAAAGCCGAAGCGGTGGCGGATACGTTCTGTTACAAAAAAGGTGGGGCTTCGCAGTGTGTGGCATGGCAGGTGGGATGGCAAATTCAGGAAAGAGGCAGCGATGAGCAAGGAATGCGTTCTGGTCACCGGGGGTGGCTCGGGTATCGGCATGGGGCTGGCGGAGGCCTTTCATGCACGCGGTGCGACCGTCATGATCGCTGGGCGCAATCGCGCCTCGCTCGATGCCGTCGCTTTGCGCTGTCCCGGCATGATGGTGGCCGACGTCGATGTTTCCCAACCGGCATCGGTCGAGGCGCTGGTAGCCTGCGTCGCCGATCGTCTTCCCGGCCTGAACCTGCTGATAAACAACGCCGGTATCCAGCAGGTGCTCGACTTCGCCGGGGAAACGCCGCCCGATATCGCCACCATTTCGCGCGAGATCGACACCAATCTGAAGGGGCTCATCCATGTCAGCGCGGCGTTTTTGCCGCTCCTGCGCCGCCAGCCGTCGGCGCGTCTGGTCCACATAGGGTCCGGTCTCGCCTATGTCCCGTTGGCCATGGCTCCCGTCTATTCGGCCACCAAGGCTGCGGTGCATTCGTTCACGATGTCGTTGCGGTATCAACTGGCCGACACTTCGGTGAAAGTCGTCGAGATACTTCCACCTGTCGTCGATACCGCGTTGCATCGCGGGCTGGCACGCACGCCACCGAAGGCGATGCCGCTGCCGGCCTTCGTCGCTGCGGCGATGAAAGGGCTGGACGCGGGCGATCCCGAAGTCGTGGTGGGTCTGGCGAAGGTTCTGAAATTGGCCCAGCGGGTGGCGCCGCGCTTGTTTTTCGGCGTTGTGAACAAGAATTCGGTTTAGAACGGTTCGCGCCACCCACCTCCGCCCCACACGAAAAAGGGCGACCCCGATGGGGCCGCCCTCCTTCAATCGTATCGCCGCCCGTTGCCGGGTGGCAAAACCGATTACTTGACTTCGACGGTCGCGCCGGCTGCTTCCAGCTGGGCCTTGATCTTGGCGGCTTCGTCCTTCGACACGCCTTCCTTGACGGCCTTGGGAGCCGACTCGACCAGCGCCTTTGCTTCGGTCAGGCCGAGTGCGGTGATCGCGCGGACTTCCTTAATCACGTTGATCTTCTTGCCACCGTCGCCGGTGAGGATCACGTCGAATTCGGTCTGCTCTTCGGCAGCAGGAGCGGCAGCGCCGCCGCCAGCGGCAGGTGCTGCAACTGCGGCAGCAGCCGAAACGCCCCACTTCTCTTCGAGCATCTTCGAAAGCTCAGCGGCTTCCAGGACGGTCAGGGCGCTCAGGTCGTCGACGAGCTTGTTCAGGTCAGCCATGGTAATACTCCAATATTCAAAGGGTTCGGGTCAGTAAATAAGCCTTGGGGAAGCGCCGTTTCAGGCGGCTTCCTTCTCCGCATATGCCGAAAGCACGCGCGCGATCTGTGCGGCCGGTGCCTGAGCGATCGTCGCGATCTTGGTTGCAGGTGCCACGATGAGCCCCACAAGCTTGCCACGAAGTTCGTCCAGCGACGGCAGCGTCGCGAGCGCCTTCACGCCCTCGACGTCGAGCATCTGGCTGCCCATTGCGCCGCCGACGATTTCGATCTTGTCGTTCGTCTTGGCGAACTCGGCGACCACCTTGGCCGCAGCCACGGGATCGGTCGAGGTGGCAAGGGCTACGGGGCCGGTCAGCAGGTCCGACAGACCTTCATACTCGGTGCCCGCAAGGGCGATGCGAGCAAGGCTGTTCTTGCTGACCTTGTAGCTGGCACCGGCTTCGCGCATCTTCGTGCGGAGTAGCGTCGACTGGGCGACGGTCATCCCGAGGTTGCGGGTGACGACCACCACGGCAACTTCGTTGAAGGTGCTGTTCAGCGCGGCGACGGCGTCGGTCTTTTGCGAACGATCCATGCCGGTCTCCTCAAAAAAGGCCTTCACTGCGAAGGCCCGGTTACGTCGGAAGTCGGGCGACTGCCCGGCTCCCTCGTCCGAGGGGCATGATCGTCAAGCGGCGGGTGGCCCCGCGCATGACCCGAACCTCCCTGGCGGAAGTATCCGGCGAAAATGCATTCCCCGTCTTGGCAGGACATTAAGGCCGGGCAAATCCCTGGCCACCTGCTGTCTCGGACGGATGCCGACACGGACGAGTCCGTTCCGGCAAGGGGGCGCTGATAGCGGGAAGCTGAGGAAAGTCAACGGTGGCGGGCGGCTGGGCCCGGCGTTAACCTTATCGCATTGCAAGCGCGCCGATCCGTCCAACATCGGTACAGCGCAAAACAACCACTGGCAAAACCCAGGCGAAAAACCAATACACTAAAGCAACGGCAAGACACAGAAAGCGACATCGATGGTTAACGGCAACATCCCGCGAAAGACCCGTTCGCTACGATGGGGCGCGCTGATCTTGGCCGCAACGCTTGCGCCGCAAGTTGCGCAGGCGCGTACCCCCGAGGTTCGCAGCGTCCTCGCACTCGAAGCGCCTTTGGTGCCGGGAGAATATGCCTGGAACGCTGATGGCGTCGCCGCGGGCCCGACGCGGATCGTGATCGATCTGACCGCGCAGAAGCTGTACGTCTATCGCGGCGGGGTGGAGATCGGGCGCGCGTTCATCCTCTATGGTGCCGATCACAAGCCGACACCGACCGGCACCTTCCCGATCCTGCAGAAGAAGCGCCACCACATCTCCAATCTGTACAACGCACCGATGCCGTACATGCAGCGGCTGACCTGGGGCGGGGTGGCGATCCACGGTAGTGAGGTCGAAGCCAACGCCGCGACGCATGGCTGTGTCGGCGTCCCCGATGAATTCGCGGCGCTGCTGTTCGACGCGACCAAGATGGGCGACATCGTGACGGTCACGCGCAAATGGATGCCGGCGCTGTACGAGGCCGAGATCAATGCGCCCGATCCGCATGCGATCGCAGAAGTTGTCGAGTCGGTCGAGGAAGTGCCGGTTGCCGTCGCAGCGAACGAAGTCGTTGGAGCGCCTTACGCAATCCTGACTCCGCCCGACTGATCGCCGCCGTCATCGCGGCAACGAAAAAGGGCCGGGAGATCGCTCTCCCGGCCCTTTTCTATGCCGTGATGATCCGAAGGATCAGACGCCGACTTCGGCGACGTCGACCTTGATCCCCGGGCCCATCGACGAGCTGACCGCGATCTTGCGGACATATTTGCCCTTGGCACCGGTCGGCTTTGCCTTGACCACCGCGTCGACCAGCGCGTCGAAGTTGGCGCGCAGATCTTCCTGCGGGAACGACGCCTTGCCGATGCCCGAATGGATGATACCGGCCTTTTCGACGCGATATTCGACCTGGCCGCCCTTGGCTGCCTTGACCGCTTCGGCGACGTTCATCGTCACGGTGCCGAGCTTGGGGTTGGGCATCATGCCCTTGGGCCCCAGGATCTTGCCGAGCCGGCCCACGACGCCCATCATGTCGGGCGTGGCGATGCAGCGGTCGAAATCGATCTTGCCGCCCTGGATGATCTCCATCAGGTCTTCGGCGCCCACGACATCGGCACCTGCTTCACGTGCTTCGTCGGCCTTCGCGCCCTTGGCGAACACGCCGACGCGAACGGTCTTGCCCGTGCCCTTGGGGAGGGTGACTACGCCGCGGACCATCTGGTCCGCATGACGCGGGTCGACGCCGAGGTTCATCGCGACTTCGATCGTCTCGTCGAACTTCGAGGTCGCGTTGCTGCGGGCCAGCGCGATCGCTTCGTCGATCGGGTGCAGCTTCTCACGATCGATCGTGAGTGCCTTCTGCTTCTTGCTCAGATTGGCCATCGGATCAGCCCTCCACTACCTGGAGGCCCATCGCGCGTGCGGAGCCTTCGATGATCTTCGTTGCGGCGTCGATGTCGTTGGCGTTCAGATCCTTCATCTTCGCGGTCGCGATTTCCGAAAGCTGCGAGCGCTTGATCGATCCGGCCGAAACCTTGCCCGGCTCCTTCGAACCCGACTTCAGGCCGGCGGCCTTCTTGATCAGATACGTGGCGGGCGGGGTCTTGGTCTCGAAGCTGAACGAGCGATCGGCATAGACGGTGATGACGGTGGGCAGCGGGGTGCCGACCTCCTGGTCGCCGGTCGATGCGTTGAACGCCTTGCAGAACTCCATGATGTTCACGCCGCGCTGGCCCAATGCGGGGCCGATCGGCGGCGAGGGGTTCGCCTTGCCTGCAGGAACCTGCAGCTTGATGTAGCCGGTAATCTTCTTTGCCATGATACTCACTCTGTTGCCGGCCACGAATGCGCGCCGGTGCAAGTTTAGCGGTTCGTGCGACGGCCAAGGGCCGCCTCCCGCAACATCCATCGCTAGCGTTGGAAGCTGGCGCGCTTAGCGCAAAGCGCGGTGCGATGCAACGGGCCGGGCGCGATCGCCGTCGCCGCGATTAATCGGTTTTACCGCTCGTGTTGACGAAGTTTAATCACTTTGTCCGATCAGCAGATTGGCATAGATTGCGGGCAGAATTTACCCGCAAGGAGAGCCGCAATGGACTCGATCACATCTGGCAGCCCGCTCAACGATCCCAAGAAGGAACCCGCAGCCAAGCGCAAGCTGCTCGGCCGCACGAGCCGCGACTGGTGGCCCGAGGCGATCAGCCTGGAAATCCTCCACCAGAACGGCCTGACGGGCAATCCGATGGGCGACGATTTCAACTATGCCGAAGCCTTCAAGACGATCGACTATGCCGCGCTGAAGGCTGACTTGACCGCGCTGATGACCGACAGCAAGCCCTGGTGGCCTGCCGATTACGGCCATTACGGCCCGTTCTTCATCCGCATGGCATGGCACGCCGCGGGCACCTATCGCACCGGCGACGGGCGCGGCGGTTCGTCGTCGGGGCAGCAGCGTTTCGCGCCGCTGAACTCGTGGCCCGACAACGGCAATCTCGACAAGGCGCGTCGCCTGTTGTGGCCGATCAAGCAGAAGTATGGCGCCAAGCTCAGCTGGGCCGACCTGTTCATCCTGACAGGCAATGTCGCGATCGAATCGATGGGCGGTCCGACCTTCGGCTTCGGCGGCGGCCGCGGCGACGTCTATGAGCCCGAGCAGGATATCTATTGGGGCACCGAGGAAGAGTGGCTCGGCGACACGCGGATCGACGAGGAAAAGGAGGTCGTGCTCGAGAACCCGCTCGCGGCGATCCAGATGGGCCTCATCTACGTCAATCCCGAAGGCCCCGGCGGCTGCCCCAATCCGATGGGCTCGGCGCGCGACATGCGCGAGACCTTCGCGCGGATGGGGATGAACGACGAGGAAACCGCTGCGCTCACCGCGGGTGGCCATACCTTCGGCAAGGCGCATGGCGCCGGCGACCCCAAGCTGGTCGGCCGCGAGCCCGAGGGTTCGGACATCGCATCGCAGGGGCTCGGCTGGACCTCGACCCACGGCACCGGCGTGGGCGACGACACGATCACCTCGGGGCTAGAGGGCGCGTGGACGCCGACGCCGATCACCTGGGACATGTCGTATTTCGACATGCTGCTCGATCACGAATATGAGCTGGTGAAGAGCCCCGCGGGCGCGAACCAGTTCCAGCCGATCGGCAACCCCGAAGAGACGCTGGCACCTGCCGCGCATACCCCGGGCAAGCGCGTGCCGACGATGATGACCTCGGCCGACATGGCGCTGAAGGTCGATCCTTCGTACCGCGCGATCATGGAGAAGTTCCGCGCCGATCCGGCCTATTTCGCCGATGCGTGGGCGCGCGCATGGTTCAAGCTGTGCCATCGCGACATGGGCCCCAAAGCGCGCTACATCGGCCCCGAAGTGCCCGCCGAAGACCTGATCTGGCAGGACCCGATCCCCAAGGCCGATTATGCGCAGATCGAGGACGCCGACATCGGCGCGCTCAAGGAAGCGATCAAGGCATCGGAGCTGACGGTGCGCGAGCTGGTGACCACCGCCTGGGCATCGGCATCGACCTATCGCTGGTCCGACCATCGCGGCGGCGCCAATGGCGCGCGCATTCGCCTTGCACCGCAGAAGGACTGGGAGGTCAACGAGCCCGAGCAGCTCCACCGCGTGCTGGGCGTGTATGAGCGCATCAAGGCCGATTTCGATGGCAAGGCTAGCGGCGGCAAGAAGGTGTCGATCGCCGACCTGATCGTGCTCGGCGGTTCGGTGGGGGTCGAGCAGGCGGCGGAAGCCGCGGGTCACGAAATCGAGGTGCCGTTCCTCCCAGGCCGCACCGACGCGACCGAGGAAATGACCGACGCTGAGAGCTTCGACGTGCTCGAGCCCAAGGCCGATGGCTTCCGCAACTATCTGCAGGTCGAGTTCAACGTGCCGACCGAGGAGCTGATGATCGACCGCGCGCAGCTGCTGTATCTCAGCGCGCCCGAAATGGCGGTGCTGGTGGGCGGGCTTCGCGTGATGGGTGCCAACCATCCCAAGGCCGAGAAGCATGGGGTGTTCACGCATCGTCCGGGGCAGCTGACCAACGACTTCTTCGTCAACCTGCTCGACATGGGCACCGCGTGGAAGCAGATCAGCGAGGAGAGCGACCAGGAATATCTGGGAACCGACCGCGCGACCGGCGAGCCCAAGTGGACCGCATCGCGCACCGACCTGGTGTTCGGCTCGAACTCGCAGCTGCGTGCGCTGGCCGAGGTCTATGCGTGCGACGATGCCGGTGGGATGTTCGTCGATCAGTTCGTGAAGGCGTGGGTGAAGGTGATGAACGCCGATCGGTTCGATCTGACGGTGTGAGGTAGGGCCCCCGGCGGTGTCGGGGTTTGCGGATGGGGCCGGGAGCGCGGGTGCGCTTCCGGCCTTTTTCTTGTTTGGGGGGGAGCCGAAGCGAGCGCGCCGTGTCCGCCCCCTCCGTCATGCTTCGCATGCCACCTCCCCCTGGCGGGGGAGGATTTGGGTGGGGTCTTTTCTCCCCTGCCAGGGGGAGGTGGCGGGCGCTTTAGCGGCCGTCGGAGGGGGAGGTTGGGGGAAGGGTTGCGGCTATGCGTTGGTGGGTGACGGCGATGATTTGGCGGACGACCGCGTCTAAGTCCTTTAGCACATCAGTCGCGGTGAACCGCAGCACTTCCACCCCCTGCGCTGCCAGCCATTCGGTGCGGGCTGCGTCGCGCACAGGGCGGTCACCGCGGTTATGGGCTTCGCCGTCGACTTCGATCGCGAGGCTTGCGGGGGCGCAGTAGAAATCGAGGATGAAGGCGCCGGCGGGGTGTCGGCGGCGGAAGCGGGGGGCGGATGCTTGGCGGCGTAGGGCTTGCCATAGGGCTAGTTCGGGCGGGGTCATTGCCTGGCGGAGGTGGCGGGCGGTGGTTTTGGCGTTTCGCGTGCCTGCGAGGCGCATCGTTTCCTCCCCCTCCGTCATGCTGCGCATGCCACCTCCCCCTGGCGGGGGAGGATTCGACTTGTAATGTTGGATTTTCGCGAACACAACGGGAACATGGCTCGACCGTTCGATCGTGCGCAGGCGTTGGAGAATGCGGCGTTTATCGCCGCGTTGACGCAAACCGGGAATGTCCGGGCGGCGGCGCGGGCGATTGGGCGGGCGGCGGCGACGATGCATGGGCGGCGCGCGGCGCATCCGGCCTTTGCGCAGCAATGGGACGTCGCGGTCGCGATGGCCGATGCGCGGTTGGTCGAGGATGGCGGGGGGCGGCTGGCGGATAGCGCGGCGAAGGCGGGTGGGGCTGTCGGCCATCGCTCCGCCAGTGATCGTACCGCCAGTCATCGAACCTTGGGGGGCGAGGCGGTGGTGGTGCAGCGGCGCGACGGCAAGCTGCAGGTGCGCAGCGCGCAGCCGGGGAAGATCACGCGGCAATGCGAACAGGCGTTCCTGGCGGCGCTGTCGGCGACCGCCAACATCCGGCTGTCGGCGGCGGCGGCGGGGGCGTCGCCCGCGGCCTTTTATCGGCGGCGACGGCGCAACCCGGGGTTCGCGCGCGAGATGCACCTGGCGCTCGAGATGGGCTATACGCGGATCGAGGCCGGGTTGCTCGAAAGCTTCGAGGTCGAGGCGCACGAGCATGACGCGTGGCGCCACAACGAACCACCCGAGTTGCCCGCGATGACGGTGAATCAGGCGCTGCAATTGCTGTATCTGCACCACAAGACCGCGCGGCTATGGGCGCAGGCACCGTATATGAACCGCAGGCGTGGTGAGAGCAGCGGACAATGGAGCGAGCGCCGCGCGGCCGATTATCGCGCGGCCAAGACGCGCGAGACCGAGGCCCTCAAGATGGCGGCGACCAACGCGGCGTTGCGCTCGGCACTCGACCGGGTCGCGCCGCTGCCGCACGAGCCGCCGCCGCCGGTGCTGCCCGCGCTCGACCAGGTGACCGGCTGGTCGCGCGCCGATACCGACAAGACGCCGCACGACCCGACGCGCGCGCTGTTCGGCGGGTGGCGGTTCGAGGACATCGAGCGGCAGCACGGCGAGTAGGCGCGGGGGCGGCGCGGCGGCGGCTGGTGCACGCGGGTTGGCCGCAGCGTTTTTTATTGGCATAGCAGGCACATAGCCCGGCCGATCTCGATCGGGCGACGGGAGTACCGCGTGTCCGACATCTCGATACCAGCAGGCGGCGGCGGCGCCGTGTCGTCGGGCTCGCCCGCGCTCGATCGCATCCTCGATGGCGGTTACGCCTATAACCGACTCCACTTGCTGGAAGGCGAACCCGGATCGGGCAAGACCACGCTGGGGATACAGTTCCTGCTCGCCGGCGTCGCCGAGGGCGATCGCTGCATGTACATCACCTTGTCCGAAAGCCGCGAGGAGCTGTTGCAGGTTGCGGGCACGCATGGCTGGGACGTATCGGGGATCGAGATATTCGAGCTGGTGCCGCCCGAACTGAGCCTCGACCCCGAGCGCGAACAGTCGATCGTCTATTCGTCGGACCTCGAGCTCGGCGAAACGGTGCGGATGGTGATGGCCGAGGTCGAGCGGGTAAAACCGACGCGGCTGGTGTTCGACAGCCTGTCCGAAATCCGGATGCTGGCGCAAGGGGGGTTGCGCTTCCGCCGCCAGGTGCTGGCGATGAAGCATTATTTCGCGCAGCGCGGGTGCACCGTGGTGTTCCTCGACGATCTTACCCAGACGATCGAGGATTTCAGCCTGCACAGCCTGGCGCACGGCGTCATCCGGCTCGAGCAGACCGCGCAGCCCTATGGCGCCGAGCGCCGGCGGCTGCGGGTGTACAAGATGCGCGCGCGCGGGTTTCGCGGGGGGTTCCATGATTTCGTGATCCGTCCCGGCGGGCTCGACATCTTTCCCCGGCTGAGCGCGGCGGCGCATCCCGACGCGGGCTATCGCGACCGGGTCGCCTCGAGCGGGATCGCCGAGCTCGACCTGCTGGTGGGCGGCGGGCTCGATTACGGCACCTCGACGCTGTTCATGGGGCCGTCGGGCGCGGGCAAGACGACGATGGCGATGCAATATGTGTTCGAGGGATTGAAGCACGGCGAAAAGGCGCTGTTCGTGAGCTTCGACGAGACCGAGCGGGTGTTTTTGCGCCGCGGCGCGGGGCTCAACATGGACGTCCAGCAAGCGACCGCCGAGGGGCGGTTCGTGTTCGAGCAGGTCGATCCCGCCGAAATGTCGCCGGGCGAACTGGCGCAGCTGATCCGCAGCCATGTCGAGAGCGGGACGACGATGGTCGTGCTCGATTCGCTGTCGGGCTACCAGCATGCGATGCCCGAGGAGCGCTACATGCTGCTCCAGATGCACGAGCTGGTGACGTATCTGAACCAGCAGGGGGTGTTGGCGCTGCTGGTGCTGACGCAGACCGGGCTGATCGGCGCGATGCAGTCGCCGATCGACCTGACCTATCTGTCGGACAATGTGCTGCTGGTGCGCTTCTTCGAGGCCGAGGGCGAGATCCGGCGGGTGATGTCGGTGATGAAGAAGCGCACCGGGCATCACGAAAAGGCGCTGCGCGAATTGATGATCGATTCCGAAGGACTTCGCGTCGGGCCGAAACTCAATGGGTTCCGTGGCGTTCTGACCGGCGTGCCGCAAATGGTGGCGGGAGGAAAGCTTATGACGAACCGTGACGACGCCGAAACCTGACGACGCCGCGCTGCACGCCTTCCTGGTCGTCGCGCCCGAGGGCCGCGACGGCGAGGTGATCGCGCAATTGCTGCGCAGCGCGGGGCTGTCTTGCGTGCTCGATCGCGATGGCGAGGCGCTGATCGCCGCGGTGGCGGCGGGCGACAACGAAGGCGCGATCGTCACCGACGATGCGCTGGCGCGGATCGATCCCGAGCGGCTGCGGCAGGCGATCGAGCAGCAGCCGCCCTGGTCGGACTTCCCCTTCATCCTGCTGTCGAAGCGGGGCGGCAGTCGGCCGGGGATGAAGGTCAACGAGGAGCTGGTGAACGTCACCGTGCTCGAGCGGCCGCTGCATCCGGCGTCCTTGGTGTCGGCGGCGCGGGCGCTGGCGCGGGCACGGCGGCGCCAGCGGCTGGCGGCCGAGCATCTGCAGGAACGCGAGCGCGCGCGCGCGGAACTCCGGCGCTTCGCCGATACGCTCGAGCGCAAGGTGGCCGAGCGCACCGCCGAGCTCGCCAGCGCCAACGACCGGCTGACCGCCGAGATCGCCGAGCGCGAGCGTGCCGAGGCGCGGCTAGTCCAGGCGCGCAAGATGGAGGCGATCGGCCAGCTGACCGGCGGGATCGCGCACGATTTCAACAATCTGCTGACCGCGGTGATCGGCTCGCTCGACCTGCTGCTGCGCCGGACCGACGACGAGAAGGTCCGCAGGCTGGCGGGGATGGCACTGCAGGCGGGCGAGCGCGGGGCGTCGCTCACCTCGCAATTGCTGTCCTTCTCGCGCAAGCAGCAATTGTCGCCCGCGCCGGTGCAGCCCAACCGTGTCGTCGCGGCGATGAGCGAGATGCTCGCGCGCGTCATCACCGACGATGTCGTCGTCGAGACCGCGCTCGCCGACGATCTGTGGCCCGCGCTCGCCGATCCGACGCAGCTCGAGGTGATGCTGCTCAACCTGGCGATCAACGCGCGCGATGCGATGCCCGAGGGCGGTACGCTGCGGATCGCCACCTGCAATGTCGATACGGTTCCCGCCGAGGTCGCGGGCGAACTGGCCGAGGGGCATTATATCGCGATCGCGGTGTCGGACACCGGCACCGGCATGTCCGAGGCGGTGATCGCGCGCGCGTTCGAGCCCTTCTTCACCACCAAGGAAAAGGGCAAGGGCACCGGGCTCGGCCTCGCGCAAATCTATGGCTTTGCGCGCCAGTCGGGGGGCACGGTGCATATCGCGAGCGAAGAGGGGCGCGGTGCCACCGTCACGCTCTACCTACCGCGCACCCACGACCCTGTCGCGCCCGAGCCGCGCGACACGACGCGCGACGCAATCACCGCGGGCAATGCGCACATCCTGGTGGTCGACGACGATGACGAGGTCCGCGCGATCGCGGCGCAGATGCTGTGCGAGATCGGCTACGAGGTCACCGCCTGCGACAGCGCGCGGCATGCGCTCGCCGATTTCGCGGGCGAGCGGTTCGACATGGTGCTGACCGACATCCTGATGCCGGGGATGAACGGCCTGGAATTCGCGCGGCGGGTGCGCGCGATCGATCCGGCGATGCCGATCCTGTTCGCCAGCGGCTATGCCGACATGGCGGACACCAGGAGCGAACTGAGCGAGGAAACGCTGATCCGCAAACCCTATCGTCTGGCCGAGCTGGCCGATCGGATCGCGGGTACGCTCGCGCGCGCGCAGGCCGGGGCGCGGCACTAACCCCGCCGCCCCACGCCGCGTATCAGTTGCCGAACGCTTCCTTGAAGTCCTGCGCAGCGCGCGGGAACTGGTTGTTGCTGAGCATGCCTTTGAAGTCGGCGTTCGAATCCCAGTAGCTGTGATATTGCACCTTGTGCGTCACGAACCATTGTTTGGCGCGCTTGATGAACGGACCCGACGTGTCGGCATCGACCCCCCATTCGGCATAGGCGGTGGGCTTCTTGCGCGCAGCGGCGAATTGCTGGTGCCAGGCGAGGCCGTATTTCTCGTTGACCATGTAGATCCACGCCGCCTCGGGGTCCTTGGGATGCCACTGGGTGTTGTAGTAGAAGTCCATCCCGATCACGTCGACATAGCCGTCGCCGGGATAGGCGAGCGCGGGGTCCATCCCGTGATCGCCGATGTTGGGGGTCCATTCGAATTCGAAGCGGTCGGTTTCCTGGCGAAAGATGTCGACCACCTTGCGGAACGCGCCCTTGTAGGCCTCGGGATTCTTGATCGCGGCCCAGGGCTGCCAGTCGGCGTTGAACTCCCAGCCGATGCGGACGGGGATCTTCTTGCCCGCTGGGGTCGCGCGGTTGAGCGTGCGCGCCTGATCGCGATAATGCTCGTCATAGGCGCCGGCGGCCGCCTGTTCGAGCGTCGCGCCGGTCGCGATCAGCGGCACCGACCAGCGAATATCGACCCCGCGCCCGGCGAACAGCCCCGCCATCCAGCCCGAGGAACTGCGCCAGTCGCTCCACCCCGCGCGGCCGATATGCAGCTGCACCGCATCGGGTTTGCGTGCCAGCCAGCGTTCGACGACGCCGATCTGGTTGGGATCGTTGCCGACGTAAAACGAGTTTTCGAGCGCCGCCGAGGGCGCAGGGGCGGGCGACGGGGTGGGGGTGGCGCCGGGGGCAGGTGTCGCCGCTGCGGGGCTGGTGGATGGCGTCGGCGCGGGGGCGGGGGCTGGCGCCGGGGCGGGCGTCGGCGCCGGGGGGGGCGCGGCCGGCGTCACCGCGCCCGCGCCAGCGCCGGGCGCGATCACCACCGACCCCGCCGTCTCGGCCCCGCCGCTATCCTCGCCGCCGCACGCTGCGAGCAGCATGCACAGCGTCAGCGACACGCTGGTCGCGCTACGGGAAAGCCACCGCCGAGGAACTGCGGGGCCGACGAGGGGGGGCGTGGTCGCGAGCATGGAACCCGACGTAGCGCCAAGCGGTTACTGGCGAGTTTATGCAGGGCGGTCGGCGTGGGCGTTCGCGGCAGGCCGAAAGGCCGGGGCGGTGGATCGCACCCAGTGCCGAGCCAACCGTGATAATTCCTGGCCGGATCCCCGGCCCAGTTTGACCGCGACGCTATCCCGCGGCGTGCGAATGCCCACCGGAAAGACGCGCGGCGGCGCAGAACGATGACGGCGCAGCCATCGCTGTCGTCATCCGTTCCCCCGGCACTGCCAGCCAGACACGCCGAATGGTCGGCCTGGGCTTTGGCCCGGGCGGCGCCGGCGTAAGCTTACTTGCTGCGTTCGACCTGTTCGAAATCGAGCTCGACAGGAGTCGCACGGCCGAAGATCGATACCGATACCTTGACCTTCGACTTGTCGAAATCGAGCTCCTCGACCATGCCGTTGAAGCTGGCGAACGGGCCGTCGAGCACCTTCACATTGTCGCCGATCTCGTAATCGACCTTGATCTGCTGCTTGGGCGCGGCGGCTGCTTCTTCCTTGGTGTTCAGGATCCGCGCGGCTTCGCCCTCGCTGATCGGCTGCGGCTTGCCCATGCTGCCGAGGAAGCCCGTCACCTTCGGGGTGTTTTTCACCAGGTGATAGACGTCGTCGTTCATGTCGAGCTTGGCGAGCACATAGCCCGGGAAGAACTTGCGTTCGGACTGCACCTTCTTGCCGCGGCGGACCTCGGTGATCGTCTCGGTCGGCACTTCGACGCTCTCGACCAGCGCGTCGAGCCCCATGCGCGTCGCATCGGCCAGGATCTGGTCGCGGACCTTGTTCTCGAAGCCCGAATAGGCGTGAATGATGTACCAGCGCGCCATGCGTGTTGTTCCGTTTCTTAGTCGGCGAGGGAGAGCAGGAACTTCACGAACGCGTCGAAGAAGCTGTCGACGCCGAGGAAGAAGATCGCCAGCAGCGAGGTCATGATGACGACCATCACCGCGGTCATCACCGTTTCCTTGCGCGTCGGCCAGACGACCTTGGCGGTTTCGGCGCGGACCTGCCGCATGAACTCGATCGGGGTCGTTTTCGCCACTGGCGTGCTGCCCTTTGACAATGGGTTCGTTGGTTCGCCGACCGCCGGGCAAAGGGCCGCTGCCCGGTTCCTTCAGAGGAAACCGGCGCTGCCCATCCAGACTGTCGGATTGGGACCGGTATCTAGCGAAGGATAAGGGGCAGTGCAAGCATGCGCGCCGGGGCGGGAACAAAGCGGCGCCATATCCTGGCGAAAACGCCTCCGAACCCTATATTAGGGGAGTAGGCGCATAGGAGAAACGAGAGGGCGGTTCCAGCCACCCAGCCTGTCCGCCACAGGAGAGCAGTCATGCGGTCGCGCGCCAGAGTCAGCCCGTTGCATTCAGGTCCGCAGGCCGGCCCGGTGCTACGACGGGCGCTGCCGATGCGCGGGCTGCTATACTCGCTGCCGATCGCGGCGCTGTTGTGGGCGATCCTGCTGCTGCCGCTGCTGTTCGTCTGAACGCCGCCGCGCGTTGCGGCTGGCAGGAGTGGAGGGACTCGAACCCACGGCCCTCGGTTTTGGAGACCGATGCTCTACCAACTGAGCTACACTCCTGCAGCGCGATCGCCCTAGCCGCGCGTTTCGCTCCCCGCAAGAAAAACCGAACCGGCGCCGGCGGGCACGTCGATCAGGCGGCGATGCTCGCGCCGCGCTTGCGCCGCGTGGCGAGGTGCCGCGCCTCGTCGGTGGGGAGCGGGCGTCCGAAATAATAGCCCTGGACCTTGGTGCAGCCGAGCTCCTGGACCATTTGGTGCTCCTCCTCGGTTTCGACGCCCTCGGCGGTGGTCGCCATGCCGAGCGACTGCGCGAGCGCGACCACCGCGCGGATAATGGCGATCGCCTCGCGCACCCCCTTCGACGCGCTCTGGACGAAGCTGCGATCGATCTTGATCGACGAGAATTTGGTGCGCGAGAGATAGCCAAGCGACGAATAGCCGGTGCCGAAATCGTCGAGGCTGAGGCGGCAGCCGAGTTGGAGGATGTGTTCGAGCACGCGGACCGCGCCGGTGCCTTCGCGCAGGAACACGCTTTCGGTGACCTCGAGCTCGAGCCGGTCGGGCGAAATGCCGGTCTGGGTGATCGCCTGTGCGATGACCGCGACGAAGGCGGGGTTGTGGAGCTGTTCGGGGGAGACGTTGACCGCGATTCGGATGTCGTCGTCCCACTTGGCCGCCTCGGCGCAGGCGTTGCGCAGCACCCATTCGCCGATCGGCGCGATCAGCCGCGCATCCTCGGCGAGCGGAATGAACTTGGCGGGGCTGATCGGGCCGAGCGTCGGGTGGGTCCAGCGCAGCAGCGCCTCGAACCCGGTGAGCGCGCCGGTGCCGGCATGGACCACCGGCTGGTAGTTCAGCGCGAGCTCGTCATTCTCCAGTGCGCCCCGCAGCGCGATTTCTAGCACGCGACGTTCTTCGGCGGCGACGTGCAATTGCGGTTCATAGACGTTGAACACGCCGCCGCCGGCGTCCTTCGAGCGGTAGAGCGCGAGGTCGGCCGAGCGGACGAGCATCTCGGCGCTGCGGCCGTCGCGCGGGCCGACCGCGAGGCCGACGCTGGCGCCGATGTAGAGCGTGTGCTGGTCGACCTCGTACGAGCGCGAGAGCGTCGCGATGATCGTGCGCGCTAGGCGTTCGAGCCGCTCGGTATCGCGCGCGTCGCGGACGACGACGGCGAATTCGTCGCCGCCGAGCCGGCCGATCACTTCGTTGTCGGTCACCAGATGCGCGAGCCGTTCGGCGACTCGCTGGAGCAGCCGGTCGCCGAGTGGGTGGCCGAGCGAATCATTGACCGCCTTGAAGCGATCGAGATCGATCATCATGAAGGCGCAGCGCCCGCCCCATTTCTCGGCCTCGGCCATCGCGCGCGCGAGCGCTTCGTTGAGCAGCAGCCGGTTGGGCAGGCCGGTGAGCATGTCGTAGCGCGCCATGCGGTTGATCTTGTCGGTCGAGGCGCGCGCTTCGGTCACGTCGGAGCCGACGCCGCGAAAGCCGATGAAGCTGCCGCGTTCGTCGAAGCGCGGGCTGGCGGAGATTTCCCACCAGCGTTCCTCGTCGCCGATGCTGACGGGCAGCAGCAGGTCGCGGAACGCATCGCGCGCCTTGAGCCGCTCGGCGAGCTGGTGGAGGCCGGCGGGGAAGCTGCCGGTTTCCCAATGCGGGCCGGCGAGCACCTGGAGGAAGGGCATGCCGTCGATCGTCACCGGATCGAGCCCGACCGAATAGGCGAAGCGCGGCGAGGCGCGGACGACGCGGCGCTGGGCGTCGGTCTCCCACAGCCAGTCGGCGCCGTGATCCTCGAACTCGCGGAGCAACAGGCTGACGGTCTCGTCGCGTTCGGCGACCGCGATCTCGCCCGCGCGGATGACCACCAGCGCCTTGCCGCGCGCGAAGCAGGCGACGATCAGCAAGGCGGTGAAGAACGCCGCCGCCGCCGCCAGCACCGGGCCGGTGGCGATCAGCAGCGATACCGAGACCGAGGTGCCGACGACGCTTAGGAAAATGATCGTCGCCAGCGGCAAGGCGGCGAGCGCGACCGCCGAGGCGGTCATCAGGATCGACAGCGTCAACCACAAGGCGAGCGCCGATTCGCCCTGCGCATAGGGGCCGAAGACCACCGGCGCGATCGACCAGATGATGCCGAGCGCGAGGCCTTCATACGCGGTGTCGCGAATGTCCTCGATCGTCGCCGAAATCTGGGTGCGCGCGCGGGACGACAGGCGGCGGATGCCTACCGCTGCGGAAATCACCGCGACCAAGGCACCCCAGCCGAACAACAGCCAGACCGGCAAGAGATTGCGAAACTGCAGGATCAGCAGCGCCGCGCCGAAGACGTTGGCGGCGAGCAGGAACAGCGCGAGCTGGCTGCCGGCGTTGAGCTGCGCCGCGCGGATCGGACCCCAATCGGTCAGATCGCGCGGGTCGTGCATACCTAGGAGCGCGCGGGCATCGATCCGCGGCTTGGCGAACTGGGAGGTCGTATCGCTAGTCACCGCGCGGTAGTAGCGCCATGTTGGTTAGCGAGAGGTTATGGCGCGCCCGCGCTGCGATATTTATGTGTGGCTGCTGCAGGCGCGAACGCCTGCAGCACGGTCGCGGTCAGGCGGCGATATCGTAGGGCTTGATCTCGCCCGCCAGGTACAGATTGCGCGCCTTGGCACGGCTCAATTTGCCCGAGCTGGTGCGCGGCAGCGTGCGCGGGGGCACGAGTTCGACGACGCAGTGCATGCCGGTCACCGAGCGGACGCGCTCGCGGATATCGTCGCGCAGCCGCGAGCGTTCGGCGTCGTCGCTCGTGCGGCACTGGACCAGCACCGCGGGCGTCTCCTCGCCGCCGGGGGTGGTGATCGCGAAGGCGGCGATGTCGCCCGCCTTGAAGCCGGGCAGTTGCTCGACCGCCCATTCGATGTCCTGCGGCCAGTGGTTGCGGCCGTTGATGATGATCATGTCCTTGGCGCGGCCGACGATATAGACATAGCCGTCGGACAGATATCCCATGTCGCCGGTGTCGAGCCAACCATCGGTCATGCACGCGTCGGTGGCAGCATCGTCGCGGAAATAGCCCGCCATCAGCGACGGGCCCTTGCACCAGACCTTGCCGATCGCCTTGTCGGGGAGCGGGGTGCCGTCTTCCTCGCGGATTTCGACCGCCATGTCGCGCACCGGCCTGCCGCAATTGACGATCGCGCGAAATCGCTGCGGGCGGCCGCCATCGACCGACATGCCCGACAGCTGGGTTTCCTCGACGAGCTCGACGACGATTCCTTCGCCCGGGGGCATGATCGACACCGCGAGCGTCGCTTCGGCGAGGCCGTAGCTCGGCAGGAAGGCCGAGGCGGCAAAGCCCGCATCGGCAAAGGCGTCGACGAATTTCTGCATCACGTCGGGGCGAATCATGTCGGCGCCGTTGCCGGCGACGCGCCAGCGCGACAGGTCGAAGCGTTCGGACGCCTTGGTCTGGCTCGACATGCGGCGCGCGCAGATGTCGTAGCCGAAGGTGGGCGAATAGGAGAGGGTGGTGCCCGGATTGCGGCTGATGAGGTCGAGCCAGGCGAGCGGGCGCCGCGCGAAATCCTCGGTCTTCAGATAATCGGCCGATACCTGGTTGGCGACCGGCGAGAGCAGGCAGCCGACCAGCCCCATGTCGTGATACCAGGGCAGCCAAGAAATGCAGCGATCGCCGTCGATCAGCTTCATGCCGTGCGAATGCGCCGCAAGGTTGTTGAGCAAGGCGCGGTGGCTGATGATGACGCCGTGCGGGAAGCGCGTCGATCCGCTCGAATATTGCAGATAGGCGATATCGTCGGCGGTCGCAGTGGGCAGCGTGACCGCGGGCACCTCGCGCAGCGCGAAGCTTTCCCATTCGATCCCTTCGACGCCGGCGATCCGCGCTGCTTCACCCGCCATCGCGGCGAGTTCGCCGGGGTAGAACAGCATCGTGGGGTCGCAGCTGGCGAGCTGGACGCGCAATTGCTCGATATAGCTGTCGCGGCCGCCGAACGAAGTGGGCAGCGGCAGCGGCACCGGCCAGCCGCCGGCATAGACCACGCCGAAGAACAGCGAGGCGAATTCGGGGCCGGTCTCGGCGACCAGCGCGATGCGGTCGCCGGGGTTGACGCCCGCAGCGATCAGCCGCGCCGCCTGGTCGAGCGCGTCGCTGCGCAGCTCGGCATAGGGATAGGCGCGCGCCAGCGTGCCGCGGGCGTCGTGGAAGTTCAGCCCGCGCTCGCCGCGTGCGGCATAGTCGAGCGCCTCGCCCAGCGTTTCGAAATCCGAAAAGCGGCGCGGCAGCGCATCGCTGCTGGGCGTGGCCGCCCGGTTGGTCGTCTCGGATAATCTCACGTCACGCGGTCCCGATACCCTTTTACGTCGTTTTCCGGACATTCTGCCCGTTGTGGCCGACGGCTTTCGTTGCGCAGCCGACCAAAAGCAAGTCGCTGGCCGATTTTTCACCCATCGATGGACTTTGCTAGATCGTGCGCCAGTGTGGCACAAACATGGCATGGCCCGAATCCGTAGCCCTGCACCGCCGCTTGCGCCCGATACGCTCGAACGGCTGGCGCTACGCTATGTCGAGCGGTTTGCGACGACGCGCGCCAAGCTGGCGACGTATCTGGCGCGCAAGATCCGCGAGCGCGGCTGGGGCGAGGACCTCGACCCGCCGGCGATCGACCCGCTGGTCGAGCGGGTCGCCGCGCTTGGCTATATCGACGATCGCGCGTTCGGCGAGGCACGCGCGGCGGCGCTGACGCGGCGTGGGTTCGGCGCGCGCCGGGTGGCGATCGCGCTGCAGCAGGCGGGGGTAGGCGGCGAGGACGCTGTCGGCATCGTACCGCAAGCCGAGGAAAAGGCGGTGGAAAGCGCGCTGAGCTTCGCGCGCCGCAAGCGGATCGGGCCGTATGCGCGCGAGGCCGCCGAACGGCCGGGGCGCGAGAAACATATGGCGGCGATGATTCGCGCCGGCCATGCGCCCGCGCTGGCACGCCGCATCGCAGCAATGCAGCCGCTGTCCCATTCGGGGCAAGATATTGATTTTGAAGCGCTACTCCTCCATTCGCTTTATTGAAACCCTGTGTTAAGATATTGGTCGGGGGTATTATAAAGATGCGTTCAGATCCGCAACCGATGCCGGATGCGTTCGACATGGAGCTGCCGATGGCCCGAGAGGACGATCACGGCGGGCAGGTTGATGCGCCCGTGTATTCGGGTGTCGTCAAATGGTTCGACGTCACGCGAGGGTTTGGATTCGTCATCGCCGACGAACAGGACGTCGGCGATATTCTTGTCCATTTCTCGGTGTTGCAGGATCATGGGCGGCGCAGTCTTCCCGAGGGCGCGCGCGTCGAGTGCCGCGCAGTGCGACGCCAGCGCGGGTTCCAGGCGAGCCAGATCGTCGCGATCGACCTGTCGACCGCGATCGAGGCGCCGCGGCCGCAAGGGCAGGGCGATCGCGCCGACCGGCTGAAGCTGGTCGACGATGCCGGGCCGTTCGAGCCGGTGATCGTCAAATGGTTCAACCGGCTGAAGGGCTATGGCTTTCTGGTCCGTCCCGACGGCGACGGCGATATCTTCGTCCACATGGAAACGCTGCGTCGCGCCAATATCGACGAGGTCGAGCCCGAGCAGCCGCTGCGCGCGCGGATCGTCGCGGGCGATAAGGGACCGCTTGCGGTCGCGATCGAAAAGCCCGAATAACCCGGCCATGGTATCGCGTAGTCTTCGAGCGTCGCTGGTTTGCGCCGTGCTCATCATCACCGCCGGCTGCGATGCCGGGGGTTCGGCCAACGCGATTTCGGCGCCGTCGCCGGAACCCAGTTCGAGCCTCGTGCTGAAACCGATTCCGCTGACGATCACCACCGCAAGCGGCGCGCATCGGTTCGAAGCCGAGCCCGCGCGCACGCGCGCCGAGCAGGATCGCGGGCTGATGTACCGCACCGATCTTGGCCCGACATCGGCGATGCTGTTCTATCCCTATCCGGCCGAGGGGGGAGGGCCCAAGGAGGCCAGCTTCTGGATGAAGAATACGCCGACCCCGCTCGATATCCTCTTCATCCGTGCCGACGGGACGATCGCGAGCATCGCCGAGAACACCGTGCCCTTCTCCGAAGCGCCGGTGCCGTCGGGCGAGCCGGTGGGCGCGGTGCTCGAGCTGGTCGGCGGGCGCGCCGCCGAGCTCGGCATCTCGCCGGGCGACAAGGTCAGCTGGGCGGGTTTCCCGGCGGGCTGAACCTGCACACGCGCGGCTGCGACGAGGCACGTTGCCACCGCCCCCGCGAACGCGCTAATGGGACGAACATGGGTATCCTCGGATCGATCTTCACCTGGTGGAACGGCGCCACCATCGGCACCACGCTGGCGCTGCACGGCAAGCAAAAGATGGGCAGCGATTCGCTGGGCAACGTCTATTGGATGGGCGGCAAGGACACTGCGGGCCGTCCGCGCCGCTGGGTGATCTACAACGGCGCCAACGATGCCAGCCGGGTGCCCCCCGAATGGTTCGGCTGGCTGCACCAGCAAAGCGACGACGTGCCCGACCAGTCGGTGCAGCCGCGCGCCTGGGAACAGCCGCCCTTGCCCAACCAGACCGGCACCGCGCTTGCCTATCGCCCGCCGGGGGCACTGGAAAAGGGTGGCCAGCGCGTCCGCGCCACCGGCGACTATGAGGCGTGGTCGCCCGAGGGATGAGGCTTCGTCGGGTCCTGGGCGGCACCGCGATCGCCGCCGCGCTGGGTGTGGGTGCGTGGCAGGGCATCGCGCTGCTCGGGCATGGCCGCGCGGTGGCTACCACGCCGACCGCTGCGACCTCGATCGACGTGCCCGCCCCCGCGCCCAAGGCGGCTAGCGACATCGTCACCGTCGAGAGCGAGGAATCGAACCTCGCCGCCACGCGTGGGACCACGCCGATGGCGCAGCGTGTCGCGGTGGTGGGGCTGCTCAACAAGCGCAACGGCGAAAGCCGCGACCTGACGCTGCGGCCGGGACAGGCGGTGCGGATCGGCGACGCGATCGTGCGGCTGCGCGCGTGCGAAGTCACCGCGCCGTGGGAGACCGAGCAATATACCGGCGCGTTCGTCCAGCTCGACACGCGCGGCAGCGACGCCAAATGGCGGCGCGCCTTTTCGGGCTGGCTGTTCAAGGAGCGGCCGGCGCTGAACGTCGTGCCGCATCCGATCTACGATGTGTGGCCCAAGAGCTGCACGATGTCGCGGCCCGACACCGGGCCCGATACCGTCGACATGACGAAGGGATCGGGCGAGGCGAGCGGCGCGGGGGCGGCGAGGCCGACCTCGCGCAGGCGGTCAAGCGCGCCGAACACGCCGGTGACCACCGGCGCGCCCGAGGCGAGCCCCGCCGAGGTCTCGCCGAGCGAGGCGCCGAGCAACGCCATATAGGCGTCGCGGCGGATCTCGATCGCGCCGAGCGATCGGAGGTGGTCGGTCTGGAACTGGCAATCGAGCAGGGTGAAGCCGCCGACGCGTAGCCGCGCGGTCAGCCAGGCGAGCGCGACCTTCGACGCATCGGTGGCGCGGCTGACCATGCTTTCGCCGAAGAACGCGCGGCCGAGCGCCAGGCCATAGAGCCCGCCGACCAGCCGGTCGCCGTCCCAGCATTCGATCGAATGCGCGAAGCCGCGTTCGTGGAGCTGCGCGAAGACGTGCGCGATCGGCGGGTTGATCCAGGTTTCGGGCCGGTCGGTCGCCGATTGCGCGCACAGCGCGACGATCGCGTCGAAGGCGCGGTCGGCGGTGACGCGGTAGCGGTCGCGCGCGATCGTCTTGCGCAGCGAGCGCGAGAGATGGAAGCCGTCGAGCGGCAGCACGCCGCGCAACTTGGGCTCGACCCAATAGACGCCGGGGGCATCGCGATGGTCGGCCATCGGGAACACCCCCATAGCATAGGCCCGCAAAACCAGTTCGGGATCGAGTTCCTGGTATAGCGAGAGCCGGCGGGTCATCGCGCCGCCGACAGCCGACGTTCGACCGCCTGCCACAGCCCCGCGAACGCCGCCTGCGCCGCGCTCTTGGGCGCGAAGGCGCCGACGGGCAGGCGCCGCGCCGCCATCGTCTCGACCATGCTCGCCATCGGGATCACCGGCCAGTCGGGATGCAGCGCGAGCCGGTCGGCGTGGAGCTTGCGGCGCTTGTCGACCATCGCATGCACCGGCAGCAGCGGCACCTTGCCGCCCTTGCGATCGAGATGCTGGACCACTTCCTCGAACGCGCGGGTGGCGAGCGGTGAGGGGATGATCGGCACAATGATGAGGTCGGCGGCGCGCATCACCTGTTCGCTGGTCTCGGTGAGCCCCGGCGGACAATCGAGGATCAGCCGGTCATAGGCCGAATCGAGCGAGCCGACGAGCTTGGCGAGCCGCTTCTTCTTGTCGAGCGAGTGGAAGACGACGTCGAGGCTGCGCAGCGAGGTGTCGGCGCCGATCAGGTCGAGCCGGTCAATCCCGGTCGGGCGTACCAGCCGGGTGGGCTCGACATCCTTGGTGAAAATCGCCTGCGCCGAATCGGCGGCGCGCTGGTCGCGTCCGAGCAGGAAGGTGGAGGCGGCCTGGGGGTCGAGGTCCCAAAGCAAGGTGCGGCGGGCGGATAACTGCGCGGCGCACCAGGCGAGGTTGACCGCCAGCGTGGTCTTCCCGACGCCGCCCTTCAAACTATAGACCGCCACTACCGCCAATTGCCCGCCGCTCCCGTCCTTGCCCGTGGACGAGCATGCCCCAACCGATGGGCGCGGTGCAAAGAAAAAGGCCGGCGGGATGGTCCCGCCGGCCTATGATCATCTGGAGGAGGACGCAATCAGGCGCGGCAGGTCTGCTCGCCCTTGCCCGGCTGGGTCACGGTGATGTTTTCCATGTCGCCGGTCAGCGAATAGCCTTCGGCGACATAGGGCTGGCCCGCCTCTGGCGCGCGCAGCGGCGTTGGGGTTTCGCCGCGCTTGTCGCGCAGGTTCACCAGCTTGTCGCCGTCGAAGAATTCGACGTACAGCAGGCTGTTGTCCTTGCAGCGGAACGCGACATTGCCGCGGATCGCGGGCGGCAGTTCGACGGGCGCTGCCTTTTCCTTTGCAGCGGCGAGCGGGTCGGGCGCCCGGCTGTCGACGACTTCGGGTTCGGCCTGCTGGCACGCGGCCAGCGACAGGGCGGCGAGGACCGCCACGGCGGGGAGGATGCGATGCTTCATAGGCACGCGATTTCGCGTATGCAGCAAGCCGCGTCAAGCGAAACCCGTAGCGTTCGACTAAGCTGAACGCTTGTTCATTGTTGCGCCGCGGCAGGCGCGGCCGCATTATTCGCCAAGACGATCTCGACGCGGCGGTTCTTCTGTCGGCCGTCGGGATCGTCGCCACCGGTGGGATTGGCATTGGGCGCGGTTGGACGCAACTCGCCCAGCCCGATCGCGGTGAGTATCGCGGCATCGACCTGGCGCTGCTCGACCAGATAGTCGCGCACCGCTTGCGCCCGGCCCTCGGAAAGCCGCTTGTTATAGGCATCGTCGCCCTTGGCGTCGGTATGGCCCTCGATCGACACGCTGGGCGGGTTCTGCGCCTTGACGAGCTCAGCAAGCTTGTCGAGCGTGCCGCGCGCGTCGGCACGGATCGTCGCCTTGTCGAAGTCGAACAGCACGTCGCCAGGGAGCGACACCAGCGTGCCGCGATCGGTCTGGGTGGCGTTGAGCTCGGTCTGCAGCGTCTGCACCTGCGACAGGTTCGAGGTCGCGACCGAGCCGGTGCCAAAGCTGCTGCCGGTGCCGTTGGCAATCTCAAGCGCTGAATAGCCCGCCTGCAATGCCTTTAGACTGCTGACTTTTTTTTTGAGCCATCGTCGGACCACGCGGTGGCGGGGGTGGGGATGTCGAGAATGAATTTGGGGTTGCTGGCGCTTTCGCTGGTCGAGCCGCTTTCGTTGAGCACCAGCTGGAGGCGGTCGGTCTGCGGGACCGCGCCGACGAACACCAGGTCGCCGGTCATCGTCGCGCCGCTCTCGACTTCGATCTGCTCGTTTAGCTGCGGCGGCGACACGATGAACTTGCGGTTCTCGGCCAGAAGGAAAGTGCGCTTGCTGTTGCGCAGCCAGTTGAGGTCGACCGGGCGGGTGTGGCCGTTGACATAGGTGATGTTCACGATCGTCTCGGTGGGCTTAACCTGGATGGCATTGACCTTGAGCACGCCGCCATTGGGGTGGACCTGTTCGAGCGCGAGCCGGGTCGGCTTGCCGTCGGCGAAGAGCTTGTCGAAGATCCCGGCTTCCTCGGGGGTGAGGTTCGCTTCGCTGTTGCCGACCGTCGCGGCGGCTTCGGCATCGGCGTTGGCGGCGTCTTCGGTGCGGGTGTTGCAGGCGGCAAGCGTCAGCGCGGTGGAAAAAGCCAGAAGGGACAGCGAGATGGACTTCATGCGATCGGCGCTCCGAAATCGTTGCGGTAGGCGAATAACCGCCCGGGGCGGGCGGGGTTCCTAACGACTCACCGCGTCCTCAGCCGTCCTCGTCGCGCGCGCCGTGCCGCACCGAGAGGATTTCGAAGCGATCGCCCGCGACGCGATAGCGGATGAGATAGGGGTAGACCACCGAGAGCTGGCGGATGCCGGGGGCGATCTCGCAGCCGCGGTTGGGGAAGGTGTCGAGCGAGCGGGCAGCTGCCGCCAGGCGCCGGCCAAGACGATCGGCGGCAGGGCTGTCAGACAGATCAATGAAATCGATGATTGCCTGAAGTTCGACCGATGCCGCGATCGACCACGAAACGATTGCCATCAGTCGCCGATTTGTGGTGGCGGCGGGCGATTACCCTTTCCGATCTCGGTAAGCCAGCGGATCACGGCTTCGTTGCTGATAACCCGTCCTGCTTCGATGTCGGCAATCGCACGAGCATCGGCAGCGGCGATCACCGCGGGATCGTCGAAGATGCCGGGTTCGTTCGGATCCCAGAAAGGCTCGCGCGGCTCATCCATATTGCCATCCTACCAACAGAAGGCGGCGGCGCCAAATTGGGCGCCGCCGCTTTTCCCTACTTCGCGTCGGCGGGTTCGGTCTTCCTGCCGCCGCCCTTGCGCTTGGCCTTTTTGGGCGGCGCGGGGACGATTTCGAAGGCGAGTGCCGCATCCTTGAGCTTCACGTTCACTTCGCCGCCATGCATCAGCTTGCCGAACAACAGTTCCTCGGCGAGCGGCTGCTTGACCTTCTCCTGGATCAGCCGGCCCATCGGGCGTGCGCCGTAGAGCTTGTCGTAGCCGCGCTCGGTGAGCCATGCCTTCGATTCATCGTCCAGACGGATGTGCACGCCGCGATCGGCGAGCTGCAGCTCGAGCTGGAGGATGAACTTGTCGACGACGCGTGCCACCACTTCGGGCGGCAGATAGCCGAACGGCACGATAGCATCGAGGCGGTTGCGGAATTCGGGGGTGAAGAGCTTCTTCACCGCTTCTTCCTGCACGTCGTCGCGATTGCTGGCGCCGAAGCCGATCGATTCGCGCGCCATGTCCGACGCGCCCGCATTGGTCGTCATGATCAGGATGACGTTGCGGAAATCGACGGTCTTGCCGTGGTGATCGGTCAGCTTGCCGTTGTCCATCACCTGCAACAGGATGTTGAACAGGTCGGGATGCGCCTTCTCGATCTCGTCGAGCAACAGCACGCAATGCGGCTGCTGGTCGATCGCGTCGGTGAGCAGGCCGCCCTGATCATAGCCGACATAGCCCGGAGGCGCACCGATCAGCCGGCTGACCGAGTGGCGCTCCATATATTCGGACATGTCGAAACGCTGGAGCGGGATGCCCATGATCTCGGCGAGCTGGCGCGCGACTTCGGTCTTGCCGACGCCGGTGGGGCCGGTGAACAGATAGTTGCCGATCGGCTTGTCAGGTTCGCGCAGCCCCGCGCGCGACAGCTTGATCGCCGACGACAGCACTTCGATCGCGGCATCCTGGCCGAACACCACGCGCTTTAGATCGGTGCCGAGATTGGCGAGCACGCGGGTATCGTCCGACGACACCGTTTTCGGCGGTATCCGCGCCATCGTCGCGATGACCTGCTCGATCTCCTTCGAAGTGATCACCTTCTTGCGCTTGTTGGGGGCGACCAGCATCTGCATCGCACCGACCTCATCGATCACGTCGATTGCCTTGTCGGGCAGTTTGCGGTCGTTGATGTAGCGCGCCGAAAGCTCAACCGCCGACTTGATCGCGTCGGGGGTGTACTTCACCGAGTGATGCCCCTCGAACGCGCTGCGTAGCCCCGAGAGGATCTTGATCGTGTCTTCGATCGTCGGTTCGTTCACGTCGATCTTCTGGAACCGGCGCAGCAAGGCGCGGTCCTTTTCGAAATGGTTGCGGAATTCCTTGTAGGTGGTCGATCCGATGCAGCGGATCGTGCCCCCCGACAGCGCGGGCTTCAGCAGGTTCGACGCGTCCATCGCGCCACCACTGGTCGCGCCGGCACCGATTACGGTGTGAATCTCGTCGATGAAGAGCACCGCATGTGGCAGCTTTTCGAGCTCGTTGACGACCTGCTTCAGCCGCTCCTCGAAATCGCCGCGATAGCGGGTGCCCGCAAGCAAAGCGCCCATGTCGAGCGAATAGATGACCGCGGGCAGCAGCACTTCGGGAACGTCGCCCTCGACGATCTTGCGCGCGAGGCCCTCGGCGATCGCGGTCTTGCCGACGCCGGGATCGCCGACATAGAGCGGGTTGTTCTTCGAGCGGCGGCACAGGATCTGCACTGTGCGATCGACTTCGGGGCCGCGACCGATCAGCGGATCGATCTTGCCGTTCTTGGCCTTTTCGTTGAGGTCGACGCAGAACTGCTTGAGCGCGCTTTCCTTGGCGTCCTTGCCGCCCTTTTGCGCGGGCTTGTCCTCTTCGGCGGCGCCCTTCACTTCGCGGGCTTCGGTGGGCGCACCGCCCTTGCCGACGCCGTGACTGATGAAGCTGACCGCGTCGAGCCGGCTCATGTCCTGCTGCTGCAGGAAATACACCGCATAGCTTTCGCGCTCGCTAAACAAGGCGACGAGCACATTGGCGCCGGTCACTTCGTCGCGGCCCGAGGACTGGACGTGGAGGATCGCACGCTGGACGACGCGCTGGAAGCCGCTGGTGGGCGAGGGATCGGTGGCGCTGTCGACCTTGAGCGCTTCGAGCTCGGTGTCGAGATAGGTCGCAACCGTCGCCTTGAGGTCGCCCAGGTCGACGCCGCACGACGCCATGACCTTGGCGCCATGTTCGTCGTCGATGAGCGCGAGCAACAGATGTTCGAGCGTCGCATATTCGTGCCGACGCGAGGACGCAGCCTCGAGCGCTTTGTGGAGCGTTGATTCGAGTGCGGATGCGAAAGACGGCATGGGGTTAGCTACTCCAATCGGCCGCAGCGTGACACGCGGCCCTTAGTACCAATGTCGGGTCGGCAGGGCGGTTCGGCAAGCGGGGCGCCGGCAACGGGCTTTGGACCATGCGGGCGACCGGGCGGGTCATCGGCGGAACAGCGCATCGGCGCTGTCGCGATGGCGCACCGCCTTGTCGATATGCCGCCGAACCCGAGCAATCTCCCCCTCGAGCGCGGCGGCGCGCGCCTCGAGCTCGGCGATCGACAGCGGGTCGAGGTCCTGCACCACCAGGGCGGCGAGCGTATCGTCCTTGCGACGCGGGAGATTATCGTCGGCGTCCATGACACCAAACGTTGACCCGTGCGGCGGCGATGTCAATAAGACCGACGAATTCCTGCGGCAGGGGGCACCGCGACGCAATGATCTTATCCGAAACGATGCCCGATGCGATGTGGGCGATCGATCCCGAGGGCGCCGGCGGTCCCGAAGTGCTGGTGCCGGTGCGGCGCCCGGTACCCGCGCCCGAGCCCGGCGAGGTGCTGCTGCGCGTCGCCGCCGCGGGCGTGAACCGCCCCGACGTGATGCAGCGCAAGGGGCTGTATCCGATGCCGCCGGGGGCGCCATCGATTCTGGGCCTGGAGGTCGCGGGCGAGATCGTCGCGGTGGGCGAGGGGGTCGATGAAGTGATGCTCGGCCAGCCCGTTTGCGCGCTGCTGGCAGGCGGCGGCTATGCCGAATATGCGGTGGCGCCCGCGGGGCAATGCCTGCCGGTACCGCATGCGCTGACGATGATCGAGGCGGCGGCGCTGCCCGAGACGCTGTTCACGGTGTGGACCAATTTGTTCGAGCGCGCCTATGCCAGCGAGGGCGACACGGTGCTGGTGCATGGCGGCACCTCGGGAATCGGCACGATGGCGATCATGCTCGGCGGGCTGTTCGGGCTGACGACGATCGTGACGGTCGGCTCCGACGCCAAGCGCGAGGCGGCGCTGGCGCTGGGCGCCGATCATGCGATCAACTACAAGACCGCCGATTTCGTCGAGGAGGTCCGCCGGATCACCGATGGCGCGGGGGTGGCGGCGGTGCTCGACATGGTCGGCGGCGATTATGTGCCGCGCAACCTGAAGTGCCTGGCCGAGGATGGCCGCCATGTCTCGATCGCGGTCCAGCGCGGGGCCGAGGCGAGCGTGCCGCTGTTCGAGATCATGCGCCGTCGGCTGACGCTGACGGGCTCGACGCTGCGCCCGCGCGACGGCCAGTTCAAGGCGCTGGTCGCCGACGAGCTCCAGGCAAATGTATGGCCGCATGTCGAGGCGGGGCGGCTGAAGCCGGTGATCGACCGGACCTTTCCGCTGGCCGACGCGGCCGACGCGCACCGCTGGATGGAAGCGGGCGACCATGTCGGGAAGATCGTGCTGACGATGGGGTGATGGCGGTTGGGTGCCGCCGCGTATGACACTCGCATGACCATGCCACCCGCAATCTGTCACAATTCACCTGCATAGGACGCCTAGACAAGGACAACCGCAGGAAACCTTGGACATGGGCGCTATCACCCGACTGCCGTTCGACGCGGCGATCACCGACCGATTGTTGGGGCAGGGGGGCGATTTCGGCACGCTCGAACCATCGGTGCCCGAAAAGATCATCGAGCGGCGGCAATATCGCACCGTGTGGATCAGCGACGTCCATCTGGGCACGCGCGGCTGCAATGCCGAGATGCTGATCGACTTTCTCGACCATGTCGACAGCGACACCATGTATCTGGTCGGCGACATCTTCGACGGCTGGCAGCTCAAGAAGAAATTCTACTGGCCCGCGACGCACAACGACATCGTCTGGCGGATCATGAAGCGCGCCAAGCGTGGCACCAAGATCGTCTACATCCCCGGCAACCACGACGAAATGTTCCGCCAGTTCACCGGGCTCGATTTCGGCGGGGTGAAGATCAAGCGCCAGGCGATCCACACCACCGCCGATGGCCGCCGCTTGCTGGTGCTGCACGGCGACGAATTCGACGCGATCACGCTGTCGCATCGCTGGCTCGCGCATGCCGGCGACTTTGCGTATCACATGATGATGACGCTCAACCGCTGGGTGAATCTGTATCGCCGCGCGCTGAAGCTGCCCTATTGGTCGCTGAGCAAATATGCCAAGCACAAGGTGAAGAACGCGGTCGAGTTCATTTCGAACTTCGAGGAGATCGTCGCGCACGAGGCAAAGACGCGCGACGTCGACGGGGTGATCGCGGGGCACATCCACACCGCCGACTATCGCCATATCGACGGAATCGACTATTATAACGACGGCGACTGGGTCGAGGGCTGTACGGCTTTGGTCGAGCATGAGGATGGACGGATGGAAATCCTGCACTGGGCCGACGAGATCGCGGCGCGCGAGCGCGATGCCGCCGCTGCCACCACCGATGCCGAGGTGCGCGTGACCGAGGCGCGCGTGGCGGCCTGACGCCGATGCGGATCGCGATCGTCACCGATGCCTGGGAGCCGCAGGTCAACGGCGTCGTCCGCACGCTCCAATCGGTGAGAGCGGTGCTGGAACGTCAAGGGCATGAGGTGATGGTGGTTTCGCCCGACCGTTTCTATTCGGTGCCGTGCCCGACCTATCCCGAGATCCGGCTGGCGATGGTGCGCACCGCGACGGTGGGCGGGCTGCTGGCGGATTTCCAGCCGCAGGCGATTCATCTGGCGACCGAGGGGCCGCTGTGCATCGCCGCGCGGCGCTGGAGCCTGCGGCGGGGCTATCCCTTCACCACCGCCTATCACACCCAGTTTCCCGACTATGTCTCGGCGCGATCGGGCGTGCCCGCCGAGTGGATCTGGCGCTATATCCGCTGGTTCCATGCGCCGGCGCGCGCGGTGCTCGCCTCGACGCCGTCGATCCGGCAGACCCTGGTGGCGCATGGGCTCGAGCAGGTGCGGCATTGGGGGCGGGGGGTCGACCTGGCGGCGTTCCATCCGGGCGTCGCGCCGCATCCCGAACTGGCCGGGCTTGCGGGGCCGATCCAGCTCTATGTCGGGCGGATCGCGGTCGAGAAGAACCTCGAGGCGTTCCTCGAATGCGCGCATTCCGGCAGCAAGGTCGTGGTCGGCGACGGGCCGGCGCGCGCGGCGCTGGCGGCGAAATATCCCGAGGTATGCTTCATGGGGCCGCGCTTCGGCGACGAGCTGGCGCGCTTCTATGCCGGCGCCGATGTGTTCGTCTTTCCCAGCCGTACCGACACCTTCGGGCTGGTGATGATCGAGGCGCTCGCTTGCGGGACCCCGGTTGCGGCCTATCCGGTGACCGGGCCGATCGACATCGTCACGCCTGAGGCGGGGGCGCTGGCCGAAACGCTCGACGAGGCGATCGCCACCGCGTTGACCCGCGACCGCGCGGCGTGCGCCGCCTTTGGCCGGCAATTCACCTGGGAAGCGAGCGCTGCGCAGTTCCTGGGCGCGCTGGTGCCGATCGGCGGGGTCAATCGCGCCGCCGCCTGACGTCACGCTACTCCTTGCCCTTGGGCCGGCGCTGCACTAAGTCTTCGCCATTACACGGCCACCCCGGAAGGGGTGGCCCTTATTGTTTCTGGAGACTTTGCCGTGGCCCAGCCTTTGATGCCGCATGCGACCGCTTCCTGGCTGGTCGACAACACCGCGCTTTCGTTCGACCAGATCGCCGATTTCTGCGGCCTGCACATCCTCGAGATCCAGGCGATCGCCGACGACACGACCTCGGCCAAGCTGACCGGGCGCGATCCGGTGCGCGCGCACGAACTGACTCAGGACGAGATCGAGAAGGGCCAGGCCGATCCCGACTATCGGCTGGTGATGCAGAAGGGCCCCGAGCAGGTCCGCCGCACCAAGGGCCCGCGCTATACCCCGGTGAGCAAGCGCCAGGACAAGCCCGACGGCATCGCCTGGATCATCCGCAACCACCCCGAGATTTCGGACGGCGCGATCGGCAAGCTGATCGGCACCACGCGCACGACGATCGCGGCGCTGCGCGACCGCAGCCACTGGAACATCGCCAACATCACGCCCAAGGATCCGGTGACGTTGGGGCTGTGCTCGCAGCGCGAGCTCGACGCATTGGTCGCCAAGGCGGCGAAGGCCGCGGGGATCGAGGCGCCGACCGACACGCGGCTCGAGGGCGATCGCGAAGTGCTGCTGGCGCAGCTGCGCGCCGAGCGCGAGGCGCTGGCGCGCGGCGACGTGGTCGAGACCGAGAAGCCGTTGTTCAAGAGCGACATCGTCGATCCCTGGAAGAAGTGATCGGGTGATCGACAATCCTCCCCATCGCAGATGGGGAGGGGGACCATCCGCAGGATGGTGGAGGGGCCGTCGGCAAAGCCGGCGGTCTTTCTTTTTGCGGACGCGGGGACGTCGCGCGGCGTCCCCTCCACCGCCTTCGGCGGTCCCCCTCCCCATTGCATGGGGAGGATAAAAGCAGGCATTGCCTCCGCGCGCGCCGCGGCTACGCTGCCCCGAATCCATCGGGAGCCAGCCATGACCGACCTGCGCCAGCGTGCGATCGACCTGTACGACGCCTTCACCCACGAGCATCGCGACCGGCGGCAATTGCTGCGCGAGACCGCGCTGCTGGTCGGATCGGTCGCGGCTGCCGAGGCGCTGATCGCGACGATCGCGGCATCACCCGCCGCGGCGCAGCAAATCGCCGCCGATGATCCGCGGCTGGTGACCGAAACCAAGACGGGGGTCGAGGCAGGCAAGCCCTTCACCGCCTATTTCGCCGCGCCGCGCCAGGCCGCCCGCAATGCCGGCTATGTGCTGGTCGTCCACGAAAATCGCGGGCTCAACGCGCATATCAAGGATGTCGCGCGCCGCGTGGCGCTGGCCGGCTATCGCGCGATCGCGCCCGATTTCCTTGCCCCGCAGGGCGGCACCCCCGCCGATGAGGACCAGGCGCGCGCGCTGATCGGCACGCTCGATTACGACCTGGCGCTGGCGCAAGCCGTCGCCACCGCGCAGCGGATGAAGCGCGATACCAGCGGCGCGCGCGTCGGCGCGGTCGGCTTTTGCTGGGGTGGCGCCTTCGTCAACCGGTTGGCGGTCGCGGCGGGCCAAGCGCTGGACGCCGGCGCGTCCTATTACGGCCCGGCGCCCGCCCCGACCGAGGCGGCGAAGGTTCGCGCCGCGATGGTCGTCCATCTGGCGGGCAAGGACGCGCGGGTGAACGCGACCGGCGTGCCATGGGGCGAGGCGCTGAAGGCGGCAGGCAGGGGAGAGGCGTTCGTCTATCCCGAGGTCGACCACGCGTTCAACAACGATACCTCGGCGGCGCGCTACGACAAGTCGGCGGCCGATCTCGCCTGGTCGCGCACGCTGGCGCTGTTCGCGAAGCATCTTGACGGCTGAGCGATTTCGTTCGACATTTGTTCCGGCGCGACTCGGAGGCGATCATGAGCGACGATCTGGTTTTCTACACCAATCCGATGTCACGCGGGCAGATCGCGCGCTGGATGCTCGAGGAGACGGGCGCGCCCTACCGCACCGAGCTGCTCGAATATGGCACGATGGACAGCGACGCGTATCGCGCGATCAACCCGATGGCGAAGGTGCCCGCGATCCAGCACGGCGACCGCGTGGTGACCGAATGCGCTGCGATCTGCGCGTATCTGGCCGACGCCTTTCCGGATGCCGGGCTGGCGCCGGCGACCATCGACCGCGCCGACTATTATCGCTGGCTGTTCTTCGCCGCCGGCCCGGTCGAACAGGCGGTGACCAACCGCGCGCTGGGGGTCGAGGTGCCGCCCGAGAAGACCGCGATGATGGGCTATGGCGATTTCGACCGGGTGGTCGACGTGCTCGACGGCTGGCTGGCGACGCACGACCATGTCGCGGGCGGACGCTTTACCGCGGCCGATGTTTATGTGGGGGCGCAGGTGATCTGGGGGCTGGGGTTCGGTTCACTGCCCAAGCGGGCTTCGTTCGAAGCATATGCGGCGCGGTTGACCGAGCGCGAGGGGTACAAGCGCGCGAAGGCGGCGGATGACGCGTTGATTGCCGAGATGCAGGAGGCGGCGGGATAGGGCGATCGGGTCGCAACGCGCTGGCGTTCGTTTCGAGCGAAGTCGAGAAACGGGGTTGGGCGCTGGGGGCGGTTTTTCGACTTCGCTCGAAACGAACGGGGTGAGTAGGTCAGCGCGGAAACGCGCCAAGGGCCTCAGGTCTACCCACCCCCAATCCCTCCCCGGCAAGGGGGGAAAGATTTGGATTCGTTCGCCAGGTTGGTTTTCCCCCCTTTCGTCCTGAGTAGGGGCTGAGCTTGGCGAAGACCCGTATCGAAGGACCTTGCCCCAAGCGGACCGGTGCTTCGATACGCCGCTTCGACGCGCTCAGCGGCTACTCAGCACGAACGGGTGGGGAGACCCGCTGAGGCCGGAAACGGGCAATGCCGCGCGGGCCCTCACCGCGGCGCAGGAGGCGTCCTTCCGGCGAAGGTGACGATGCTCTCGGTCCCATCCGCCCCCACCGACGATACCCCGAAGAAATGATCGTCGACGATCATGTCCTTGACCACCAATTCGGTTCCGGTGGTGTCGCGGTGACCGGTCCAGTCGGAGGTGTCGTTGCGGCGCCAGTGGATGCGATAGCGGGCGGCGCCCTCGACCGGCTGCCACTTCACCGTCGCGTCGAAGCTCAGCGCGCCGTCGACGCTCACGCCCTCGGGGGCGGCGGGAGCATTGGCGAGGCGGCGGGCGGCGGCGATGTTGATCGCGGTAACCTTCGCCAGATAGGGGAAGTCCATCTTGTCGATCGTGTCGCCATAGACGCGGCCGTTTTCGGTGCGCAGATTCTGGTGCTGCTGGTCGTAATTCTCGGCGCCGACCGAGAAGCGCACCGCAGGATAGCCCAGCCGCAGGAACGCCTCGTGATCGCCACCGCGGCCGAACCGGTCGGGGCGGCGCACCGCGAACACGTCGAGCGCGCCGGGCATGCCCTCGGCGACGTCGTCGACCGCCTTGGCGAGCGAGCGGCTGGGGCCGTCATCCTCGCCGCCGTCGCCGCGCCGGCGCTTGGCTTCCTCGATCGTCTCGACCTGGCGGATGCCTTCGGAGAAGACGCGGACGCGGTCGGCGACGCGCTTGCCGTTCTGGCCTACCGTGTTGCCGACGATGTCGTTGCTGAGCACCGCCGAGACGTTCCAGCCGCGCTCGCGCGCGGTTTCGGCGAGCAGCGTTGCGCCCCACAGCCCCTGCTCCTCGCCCGACAGCGCGGCATAAACGATCGTCGCACGATGCTTCTGCTTCGACAGCAGCCGCGCGGCTTCGAACACCAAGGCGACCCCCGAGGCATCGTCGTTGGCGCCGGGCGCGTCGCCCGTTGCGTCCATCACGTCGCTGTTGCGGCTGTCGATATGCCCCTGGAGAATGACGACGCGGCCAGGCTCGGTGCCCGGCTGGATCGCGAGCACGTCGACGACGTTGACGCCGGTCGGTGCGCGCGGGCCGGTGAAACTGCGCTCGATCGTCTCGGTCTTGATGCAGCCGCCGCACGCCTTGGCGATCCGATCGAACTCGGCCTGCGCCCAGCGGCGCGCGGCGCCGATCCCGCGCTTGGGATCGGTGACCGAGGAGGCGGTGTGGCGGGTGCCGAAATCGACCATCGTCTGGACATCGGCGCGCAGCCGCTGCGGGCTGGGCCGGTCTTGCGCGATGGCGGGGGTGGCGAGGAGGACGAGCGGGAGGGGGAGGGTTTTGAGCATGGCGCGAACGTGGCTGGAAATCGGGCGCGGCTCAAGGTTTTCGTTTGGGGGGACGCGCTGGTGATTGCGTAATACCCTTTCCCCGTTCGTGCTGAGCCTGTCGAAGCACTGATCTTCTTCTGCGACTGACGCGCGAGAGAAGGACCGTGCTTCGACAGGCTCAGCACGAACGGGGGTAAGCGGGTTTCCTCAGCTCAGCCGGTCGATCGCGTCGCGGTCGAGGCTGCCGGGGATGATCATCAGCGGCACCGAGAGCGTGCCCGCATCGGCGCCGGCGAAGTGCGACACCAGCGGCCCCGGCGGGCCGCTCGCCGCGGCGCCGAGCACGAGCGCGGCGATGTCGGGGTTGGCGGCGATCATCTCGCGGACGACCTTGGGGCCTTCGCCCTGGCGCACGGTGATCGAAGGCTTGAGACCCGATTCGGTGAGCAAGGTGCCCGCCGCGCCCGCGACCAGCGCCTCGGCGCGCAGCAGCGCTTCTTCCTCGATCGTCGCCATCACGCCGCCCCATTGGACGAAGTCGGGGGTGGGGACGAGCGCGAGGATCTCGACCCCGCCGCCGGTCTTGACCGCTCGCCGCGCGGTGAAGCGCATCGCGATCTCGGATTCGGGACTTTCGTCGATCACCACCAGATAGGTACGCATTTGCTCTCCCCCTTTTTCCCACAGGTGGCCCGGCGCGCGCCCGCGTGCAAGATGCCGCTACGGGTTCGTGCGGTTCGCGCGCTCCTTTGGCCGCCAAGCGATAACCCCAAGCCTTGACCTGCGCGGGTCACATCGCGAAGGAAGGCCTTCCCCAGGATCAAATGCCAGGATTTGCGATGTCGATCGAACTCAAGATGCCGGCGCTGTCACCGACGATGGAAGAAGGCACGCTGGCCAAATGGCTGGTCAAGGAAGGCGACAGCGTGAAGTCGGGCGACCTGATGGCCGAGATCGAGACCGACAAGGCGACGATGGAATTCGAAGCGGTCGACGAAGGCGTGATGGCCAAGATCCTGGTCGCCGAGGGCACCGACGGGGTGAAGGTAGGCACCGTGATCGCGATCATCGCCGAAGAGGGCGAGGATGCGGGATCGGTCGAAGCGCCCAAGGCTGCTGCCGCGCCCGCACCCAAGGCCGATAACGTCGGCCCCGCCGCTACCGCCGACGAGGCGCGTACGCAGGAAGTCAGCGAAGAGACCGGCGCGACCGATGCTGCCGGTACCGCGCCAGCCCCGGCGTCGGGCGATCGCGTGAAGGCTAGCCCGCTGGCGCGCCGGCTGGCCGCCGAAAAGGGCATCGAGCTTTCGGCGCTGGCGGGTTCGGGGCCGAATGGCCGGATCGTGAAGGCCGATCTCGAGGGCGCCAAGCCGGGCGCCGCGCCCGCTGCCCAAAAGGCCGCCGCGCCTGCCGCCAAGAGCGAAGCGCCTGCTGCCGCTGCGGCCGCGCCGACCGAGGCCAAGGCTGTTTGGTACGACGAAAGCATCCCGCACGAGGTCGAGAAGCTCTCGAACATCCGCAAGACGATCGCGCGCCGCCTGACCGAGGCGAAGCAGACGATCCCGCACATCTATCTGACGCTCGACATCCGGCTCGATGCGCTGCTCAAGCTGCGCGGCGAGCTCAACAAGGGGCTCGAGAGCCGCGGCGTGAAGCTGTCGGTCAACGACATGCTGATCAAGGCGCTCGGCGTCGCGCTCGAGGCGACGCCCAAGTGCAACGTCACCTTCCTTGGCAACGAGCTGGTCAGCTATAAGCGCGCCGACGTGTCGGTCGCGGTGTCGACGCCCTCGGGGCTGATCACGCCGATCATCCGCGACGCCGCCAGCATCAGCCTGTCGAAGATCTCGACGCAGATGAAGGAGCTCGCGGGGCTGGCGAAGGACAACAAGCTCAAGCCCGAGCAATATCAGGGCGGTACCGCGAGCATCTCGAACATGGGGATGTTCGGGATCAAGCAGTTCGATGCGGTCATCAACCCGCCGCAGGGGATGATCCTGGCGGTCGGCGCGGGCGAGAAGCGGCCCTATATCGTCGACGATGCGCTGGGCGTCGCGACGGTGATGTCGGCGACCGGCAGCTTCGATCACCGCGCGATCGACGGCGCCGACGGCGCGCAGCTGATGAAGCTGTTCAAGGAGCTGGTCGAAAGCCCGCTTGGCATGATCGCCTGAGCGACGCGCAATGGTCTTTCGCGTCCTGATCGAGCTGTTCTACGTCCTGCTCGGACTGGGCGCGGCGATCGTGATCGGGCTGACCGCCGAATGGGCGTATCCGATCGGCGCCAAGAATATCTGGCTGGTGACCTATGCCGCGATGGTCGCGGTGGTCTTGATGGGGGTGCGCCCGATCGTGCGCGCCGCCCGGGGAATACCGCGATGAATGCCGAAACCCCGCCCGAGGGCAGCCCCGCGATCCGCGTGACGACGATGCCGGGCGACGCCAATGCCTATGGCGACATCTTCGGCGGCTGGCTGATGAGCCAGATGGACATGGCCGCCGGGCTGGTCGCGGCGCGCTATTCGAAGGGCCGCGCGGTGACGATCGCGATGGACGGGATGCAGTTCCACGCCCCCGTCGCGGTGGGCGACGAAGTGTCGGTCTATTGCGAGCTGGTGAAGGTCGGTCGCACTTCGATGACGATCGAAGTCGAAGCCTGGCGCCGCGACCGGCACCAGGAAGAACAATGCCGGGTGACGCAGGCGCGCTTTGTGTTCGTCGCGATCGATGAGGCGCGCAAGCCTCGCGTAATAGAGAACCCCTCGGCACCCAAGGGCGAGGGATTTGGAGAAGTTCATGGCTGACACCTACGACCTCATCGTGCTGGGCTCGGGCCCCGGCGGCTATGTCGCGGCGATCCGCGCGGCGCAGCTGGGGATGAAGACCGCGATCGTCGAGCGCGAATTGCTCGGCGGCATCTGCCTCAACTGGGGCTGCATCCCGACCAAGGCGCTGCTGCGCTCGGCCGAGATCTTCCATTATATGCAGCACGCCAAGGACTACGGGCTGAAGGCCGACGGGATCAGCGCCGATCTCGATGCGGTGGTGAAGCGCTCACGCGGGGTGTCGAAGCAGCTCAACCAGGGCGTCACGCACCTGATGAAGAAGAACAAGATCGCGGTGCATATGGGCACCGGCAAGCTCACCGCGCCCGGCAAGCTGACCGTCACCGACAAGGACGGCAAGACCACCGAGATCGAAGCCAAGAACATCATCGTCGCCACCGGCGCGCGCGCGCGCGACCTGCCGGGCACGCCCGCCGACGGCAAGCGGGTGTGGACCTATCGCCATGCGATGGTGCCGACCGAGATGCCGACCAAGCTGCTCGTCATCGGATCGGGCGCGATCGGCATCGAATTCGCCAGCTTCTATAATGACATGGGCGCGGACGTTACCGTCGTCGAGATGGTCGACCGGATCGTGCCGGTCGAGGATGCCGATGTGTCGGCGTTCCTCGAAAAGTCGCTGACCAAGCAGGGCATGACGATCATGACCGGCGCGAGCATCAGCGACATCAAGGTTGGCGCGAACGGCGTCACCGCCAAGCTGAAGGACAAGGCGGGCAAGGAAACCGCCGGCGAATTCAGCCATGTCATCGTCGCGATCGGCATCGTCCCCAACACCGCCGATATCGGCCTGAAGGAACTGGGCGTCGAGATGGACGATCGCGGCTTCCTCAAGACCGATCCGATGTGCCGCACCAACGTGCCCGGGCTGTGGGCGATCGGCGACATCACCGCGCCGCCCTGGCTGGCGCACAAGGCGAGCCATGAGGGCGTGATCGCGGTCGAGGCGATCGCGGGCAACCATCCGCACGCGATGGACCCCAAGAACATCCCCGGCTGCACCTATTGCCACCCGCAGGTCGCCAGCGTCGGGCTGACCGAGGCCAAGGCGAAGGAAGCCGGGTACGAACTGAAGGTCGGCAGCTTCCCCTTCATCGGCAACGGCAAGGCGATCGCGCTGGGCGAGGCCGAAGGCTTCATCAAGACGATCTTCGACGCCAAGACCGGCGAATTGCTCGGGGCGCACATGGTGGGGGCCGAGGTGACCGAATTGATCCAGGGCTATACCGTCGGCAAGACGCTTGAGACCACCGAAGCGGAACTGATGGAAACGGTGTTCCCGCATCCGACGCTGAGCGAGATGATGCACGAGAGCGTTCTCGCGGCGTACGGCAAGGCGCTGCATATCTGATCGATAGCGCAAGGGCACGGGCTGCCGCCGGGGATTGACCCGGCGGCACCGTGCCGCAAGGTTGCATCCCTGTCTTTAGGGGAAGCACATGCGTTTGATCACCGTTGCCACATGCGTCACGCTCGCCAGCGCCGGGATGGCATCGGCGCAAACCGCTTCGGCATCGCGAACCACGGTCATCACCGCGGCGCGGATGATCGATGTTGTCGCGGGGCGGGTGATCGAGGAGCCGGTGATCGTGGTCACCGATGGCCGGATCACCTCGGTGGTCGGGCGCAATGGCGGGCGGCCCAATATCCCGGCGGATGCGCAGCGGATCGACCTGCCCGGCAAGACTCTGCTGCCGGGCTTTATCGACATGCACGTCCATCTGGCGGGCAGCGCGCGGATCAGGGGCTATCGGAGCCTCGAATACACCGACGTGTTTCCGGTGACGCTGGGGGTCGGCAACGCGCGCGACATGCTGCAGGCGGGGTTCACCACCGTCCGCAATCTCGGTTCGGCAGACTATGCCGATGTCGCGCTCAAACAGGGGATCGAAGGCGGCTTCTATCCCGGCCCGCGGATCGTGCCCGCGACGTGGAGCTTCGGGGCGACCGGCGGGCATTGCGGCGGGAGCAATTTGCTGCCGCCGAGCTACAAGGACCAGACCGAGCGCGGGGTGAACGGCGCCGAGGCGGTGCGCTATCAGGTACGCGAGAACCGGCGCTTCGGTGCCGAGGTGATCAAGGTCTGCGCCACCGGCGGCGTCTTTTCGAAGAACACCGAGCCCGGCCAGCAGCAGATGACCGCCGACGAACTCAAGGCCGCCGCCGACGAGGCGCATATGTTGGGGCTGAAGGTCGCCGCGCACGCGCATGGCGCCGAAGGGATCAAGGCGGCGATCCGCGCGGGGATCGACACGATCGAACATGCCAGCCTGATCGACGACGAGGGGCTCAGGCTCGCCAAGGAGCGCGGCACCTGGCTGTCGATGGACATCTTCAACACCGAATACACCCAGCGCGAGGGCGCGGCGACCGGCGCTCTCGAGGAAAATCTCCGCAAGGACCGCGAGGTAGCGCAGGTCCAGCGCGACAATTTCGGCAAGGCGGTGCGGATGGGGATCAAATTGGTCTTCGGCTCCGACGCTGGGGTCATGCCGCACGATACCGCCGCGGGGCAGTTCGCGACGATGGTGCAGTTCGGGATGACGCCGATGCAGGCGATCCAGGCGGCGACGACCAACGCCGCGCAGGCGCTGGGGCGCGAGCGCGATGTGGGGGCGATCGCGGTGGGCCGCTATGCCGACATCGTCGCAGTCGATGGCGATCCGCTGGCGGATATTCGGGTGCTCGAGCGGGTGAGCCATGTGGTGAAGGGTGGGGTTTTGGAGAAGGGCGCGGGGGAATGAGGTTTCTCCCCTCCCTGGAAGGGAGGGGCTGGGGGTGGGTAGGGTGCTCGTGGTACGGCGGAGACATCGCTTGAGGTTTCCGTAGCTCCCGGCCTCGACCCACCCCCGACCCCTCCCTTTCAGGGAGGGGGGAGATTGCCATGTTGTTGCTTACCTCGCTGCTCGCGCTGGCCGCCTCCACCCAAGCGGCCGCGCCCGATCCGCCGATCGCCGAGCTCGGCCCCAATCTCGAACGGTTCGCCTATCCCTGGCCGGTGCAGACTATCCGCGTTCCCGTCGGGCAGTTCGCTGCCGACATGGCGTATATGGACGTCGCGCCGACCGCACGCGCTAACGGGCGCACCGTGGTGCTGCTGCACGGCAAGAATTTCTGCGGCGCGACCTGGGAGCGGACCGCGCGGATGCTGGCGGGCAGGGGGTATCGCGTGCTGATCCCTGACCAGATCGGTTTTTGCAAATCGGCAAAGCCGGCGGGCGCGCAATATTCGCTGCGGATGCTGGCCGCCAACACCGCGGCGCTGATGCAGGCGCGCGGGATCGAGCGCGCGGCGATCGTCGGCCATTCGATGGGGGGCATGCTGGCGATGCGCTTCGCGATACAGCATCCCGAGCGCACCGAGCGGCTGGTGCTGGTCAACCCGCTGGGGCTGGCCGACCGGCTGGCGCAGGGCGTGCCCTATACCCCGCTCGACCGGTTGCTCGCGGGCGAGCGGCGCACCAGCTACCAGTCGATCCGCGCCTATCAGACCGAGAATTACTATAGCGGCGCCTGGACTGCGGAGTATGACCGTTGGGCGCGGATGCTGGCGGGGCAATATGCCGGTGGCGGCAACGAGACGGTGGCGCTGGCGCAGGCCAAGACCAGCGACATGATCCAGACGCAGCCGGTGGTGTACGAACTCGGCCGGATCGCGGTGCCGACGACATTGCTGATCGGGACGCGCGACAGGACGGTGTTCGGGAAGGCCAATGCGCCCGAGGAGGTGCGGGCGACGTTGAAGCCGATCCCCGAAGTGGCGGCTAATGCGGCGGCGCGGATCAAGGGGGCGCGGCTGGTGCGGATCGAGGGGGCGGGGCATTCGCCGCAGGTCGAGGTACCCGAGCGGTTCGAGCGGTTACTGGTGGAGGCGTTGGAGTAGACCGTCGAGTTATAAAGGAGCGGCGAACAGTGGTGGTTAGCGGACGCTCCACCGAGCCGCAGCGAAGCCTACTGTCGCGAATATGGCCCACCCGACAATAGCCGGACTAATCATCACCATTCCAGCCATCCACCATGCCATGAAGCTGGGCGGCGCAGGAGGGGTGAGTGCCAACACTACTGTCAACACCAGCGTAGGTGCGAGGATCAGTGCGACGTAGCTTACCCCGCGTATTCGACCCTGCCGTAGATGTCCTACCAAGAACCCGACCACGGTCGCGGATAGAATGATGCCGATCCAAACGATTGTCATTTCCCGATCATGCGAGTTACGGAGCATGTCCGCAACGAGCGCTATCGGCTATTCCCGTTTTTGGGATCGCGGCATGGCTCTGGTAGCTGCGAGGGAAGTGCAAGGGTGGGTGGAGCGCTCGCGGTATGGCCAGATAGGGCGGCGGGTTTGCTTAGCGCCAAGTCTCGACCCACCCCCGACCCCTCCCTTCCAGGGAGGGGCGCTAAGTGGCGTCTGCGGCCTGCCCCCTGTTGACCACTCCCGCCCCCCGGCGTATAGGCGCGTCCGTTCCTCAGCCGGAATTGCCGATTCCCATCGGCGTGTCCGTGGCGCTGCGGGACGAGCAATGAACGTTGTTGGAGACGTCAAAGGCCCGGTGGGTCAAGCCACCCGGGTCGTTTTCGTATTCGCTCGCACAGGGCTCCAGCAAAGTAACCGCCAGAATGGCTCTGGTAACGCAAAGGTGAAGGGCTTCATGCCGACGATTAACCAGCTGGTCCGCAAGGGCCGCGATCCGCAGAAGGCCAAGAGCAAGGTCCCTGCGATGGAAGCAAACCCGCAGAAGCGTGGCGTTTGCACCCGCGTGTACACGACGACCCCGAAGAAGCCGAACTCGGCACTCCGCAAGGTCGCCAAGGTTCGCCTGACGAACCAGCGCGAAGTCATCACCTATATTCCGGGTGAAGGCCACAACCTGCAGGAGCATTCGGTGGTGCTGATCCGCGGCGGTCGCGTTCGCGATCTTCCCGGCGTTCGCTACCATGTGCTGCGCGGCGTTCTCGATACCCAGGGTGTCAAGGATCGCAAGCAGTCCCGCTCGAAGTACGGCGCCAAGCGTCCGAAGTAAGCCGGTCGTCCTTTCGACCATCAGGCTGAAGTTAAGAGGTAGAAATCAATGGCACGTCGTCGTCGTCCCGAAAAGCGGATCATCCTTCCCGATCCGAAATACGGTGATCAAATTCTTCCCAAGTTCATGAACAGCGTGATGCTCGACGGCAAGAAGGCCGTCGCAGAAGGCATCGTGTACAGCGCCATGGAAACCGTCGAGCAGCGCGCCAAGCGCGACCCGGTCGGCGTGTTCCACGACGCACTGAACAACATCGCGCCGGGCATCGAAGTGCGCAGCCGCCGCGTCGGTGGTGCGACCTATCAAGTGCCGGTCGAGGTTCGCCCCGAGCGTGCCCAGGCGCTGGCGATCCGCTGGCTCATCACCTCGGCGCGCAATCGCAGCGAGAACACCATGTCGGCCCGCCTTTCGGGCGAGCTGATGGACGCGGCGAACAATCGCGGCAACGCGGTGAAGAAGCGCGAAGACACCCACCGGATGGCAGAAGCCAACCGGGCCTTCTCGCACTATCGCTGGTAACCTATATGGGGGAGGCGCGGGGTAACATCCGCGTCGCTCCCGATTTCCGTTCGCCCTGAGTAGGGGCTGAGCATGGCGAAGACCCGTATCGAAGGGCTGCTCCAGGCGGCATCCTTCGATACGCCAGTTCGACAAGCTCAATGGCTACTTAGGACGAACGGCCGGGGTATTCCCCGAACAGATTTCACCGCGCCGACCCGTCGGCACCAGGAGTAAGACCATGGCCCGCAGCCATCCGCTCGACCGCTATCGCAACATCGGCATCATGGCGCATATCGACGCCGGCAAGACGACGACGACCGAGCGTATCCTTTATTACACCGGCAAGTCCTACAAGATCGGCGAGGTCCATGAGGGCACCGCGACGATGGACTGGATGGAGCAGGAGCAGGAGCGCGGGATCACGATCACGTCCGCGGCCACCACTTGCAAGTGGCGCGCCGAAGAGGGCAAGGGTGAAGAGCACCTGATCAACATCATCGACACGCCGGGCCACGTCGACTTCACGATCGAAGTCGAGCGTTCGCTGCGGGTGCTCGATGGCGCGGTCGCGTGCTTCGACGGCGTTGCCGGCGTCGAGCCGCAGTCGGAGACGGTGTGGCGCCAGGCCGACAAGTATGGTGTGCCGCGCATGTGCTTCATCAACAAGCTGGATCGCACCGGCGCGGACTTCTATTTCTGCGTCAACTCGATCATCGAGCGCCTCGCCGCGCGTCCTGCCGTGCTGTATTTGCCGATCGGTACCGAGGGCGGCTTCAAGGGTCTGGTCGACCTGGTCGAGAACCGTGCGATCATCTGGCTTGAAGAGAGCCTGGGCGCGAAGTTCGAATATCAGGAAATCCCTGAGGACATGGTCGAGAAGGCTGCAAAGTATCGCAGCGAGCTGATCGAGATGGCCGTCGAGTTGGACGACGACTTGATGGAAGCCTATCTCGAGGGCAACGAGCCGAGCACCGCCGACCTCAAGAAGCTGATCCGCAAGGGTACGCTCGGCATGGCGTTCGTGCCGGTGGTGTGCGGCTCGGCGTTCAAGAACAAGGGCGTCCAGCCGCTGCTCGACGCGGTGGTCGACTATCTGCCTTCGCCGCTCGACGTTCCCGCCATCAAGGGCCTGAAGCTCGACGGCGAAACTCCGGACGAGCGTCCGTCGTCGGACGAGGCACCGTTCTCGGCGCTGGCGTTCAAGATCATGAACGATCCCTTCGTCGGTACGCTGACCTTCGCACGCATCTATTCGGGCAAGCTCGAAGCCGCGTCGATGGTCACCAATTCGGTGAAGGACAAGAAGGAAAAGGTCGGTCGCATGCTGTTGATGCATGCGAACAGCCGCGAGGACATCCAGGAGGCATTCGCGGGCGACATCGTCGCGCTGGCGGGGCTGAAGGATACCACGACTGGTGACACGCTCTGCGCGCAGAACGCACCGATCATCCTCGAGCGGATGGAATTCCCCGAGCCGGTGATCGAGCTTTCGGTGGAGCCCAAGACCAAGGCCGACCAGGAGAAGATGGGCGTCGCGCTCAACCGTCTCGCGCGCGAAGATCCGTCGTTCCGCGTGTCGACCGACCATGAGAGCGGTCAGACGATCATCAAGGGGATGGGCGAGCTTCACCTCGAGATTCTCGTCGATCGCATGAAGCGCGAGTTCAAGGTCGAGGCCAATGTCGGCGCGCCGCAGGTGGCGTATCGCGAATATCTCGGCAAGCCCGTGGATATCGACTATACCCACAAGAAGCAGTCGGGCGGCACCGGCCAGTTCGGTCGCGTGAAGGTGAAGCTGACCCCGGGCGAGCGCGGGTCGGGCATCATCTTCAAGGACGAGATCAAGGGCGGTAATATTCCCAAGGAATATATCCCCGCGATCGAGAAGGGCTTCCGTGAGACGGCTGCTACGGGTTCGCTGGTCGGGTTCCCGATCATCGATTTCGAGATCAACCTGTATGACGGCGCCTATCATGACGTCGATTCGTCGGCGCTGGCGTTCGAAATCTGCGCGCGCGGTGCAATGCGTGAAGCCGCGCAGAAGTCGGGCATCAAGCTGCTCGAGCCGATGATGAAGGTCGAGGTCGTTACCCCGGAGGACTATCTGGGCGACGTGATCGGCGATCTGAACTCGCGTCGTGGGCAGATCCAGGGCACCGACACGCGCGGCAACGCGCAGGCGGTGGAGGCGGTCGTGCCGCTGGCGAACATGTTCGGCTATGTGAATCAGCTGCGCTCGTTCACCCAGGGCCGTGCGCAGTACAGCATGCAGTTCTCGCATTACGACGAAGTGCCTGCCAACGTCGCCGACGAAGTGAAGGCGAAGCTGGCGTAATCGAATACGAGCCGCTATGGGGCCGCCTTTCGGCGAGTCCCCGAGCGGCCGGGAAATCTGAATTCAGCAAGGTAGGGAATCATGGCGAAAGCAAAGTTCGAGCGGAACAAGCCGCATCTCAACATCGGCACCATCGGTCACGTCGATCACGGCAAGACGTCGCTGACGGCGGCGATCACGAAGGTTTTGGCCGAGACCTCGGGCGGCGTCGCAGTCGACTTCGCCAACATCGACAAGGCACCCGAGGAGCGCGAGCGTGGCATCACGATCTCGACCGCGCACGTTGAGTATGAGACCGCAGCGCGTCACTATGCGCACGTCGATTGCCCGGGCCACGCCGATTATGTGAAGAACATGATCACCGGCGCGGCGCAGATGGACGGCGCGATCCTGGTGGTTTCGGCCACCGACGGCCCGATGCCACAGACCAAGGAGCACATCCTGCTCGCCAAGCAGGTCGGCGTGCCGACCATGGTGGTCTTCCTCAACAAGGTCGACCTGGTCGACGACGAGGAAATCCTCGAGCTGGTCGAGATGGAGATCCGTGAGGAGCTTTCGAAGCGCGACTTCGACGGCGACAACATTCCGATCATCCGTGGTTCGGCGACCTGCGCGCTTTCGGGTTCGAACGACACGTTCGGCAAGGACGCGATCCTGGCGCTGATGGCAGCGGTCGACGAGTCGATCCCGCAGCCCGAGCGTCCGCTCGACAAGCCGTTCATGATGCCGATCGAGGACGTGTTCTCGATCTCGGGTCGTGGTACGGTCGTCACCGGCCGCGTCGAGACCGGCGTTGTGAAGGTTGGCGAGGAAGTCGAGATCGTCGGCATCCACGACACCCGCAAGACCACGGTCACTGGCGTCGAGATGTTCCGCAAGCTGCTCGACCAGGGCATGGCAGGCGACAACATCGGCGCACTGATCCGCGGCGTTGGCCGTGAGGAAGTCGAGCGCGGCCAGGTTCTCTGCAAGCCGGGCTCGATCAAGCCGCACACCGAGTTCGCTTCGGAAGTGTACGTGCTGTCGAAGGACGAGGGTGGCCGTCACACGCCGTTCTTCGCCAACTATCGTCCGCAGTTCTACTTCCGCACCACGGACGTGACCGGCACCGTCGAGCTGCCCGAGGGCACCGAGATGGTGATGCCAGGCGACAACGTCGCGCTCGGCATCAAGCTGATCGCACCGATCGCAATGGACGTCGGCCAGCGTTTCACCATCCGTGAGGGTGGCCGTACCGTCGGCGCAGGTGTTGTCAGCGGCATCACCAAGTAAGCCAGACGCACAAATAAAGCCGCCCGGTCCTGTGAAAACGGGGCTGGGCGGTTGCTTTTCTATGCGACCCCGGTTAGGGGCGCTCGCTCAGTTTCGTTTAAACAGCAAGAGGCGGCAGGTGCCGTCATCCCAGCGGAAGCTGGGATCTCCCGGTTAGGCGCGAGCGCCCGGCCGCAAGAGACCCCAGCCTTCGCTGGGGTGACGTAGTCCCTGATCGCCCCCGCTCTTTCGCATTGGTAGGGACATGGACAACAACATCCGCATTCGCCTGAAGGCGTTCGACCACCGCGTGCTCGACCAGGCGGCCGGCGACATCGCCGACACCGCCCGTCGCACCGGCGCGCTCATCCGTGGCCCCATCCCTTTGCCGACTCACATCGACAAGTTCACGGTCAACCGTGGCCCGCACATCGACAAGAAGTCGCGCGAGCAGTTCGAGACCCGCACCTATAAGCGCTTGCTCGACATTGTGCAGCCGACCCCGCAGACGGTGGACGCGCTGATGAAGCTCGACCTGGCCGCAGGCGTTGACGTCGAGATCAAGCTGGCGTAAAGGCCTGCTTCCGATTCACCGCTGAATCGTCACCCCAGCGAATGCTGGGGTCTCGTGGGGCAGGGCGCAGCGCCCGCCACGAAGAGATCCCAGCTTTCGCTGGGATGACGGCAAGGGAAAAATAGGAATACCGCCGGTGGCGCAAGCCGCCGGGACAGCGTTCCCCGTCACGTCCGGTTCGCCGGACATCCAGCCCGGGACGGGGCACGCTTTTCATCATGGGTTGGGCACGCCCGCGCGGTCGCTTTTGATCGCGTGGGCCTCTGTATAGGAGCAACTGGTCATGCGCACTGGCGTGATCGTTAAGAAACTGGGAATGACCCGCTTGTTCCAGGACGACGGCCGGCACGTGCCGGTAACCGTTCTGGCGCTCGAGGGCGTTCAGGTGGTTGCACAGCGCACCATCGATCGCGACGGCTATGTCGCGGTTCAGCTAGGCGCGGGTTCGGCCAAGGCCAAGAACACCGCGAAGCCGCAGCGCGGGCATTTCGGCAAGGCCGAAGTCGAGCTGAAGGCGCAGCTTTGCGAATTCCGCGTTGCGGAAGATGCGATGCTCGATGTCGGTGCCGAGATCGGCGCGGACCATTTCGTCGCCGGCCAGATCGTCGACGTTTCGGGCAAGACGCAGGGCAAGGGCTTTGCCGGCGCTATGAAGCGCTGGGGCTTCGGGGGCTTGCGCGCCACCCACGGCGTTTCGCTGTCGCACCGTTCGCACGGTTCGACCGGCCAGCGCCAGGATCCGGGCAAGGTCTTCAAGAACAAGAAGATGGCCGGCCACATGGGCGACCGTAACCGCACCCAGCAGAACCTGGAAATCGTCCAGACCGACGTCGAGCGCGGCTTGCTGTTCGTCAAGGGTTCGGTTCCCGGTTCGAAGGGTGGCTGGTTGATCGTCAAGGACGCGGTGAAGGTCGCGCGCCATGCCGACGCTCCCTATCCCGCAGGCCTCAAGCAGGTCGCCAACAACAACGACGTCGCAGCCGACACGCCCGCGCAGGACGTGACCACGGTCGAGACGACCGACGGCCAGGAGGGCTGAACGTGAAGATCAAGGTTCAAACCCTCGAAGCGACCGAGAATGGCGACATCGAGCTGAACGACGCCGTATTCGGTGTCGAGCCGCGCGCTGACATCCTGCACCGCGTCGTCACCTGGCAGCTGCACAACCGCCGCGGCACCGCACGTCCGACGCGTGAGCGTTCGGAAGTCGCGCGTACCGGCAAGAAGTTCGGTCGCCAGAAGGGCGGCGGTACCGCCCGTCACGGCGATCGCCGTGCACCGATCTTCATCGGCGGTGGTAAGGCGCACGGCGCCCGGCTTCGCGACTTCGACAACAGCCTGAACAAGAAGGTTCGTGCGCTGGGGCTGAAGATGGCGCTGTCGAGCCACGCTGCTGCCGGCACGCTCGTCGTGCTCGACGACCTCAAGGTCGCCGAAGCCAAGACCAAGGTGCTCCAGGGCGCCTGGGCCGCGATGGGCTTCGGCAAGACCGCGCTGGTGATCGACGGTGACGCAGTGGAAGACGGCTTCGCGCTGGCAACCCGCAACCTGTCGTACATCAACGTGATGCCTGCGGTCGGCGCCAATGTGTACGACATCCTGAAGCATGACACGCTGGTGCTGACGCGCGCCGCGGTCGAGAAGCTGGAGGCACGCTTCCATGGCTAAGCAGACCAAGGCTGCGATCGACAACCGTCATTATGACGTGATTGTCGCACCGCACATCACCGAGAAGTCGACCCTCGTCTCCGAGCACAACGCGGTTGTGTTCAAGGTGGCAAACGATGCCACCAAGCCGGAGATCAAGGCGGCCGTTGAAGCGCTGTTCGACGTAAAGGTCACCGGCGTGAACACGATCGTCCAGAAGGGCAAGACGAAGCGCTGGAAGGGCACGCCCTACAAGCGTTCGGACATCAAGAAGGCGATCGTGACGCTGAAGGACGGCGATTCGATCGACGTCACGACGGGGGTCTGAGGCAAATGGCACTCAAGCATTATAATCCGACCTCGCCGTCGCGGCGTGGCCTCATCCTGGTGGACCGCTCGTCGCTCCACAAGGGCGGTCCCGTCAAGGCGCTGACCGAGGGTAAGCGCAAGACCGGTGGCCGCAACAACAAGGGCCACGTCACCTCGCGCGGCATCGCCGGCGGCCACAAGCAGCGCTATCGCATCGTCGATTTCAAGCGTCGCAAGTGGGACGTCGAAGGCACCGTCGAGCGGCTCGAGTACGATCCCAACCGCACCGCGTTCCTGGCGCTCATCAACTACGGCCCAGTGCCGTTTGGTGAAGTCGGCGAGAACGGCGAGAAGTCGGACGTCGCCTACATCATCGCGCCACAGCGGCTTGCCGTCGGCGACAAGGTGGTTGCAGGCAAGAAGACCGACGTGAAGCCGGGCAATGCGATGGAGATCGGCCAGATGCCGGTCGGCACCATCGTTCACAACGTCGAGATGAAGCCCGGCAAGGGCGGTCAGATCGCACGTTCGGCCGGCACCTATGTGCAGGTGGTGGGTCGTGATCGCGGCATGGTGATCGTCCGCCTGAACTCGGGCGAGCAGCGCTACATTCGCGGTGAGTGCATGGCGACGGTGGGTGCGGTGTCGAACCCCGACAACCAGAACACCAACCTTGCCAAGGCAGGCCGCAACCGTTGGAAGGGGATCCGCCCGCTGACGCGCGGTGTTGCCAAGAACCCGGTCGACCATCCGCACGGCGGTGGTGAAGGCCGGACCTCGGGCGGCCGTCATCCGGTCACGCCATGGGGCAAGCCGACCAAGGGTGCTCGCACTCGTCATAACAAGTCGACCGATCGCATGATCATCCGGTCGCGTCACGCCAAGAAGAAGGGCTAACGCCATGGCTCGTTCGGTATGGAAGGGTCCGTTTGTGGAACTCAGCCTTCTCAAGAAGGCAGAGACCGCACAGGACGCCGGGGGTCGCAGCGGCCCGATCAAGACCTGGTCGCGTCGCTCGACGATCCTGCCCCAGTTCGTGGGACTTACGTTCAGCGTCTATAACGGTCGCAAGTTCGTTCCCGTCTCGGTCAACGAAGACATGGTCGGCATGAAGCTGGGCGAGTTCGCGCCCACGCGCTTCTTCCCCGGCCACGCCGCAGACAAGAAGGGCAAGCGCTGATGTCGAAGCCTAAGGCTCCCCGTCGCGTCGCCGACAACGAGGCGTTGTCGGTCGGCACGCAGATCCGTGGTTCGGCGCAGAAGCTGAACCTGGTGGCTGCGCTGATCCGCAACCAGCCCGTTGGTCAGGCGATGAACATCCTCGCCTTCTCGAAGAAGGCGATGGCTGTCGATGCCCGCAAGGTGCTCGCCAGCGCGATCGCCAACGCCGAGAACAACCACAATCTCGACGTCGACGCACTCGTCGTCGCCGAGGCGTCGGTCGGCAAGTCGATCGTGATGAAGCGTTTCGCCACGCGCGGTCGCGGCAAGTCGACCCGCATCCTGAAGCCGTTCAGCCGCTTGCGTATCGTCGTACGCGAGAAGCAGGAAGAGGAGGCCTGATATGGGTCACAAGAGCAATCCAATCGGTCTTCGCCTGCAGATCAACCGTACCTGGGACAGCCGCTGGTTCGCCGAGGGTTCGGAATATGGCCGGCTGCTGCTGGAGGATCTCCGCATCCGCCAGTACATCATGTCGACGCTGAAGCAGGCTGCGATTTCCAAGGTCGTCATCGAGCGTCCGGCAAAGCTGTGCCGCATCTCGATCTTCGCTGCCCGTCCCGGTGTGATCATCGGCAAGAAGGGCGCCGACATCGAGAAGCTTCGCAAGAAGATCGGCACGATGACCCCGTCGGACGTTTCGCTGAACATCGTCGAGATCCGCAAGCCCGAAGTCGATGCGCGTTTGGTCGCGCAGGGCATCGCCGACCAGCTCGAGCGTCGTATCGCCTTCCGCCGTGCCATGAAGCGCGCGGTGCAGTCGGCGATGCGGCTCGGTGCCGAGGGCATCCGCATCAATTGCGGTGGCCGTCTCGGTGGCGCCGAAATCGCGCGGTCGGAATGGTATCGTGAAGGCCGGGTGCCGCTGCACACGCTGCGCGCCAACATCGATCACGCCGAAGCCGAGGCGCATACCGCCTATGGCGTGTGCGGCGTGAAGGTGTGGATCTTCAAGGGCGAGATCCTGGGCCATGATCCGATGGCAACCGATCGCCTCAATCTTGAATCGCAGACGTCGGGCGTTCGCCCGGCGCGCGACGACCGTCGCTGAGGGTTAGGCAATGCTGCAACCGAAAAAGAGCAAGTTCCGCAAGGCCTTCAAGGGCCGGATCAAGGGCGATGCCAAGGGTGGCGCAACGCTGAACTTCGGGTCGTACGGCCTGAAGGCGATGGAGCCCGAGCGGATCACCGCGCGCCAGATCGAGGCGGCTCGCCGCGCGATCACGCGTCACATCAAGCGTCAGGGGCGGTTGTGGATCCGCATCTTCCCCGACCTGCCGGTGTCGTCGAAGCCCGCCGAAGTCCGCATGGGCTCGGGCAAGGGTGCCCTTGAATATTGGGCAGCGCGCGTGAAGCCGGGTCGTATTCTGTTCGAGCTGGACGGCGTTCCCGGCCCACTCGCGGCAGAAGCATTCGAGCGGGCGGCGATGAAGCTGCCGATCAAGGTGAAGGTCGTTGCCCGTCTCGGCGACACCTCGCACCTGGAGGGTTGATTGAGATGACCAAGCCTACCGACATGCGCGTCAAGACCGACGACCAGCTGACCGACGACCTGGGCAACCTGAAGCGCGAGGCATTCAACCTGCGCTTCCAGGCGGCGACCAGCCAGCTCGAAAAGCCGAGCCGGGTCAAGGAAGTCCGTCGCGACATCGCCCGTATCAAGACCTTGCAGGGCGAGCGTCAGCGCTCGTCCGCCAAGTAAGAGGAAACGACATGCCGAAGCGTGTGCTGACCGGGATGATCGTCTCGGACAAGACCGACAAGACGGTGGTGGTAAGCGTCGAGCGTAAGGTGAAGCACCCGCTCTACGGCAAGATCATCCGCCGGACGAAGAAGTATCACGCTCACGACGAGGTGAATGCCTATCGTGAGGGCGAGACGGTACGGATCGAAGAGACCGCACCGATTTCGAAGCTGAAGACGTGGAAGGTCGTGGATCGTGTGAACGTCCATGCCACTCCCGAAGAGACGGCGGCAGCGGCGGAAGCCTAAGCCACCATTGTAGAAGGCGGGGCTGGGTCGGAATCCACCCCATATTGAGAAGGATACGGATCGATGATCCAAATGCAGTCCAATCTCGACGTCGCTGACAATAGCGGCGCGAAGCGGGTGCAGTGCATCAAGGTGCTGGGCGGCTCCAAGCGTCGCGTGGCCGGTGTTGGCGACGTGATCGTCGTCAGCGTCAAGGAAGCAGCACCCCGTGGCCGCGTGAAGAAGGGTGACGTGCATCGCGCCGTCATCGTCCGCACGCGCAAGGATATCCGCCGCGCCGATGGTTCGGTCATCCGCTTCGACGGCAACGCCGCGGTGCTGGTCAACAAGAACGAGGAGCCGATCGGCACCCGTATCTTTGGCCCGGTGGTTCGCGAGCTGCGTGGCCGTGGCTACATGAAGATCATCAGCCTGGCGCCGGAGGTTCTGTAATGTCTGCCGCAAAGATCAAGAAGGGCGACCGCGTTGTCGTCCTGTCGGGCAAGGACAAGGGCAAGACCGGTGAGGTCGTCCGTTCGATGCCACGCGACGAGAAGGTCGTGGTCCAGGGCGTGAACATCGCCGTTCGCCACAAAAAGCCTTCGCAGGGTCAGCCGCAGGGCGGCCTGGAGCGTTCGGAAGCACCGCTGCACATCTCGAAGGTCGCGCACGTGACCGGCGACGGCAAGGCGACGCGCGTCCGTTTCGAAGAGCGCGACGGCAAGAAGGTTCGCGTTGCGGTCAAGACCGGGGAGGTCATCAGTGGCTGATAAGTATATTCCGCGGATGCGGGCCAAGTACGACGCGGAAATCGCCAAGGCGATGACCGAGAAGTTCGGCTACAAGAACGCGATGGAAATCCCGCGCATCGACAAGATCGTCCTCAACATGGGCGTTGGCGAAGCGACGCAGGACAAGAAGAAGGTCGAGCAGGCGGCTTCCGAAATGGAGCTGATCGCCGGCCAGAAGCCCGTCATCACCAAGGCGAAGAAGTCGGTCGCGACCTTCAAGCTGCGTGAGGGCATGCCGATCGGCGTGAAGGTAACGCTTCGCCGCGAGCGCATGTACGAGTTTCTCGACCGCTTCATCACCATCGCGCTGCCGCGCGTTCGCGATTTCCGCGGGCTGAACCCCAAGAGCTTCGACGGACGCGGCAACTATGCCTGCGGCCTGAAGGAGCAGCTGGTGTTCCCCGAGATCAACTATGACCGCATCGACAAGGTGCGCGGCATGGACGTGATCGTGACCACGACGGCGCGCACCGACGACGAGGCGCGCGAGCTGCTTCGCCTGTTCGGCTTCCCGTTCCCCAAGAACGAAGAAGAAGAGAAGCAGGCAGCGTAATGCTTTCCCTCTCCCGCCTGCGGGAGGGGGAGGGAGCCGCGCAAGCGGCGGAAGGGTGAGGGCCTAGCCCTCACCAAATCAATGCTGGGGGTTACAGACCCTCAACTCGACCCTCTCCCGCAAGCGGGAGAGGGAGCAAAAGGAAAGAGAGCTTAAGTCGATGGCGAAACTGAGTTCGATCAACAAGAACGAGAAGCGTCGCAAGCTGGTCAAGAAGTACGCGCCCAAGTACGCGGCGCTGAAGGCCATTGCGAATGACCGCGACCTCGATGACACGGAGCGCCTGATGGCGCGCCTGAAGATGGCCGAGCTGCCGCGCAACGGCAACCCGACCCGCATCCGCAACCGGTGCGAGCTTAGCGGCCGCCCGCGCGGCTATTACCGCAAGTTCCGTCTTGCCCGCGTCATGCTGCGCGATCTGGCCAACAAGGGCCTGATCCCCGGCGTCACGAAGTCGAGCTGGTAAGGACCTGACATGGCTTTGACCGATCCACTGGGTGACATGCTCACCCGCATCCGCAACGGCCAGCGCGCGCGCAAGGACTCCGTCCTGACGCCCGCTTCGAAGCTGCGGGCCCGCGTGCTCGACGTGCTTCAGCGCGAGGGCTATATTCGTGGCTACAGCGAAGAGCAGATGGGCCCCGCGGCCGGCATCCGCATCGAGCTGAAATATTTCGAGGGCCAGCCCGCGATCAAGCATGTCGCGCGCGTTTCGAAGCCCGGTCGCCGGGTCTATTCGGGCTCGCAGGAACTGCCCAAGGTCCGCAACGGCCTTGGCATCACCATCGTATCGACGCCGCGTGGCGTTCTGTCCGACGCCGAAGCGCGCGAACAGAATGTCGGTGGCGAAGTGCTCGCGGAGGTATTCTGATGAGCCGCATCGGCAAGAAGCCGGTCAGCGTCCCTGCGGGCGTGACCGCAACGATCGACGGCGAGCAGATCAGCGTCAAGGGCCCCAAGGGGACGCTGACGATGCCGCTGTTCGACGACATCAAGTATGAGAATGTCGATGGCGGCATCGCCGTCACCCCGGCGAACGACACCAAGCGTGCTCGTGCGTTCTGGGGCATGCAGCGGACCATGGTGCAGAACCTGGTGACCGGCGTGACCGACGGTTTCACCAAGAAGCTGATCATCACCGGCGTCGGCTACCGCGCCGCGGCCCAGGGCAAGAACCTGAAGCTGCAGCTGGGCTACAGCCACGACGTCAACATCGAGGTGCCCGAGGGCATCGAGGTGAAGACTCCTGATGCGACCACGGTCGAGATCAGCGGCTCCGACAAGCAGAAGGTGGGCCAGCTGGCCGCCGAGATCCGTCGCTGGCGCAAGCCCGAGCCGTACAAGGGCAAGGGCATCAAGTACGACGGCGAGTTCATCTTCCGCAAGGAAGGGAAGAAGAAGTAATGACCAAGGGCATGTCTCTCTTCGAGAAGCGGCGCCGCCGCAACCGTACCGCGCTTCGGGCGCGTGGCGGTGGTCGGCCGCGTCTGTCGGTCCATCGTTCGGGCCAGCATATCTATGCGCAGGTGATCGACGACGTCGCCGGCCGCACGCTGGCGATGGCATCGAGCCTCGACAAGGATTTCCGCGACAGCGCGAAGGCCAATGTCGAGACCGCAGCCGATGTCGGCAAGCGCCTGGCCGAGGCGGCGAAGGCCGCCGGCGTCACTCAGGTCGTCTTCGATCGTGGCGGCTTCCTGTATCATGGTCGCGTGAAGGCGCTGGCGGAAGCCGCGCGTGAAGGCGGATTGGAGTTCTAATATGGCGGACGACAACAACCCGACCGGCGCTTCGGCAGCCGCGCCCGCTTCGGCTCCTCCCCAGGATGGTCCTGGCGGTCCTCCGCGCGGCCCGCGCGGCGGTCGTGGCCGTGGCGGTCCCGGCGGCGGCCCCGGTGGTAACAACAACCGTGGTGGCGGTCGCGACAATCGCGGCGGCAACCGGCGCGACAATCGCGGCGGCAGCGACGATGGCGGCGAAGAGCTGATCGAGAAGCTGGTGCACATCAACCGCGTTTCGAAGACGGTGAAGGGCGGCAAGCGCTTCGGCTTCGCAGCACTCGTCGTCGTCGGCGATGGCAAGGGCCGTGTCGGCTTCGGCCATGGCAAGGCGCGCGAAGTGCCCGAGGCGATCTCGAAGGCGACCGCGGCTGCCAAGAAGGCGATGATCCGCGTGCCGCTGCGCGATGGTCGTACGCTGCATCATGACGGCGTCGGTCACTTCGGCGCAGGCCTGGTGTATCTGCGTTCGGCACCTGCGGGTACCGGCATCATCGCCGGTGGTCCGATGCGCGCCGTGTTCGAAGCGCTCGGCGTCGCCGACGTGGTGACCAAGTCGACCGGGACGTCGAACCCGTACAACATGATCCGCGCAACCTTCGAGTCGCTGGGTGAGCAGACCTCGCCTAAGAGCGTCGCGCAGCGTCGCGGCAAGAAGATCGCCGACCTGCTCGGCCGTGGTGGTTCACAGACCGCCGAGGCCGATGCCGCAGCGGTCGTGGAGTGAGCGACATGGCCAAGGTGAAGATTACCCAGACGGGTTCGCCCATCCGCCGCGACCCGAGTCAGCGTGCAACGCTGATCGGGCTGGGGCTTAACAAGATGCACAAGACGGTCGAGCTCGACGACACCCCCGAGGTGCGCGGCATGATCCGGAAGGTCCATCACATGCTGTCGGTCGAGGAATAATTCCTCCACTGCCAGTGACAGAATGAGGGAAGGGGGCTATCGGCCCCCTTCCTGTTTTTACCCCAACGTCAGCGCGACAAAAGCGAAAGCGAGTGCACGATCATGAAACTCAACGACATCCGCGATAACAAAGGCGCCCGCAAGGAGCGCGTACGCGTCGGCCGTGGCATCGGTTCGGGCGTGGGCAAGACCGCCGGCCGCGGCCAAAAGGGTGCCAAGGCGCGCTCGGGCGTCGCGATCAACGGTTTTGAGGGTGGTCAGATGCCGCTCCACATGCGGCTGCCGAAGCGCGGGTTCAACAACCCGTTCGCCAAGGACTATGCCGAGATCAACCTGGGCATGATCCAGAAGGCGATCGACTTGGGCAAGATCGAAGCGGGTGCGACGATCGACCAGGCGCTGCTGACCGCGGCGGGCCTGACGCGCGGCGGCAAGGACGGCGTTCGCCTCCTCGCCAAGGGCGATTTCTCGGCCAAGCTCTCGTTCGTCGTCGCCGGTGCCTCGAAGGGCGCCAAGGAAGCCGTCGAAAAGGCCGGCGGTTCGGTCCAGTTGATCGAGCTGGTCTCGCCCGGCGAGAAGGCTGCCGCCAAGAAGGGCAAGGTTCGCCTCGAGCGGATCGCCGACAAGGAAGCCAAGAAGGCCGCCGCCAAGAAGGCATAACCTTCTGTCTCCCCCCCGACGTCGGGAGGGGGCGGGGGAGGGGTGTCGGCTCGAGCTTCGGTGCTCGCGGACAGGCCCTCCCCTAACCCCTCCCGCGCGCGGGAGGGGGATTTTGCGCGGCAGCTTGGAACGGCCGGGTTAGACAACGCGCCCCGACCGCCTATATGCACTCGCGACATGGGCGAAAGTTCCGCCCGCTGATTCCCGGGACACACCACATATGGCATCCGCAGCCGATCAAATGGCGACCAGCCTGAACCTGTCGAAATTCGGCAAGGCGACCGAGCTCAAGAAGCGGCTCTGGTTCACGCTGGGCGCGCTCATCATCTTCCGGATGCTCAGCTACGTGCCGCTGCCCGGCATCGACCCGACCCAGCTCAATCTGCTCGCGCAGCAGACGCAGGGCGGCGTCATGGATTTCTTCAACACCTTCTCGGGCGGTGCGCTCGAGCGGATGTCGATCATCGCGCTCGGCGTGATGCCCTACATCACCGCCTCGATCGTGGTGCAGCTCGCTTCCTCGCTCAGCCCCACGCTGGCGGCGATCAAGAAGGAAGGCGAGAGCGGGCGCAAGAAGCTCAACCAGTATACGCGCTACGGCACCGTCGGCCTGACCGCGGTCCAGGGCTATTTCATCGCGGTCGGTCTCGAGGCGTTCGGTGCGACGCAGGGTGCGCAGGCGGTGGTCGAGCCCGGCATGTTGTTCCGTATCAGCGCGGTCATCTCGCTGATCGGCGGCACGATGTTCCTGATGTGGCTGGGTGAGCAGATCACCAGCCGTGGCATCGGCAACGGCATTTCGCTGATCATCATGGCGGGCATCGTCGCGCATCTGCCGACGACGCTGGTCCAGTTGTTCGAAGGCGGTCGCACCGGCACGATGGACCCGGTCCGTCTGGTCGGCATCATGGTTGCGGTGATCGGGCTGATCCTGCTGATCTGCTTCATGGAGCGCGCGCAGCGGCGGATCCTGATCCAATATCCCAAGCGCCAGACCGCGCGCGGAGTGCAGGCCGAGCGCAGCCATCTGCCGCTCAAGATCAACACCGCGGGCGTCATCCCGCCGATCTTCGCTTCGTCGCTGCTGCTGATGCCGCTGACCGTCAGCCAGTTCGCCGGCCAGAGCGCGGCCAGCGGCGAGGGTGGGTTCATGAACGATTTCGTGATCGGGCTGAATCAGTACCTCACCCATGGCAGCCCGGTGTATATGCTGCTGTACGGCTTGGGCATCGTGTTCTTCTCGTTCTTCTACACCTCGGTGGTGTTCAATCCCGAGGAGACCGCGGACAATCTGAAGCGCTATGGCGGCTTCATCCCCGGCATCCGCCCGGGCAAGAGCACCGAGACCTATTTCGATTATGTGCTGACGCGGATCACCGTGATCGGTGCGGCGTATCTGACCTTCATCTGCCTGGTGCCCGAATATCTTGTGTCGGCGCTGAGCATCCCCTTCTACCTTGGTGGCACTAGCCTTCTCATCGTGGTCAACGTAACCATGGATACGGTGACGCAGATCCAGTCGCATTTGCTGGCGCACCAGTATGGCGACCTGATCAAGAAGGCGAAGCTCAAGGGCGGTCGCGCGCGCTAAAGCCGCGCGCGCAAGCGTACGAATAGGGGAAGAGGCTTGAACATCATCCTGCTGGGACCGCCGGGCGCGGGCAAGGGCACCCAGGCGAGCCGGCTCGAACGCGAGCACGGCATGGTCCAGCTCTCGACCGGCGACATGCTGCGCGCTGCGGTGAAGGCGGGCACGCCGGTCGGGCTCGAGGCCAAGGCGGTGATGGATTCGGGCGGGCTGGTGTCGGACGCGATCGTGTCGGGGATCATCGGTGAGCGGCTCGACGAACTGCCCGCCGAGACCGGGGTGATCTTCGACGGCTATCCGCGTACCGCGGCGCAGGCCGAGGCGCTCGACACGCTGCTGGCGGACCGCGGGCGCGAGCTGCATTATGTGATCGAGCTGGTGGTCGACGAGGATGCGCTGGTCGAGCGGATCACCGGGCGCTTCACTTGTGGCAATTGTGGTGCAGGCTATCACGACGTGTTCAAGCCGACGCTGGTCGACGGCCTGTGCGACGTGTGCGGATCGACCGAGTTCAAGCGCCGCCCCGACGACAATGCCGAGACGGTGCGCACGCGGATGGCCGAATATCGCGCCAAGACCGCACCGATCCTGCCGATCTACGACGCGCGCGGACTGGTCACGCGGATCGACGGCATGGCCGACATCGCGCAGGTGACCGCGGCGATCGAGGGCGTGCTGGGCGGGCAGGGGTAGGCTGGTGCCGGCCGTTGTCGGCCGGCCCAACGGATGATATCGTGGCTGGCATGGGCCAAGAGCGATTTTCCGTCTCCGAACCGACCGTGCACAAGCTGACGGTGGAGGAGTTCCTTGCGCTCGATGAGGCTGGCTTCTTTCTTGGAAAGGGCCGGTTCGAGCTGATCGAGGGGGAAATCTATCAGATGAGCCCGCTGCACCGCCCGCACGCCCGAGTCATCATCGAAATCGGATCGCAGCTTCACCGCGCGGTCGGCGCCGCCGCGCTCGATCTCGAAGTTCTGTCGCCGGTGTCGATGCGGCTCGGGCCGCATAGCCTGCCCGAGCCCGACCTGCTCGTCGCGGCTCCCGATCCCGATGACAAGTTCGTCGAACTGGGGTTTGCCCGCCTCGCGATCGAAGTCGCCGATGCGTCGCTGAAGCATGATCTGACGCGCAAGGCTCCGCTATACGCACAACATGGCATCCCCGAATTCTGGATCGTCGACCTTAACGCGCGGACGATCCACCAGATGACCGACCCGAGGCCCGAGGGCTATGCCAGCGTCGAGGTCCATCCGTTCGGCGCACGCGTTGCATCGAAATTGGTTCCGCAAATCGTGCTTGACAGCGCCCGGCTCGCTTGACAGCCGACGACTCGCGGCTTAACTGCCAGTCCCTCCGAAGCACCGGTCATGCCGGCGGCGCGTTTACGCGACCGTCGGTGTCGTTCGTTTCGGAATTAACGCTACGAGATGGGCGCGTGCTGCCATGCCGTGCCCGTGGAGCTGGGAGAATATAGTTCATGGCTCGTATTGCGGGTGTCAACATCCCGACCAACAAGCGCGTCGTCATCGCGCTGCAGTATATCCACGGCATCGGCCCCGCAAAGGCCAAGCAGATCACCGAAGCATTGAGCATCGTTCCCGAACGCCGGGTACAGGACCTCACCGATTCGGAAGTGCTGCAGATCCGCGAGACGATCGACGCCACCCACACGGTGGAAGGCGATCTTCGTCGCCAGACCGCGATGAACATCAAGCGTCTGATGGATCTGGCCTGCTATCGTGGGCTTCGTCATCGCAAGGGCCTGCCGGTCCGCGGCCAGCGCACGCATACCAATGCGCGCACCCGCAAGGGCAAGTCGAAGGCGATCGCCGGCAAGAAGAAGTAAGCTTGAAGCCGCGGCGGCATCGTCGCGGCTCGCTTACGCTATTCAGGATATCAGGACAGTAAAATGGCACGTGAACCGCAGCGCCTTCGTCGGCGCGAACGCAAGAATATCTCCTCGGGCGTCGCGCATGTGAACGCCAGCTTCAACAACACGATGATCACCATCACCGACGCGCAGGGCAACACGATCTCGTGGTCGTCGGCCGGCACGATGGGCTTCAAGGGCAGCCGCAAGTCGACTCCCTATGCCGCCCAGGTCGCCGCCGAAGACGCGGGCAAGAAGGCTGCCGAGCACGGCGTCCGCACGCTCGAAGTCGAAGTAAAGGGTCCGGGTTCGGGCCGCGAATCGGCGCTTCGCGCGCTGCAGGCGGTCGGTTTCCAGATCACGTCGATCCGCGACGTGACCTCGATCCCGCACAACGGCGTTCGTCCTTCGAAGCGTCGCCGCGTCTAATTCGATTATGCGTGGGCGGGCGGCTTCGCAGTATTGCGAGCCGCGCGCCCACGCGGCTTTTCGGCGGGAGAGTCCCATTCCCGCCCAACCCAGGGGAAGCCTGTGTCTGTCAATGCAAAGAACTGGCAGGAGCTGAAGAAGCCCAGCGGTCTCGAAAAGAAGGCCGGTGGCGATACCAAGCGCAAGGCGACCTTCATCGCCGAACCGCTCGAGCGGGGCTTCGGTCTGACGCTCGGCAACGCGCTGCGCCGCGTGTTGCTGTCGTCGCTGCAGGGTGCTGCGGTCACCTCGATCAAGATCGAGAACGTGCTGCACGAATTCTCGTCGCTGGCGGGAGTCCGCGAGGACGTCACCGACATCGTCCTGAACGTGAAGCAGCTGGCGATCCGCATGCAGGGCGAAGGCCCCAAGCGGCTCCAGCTGTCGGCGACCGGTCCTGCGACCGTCACTGCCGGTGACATCGCCGTTTCGGGTGACATCGAAGTGATGAACCCCAAGCTGGTACTGTGCCACCTTGATGAAGGCGCGACGCTCAACATGGAGCTGACGGCTGACGTCGGGAAGGGCTATGTGCCCGCCGCTGCTAACCGTCCGGCCGACGCACCGATCGGGCTGATTCCCATCGACGCGCTGTATTCGCCGGTGCGCCAGGTCAGCTACAAGGTCGAGAACACCCGCGTCGGGCAAGAGCTCGATTACGACAAGCTGACGCTGACGATCGAGACCGATGGCACCGTGACCCCTGACGATGCGGTGGCCTATGCCGGTCGCATTCTGCAGGACCAGTTGTCGCTGTTCGTCCACTTCGACGATTCGGCGATGACTCGCAGCGCGCCGGTTTCGGCGGGCCTGCCCGTTGCCGCTGCTGAAACGCCTGGCGATACCGCGACGATCAACCGTTACCTTCTCAAGAAGGTCGACGAGTTGGAGCTGTCGGTGCGTTCGGCCAACTGCCTCAAGAACGACAACATCATCTATATCGGCGATCTGGTCCAGAAGACCGAAGCCGAGATGCTGCGCACGCCGAATTTCGGCCGCAAGTCGCTCAACGAGATCAAGGAAGTGCTTTCGGGCATGGGGCTCCGCCTGGGGATGGAAATTCCTGGCTGGCCGCCTGAGAACATCGAAGAGATGGCCAAGAAGCTCGAGCAGGAAATCATGGGGTGATCGCAGCATCCTTTGCCGTCACCCCGGCGAAAGCCGGGGACCAGCGCGGCAAGGGATATGTGTTCCCCTTTAAGGCCCCGTCTTTCGCCGGGGTGACGGATAATTTGGGTGGGCTGCCGTCCCCACCTGGTCTGGGGTCCCGTCGAACGGCCCCTTAACGAACGAAGGAAATATCATGCGTCATCGCGTAGGCGGCCGTAAGCTGCAACGTACCTCGGCACATCGCATCGCGCTGTTCCGCAACATGTCGGCCGCGCTCATCAAGCATGAGCAGATCACCACCACCGTCGCCAAGGCAAAGGAGCTTCGCCCCTATGTCGAGAAGCTGGTGACGCTGGCGAAGAAGGGCGGCCTGTCGAACCGCCGCCTGGCACATGCCCGGCTGCTCGACGACGCGCAGCTCATCAAGCTGTTCGACGTGCTGGCATCGCGCTACGCCGACCGTCCCGGCGGCTATACCCGCATCATCAAGGCCGGCCCCCGCGCTTCGGATGCCTCGCCGATGGCGATCATCGAATTCGTCGACCGCGACGTCAGCGCCAAGGGCCAGGATTCGGGCCCGGTGATGTCGGACGACAATTACGACGACGAGGGCTGATCGAACTAGGCCCCTCTCCCGTTCAGCGGGGGGATTAGCCGACTTGCCAGAAAGGCCGTGCCCATTAGGGTGCGGCCTTTCTCGTTTCTGCGGAGATCCCCTTCATGCGTCGTGTTTCGCTCGCCCTCTTGCCGCTGCTGTTCGTCGCTCCGACCTATGCCGCTTCCGCCCCACAGGAGACCCGCGCCGCGATGCCGACGATCGATTACCCGCAGACCCGCCGCACCGACGTGGCTGAAGAGCAGTTCGGCGAGAAGGTCGCCGATCCGTATCGCTGGCTCGAGAACGACGTTCGCAACGATGCCGAGGTGGCCAAATGGGTCGCTGATCAGAACAAGCTTACCGATGCGTATCTGGCGACGCTGCCCGGCCGCGATCTGTTCCAGGCGCGGCTGAAGGCGCTGTTCGATTATGAGCGCTTCGGCGTGCCGACCAAGAAGGGCGGCCGCTATTTCTACAGCTATAATTCGGGGCTGCAGAACCAGGCGGTGCTGTACGTCCGCGACAGCGTCGACGGGCAGGGGCGATTGCTGCTCGATCCTAATGGCTGGTCGAAGGACGGCGCGACCGCGCTGGGCGAATGGGAGCCTTCGGAGGACGGCAAGCACCTGCTGTACAGCGTGCAGGACGGCGGTTCTGACTGGCGGACGGTGCAGGTGCTCGACGTCGCGACGGGAAAGCCGCTCGCCGACAAGGTCGAATGGGTGAAGTTCTCGACCCTGGTCTGGGCCAAGGACGGGTCGGGCTTCTTCTATTCGCGTTTCCCCGCGCCCGCCGCCGACCAGCAGTTCCAGGCGCTGAACGAGAACCAGGCGGTGTATTTCCACAAGCTGGGCAACGCGCAGGCGGCCGACCAGCTGATCTATGCCACCCCCGAGACGCCCAAGCGCAGCCATACGGCGCAGGTCACCGACGATGGCCGCTATCTGGTGGTCACCACCACCGAGGGCACCGACAATCGCTACGAAGTGACGCTGATCGACCTGCAGGACGCCAAGCGCACCCCGCGCAAGCTGGTGAAGGGGCTAGAGAACGAGTGGAGCCTCGTCGGCAACCAGGGGACGACCTTCTATTGGTCGACCAACAAGGGTGCGCCGCGATCGAAGATCGTGACGATGGACGTCAGCGCCGCGACGCCGACCCCGCGCGACCTGATCGCCGAGGATGCGGCGGTGCTGCAGGGCGCGGGCATCGTCGGCGGGATGCTGGTCGCCAGCTATCTGGTCGATGCCAAGACCGAGGTGCGGCGCTATGCGCTGGGTGGCAAGCTTGCGGGCAAGGTCGATCTGCCGGGGATCGGCACTGCGGGCGGCTTCGGCGGTGATCAGGACGATCCCGAGACCTTCTTCGTCTTCACCAGCTTCGCGACGCCGAGCACGGTCTATCGCTATGACGTGAAGACCGGGCAGGCGAGCCCCTGGGCCAGCCCCAAGGTGGCGTTCGATCCGGCGAACTATGTCGTCGAACAGCGCTTCTACGCATCGAAGGACGGCACCAAGGTTCCGATGTTCGTCGTGAAACGCAAGGACGTGACCGGCCCCGCGCCGACGTTGCTCTATGCCTATGGCGGCTTCAACGTGCCGGTGCTGCCGGGCTTCTCCGCGTCGCGCGTCGCGTGGATGGAGCAGGGCGGGGTGCTCGCGGTCGCCAACATTCGCGGCGGCGGCGAATATGGCAAGACCTGGCACGACGGCGGCCGCTTGGCGAACAAGCAGAATGTGTTCGACGATTTCATCGGCGCTGGCGAATATCTGATCGCGCAAGGCATCACCGGCAAGACCCAGTTGGCGATCCAGGGCGGATCGAATGGCGGGTTGCTGGTGGGTGCGGTGGTCAATCAGCGCCCCGATCTGTTCGCCGCCGCGCTGCCCGCGGTGGGGGTGATGGACATGCTGCGCTTCGATCGCTTCACCGCGGGGCGCTATTGGGTCGACGACTATGGCTATCCGTCGAAGGAGGCCGATTTCAAGGTGCTGCGCGCCTATTCGCCGTATCACAATGTTGCGGCGGGCAAGACCTATCCGGCGATCCTGGCGACCACCGCCGACACCGATGATCGCGTGGTGCCCGGCCACACCTTCAAATACACCGCGATGCTCCAGGCGAGCGACATCGGCCCCAAGCCGCACCTCGCCCGCATCGAAACGCGAGCGGGCCATGGATCGGGCAAGCCTACCGACAAGATCATCGAGGAGACGGCCGATCTGTGGGCGTTCGCAGCGAAGTGGACGGGGTTGGAGGTGAAACCGGTCCAGTGAGGCAAGGTGGTGCGGTGGAAACGGCGCGCCTCCTTTCCGAAGGCGTGATCGCGGATTTCACCGGCGATGGGACGCTGGTTTGGCTCTATATCGATGGCGCGAGCCGGTTCGACCGGGGTTCACTCGAAACGACGGTCGTACCGCTGGTGCCGCGCAAGGCCGCCTGACCGCGGTGGCATCATCCCCTTTCCCAGCCGCGCGTGGCTCGCTATGCGCTTGCCATGCAGACCCCTTCGCAATCCATCCTGATCGTCGACTTCGGTAGCCAGGTCACCCAGCTCATCGCCCGGCGCGTGCGCGAGGCGGGGGTGTATTCGGAGATCGCGCCGTTCACCACCGCCGCCGAAGCCTTCGAGCGGATGCAGCCCGCCGGCATCATCCTGTCGGGCAGCCCGGCTTCGGTGCTCGACGAGGAAAGCCCGCGGGTACCGCAGGCGATCTTCGACAGCGGGCTCCCGGTGCTGGGCATCTGCTATGGCCAGCAGGTGATGATGCAGCAGCTAGGCGGGCAGGTGATGCGCGGCGATTCGGGCGAGTTCGGCCGCGCCTTCATCGAGATCGCCGATAGCTGCGCGCTGTTCGACGGCATGTGGGCCGAGCGCGAGACGCACCAAGTGTGGATGAGCCATGGCGACAAGGTGACCGAGCTGGCGCCGGGCTTCCGCCCTGTCGCGGCGAGCCCCGGCGCGCCCTATGCGGTGATCGCCGACGATTCGCGTCGTTATTACGCGATGCAATTTCATCCCGAGGTGGTCCACACCCCCGATGGCGGCAAGCTGATCGCCAATTTCGCGCGCCATGTCTGCGGGCTGTCGGGCGACTGGACGATGGCGGAATTCCGCGACGCCAAGATCGCCGAAATCCGCGCGCAGGTTGGCAGCGGGCGAGTCATCTGCGGCCTGTCGGGCGGCGTCGACTCAGCGGTGGCGGCGGTGCTGATCCACGAGGCGATCGGTGAACAGCTGACCTGCGTGTTCGTCGATCACGGGCTGATGCGCGCCAGCGAGGCCGACCAGGTCGTCAGCCTGTTCCGCAACCATTACAATATCCCGCTGGTCCATGTGAACGCCGAGACGCTGTTCCTGAGCGGGCTGGCCGGGGTCACCGATCCCGAAGCGAAGCGCAAGTTCATCGGCAAGACCTTCATCGACGTGTTCGAAGCCGAGGCCAAGAAGGTCGGCGGTGCCGAATTCCTGGCGCAGGGAACGCTCTATCCCGACGTGATCGAAAGCGTCAGCTTCACCGGCGGGCCTTCGGTGACGATCAAGAGCCACCACAATGTCGGCGGGCTGCCGGCACGCATGAACATGAAGCTGGTCGAGCCCTTGCGCGAATTGTTCAAGGACGAGGTGCGCGCCTTGGGCCGCGAGCTCGGGTTGCCCGACATCTTTGTCGGCCGGCACCCGTTCCCGGGGCCGGGCCTGGCGATCCGCATCCCGGGCGAGGTTACCAAGGAACGCTGCGACATCCTGCGCAAGGCCGATGCGGTGTATCTCGAGGAAATCCGCAACGCCGGGCTCTACGACGCGATCTGGCAGGCGTTCGCGGTGCTGCTGCCCGTGCGCAGCGTCGGGGTGATGGGCGACGGGCGCACCTATGACAATGTGCTGGCGCTGCGCGCGGTGACCTCGACCGACGGGATGACCGCCGAAGCCTTCAGCTTCCCCGGCGATTTCCTGCCGCGCGTCGCGACGCGGATCATCAACGAGGTGCGCGGGATCAACCGGGTAACCTACGACTATACCTCGAAGCCGCCGGGCACGATCGAGTGGGAATGACGGATACAAACGGCGACGACGGCGTAGGATCGACGGCGGCTTTTGCTGTCGCTTGATTGCCGTTCCTTCCAGCTTCTCACTCCGACCAGCTGGTCTACTCGATCTGTCCCATGCGACTGATCTGGGGGCGTTCTAAGGATAATGTAAAGCCCCCTTCGACGGAAGATGTCCGGATCATGCCAGTGACTGCGCCGGTACACCGAGCGCGAGCCCGGCGTGGGCGAACTGCTTGTCGAGCGTGTACACCGTGGCGCCGTGCTCTGATGCGATGGCGAGGTGGAGGGCGTCGCCGGCACGAAGCCCCAAGGCGTGCTGATCGGCAAACCTCGCTGCCGCCCGGAACTGCCCACCCATCACGCGCAGCACGGTGAAGCTTTCGGTGACGAGCCTGTTGAACATGGCAAGCGCGGCCGCGCGCTGCTGGAGGGTGATCTGTCCAGTCCGCAGCTTGATTGCCATGGCCGACGACATCTCGGTGACGGTCCAGTCGCTGATTAGGAGCGCGGCCGGATCCTGCTCGGCGAGCCAAGCCTGAACGCGCGGCGTCATCGCTTCATTGGAGAGGGCCGCAACGATCAGCGACGTGTCGAGATAGAGCATTAGTAGCGGTCGCCGTCCCGCATCGACCGCACGAGATCGGCGGCACCTGGGGACTGCGGCGGCATCGCTGCCGTCAGCGTTTGAAGTAACGCGGCATCGATCGCCTTGCGCGGCCTAGCCACAGCGGTGAGCCGCGCGACAGGCTTGCCGCGGCGGGTGATGTCGATCGAGTCGCCCGCCTCGACCCGGTCGACCTACTCGCTCAGATGGGCTTTGGCCTCTGCCAGATTGATCGCATCCATGTCATGCTCCTGACCATCTAGATGGTCATATAGCGCGTCCAACCGAAGATTCCAGCAAACAGCAGCTTGGCTGATGCGGCATGTTCTCACCCGGCAGCTTTACGACATTTGGGAACGCGCTGTCGCCAAGGTAGCGCCGGAACTCGGCATCTCCGACAAGGCGTTGCGCAAGCAATGCGTGAAGCACGCCATCCCCTTGCCAGACGCCGCCTATCGAGGACGGCTGCCCGCTGGGCACGCTCTCCTGACGGACTGTGAAGCGGGCATTTACGTTGTCTCATACCCCGGAGCGGCGGATACCTCGGGCGGCGACCGCGTGTTCGGGCTCCTGCGACGATTGCAGATGGCGGAGCAAACAGCTCCACGTCTCCATCGCCGCTTGACAGAAATGTTGATATCAACAAATATGCGGCATGGTTTTTGATTCATCAGATGCGCGACGCGTGGGAGCTGCCTGTTTGGGGCTCCATATCCGCCGTGCCGCGCGCAGGCTGACGCGCATCTACGATGACAGTCTAGCCCCCCTGGACCTGACGATCGGCCAGTTTTCGTTGCTTGCGATGCTGGCCGGACGCGAGGTTTGGGCGATGCAGCCCCTGGCGGATGCGCTCGGCACCGACCGGAGTTCGCTCACGGCGGCGCTGAAACCGCTGGAACGCAGGGGGCTGGTCGGGTCTTCGCCCGACGCCACCGATAGGCGGCTTAGGTTCTTGTCGCTGACGTCGCAGGGCATTGCGCTGATGAGCGACGCCGAGCCGCTCTGGCGGCGTGCGCAGGAGGCCGCGGAAACGTTGCTCGGACATGAGGGTGCCGAGCGCCTCCGGCAGACTCTCAGAACGCTGAGCTAAGGAGAGCATCCGTGGCAGAAACCTCGTGCCAGCATGTTGATATCAACGAACCAGCGCGCGAACTCAGCGGTCGTTTTTGCTGCTTAAGCGGTCATCGCTGCTCAACCGCCCGCATCGCCACGCGTTGAAGGAGATTGCCATGTCGTATCAGCATTCTATCGCGCCCGCAGCGGCACATTATCGCTTCACCATGCTCGCCGTCATCGCGATGCTGCTGGTGTGGGCGACCGCGGTCGTCGTTGCGGCACAGTCGGGATTTCTTGCGACGCTCTACCAGCCGTTGATCGGTGGCATCGTCGCGCTCACCATCATCGTTCCGACCCTCCTCTATTTCGCGTCGTCAGCGATGCGGGGGCTGATGGACGCTGTCGGTCACCGGCGTATCATTCAGTTTCATATCTGGCGGATCCCGGCGGCGTTGCTGTTCTTTTGGTACGGCGCCCAGGGTCAGCTTCCACCGTTGTTCTGGGTCCTTGCCGGGGTCGGAGACCTGATCGCGGGACTGTTCGCGCTATTCGCGGTGACCCGTCCAGAAGATCCCGGCCGGTACCTGCGGTTTCACCTTTTCGGGTTCGCGGACTTTGTCGTCGCGGTCGGCACGGGGTTGACCTTCACACTGCTTGAGGACGTTCGCATGCAACCGGTCGCGGCGCTCCCCATGGCGCTCATTCCGCTGTTCGGCGTCGGCATATCGGGTGCGACCCATCTGATGGCGTTCGATATGCTGCGGCGGGGAGCGGGTTTTCGCATAGCGTCGAGGTCTGCCGCAGCCGATGGCTCGGCCTCGCCGACCACCGATGCCCGACCTGCGGAATTGTAGTGTCCGAGATCGTGGCGGCAGAGGGACGCACGATCGCTTGTGCGGCGACCACCCCGGGGTTACGCGCGGCGAAACTCGCTACTCGGCGGGTTCGGTGGCTTAATGTGACGGGTGCATGATCGAGGGGGATGAGCGCGGTGGAGGCGATCGGCGGTTGAGTGCGGGGCAGCGTCTGACAGGGCAAATGGCCGCCGTGCTGATCGCCACGCTGTTGCTCGCGGGCTGCGCGGGGCGCGACTATCGGCCGGTCGCCGATACGCCGGTCCGGATCGGCCCGTCCTACACGGTGCGCGGCGTCACCTATGTGCCGGCGGCGGACCCGCGCTACGACGAACTGGGCAGTGCGAGTTGGTACGGCAATGAATCGGGCAACCAGACCGCCAATGGCGAGCGGTTCCGGCCCAAGGGGATCAGCGCGGCGCACAAGACGCTGCCGCTGCCGAGCTATGTCGAGGTGACCTCGCTCTCGACCGGGCGGACGATCCTGGTGCGCGTCAACGATCGTGGCCCGTTTGCACGCGGTCGGCTGATCGACCTTTCGCGCGGTGCTGCTGATCTGCTGGGGATGCGCGTGGCGGGGGGTGGCGCGGTGCGGGTGCGCCGGGTCGATCCGCCGGCGCGCGATGCTGCGAGGCTGCGCGCGGGAAAGCCGGCTAGCGAACGGCCTACCGTCAGCGGCAGGGTGCTCGACAATCTTCGCGCGCAATTGGCGGCGGGCGAGCGGGCGGGGCTGGTCCCACGGTAGCGCACGGCTTGGCATCCTCGATTAGATAGGGTACCCCCCTATCCTATGGGACATTTAGCTGCCGATACAGATCGCATGACCGCGCGCGTTCGCCGGATCGCCGGGCAGATTGCCGCAGTCGAGCGCGCGATTGCCGCCGACGCGCCGTGCGCGACGACGCTCCACCTCGTCGCCGCGGTGCGCGGCGCGGTGGCGGGGCTGATGGACGAACTGGTCGAGGAGCATCTGCGCGAGCATGTCGCGGCACAGGGGCTGAGCGATGCCGAACGGATCGCGGGAGCCGACGAGCTCGCGACCGTGCTGAAACGGCATTTTCGATGAGCGACGCGGTTGGACCGGTCGATGCGGCGCACCCCTGCTCGCGCTCGCACGATTATCTCGGCGCGGCGCATGACGCCAATGCGCGGCGGACGCAGTGGGTGGTGTTGCTGACCGCCGCGATGATGGTCGTCGAGATCGTCGCGGGTTACGCGACCGGATCGATGGCGCTGCTCGCGGACGGCTTCCACATGGCGACGCATGCCGGCGCGCTCGGGGTGGCGGCGATCGCCTATCGCTATGCCCGGCGGCACGCGCATGATCCGCGCTACAGCTTCGGGACGGGCAAGGTCGGCGACCTCGCGGGGTTCGCCTCGGCGCTGGTGTTGATGCTGTTCGCCGGTGGGATCGCGCTCGAATCGGCGCGGCGGCTGTTCGATCCGGGGACCGTGGCGTTCGGTGAGGCTACGGTGGTTGCGGTGGTGGGGCTGCTGGTGAACCTCGCGAGCGCGTTGCTGCTATCGGGCGGGCATCATCACGGGCATTCGCACGCGCACGACCATGCCGAGCACGACCATGCCGAGCACGGGCATGACCATGTCGAGCACGCGCATGGCCATGGGCACGACAATAATCTGCGCGCGGCCTATCTGCACGTGCTGGCCGATGCGCTGACGTCGGTGCTGGCGATCGTCGCGCTGCTCGCCGGGCGGTATCTGGGGTGGAACTGGCTCGATCCGGTGATCGGGATCGTCGGCGCGGGGGTGATCGCGCATTGGTCTTGGGGGTTGCTGCGCGATACCGCGGCGGTGCTACTCGATACGAGCGACGAGGCGCTGGTCGCCGATCTGCGCGCGCGGGTGGAAGCGCCGGGCGATGTTCGCGTCACCGACCTGCACGTGTGGCGGATCGGTGCGGGGGCGCGGGCTGCGATCGTCGAGGTGACGGGCGCAGATGCGGACGCGCTGGCGCGGGCCCGGCTCGCCGGCGCGGCGGTGGCGCATCTGTCGGTTGCGGTGCGCTGACACGACAACGGCGCGGTCCTCGAGGGACCGCGCCGTCATGCGCCAAGCGATTACTGTGCGGGCTGCGCCGGTGCCGCGCCGCCATTCTCGGCCTGGACGGCTGCCGAGATCTTCGCCTGCAATGCCGGATCGCTCTGCATCGTCTGCGCGATCTGGTTGAACTTCGCGGGGTCGAGCCCGGTCGCCTGGACCTTCTCGGCCATCTTCGTCTGCTTGTCGGCCGCCGCGATCGTCGTGTCCTTCTGGACTGCTTCGACGGCGACCACCGCCTTGGCGAACTGGCTCACATCGGTGTCACTGATCGGGCCCGAACTGGTCGCAGGGGCCGCGGTCGTCGGGGCGGTCGAGCTCGTCGGTGCGCCGGTCGTGGGGGCCGGCTGCATCTGCGCGTCAGGCGCGGTCTGCGTCGGCGCCATGCTCTGCGCAAATGCGGGTGCAGCAACTGCCATCATGCCGGCAGCGATCAGCGTACGATTGAAAGTATTCATTTCGGTTCTCCGAACAGTTGATACGGTGTCATCGAATTACCGAACCAAGATCGGGAGCCGCGTCGCGCGCCGCAACATCAACGCGGCGAGCGGTTGCTTGCGCGCGATCGGTATCGCAAAGAAATCATCTCATCGCGGCTCGATACCGCTTCATCCGCGGTTCACGATATTGGTCGACTAGCTCTTGCCGCCCGCCACTGCTTCGGCCCTGGCCAGCACGCGCAGCACGTTGCCGCCTGCCAGCTTCGCGAGATCGGCATCGGACCAGCCGCGCTGGATCAGCTCGGCGAATAGCAGCCGCCAGCCATCGGCGCCCTTCATCCCCACGGGGCCGGTGCCGCCGATGCCGTCGTAATCGCCCCCGAGGCCGACATGATCGCGCCCGGCGATGCGTGCGATATGCTCGACATGGTTTGCGACGTCGGCGGCGGTGACGCGCGGGGCCGGGTTGGCCGCGGTCCAGGCACCCATGCCGGCATCCTCAGTCTCGATCCCAAGCCGCTTAGCCTCGGCGCCGCGCCGCGCGTTCCAGTCGGCATAGGCTGCCGAGACGAACACCGGATAGACGTTCACCATCACCACGCCGCCATTCGCCGCGGTCAGCCGCAGCACGTCATCGGGCACGTTGCGCGGATGCGGGTTAACCGCGAAGGCGTTCGAATGCGAAAAGATCACCGGCGCGCGGGTGGCGGCGAGCGCGGCCTTGGCGGTGTCGGCCGAAACGTGGCTGAGATCGACCAGCATGCCGATCCGGTTCATCTCGGCGATCACCTCAAGGCCAAAGGGGGTGAGGCCGCGGACATTGGGGGTGTCGGTGGCGCTGTCGGCCCAGGAGACGTTCTTCGAATGCGTCAGCGTCATGTAGAGGACGCCCGCCTTGCGATAGTCGCGCAGCAGCGACAAATCGTTGTCGGCGATCTGGTGCGCGCCCTCGATCCCCATCAGCGAGGCGATCCGCCCCGCCTGCCGCGCGGCGCGGACCTCGGCGCTGGTGGTGGCGAGCGCGAGGTCATTCGGGTAGCGCGCGACCAGCCGGCGGACGAGCGCGATCTGCTCGCGCGTGGTCTTCACCGCTTCGGCACCGGTGATCGTCGCGGGAATCCAGAGCGACCAGAATTGCCCGCCATAGCCGCCCGCGCGCAGCCGGGCGATGTCGGTCTGGACGGGGGGAACAAGCTTGTCGCCATTGGCCGAGAGGTCGGTGGTCTCGACCCTGCCGCCATGCTGGTCGCGAAGCTCCCAGGGCAGGTCGTTGTGGCCGTCGACCACCGGCCGGGTGGCGAGGAAGCGTTCGAGCCGCGCGGCGGCGTCGGGACTTGGGCTGGCAGTCTGCGCCAAGGCAGGGGCGGCAAGAACCAGTGCCAGCGAAACCCCAAGCAATTTCTTCATATCGTACCCACCCCGGCCATGTCGCGCAAAGCGCGCATCATGTCGCGGGGGAGGGGCGATGCATAGGCCGAACCGGTCCCCCGCCCGAAAAGGGCAGGGTGCAGGCCGGTACCTCAGAAGCGTGCGGTGAGCTGCCCACCGTAGAAGCGCGGTTCGGCACGGATGAAGGTCGGGATGCCGAAGGCGCCCCCGGTATTGCCGGCGTCGAGCAGATATTCCTCGTCGGTCGCGTTGCGGATGAAGCCCGCCAGCTCGAAGCGCTCGTCCATGAAGCTGACGCCCGCGCGGGCGTTGACCAAGGTCACCGGCCCTTGCGAGATCGCCAGGTTGTTGGGCACTTCGAAGAAGATGCGGCTACGATAGGTGACCGTCGGGGTGGCGAAGAAGCGCATCCCATTGCCGACCGGTGCATCGATCGTGAAGCCCGCCGCCGCCTGCCATTCGGGCTGGAGCCGGAAGCGTGCGCCCGAGAAGGCGGGGGCGAAATTGTTGCCCTCGTCGATCCCGCCATCGATGTACGATCCGTTGGCGAAGACGTTGAGCCAGGTCGTGGGGCGAATGCTCAGCTCGGCCTCGACCCCGAGGTTGCTGGCGGTGCCCGCGCTCTGCGTCAGCGAGGTGCCGTTGGGCTGGATCACGCTGACCTGGAAGCCGTCATATTTCTGGTAATAGACGCCGAGCGTTCCCGAGATCGGGCCGACACTGCCCTTGATCCCGCCTTCATAGTTCCAGACGATTTCCTCGGGCACCAGCTGCAGGTTGCGCGCGGGGCCGCTGGCGGCGTTGCGGGCGTTGACCTGCACCACCGGCGAGCGGCGGCCCTTCGAGACGGTGGCGTACACGTTGATGTCGTCGGACAGGCGAAGCAGCGCGTTGAAGCGCGGCAGGACCGCAGCGAAGCTCTCCTGCGCTATGAAGGTCTGACCCGCAGTATCGATCTGGCCAGGCACCAGCGACGCGGCATTGGTGAGCCGGGTGCGCGGGACGCGGGCGAAGAAGCCCGACTTGCGCTGTTCGATCAGCACGCGAACGCCGGCGGTGAGCTCGAGCGCGGGGATCGGGATCCATGTGGTGTCGGCGAACACCGAATAGCTGTCGTTCTGCCCCTGATTCTCGAACACCGAGCTGTAGGGCACCTGCGTCAGCCGGCCACCCGACAGTATCGCGGTGGCCTGCGCCGCCTGAACCTGACCCGCGGCGTCGATGCAAGCGAGGCCGGGGATCGGACGCGCCGCGCACTGCAGGAAGATGCCCTCTTCGGCCGAGAATGGCACGTTCTGGATCGAGTCCTCGATGAACACGTTCCAGCCGAACGAGGCGCGCCATTGCGGGTCGTTGTAGTTGAAGCGGCCCTCGTGGCTCGCCTGCCAGCCCTGGGCCAGTTCGGCGAATTCGAGATACCAGGCCGCCGAACCATCGGCGTCGAAGATTTCGAGGCTGTCGAAGTCGCGATAGCCGTTGACCGTGGTGAAGGTCAGGCTGTCGGTCAGTTCGTAGCTGGCGGTGAGGTTGAAGTCATAGACGTCGCGATCGAGCCCGAGCTGCGCCGCGCCCAGCGTTGCCGCCGAATCGGGTGCGCCGCCAAGATTCGCCTGGCCGAACGGATTGCCGGGGCCCGCCTGCGTCGGCAGCGCGCGCGAGACGAACGGGGTGCCGCCGTTGCGCTGGCGGTCATAGGTGCCGATCAGGTCGAGCGTGAAGCGGTCGGTGGGGGTGTAGCGGATGGAGGCGCGGATGCCGAGCTGGTCCTGTGCGTACAGTTCCTCGTCCTGGTTGGGCGAGAGGTTTTCGACGAACCCGTCGCGCTTCTTATATTCGAAGGCGATGCGCCCGGCGAACACGTCCGACCCGCCGTTGATGAAGCCCGACAGGATCGTCGAGTCATAATTGCCATAGCCCGCGGTGATCGCGCCCGAGAAACCCTCGCGCGGGCGCGCCGAGGTCATGCTGATCGCGCCGACCGCCGATGCGGTGCCGAACAGGGTCGCCTGCGGCCCCTTGATGACCTCGATCCGCTCCATGTCGTAGATCGCCTGGTACGATCCGCGCGAGCGCGCGATGTCGACGCCGTTGTAATAGAGCGTGACGCGCGGCGCCTGCTGCGATGAGCCCGAGTCCGAGGTGATGCCGCGGATCACGATGCCGGGGTTGTTCGCGCTCTGCTCCTGGACGTTGAGGCCCGGGATGAAGTTCGACAGCTCGTCGAGATCGCTGACGCCGAGTTCGGCCATCCGTTCGCCCGACACCGCCGAGATGGTGATCGGCACGTCGACCAGCCGCTGTTCGATCTTCTGCGCGGTGACGATGATCTCGTTCGAATCCTCCGCCGGCGCGTTGGGGGTTTCGACGTTATCCTGCAGCGCCGATTGCGCGAATGCGGGCATGGCTAAGGCGGTGGATGCGAGCAGGACGGCCGCGAGCGAAAGGCGATGTTGCATTGGTAACCCCCGTTGATTCGAAGGAGCCTGTGCCTGCCGGTTGTGAACGCTGCGCTGCAAAGCCGTGACGCAGCCGTGACAATGTGTGACCAGTCGATGACAGCTTCGCTATGCGCGGGCTGCCCGACGCTCAGAAGGGCAAGATGCCGCGATATTGTTCGAGCGGCGGCGCGCCGGGGAGCAGCGCGCCCTGGCGCAGCAGGAAGATGTGGCGGACGATCTCGGCCTGTTGTTCGAGCCCGTAGCGCGACAGCCGCCAGCCGGGCTTGAGGCTGTAATCATAGCGGCAGAAGGGGTGGCGCCGCAGCGGCAGGAAGATGCCCTGCTGGTGCTGCCAGATATGCGTCATCTCGTGCAGGAACAGCCCCTGCGCATCGCGCCCGCTGTGCGCGAAGTCGTCGCAATAGAGGCCGCCCTGGGGATGGAAATGGATGCAGCCGGTGGGGGCCATCGTGACGTGCCTCGGCTGGAAGAACGCCCATTTGCGGTTCGCCACCGTAGCGCGCGCATAATCGATCGCGTTGCCGAAGATGCTGCTGGCGAGCGCGATCTCGCCGGGGGTGAGCGGGCGCTTCATCGCGGCCGCGGCGTCACCGATTGCGCGAGCCGGTCGCAGCGTCCGGCGATGTCTTCGGCGACCGGGCTGGTGCAGACGATGCGGATATAGCCGCCACCTTCGAGGAAGCGGATATGCTGGCGCAGCGTGATCGTCCGCGCGCGATCGACCGCGGTCGCGGCAACGGTGTGGAGGCTGCCGTCGCTCGAAACCGCTGCGCCGAGCACCGTCAGCCGGCTGAGTTCGGGGGTGGCCTCGACCGCCTTGCGTGCGAAATCGGCGCGATCGGCGACGGGCACCGCGCCGAGGCTGCTGGCGACGACCACCAAGGGCTGCGCGCCATCGGTATCGACGTCGAGCGGACCGTCGGTGAGCAACAGCCCCGATCCCATGAGCGTGCGCACCGGCCGAAACCCGGCGCGATTGCCGACCGCGAAGGGCAAGGCCGCGATCGATGCTTCGAGGTCGGCTGCGCCGCGCAGCCGCACCGATCGCAATGCCGCCTCGAACCCCGCCGCCGCTGCCGATGCGGTTGCGGCGGGTGCTTGCGCGGTCACGAGCGCGGTCGCGGTCTTGCCGCCCGCGAGTAGTAGCCATTTGGTGTAGGCGACGCCGCCCACCGTCTGCGCGCCGCGATAGAGCCGCGCAGGGGTGCGGTCGGCGACGATGATCGCCTCGCCCTTGCCGGTCAGAGTCACGCCGTTGGGGAGCCTGCCGCCGGGTGCGGTATCGAGCCGCCGCACCATCTCGTCGAACGCGGCGGGGGGCAGTTCGGCGAGCACGATCGATCGCTGGGTGGCGATATCCTCGAACCCGGTATAGCCCGCCGCCTCTGCCATGCCCGGCGGCGGGGCGAGGCCGATCGCGCCTTGCTGCGGATAGACCGCGGGCGATGCTTGGGCTGCAGCGGTCGCCAGCGCGGCGACCAGCAGCTTCATTCCGGAGCGCCTTCGCCCGCGCCGACGATCCGCGCGGGGACGTCGAGCTCGCGGCCCGAGGCGAAGACCAGCTTCAGCCGCGTTTCGTTGCCCGCCTGCAGGCCCGGTGTCATCTCGAACAGCATCACATGCCGCCCGCCCGGGGCGAAGCTTGCCGGCTGGCCCGCCTTCAGCGACACGGTCTCGAGCGCGTTCATCGTCATCATGCCGCCCGCGCCCGCCATGCTCTCGTGCAATTCGGCGCGTTTGGCGACCGGGGTCGATACCGCGGTCAGCGCATCGTCGCGGCCCGCGGCCTCGATCGCGAAATAGGCCGCGCCGGGTCGACCGGCGACCGCGGGCAGGCGGATCCACGCTTCCTCGACGCTGATTTGATCGGACGGACCGCAGCCGGCCAGCACGGCGAGCAACGCGATCGGGAGCGAGAAACGACGCATTGGCGTGCCTTTTGCAGGAGCCCGGGAAATCTGCGGCTGCGTCTAACCGCACGGCAATCTTGCGGCAAGGCGAACCCGACCTATATCGCGGTTTGGATTTGGTTCCATGGCCGGCGGGAACGGGCATGGGGCTTTCGTCAATCTGTTCAGACCTTTGGGGGCCTACGAGGGACTATGGCTAAAGTAATCGGTATCGATCTCGGCACGACCAACAGCTGCGTTGCAGTGATGGAGGGCGGCAAGCCCAAGGTGATCGAGAATGCGGAAGGTGCGCGCACCACGCCGTCGATCGTCGCCTTCGCCAAGGACGGCGAACGACTGATCGGCCAGCCGGCCAAGCGCCAGGCGGTCACCAATCCCGACAGCACGATCTTCGCGGTCAAGCGCCTGATCGGCCGCCGCTTCGACGATCCGGTGACCAAGAAGGACACCGAGCTCGTCCCCTACACCATCGTGCGCGGGCCGAACGGCGACGCCTGGGTGAAGGCGGGCGGCGAGGAATATTCGCCTTCGCAGATCAGCGCGTTCACGCTGCAGAAGATGAAGGAAACCGCCGAGGCGTATCTGGGTGAGACCGTCACGCAGGCGGTGATCACCGTGCCGGCGTACTTCAACGACGCCCAGCGCCAGGCGACCAAGGACGCGGGCAAGATCGCCGGCCTCGAAGTGCTGCGCATCATCAACGAGCCGACTGCGGCGGCGTTGGCCTATGGCCTCGACAAGGACACGAACAAGACGATCGCGGTCTATGACCTTGGCGGCGGCACCTTCGACATCTCGATCCTCGAGATCGGCGACGGCGTGTTCGAGGTGAAGGCCACCAACGGCGACACATTCCTGGGCGGCGAGGATTTCGATTCGACCGTGGTCCAGTTCCTGGCCGACGATTTCAAGAAGGCCGAGGGGATCGACCTCACCAAGGACAAGCTGGCGCTGCAGCGGCTGAAGGAAGCCGCGGAGAAGGCGAAGATCGAGCTGTCCTCGGCGCAGACGACCGAAGTGAACCTGCCCTTCATCACCGCCGACGCCAATGGGCCCAAGCATCTGGTCAAGTCGATCACCCGCGCCGATCTCGAGCGGATGGTCGACGGGCTGATCCAGCGCACGCTCGGGCCGCTCAAGAAGGCGATGGCCGATGCCGGCGTCAAGAATGACGGCATCGACGAAGTGGTGCTGGTCGGCGGCATGACGCGCATGCCCAAGGTGCGCGAAGTCGTGAAGAACTTCTTCGGCGGCAAGGAGCCGCACACCGGCGTGAACCCCGACGAAGTCGTGGCGATCGGTGCGGCGATCCAGGCAGGCGTGCTGCAGGGCGACGTCAAGGACGTGCTGCTGCTCGACGTGACGCCGCTGTCGCTCGGCATCGAGACGCTGGGCGGCGTGTTCACCCGGATGATCGATCGCAACACGACGATCCCGACCAAGAAGAGCCAGGTCTATTCGACTGCCGACGACAATCAGCAGGCGGTGACGATCCGCGTGTTCCAGGGCGAGCGCGAAATGGCCGCCGACAACAAGATGCTCGGCCAGTTCGACCTGGTCGGCATTCCCTCGGCACCGCGCGGCGTGCCGCAGATCGAGGTCACCTTCGACATCGACGCCAACGGCATCGTCAACGTGTCGGCCAAGGACAAGGGCACGGGCAAGGAGCAGCAGATCCGCATCCAGGCATCGGGTGGCCTGTCGGACAACGACATCGACCAGATGGTGCGCGATGCCGAGCAGTTCGCCGAGGAAGACAAGAAGCGCCGTGCGGCGGCCGAGGCGAAGAACAACGCCGAAAGCCTGATCCACACCACCGAGCGCCAGCTTGCCGACAATGGCGACAAGGTCGACGCCTCGCTCAAGAGCGAGATCGAGGCCAAGATCGCCGAGGCCAAGGCCGCGGTCGAGAGCGGCGATGCCGAGGCGATGACCGCCAAGTCGGGCGAGCTCGCGCAGGTCGCGATGAAGCTTGGCCAGGCGATCTACGAAAAGCAGCAGGCCGACGAGGCTTCGCCGCAGGCTGCGGCCGACGCCCCCGCGCAGGAGGACGTCGTCGACGCCGAATTCTCCGAGGTGGACGACAACCAGAAGGCGTAAAACTATGATCCGGACCCGTCATTCCAGCGAAAGCTGGAATTTCGTGCGGCAGGCGAGCGGCTCTGTCGCACGAGGCCCCAGCCTTCGCTGGGGCGATGGTTCGGGGCATAGGGGGCACATATGACCACCGAAGATTATTACGAAGTGCTCGGTTGCGAGCGCACCGCCGATGGGGCAACGCTCAAATCGTCGTACCGCAAGCTCGCGATGCAATATCACCCCGACAAGAATGGCGGGTGCAAGGACAGCGAAGCCAGGTTCAAGGCGGTCAGCGAAGCCTATGAGGTCCTGAAGGACCCGCAGAAGCGCGCTGCCTATGACCGCTATGGCCATGCCGCGTTCAAGCAGCATGGCGGCGGGGGCGCCGGCGGCGGCGCCCATGACTTTTCGGGCTTCAGCGACATTTTCGAAAGCATGTTCGGCGAATTCGTCGGCGGGCAGGGCGGTGCGCGGCGGCAGACGCGGCGCGGCGCCGATCTGCGCTACGACATGGAGATCACGCTCGAGGACGCCTTCAACGGCAAGCAGACCGAGATCACGGTCGATGTGTCGGGGCTGTGCGACACCTGCGGTGGCAGCGGTGCCAAGCCCGGCACCGTCGCGCGCGGCTGCTCCACCTGTGCCGGCCACGGCAAGGTGCGGGCGCAGCAGGGCTTCTTCGTCGTCGAGCGGACCTGCCCCACCTGCCACGGCGCGGGCGAGGTGATCGCCGATCCGTGCAACACCTGCCGCGGCGACGGGCGGACCGACAAGACCAAGACGCTGAGCGTCAACGTGCCCCCCGGCGTCGATGAGGGCACCCGAATTCGCCTGACCGGCGAGGGCGAGGCCGGGCCGCGCGGCAGCCCGGCGGGTGACCTGTATATCTTCCTGCACGTCGCCCGGCATGCGATCTTCACGCGCGAGGGCACGACGCTCCACGCGCGCGCGCCGGTGAGCTTCACGACGGCGGCATTGGGTGGCGAGATCCACATTCCCGGCCCCGACGGCACGCATCACACGATCCGCGTGGCGCCGGGTACGCAGAGCGGGCGCGAAGTCCGCCAGCGCGGCGCGGGGATGCCGGTGCTACAGGGCCGCGGCCGCGGCGATCTGGTGGTGCGGATCGAGGTCGAGACGCCGACCCGGCTGACCGGGCGCCAGCGCGAATTGCTCGAGATGTTCCGCGATACCGAGACGGGCGAGGAATGCCCCGAAACCAGCGGCTTCTTCGCCAAGATGAAGGCGGCGCTGGGGGGCTGAAACAACGGGGCGCCGCGCGGCGCCCCGTTGCTCACTTTGACGATGGCCTCGGGCTACCCTATTCCCCGAACGGGGAGAGGGTAGGAGCGGTCAGCTAGGTTCAGCGCGTCTCCATGCGGATGCCGACGCGGAACGAGCGGCCCAGCAGGTCCGAATAGGTGCTGTTGGCGGCGAGCCCGGTTTCGGGCAGCAGCAGCGGTTCGCGATCGAACACATTGGTGACGTTGATGAAGAACTGCGCCTCGGCGTCGCCCATGTCGATCTTCTGCGTCAGGTTGAGATCGGCATAGAACAGCCCCGACACGCTGTTGTCGTCATAGGTGAAGAAATTGGGATCGTTCGCTGGGCAGGCGGTGGTGCATTCGATGCCGTTGGCGGCGTATTTGCCCGCGCTGATCCCCCGGCCCACCGCGGTGATCGAGAAGCTGGGCGAATCATAGCTGGCGCTGAAGCGATAGATCCAGTCGGGGGTGCTGAACTGGCCGCCGTTCACGCCTACGCTGTTGAGCACTACCGTCCCGGGGACGCCGCTGTCGTACAGATTGTCGATATAGCGGGTCGCGACGCCGCGCAGCGTGAAGTTGCCCGCAGCCTGCGCGAAGATCCGCTCGAGCGGGAGCCGGTAGCTGGCGTCGATATCGACCCCGCGCACCAGCTGGCTGGCGGCGTTGAACGGCTGGCTGCGGATCAGCAGATAGGGCTGGTTGGGCGCCGAACGGATCGGGTCGAAGCTGATCGCATCGCAGAAGCTCTGCTGGTCCTGCAGATAGCAAAGATCGGCGATCTGTTGCGCGCTGAAGGTGCTGATCGCCTGTTCGAGATCGATGCGGAAATAATCGACCGACAGGTTGAAGCCCGGAACGAAGCTCGGCGAGAGCACTACGCCCGCGTTCCACGAATTGGCCTGTTCGGGGCGAAGCGCGGGGTTGCCGGTGACGAAGCCCGAATAGCCATAGTTCGCCGGGCCGTTGAGCCCGTCGGGGGTGTAGGTGGGGTTGCGGATCGAATCGCTGTTCGCCGAGCCGCCCTGGAACAGGTCATTGAGGTTGGGCGCGCGGATGTCGCGCGAGCGGGTGACGCGAAGGCGGATGTCGTCGATCGGCTGCCAGGTCGCGCCCGCCTTCCAGGTGGTGACATAGCCCGCGGTCGAATAGCTGGTCGCGCGCACCGCGCCGTTGAATTCTAGCCCGAAGCCCAATGGCACCACGGTTTCGAGATAGGCTTCCTTGACGTTGTAGTTGCCGGTGGTGGGCAGGTAATTGCCCACCGACCAGGCGTTGCTGGTGGTCGGGCGACCGCTCGAATCGGTGGTCGGGGTCGGCTGGAACTGCGCAGGGACGAAGCCGGTGATCCGCTCCTCGCGATATTCGGCGCCGAACGCGATGCTGACATCGCCCGCCCAGGTGGCAAAGGGGGTGACCGACGCGTTGGTGGCGATGTTATATTGCTCGACCACCTCGTCACGATAGGGATCGCCGAGCGCATAATCGAACACCGCGGGGTTGGCGACGCCGAGCCCCAGGCGGTTGAGCGCGACGCAGGCCGGATCGTTGTTCGCGGCATTGGCGTCGACGTTGATCAGGCACTGGATCGACCCGGGCGCATAACCCGCGGCGTTGCCCGCGGGCGCGAAGGCGGCGTTGGTGGCGTTGGCCATCCGCTGGTTGTTCATGATGTTGCGCAGCTGCTCGCGCAGCTCGGCGCGGCCATATTGCGCGTACAGGTTCCAGGTCGCGCGCTTGCCGAACACCTCGGTGTCCCCCTCGGCGCCGAGCGCATAGCGCTGCACCTCGCGCTTGTTGTCGACCGCGCGGAAGGGCAGGTCGGCGGCGCTGGTGGCGAGCGTCACGCTGGTGATGCCGGTGAGCGCCGCAGGGCCGAGCGTGTTGTAGAGGAAGGCGTTGCACGTCGTCGGCGCGGCGGCGGCGGTGGCGGCGGTGCCGCAGCCAGTGGCGTTGAGCGTGATGCCGGTGGCGAGGTTGGGACCGGCGTTGAAGAACACCTCCTGCCGGTTGTACGCACCCTCGGCGAACAGCTCGATCCCCTCGGCGATCTCGTAGCTCAGCCGCCCGAACAGGCCGTGACGATCGTCCTGCGGGTCGAGCCCGATCCGGCGGCCGGTATCGTTGACCCGCCAGTCGCCACCCTGGGTGAGAGTCGGCGCCGCGGTGCCGGTGCGCGCGGGGAAGGTGAGGTCGCCATATTGATATTGGCTGACCTGCCCGTTCGCGCCGAAATAGAGCCCGCGCAGCCGGTTCGCGGTGCCGCCCGCCGAATTGGTGATGATGCCGCCGGGGGTCGAGTTGGCGGCGCCGACCTGGCGGCGGATCAGATAGCGCGGGGTGGTGCTGGCGGTGGTCCAGGCGGGGTCCTGGATACGGACATAGCCGGTCGCGTTCCAGTCGCGATCGACGTCGAAGATGCCGTCGCGATGCGCCACTTCGGCGCTGAGCAGGAGATGCCCGCGATCGTCGGCGCCGAACGACATCCCGCCCGCGACGCTGAGCGAGTAGTTCGCACCATCACCCTTGTCGGTAATGCCGCTGTCGATCGCGACCTTGAGCCCGGTATAATCCTTGTCGAGCACGAAATTGACGACCCCCGCGACCGCGTCCGACCCATAGGCCGACGACGCGCCGCCGGTGACGACCTCGACGCTGCGGATCAGCGCCTGCGGGATGGTGTTGACGTCGACCAGGCCGGTGACGGTGGAGCCGACGCTGCGCCGGCCGTCGAGCAGCACCAGCGTCCGCTCGGCACCCAGGTTGCGCAGGTTGAGCGCGTTGATTCCCGCCTGGCCGCTCGACAGGTTGAGCCGCGAGTTGGAGGGGCGGGTCGAGCCAGCGAGCGAGGGGAGCTGGTTGACGAAATCGGCGATGTTGTTGCTGGGCGAGGTGTTCTGGATGTCCTCGAGCGTCAGCACCGTGACCGGGGTCGGCGCCTGGAAGCCGTCGCGGACGATCCGCGAGCCGGTGACCACCAAGTCCGGATCGGTGGTGGCGGAATCGGTAGCCTCGCTCTGCACGTCGGTGGCCGCGGTCTGCGCCAGCGCGGTAGCTGGCATCAGGCCGGCGAGCGCGAGCGCGGCAAGGCTGGCCTGCGTGGCGATGCGAACGGAAAGCGGGCGGTTGGCGTGCATCAAAATCCCCCTGATAGTCCAAGCGATGCCGGGCGGGTTGCCCGCATCGTCGCTTCGTGTTGCTGTCGCCCCGGATATTTCCTTGGGTAGCGGGCAGCCCCTCCCGATCGTCATCATCCCGTCATCGGCTGGCGTTAACGGCACTTCGATAGTGCAGGGCTCGCGCAAACCCCGTCAAGGCAAGCGGAGCTTCTTTGCGTTGCCCCCGCCATAGCCTCAGGGCATGGACGCGCCAAAATATCGCCATCAAACGAACGATAGTTGCGCGCCATAGCCCGGTGGCATGACCCTGCCAGCGGTTGCGATATGATGCGCGGCGCGGATCGGATAGCCTGCAGCGCTTCGCCCGGGGGCTATTCGCGCTTGGGTGATCGGCTGCGTGGCGCTGATGCCGCACGATGTTCCCGGGAGAACCGCATGAAGCTCGATCGCCGCGTCTTTCTGGGCGGTAGCTCGGCGATGGTCGCGCTGCTGCCGCTGGCGCGCAGTGCCTGGGGGCAGACAGCGCCGGTCGCGCGGCACACCGTGCGCGGTGCGAGCGGACCGATCGAGATCGTCGAGGATTCGCAGGGCATCCCGCACATCCGCGCCGCGACCAAGCCCGATGCGTTTTTCGGCCAGGGCTATGTCGTCGCGCGCGATCGGCTGTTTCAGCTCGACCTCAGCCACCGTCGCAGCATGGGGCGGATGGCCGAGGCGTTCGGGCCTGACTTCGCGATCCATGACCATGGCGAGCGGCTGTTCCATTTTCGCGGCGATCTGGAGGCCGAGCTGGCGGTGGTGCCGCGCGAGATACTCGATTGTGCGCGGGGCTATGTCGCGGGGATCAATGCGCGGATCGACGAGGTGATCGCCGATCGCACGCTGCTGCCGCCCGAATATCGCATCCTGGGTGCGCTGCCGCTGCGCTGGGATGTGCGCGATCTGGTGCTGGCGCGCGGTGCTTCGATCGGCAATGTCGATGATGAAATCCGCCGCGCGCGGCTGGCGGCGATGGGGATGCTCGAGCTCGACACCTTGGTCGCGCCGCTACGCCCGGCGTGGGAGTTGCGCGTGCCCGAGGGGCTCGATGTGGCGGAGGTTTCCGAAGCCGATCTGGGGGTGTTGGCGCAGGCCGAGGGGGCGTTGCCGTTCGGCGCCACGCCGACGCCGGTGCGCGATCCCGCCGGCGTGCGGATCGAGCGCGAGAACGCCGGCTCGAACGCCTGGACGATCGCGCCGGGGCGGAGTGCCACCGGGCGGCCGATATTGGCGAACGACCCGCATCTGGGGATCGGCGGCTTTGCCCCGCGCCATGTTGCGCATCTGACCGCGCCGGGGCTCGACGTGATCGGCGGCGGCGCGCCGGGGCTGGCGGGGATCATGCAGGGGCACACCGATCGCTTCGCGTTCGGGCGCACCAATTCGCACAACGACCAGAGCGACTTGTTCATCCTCGAACTCGATCCCGCCGATCCCGAGCGCTACCGCCACGATGGCGGCTGGAAACGGTTCGTGCAGGTTCGGGAGGTGATCGCCGCCAAGGGCGCGCCGGCGCGGACGGTGGTGCTTCGCTATTGCGTGCATGGGCCGGTGCTGCTGCACGATCCGGCGCGGGGGCGCGCGACGTCGCTGGCGAGCGTCACGATGATGCCCGGCGCGATGGGGGCGTTCGCGATGATCGCGATCAACTTGGGGCGCCATTGGGCGGGGCTGAAGGAGGCGTTCAAGCTGCATCCGTCGCCGACCAATTTCCATTATGCCGATATCGACGGCAATCACGGGTGGCAGGTGATCGGCCATGCGCCGATCCGCGGCGGCGGGCATGACGGGTTGCTGCCGGTGCCGGGCGACGGGCGCTACGACTGGCAGGGGCGCTTCGGTGCGGAGAAGCTTCCGAGCGAGTACAACCCGGCCAAGGGTTGGTTCGCGACCGCCAACCAGAACAACCTGCCCGCCGATTATCCGGTGCCGCTCGCCTTCTCGTTTCGCGAACCCTATCGCTACGAGCGCATCAAGCAGGTGCTGACGGGGCAACCCAAACACAGCATCACTGATAGCGCGGCGTTGCAGCAGGACGTGCTGTCGACCCCGGCGCGCGAGCTCGTGGCGCTGATCCCGGCGCGGGTGAGCGCGGCGGCGATGCCCGCGGCGGCGATGTTGCGTGGGTGGGACGGGCAATTGGGGGCCGGGAGCGCGGCGGGGGCGCTGTTCCAGATCCTGTGGGCAGGGCTGGGCAAACGCGTGCTCGACGTGGTGGTGCCAGTGGAGGCGCGAGAATTGGTGCCCTCGATCGCGGCGGGCGAGCTGATCCGGCTGTTCCGCGCGCGCGGTCCGGACATGGCCAAGCTGTTCGACGAGGCGCTGGTGGCGGCGTGGGACGAGGCAAAGCGGCTGATGGGGGATGACCCGGCGGCGTGGCGCTGGGGGAGCCTGCACCAGGTGCGGATCGCGCATCCGCTGGCGCGGCTGCCGGCGATCGCCGCTGCGTTTCCGACGATCGAGGGGGGACAGTCGCCGGGCGACAACTACACCGTCAACGCGCGCTGGGTGGCGGCGAACCGTGGCTATCGGACGTCGGGCGGGGCGAGCTATTTGCAGGTGATCGACGTCGGCGATTGGGACAACAGCCTGTATCTGAACCTGCCCGGCCAATCGGCCGATCCGCGATCGCCGCATTATCCCGATCATTATGCGCCGTGGATCACCGGGCGGATGCGCAAGCTGCCGTTCAGTCGCGGCGCGGTCGATGCCGATGCGCGGGGGCGGACGATGCTGGTGCCGGAGGGGGGCGAATGATGCGGCAGGCGATGGTTTCGATGCTGGCGCTGGCGCTGGCGCTGGCCGGATGCGCCGCGACGGCGGGGAGCGGGCAGCGCGCCGATGTCGTGATCCGCGGCGGCACGCTTTATTCGGGCGGCGAGGGCGCGGCGGTGGTGGGCGATGTCGAGATCGCGGGTGACCGGATCGTCTATGTCGGGCCTTCGCGCGGGACGGCGGCGGCGCGCGTGATCGATGCGGCGGGCAAGATCGTCGCGCCCGGGTTCATCGATCCGCATACCCATCCCGACAGCTATATCCGCTCGGCCGACCCGGTGGCGCGGCGCAACCTGCCCTGGCTGGCGCAGGGGGTGAGCACGATCATCCATGGGGTCGATGGCGGCGGTTCGCCCGACGTCGCTGCCGACGCCGCTCGGCTGGAGGCGAGTGGAATCGGCACCAATGTCGCGCGCTTCGTGGGGTTCGGCGCGGTACGCGAGGCGGTGTTGGGGCAGAACGATCGCGCGCCGACGCCCGCCGAACTGGCGCAGGAAAAGGCGCTGGTGGCCAAGGCGATGTGCGAGGGGGCTTTGGGGCTTTCGACCGGGCTGTTCTATGCGCCGCAGAGCTTTGCCACCACCGAGGAGGTGATCGCGGTGGCGCGCGAGGCGGGGTCGCGCGGCGGGATGTACGACACGCATCAGCGCGATGAATCGAGCTACACGATCGGGCTGCTGGGTTCGACGCGCGAGGCGATCCGCATCGGGCGCGAGGCCGCGATGCCGGTGCATTTCGCGCATCTGAAGGCGCTGGGGGTAGACGTCCACGGCCAGGCACCGCAATTGATCGCCGAGATCGAGGCGGCGCGCGCGGCGGGGATCGACGTGACCGCCGACCAATATCCGTGGGACGCATCGGGATCGAGCGTCGATGCCTCGCTGGTGCCGCGCTGGGCGGTCGATGGCGGGTATCGCGCGATGATCGCGCGGTTCGATCAGCCCGCCACGATCGCGCGGATCAAGCCCGAGATGGCGGAGAATCTGCGGCGGCGCGGCGGGGCCGACAGCTTGCTGTTGACCAGCGCGGGGCACCCCTGGACCGGCAGGACGCTGGCGCAGATGGGGCAGGCCTGGGGGATCGACCCGATCGATGCGGCGATCCGGATCCTGCGCGTCGCCAATCCGCGCGGCACCGGCGCTGCGGGGAGCGCGGTCGCGTCGTTCAACATGGCCGATCGCGACATCGACCTGATCATGCGCCAGCCCTGGGTGGTCACCGGCTCCGACGGATCGGACGGGCACCCGCGCCAATATGCCACCTTCCCCCGGCTCTACGCCGAATATGTTCGCAAGCGCAGAGTGATCGATCTGGCGACGATGATCCGGCGATCGACCGGCAAGGTGGCGGATATGTATAAGATCGAACAGCGCGGCTATCTGCGCGCCGGGTATTTCGCCGATGTGGTGGTGTTCGATCCCGAGGATTATGCGCCGCGTGCGGATTATGTGAATCCGAATGAGCCGGCGGCAGGGGTGACGTCGTTGTTCGTCAATGGCGTGCTGGCGTTGGAGGATGGCGCGGCGACGGGGGCGACGGCGGGGCGGGCGTTGCTGCGGGCGCGGCCGGCTGGGTGTCCTGCGGCTTAACTACCCCCACCCCGTTCGTCCTGAGTAGCGGCTGAGCTTGTCGAAGACGCGTATCGAAGGACATTGCCTCGTGCGCGGGGGCTTCGATACGCGCCCTCGCTACGCCCTTCGGGCTACTCGGTCGCTACTCAGCACGAACGGTTGGGGCATTGGCCCCTCCATACTCATCGAACCCCGCAATCACCGCATCCCCCGTCGCCGCACGCAGCGCGACGATGCCGCTGTCGGCGTGGCGCGTCGGGTGGACCCGGTTGGTGAGCAACGTCCAGCCGATGCCGCGAGCGAAATCGATCCACAGGCCGGTGCCGGTGAAGCCGGTATGGCCGATCGTCTCGGCTGAGCAGGCATCGCCGCCGGGCCAACCGTCGAACCGCCGCTCCCAGCCGCACGTGCGGCGTTCGGTGACGGGGGTACGGATCGCCGCCAGCATCGCGGGCGATGCGCCCGAGCCGTCGAGCAGGCCGCCTGCGAAATCGAGCACGCCGGTGACGGTGCCGAACAGCCCGGCATGGCCGGTGCGCCCGCCCAGCGCGAAGCAGTTTTCGTCGTGGACCTCGCCCTGCAACACGCGCCCGCGCCAGCTGCAGCGTTCGGTGGCGACGGCCGGGCCGGGGGGTGGGCCGTAGCTCAGGCCCCGCCCCAGCGGCTGTGAGTCGAGCGGGCCGCCGGTCAGCCGCTCGATCGCGATGCCGAGCAGCAGGAAATTGATGTCCGAATAGACCGGCGGGCCATGCCGCCATTCGCGCTGGAGGATGAAGGCGCGCAGCCGGCTGGGATCGTCGCCATAGGTGTAGATCGGTTCGACCGCTGGCAGGTGGGTATTGTGCGCGAGACAGTCGCGGAAGGTGAGGCGGCGTTCTGCGGCACCGGCGACGTCGTACTGGCGAAGGTCGGGGATGGCGGTAGTGAGCGGGGCGTCGAGATCGAGCGCGCCCTGGTCGGCCAGCCGCAGGATCATCGTGGTGGTGGCGATCACTTTGGTCAGCGAGGCGAGGTCGAACCAGTGATCGGGGGTGAGCGCGGTTTCGCTCGGTTCGCGGCTGGCGAGGCCGGCGAGGCGAGTCGCACGGCGGCCATCGGCGGTGACGATGCCGAGTGTCGCGCCGGGGATGCGGCCAGAGGCGACGACTTGCGCGGCGGCGGCGAAGGCTTGGTCGGCGATGGCTTCGATCATGCGGGCAAATCCGAAGCGCGCGGGCGGATGCCCGACAGCGCGGGGAGGAAGGGGATCGCCGCCAGGCTGACGATGCCCGACAGCGCGAAAAAGCCGTTATAGCCGATCGTGCCGACCATCGCGCCGCCCGCGCCCGACAGCAGCCGGGGGAGCAGGAAGGCGAAGCCCGACAGGAACGCATATTGCGCGCCGGGGAAGCGCGGGTTCACCAACAGCGATAGATAGACGACGAAGATCGCGCCCGCCATGCCGTTGCCGAACTGGTCGGCGCCGGTGGCGATGTAGAGCAACGCCTCGCTCGGCGGTTGCCACGCCAGCCAGACGAAGCCGAAATTGCCGATCGCGGCGAACACCGCGCCCAGTGCCAGCGTCCATGCCATCGGCCAGCGGGTGACCAGGAAGCCGCCGACGCCGACACCGACCATGCTGGCCGCGAGCGCGATGACGCTGTCGGCGCGGCCGATCTGCGCGAGCGTGTAGCCGAGGTCGCGGATCATCGGCTTCGACAAGTTGAGCGCCAGGACGTCGCCCATCCGGTAGATCGACACGAAGCCCAGCAGCACGATCGCGCCGAAGCCATAGCGCCAGAAGAAATCGACATAGGGGCCGATCGCCGCCGATCGGCGGAGGCGCGAGGTGGGCGCGGCGCGGCGGATTTTTGGCAGCGCGATCGCCATCGCGATGAAGGGCAGCATGCAGATGCCCAGCACATAGGGGGTGACGTTACTCTGGCTGCCGATCCCTGCGGCGGACGCGGATTCGAGCACGACCCAGCCGAGCGCGGCGGTGACGACCAGCACCAGGGCGAGGATCGCGGCGCTCGCGGCCAGCCCGTGGGCAAGGGCGGTCCAGCGCCCGTGCGTGCCGGGGCGATCGGGTGCGGTCGCCAGCAGCAGCGGGAAGGGCGCGATCGCGGCGGCGGCGATGCCGAGATAGGCGGCCGACCAGCCGCTGGCATCGGCGATCAGCAGCGCGCCGCTGCCCGCCGCGACCATCGCCGAGCGATAGCCCCACAGGTTCGCCGCGACGATCGGGCCTTGTTCGTCCTGCGTCGGCGCAAGCTCGATCCGCCAGGCGTCGGCGGCGACTTCGAGCGTGGTGGTCCAGAAGGCGAGCAGCACCGCGAATAAGGCGGTGACCCCCAGACTTTGGTCGCCGGCGGTGAGCGCCATGCCGACCATCGCGCTGAAGATGCCGAGCTGCGACAGCAGGACCCACCCCCGCCTTTTCCCCCAGAAACGCGCGAAGCCGGGAACGTCGTAGCGATCGAGCAACGGTGCCCACAGGAATTTGAAGGTTGGCAGCAGCTGCACCCAGGCAAAGAAGCCGATCACCACCAATGCCACGCCATGCGCCTGGAGCCGAAGCGTGAGGACGGTCGAGAACATGTAGAAGGGGAGCCCGGCGGAGAAGCCGAGCAGGCCGAACAACGCCATTCGGGCCTTGCCCGGCGCGATCGGCGGTATGGTCGCGGGGTGGGGGACTGCCGCCGGGGGCGACGATATCGCGGTCATCGCGCGGGGGTTCCTGAAGCGGGCAAGGCCGCATATCGTCGAGCGATCGGGGCGAACAGTCAATCGCCGTCGCCCGACCGCCGGCACGACTTATCCGCTGCACCCTATGGAGCAAATTGCCGGTCCGGTCGTTGTCGATCCGAACCGATTTTTTCGCACTAGATGGAGCATCCCATGGCCGACACGCCCAACCCTGCGCTCAAGACCCCGACCGACCTCAAGCCCAACGACGCCAAGACCGTGGCGCAGGCGCTCAACGGCATCCTCGCCGACAGCTTCGCGCTGTATCTCAAGACCAAGAATTTCCACTGGCACGTCTCGGGCCCGCATTTCCGCGACTATCATCTGATGCTCGACGATCAGGCGGCGCAGATCCTCGCCACCACCGACGACATCGCCGAGCGCGTGCGCAAGACGGGCAACACGACGCTGCGCTCGATCGGCGACATCGCGCGCCACCAGACGATCAAGGACAACGACAAGGACTTCGTGTCGGCGACCGAGATGCTCGCCGAACTGCGCGAGGACAATCTAGCGCTGGTCGAGCTGCTGCGCGAAGCCAAGGACATTGTCGACGAAGCCAAGGACAATGCTACCAGCGGCATCCTCGACGACTGGACCGACCAGGCAGAAGAGCGCGCGTGGTTCCTGTTCGAGGCCAGCCGCAAGGGCTGATCGAAGCGTGCGGTGATGACAGGCCCCCCGGTTGCCCCCGCGGCCGGGGGTAAGTGCGTGGGCTGTCCTCCAAGCCGATCGCGCGACGGGCGGAACTTTCGCGGCGTTGGCTCGGTTGGTTTGGTACATAACAGGGAGAATACAGATGATTCGGTGGGCAGTGATATTTCTGGTGATCGGCCTCGTAATGGCGGTGCTCGGCTTCGGCGGCATCGGCGGTACCTTCATCGAGATCGCCAAGATCCTATTCTTCATCGCGGTCGCGATCTTCGTCGTGTTGTTGGTGCTTGGGCTGGTGGCGGGCAAGAAGGTCAAGGACACCTTGTCCTGATCTAGACCGCGATGCGCGCCTTTGCCGATCTGCTCGATCGGCTGATCTATACTCGCTCGCGCAACGCCAAGCTGGCGTTGATCGGCCACTATCTACGCGAGACGCCTGATCCTGACCGGGGTTGGGCGCTCGCTGCGTTGACGGGTGATCTCGATCTGCCCGCGGTCAAATCTGGCACCGTCCGCGGGCTGATCGTCGAGCGCGCCGATCCGGTGCTGTTCGCGATGAGCCGCGATTTCGTCGGCGACACCGCCGAGACCGTTGCGCTGCTATGGCCCGAAAATCCCGCGCGCGCGGTCAACGCCGAGCCGCTGACCGTCGCGCGGGTGATCGAGCGGCTGGCGAGCCTGAGCCGCGCCGATGCGCCGGCGGTGCTCGCCGACATGCTCGACCAACTCGACTCGGACGAACGCTATGCGCTGCTCAAACTCGCCACCGGCGGCTTGCGCGTCGGGGTATCGGCGCGGCTCGCCAAGACCGCGCTGGCGCAGGCGTTCGGAATCGATGTCGAGGCGGTCGAGGAAGTCTGGCACGGGCTCGACGCGCCCTATGACACGCTGTTCGCCTGGGCGGAGGGGCGGGGAACCCAGCCGAGCACGACCGACATCCCGGTGTTCCGCCCCTTCATGCTCGCGCATCCGCTCGACGACACGCAGGTCGATCTGGCCGACTATGCGGCCGAATGGAAATGGGACGGCATCCGCGTTCAGATCGTCCATGTCGCGGGCGAGACGCGACTCTATAGTCGCGCCGGCGACGACATCACTGACAGTTTTCCCGAGGTCGCGGCCGCCTATCGCACCCCCGGCGTACTCGACGGCGAATTGCTGGTGAAGGGCGAGGCGCAGGGCGCTGCGCTCGATGAGGGCGGCGGCGCGGCGAGCTTCAACGCGCTGCAGCAGCGGCTGGGGCGCAAGGTGGTTTCGGCAAAGATGCAGGCCGAGTACCCCGCCTTCGTCCGGCTGTACGACATCTTGTTCGATGGGCCTGAGGACCTGCGCGAGCTGCCATGGCACGCGCGCCGCGCGCGGCTCGAGCCGTTCGTCGCCGCGCTCGACCCCGATCGCTTCGACCTAAGCCGAGTGATCGACGCCGCCGATTTCGCCGCGCTCACCACGATCCGCGACGGCGCGCGCGATTCGGCGATCGAGGGGGTAATGCTCAAGCGGCGCGATTCGCCCTATGTCACCGGGCGGCGCGTGGGGCTGTGGTACAAATGGAAGCGCGATCCGCTCGTCGCCGATTGCGTGATGATGTACGCGCAGCGCGGCAGCGGCAAACGGTCGAGCTTCTACAGCGATTATACCTTTGGATGCTGGACGCCCGACGGCCAGCTGCTGCCGGTGGGCAAGGCCTATTCGGGCTTCACCGACGAGGAGCTGAAATGGCTCGATCGTTTTGTCCGCAACAACACCGTCGCGCGCTTCGGCCCGGTGCGCGAGGTCGAGAAGACCCTGGTGCTCGAAGTCGCGTTCGATTCAATCCACGCTTCGAAGCGGCATAAATCGGGGGTCGCGATGCGCTTCCCCCGCATCGCGCGAATCCGCAAGGACAAGCCTGCGGGGGAAGCCGATCACATCGAAACTTTACTGCGCCTCGCGACCTAAATTGGCCTCAAATCGACGCGGGGCCGATCGGGACGATGCCGGTGGGGTTCACGTCGGGATGGCTGCGATAATAATGCGTCTTGATGTGGTTGAGGTCGACGGTTTCGGCGATGCCGGGCACCGCCATCATCCGCTCCATCAGGCGATGCAGGCGCGGATAGTCGACGATCCGCCGCCAATTGCACTTGAAATGGCCGTGATAGACCGGATCGAAGCGCATCAGCGTGGTGACCAGCCGGATATCGGCCTCTGTCATCCGGTCACCCACCAGCCATTCGCGACCGTCGAGGTGGTGCTCGAGCCAATCGAGCGATTCGAACAGCGCGCGGGCGGCCTTCTCATACGCCGCCTGCTGTTTGGCGAAGCCTGCGCGATAGACGCCGTTGTTCACCGTTTGATACACCCGGTCGTTCAGCGCATCGATCTCGCCGCGGAGTTCGGCGGGGTAGAAGTCGCCGGGCTTGGCGCCCAGATCGTCGAACGCGGTGTTGAACATCCGGATAATTTCGGACGATTCGTTGTTCACGACCCGCGCTTCCTTGCGGTCCCAGAGCACCGGCACGGTAACCTTGCCCGACATCGTCGGATCGCTGCGGGTGTATATCTGGTGCAGGTGATCGAAACCGTAGAGCGGGTCGCCGGTGCCGCCGAACTCTTCCTGGAAGCTCCAGCCGTGCTTGCCCATGATCGGGCCGACGACGGTGACCGGCAGCAGATCCTCGAGCCCCTTGAGCGCGCGGACGATCAGGGTGCGGTGCGCCCAGGGGCAGGCGAGGCTGACATAGAGGTGGAAGCGATCGGCTTCGGCGCGGACGCCGCGCTGGCCGTCGGGGCCGGGCGATCCGTCGGCGGTGAGCCAGTCGCGGAAGGTCGAATCGGCGCGCTGGAAATCGCCCTTCTCGTCGGTCGGCGCGACCGGTTGTTCGTTGCTCCAGCGTCCGTCGGTCAACTGACCCATCGTCATTCTCCTATCGCTATGAAGAACGAACCGGCGAGGAAGGCGAGCGATCCGCGCAGGCGACGGAAACGCAGGGTTTCGCGTCAGGGTAGCGCAATCTCGAACAGCGTCGGCCAATATTTGCCGGTGACGAACAGCCGCCGGCGCTCCGGGTCCCAGGCGATGCCGTTGAGCACCGAGTCGCTGTCGCTAAGCCCGACTTCGGCGACCAGCGGCGCAAGGTCGATCCGGCGGGTGACACAGCCGGTAGCGGGATCGATCGAGACGATCGCGGGCTGCATCCACACATTGGCGTAGATCGCGCCATCGATCGCCTCGAGCTCGTTGAGGTTCTTGAGGCGGCGCTCGCCGAGGCGCACCGCGATCCGTCCCGTCTCGGCGAAGTCGGCGCGGGCGTGGAAGGTGAGGATGTCGCTGCCGTCGGAGCGCACCAGCCGATCGCCGAGCGTCGTCAGGCCCCAGCCTTCGCCACCGTAGCGAAAGCTGCCGCGCGGTTGGAGATCGCGAGCGGCGTAGCGATGCGCGATACCGCTGGTCCAGGTGAGCTGCACCAGCTCGTCGCCGATAAGTGCCAGCCCCTCGCCGAACTGACGCGCGGGGATCGCCCGGCGTGCCAGGACGCGGCCGGTGTCGGGATCGACTCGGCGGACCTCGGAGCGGCCGGTCTGGCCCACACTCTCGAACAGCGCGCCGTCATGCCAAAGCAACCCTTGGGTGAAGGCGCGCGGATCGTGGGGAAAGCGCGCCACGACGCTGGCCGCTTCGACCGCCGGCACGGAGCAGGCAGCGGCGGCAGGCACGGCCTCCTGCGCGTGCGCAGGCGCCGGACAGCATAACGCCGCGCCGATGAGAATCGACGCGGCGGTATGAGATAGTCGGTTCAGCACCATGAAGGCGCCAGCGCTTGCGCGCCGGTTACTGCTGCGGGTTCAGGTTGACCGCGGCGTACTTACCGCGACGATCGACTTCGAGTTCGAACTCGAGCCGGTCGCCTTCGTTGAGCGAAATCATGCCTGCACGCTCGACTGCCGAGATGTGCACGAACGCATCGGGCTGGCCGTCGTCGCGCTGAATGAAGCCGAAGCCCTTCATCGCGTTGAAAAACTTGACCGTACCGCTCGAACGCTCGCCGGTGAGCTGGCGCTGCGGGCCACCCGCTGCACCTGCGCCGGCGCCTGCCGGACCACGGGCACCGCCGGGGGCTGCGTCACGCGGCGGGCCGCGATCCGACACCGCCATTGGCTCGCCGTCGATCTTGAGGTCGGTCGCCGAGATGCGGCCGCCACGATCGACGAGCGTGAAGCCCATCGGCTGACCTTCGGCTAGGCTGGCAAGCCCGGCCTGCTCGACTGCCGAGATGTGGACGAACACGTCTTCGCCGCCGTCATCGCGCACGACGAAGCCAAAGCCCTTTTGCGCGTTGAAGAACTTGACCACGCCGGTCGCCTCGCCGACCACCTGGGGGGGCATGCCGCGACCACCGCCGCCGCCGCCAGCACCAGCGCCGCCGCCACGAAAGCCGCCGCCGCCACCGCCGCCGAAACCACCGCCGCCGCCGCCACCGAAGCGATCGCCGCCGCCGCCGAAGCCGCCGCCACCACCGCCGAAGCGATCACCGCCGCCGCCGCCGCCATAGCTAGGAAAGCCGCCGCCACCGCCGCCGCCTTCATCGCCGAAAAATTCGCGCTTGTCTTTGCCGCGCCCACCGCGCCCGTTGCCGCGCCCTCGATCGAAACTCATTGCCCTGTTCGTCTTCCCGATCGCCCGATTCATATCCTGAAACCCTGGCGCCGGACGAAAAACGCAAGTGTTCGGGCGCGTCTAACCTCACGCCACGCGCCATATATATCCCAAAAATACCAGGTGGGCGAACAAAATCGTCTCAATTATGGCGCTTGCGGCGAACGATGCTTGCCCGGCGACGAAATGCGCGGGTAGGAGCGACACTTATGGAAAACGTCGCTGTGCTGCTTGCCGATCCCGCCGCTTGGGCGGCCCTGGTCACGCTGATCGTGATGGAGGTGGTGCTCGGGCTCGACAATCTGATCTTCATCTCGATCATTTCGAACAAGCTGCCCGAAGCCTATCGCCAAAAGGCGCGGCGAATCGGCATCGGGCTCGCGCTGGTGATGCGGCTGATCCTGCTGACGATGATCGCGTGGATCGTCGGGCTGACCACGCCGGTGTTCGACCTGGGGATCACCGGGCCGATCGACGAATATGGCCGGCCGGCGTTCGAGACCTCGTTCTCGTGGCGCGACCTGATCTTGATGATCGGCGGGCTGTTCCTGGTGTGGAAGGCGACCAAGGAAATCCACCACTCGGTCGATACCGGCGTGTCCGACGACCTGCTCGACAAGAAGCGGGTCGCCGAAACCGCATTCGGCGCGGCGATCGTCCAGATCGTGCTGCTCGACATCGTGTTCTCGATCGATTCGATCCTGACCGCGGTGGGCATGACCGACCATGTCGAGATCATGTATGTCGCGGTGGTGGTCGCGGTCGCGGTGATGCTGCTCGCCGCCGATCCGCTGGGCAATTTCATCAACAAGAACCCCACGGTCGTGATGCTCGCGCTGGGCTTCCTGCTCATGATCGGCATGGTGCTGATCGCCGAGGGCTTCGGGGTGCATGTGCCCAAGGGCTATATCTATGCCGCGATGGCGTTCTCGGCGCTGGTCGAGATGCTCAACATCTTCAACCGCCGGGCCAAGCTGCGCAAGGACGCGCAAGTGCATGCGACGCGGGGCGGCAGCGCCGAATAAAGCGCATCGGCCATTGAGCGTTCATTCGCGCCCGCCTATGCGAGCGCGATGACCGTTCATCTCCACGAAGAAGACTTGCCCGCGGGCATTTTCGCCCCCGGCGCCGCGATCGCCGTCGATACCGAGACGATGGGGCTCATCACCCCGCGCGATCGGTTGTGCGTCGTCCAGCTCTCGGATGGCTCGGGCACCGAGCATCTGGTGCGCTTCGGCCCCGACAGCGACTATGCCGCGCCCAATCTGCGCGCGGTGCTGGGCGATCCCGACCGGCTGAAGCTGTATCATTTCGCGCGCTTCGATCTGGCGGCGATCCGCCATTATCTCGATACCGTCGCGGCACCCGTCTATTGCACCAAGATCGCCTCGCGGCTGGTGCGCACCTATACCGATCGCCACGGGCTGAAGGAGCTGGTGCGCGAATTGCTCGGGCAGGAACTGTCGAAGGCGCAGCAGTCGTCGGACTGGGGCAATCCGGTGCTGACCGACGCGCAGAAGGAATATGCCGCCTCCGACGTCCGCTATCTCCACGCGATGAAGGCCGAGCTCGATCGCCGGCTGGCGCGCGAGGGGCGGACCCAGCTGGCGCAGGCGTGCTTCGATTTCCTGCCGCATCGCGCCGACCTCGACCTGGCCGGCTGGCCCGAAACCGACATTTTCGCGCATGTCTGACGTTGCCCGCCGCGGCCGAACGCAGCGGCAGCGCTGGGCGGCACCCGGCAGCAGCCATGATTCGTTGGTAAAGGTCGCACAGGTCGGGCTGCCGATGGGGATCGGCATCCTCGCGGCGTTCCTCGTGATGGCGCCTTTGTTCATGGGCGGCGACGTGTCGTTCGTGCTCGACAAGAACAAGGTCGAAGTCGCCGAGGAGCGGATGCGGATCCAGGCAGCGCGCTATCAGGGCTCCGACAGCGAGGGCAAGCCGTTCGTGCTCGATGCCGGCTCGGCGGTGCAGAAAAGCTCGGCCGAGCGCGTGGTCGAATTGAATACGCTGTCGGCGGCGCTCGGCATGAGGGACGGGCCCGCGACGCTCACCGCCGATCGCGGCCGCTACGACATGGAGCAGGAGCAGGTGTCGATGGCAGGCCCGATCGAGTTTCGCGCTGCCGATGGCTATGCGCTCGACACCCGCGACGCGACGATCGATCTGAACACGCGGCAGTTGCGATCGGCCGGGCCGGTCAGCGGTACGACGCCGCAGGGCAGCTTCAGCGGCGACCGGCTCGAAGCCGATCTCGAAGCGCGGACGGTGAAGATGAGTGGCAATGCCCGCTTGCGGATCGTCCCCGAGCGCGCAAATAGGCGATGATGAAACGCGCGCCCGCACTGCCCGCCCTGATCGTGGCCGCTAGCCTGTGGGCAGCCCCCGCCGCCGCGCAGCGCCACAACACCAACGCGCCGATCGATTTCGCCGCCGAGAATCTCGAGCTGCAGGATCGCGCCAACCGCGCGGTGCTGTCGGGCGGGGTGTCCATCCGCCAGGCCGACCTGACGCTGACCGCGGCAAGGGTGACCGTCGCGTACACGGGACAGGTGATCGGCGGAACGCCGCAGGTTTCGCGGCTCGACGCCTCGGGCGGGGTCACCGTGGTGCGCCCCAACCAGCGCGCGCGCGCGCAATATGGCGTGTACGACCTCAACAAGCGCGTCATCACGATGCTGGGCGACGTATCGCTGATCCAAGGCAACAACACGCTGCGCGGTGGGCGGCTGTCGATCAACCTCGACACCGGACGCGCGACGCTCGACGGGTCGACGGCAGGTGCGGGCGGCGCCGCGGCGCCGGCCGAGAACGGCATCGAACGGCGGCAGGGCAGGGTGACCGGGCGCTTCACGGTGCCGCAGCGGTAAACGGCGTGTCGAACATCCTCCCCCGCCAGGGGGAGGTGGCAGCCGCAGGCTGACGGAGGGGGAGGAAGCAGTGAGCGCGGCGGCATCTTCCCCCTCCGGCGCTGCGCGCCACCTCCCCCTGGCGGGGGAGGAATATCTGGATCGGGAAGTCGCGGGAGGACGTGAAGGATGCCCGCCTTGCCGCTTGCGATCTTTGCGATTCGCTGATCGTGCTGCATCAAACCATGCACGAAGCTTGCCAACCGCCATGCCGATGCGCGAGAAAGGCTCGCCGCACCGAGCGCGCAGGGGATATCGATGGACGATTTGACCACCTTGGAAACGATCGAGCCGGTGGTCGAAACCCCGGTCGATGCGGGGCTGTCGGTCGTCTCGATCGCCAAGGCCTATGACAAGAAGGTCGTGCTCTCCGACGTGTCGTTGAGCGTCGGGCGCGGCGAGGTCGTCGGGTTGCTCGGCCCCAACGGCGCGGGCAAGACCACGAGCTTCTATTCGGTGATGGGGCTGGTGAAGCCCGATGCCGGGCGGATCATGCTCGATGGCGAGGACATCACCGCGCTGCCGATGTATCGCCGCGCGATCCTGGGGCTAGGCTATCTGCCGCAGGAAACCTCGATCTTTCGCGGGCTGACCGTCGAGAAGAACATCCTGGCCGTGCTCGAGCTCGCGGTGCCGGACAAGGCCGAGCGGATGGCGCGGCTCGATACGCTGCTCGACGAATTCGGGCTCACCCGGCTACGCGATTCGCCGGCGATGGCGCTGTCGGGCGGCGAGCGGCGCCGCGCCGAGATCGCGCGCGCGCTGGCGGCGAACCCGTCGATCATGCTGCTCGACGAGCCCTTTGCCGGGATCGATCCGATCTCGATCGCCGATATCCGCGACCTGGTGCGCGACCTGAAGCAGCGCGACATCGGCGTGCTGATCACCGACCATAATGTCCGCGAGACGCTCGAGATCGTCGATCGCGCGTATATCATCTACGACGGGCGGGTGCTGTTCGCCGGGTCGCCCGAGGAATTGGTGGCCGACGCGAATGTGCGGCGGCTGTATCTGGGCGAGGGTTTCTCGCTCTAGCCATGGCCGCGCGGTTCGCCCCGACCCTGCGTCACCCCAGCGAAGGCTGGGGTCTCGTGCCGCGCGCGGGGGCTTCGCTTCGGGGTGACCCCAGCTTTTGCTGGGGTGACGGCGAGCGGGGCGGGGGTAAAGGCGCATGAACCTCGCCCCGCGCCTCGACATCCGCCAGTCGCAATCGCTGGTAATGACGCCGCAGCTCCAGCAGGCGATCAAGCTGCTGGCGCTGTCGAACCTCGAGGTCGAGGGCTTCATCGCCGAGGAGCTCGAGCGAAATCCGCTGCTCGAAAGCGCGGGCGGTGAGGACGGCGACGGCGGCGAGCCGATCGTCGCGGTGCCCGTCGGCGGCGATCCGGTGCCGGCCGACGAGCTGCCCGCCGGCGGCAGCGACGCAGACCCGGTCTTCGACGGCGAACTCGCGCTTGCCAACGTCACCGACGACAGCGCCGCCGATTCGATCGGCAGCCTCGACGGTGGGCTCGGGCTCAACGGCGTGAGCGGCGGCGGCGGGGTGGGTGAGGACGGGCTCGACTTCGACAGTTTCGCGGGCGGCGAGCTGAGCCTTGCCGATCATCTGATGGCGCAGGCGGGCACCGCGGTGGCGGGCGCCGACCTGTTCATCGCCGCGCATCTGATCGATCAGATCGACGAGTGCGGCTATCTCACCGCGTCGCTGCTCGACGTCGCCAACCGGCTGGGCGTCGCGCTGGCACGGGTCGAGGCGGTGCTGGGGGTCATCCAGACCTTCGATCCCACCGGCGTCGGCGCGCGCAACCTGTCCGAATGCCTCGCGCTGCAGGCCAAGGAGGCCGATCGCTACGATCCGTGCATGGCGCGGCTGATCGACAATCTCGACCTGGTCGCGCGCGGGCAGTTGGCGCAGCTCAAGCGGATGTGCGGCGTCGACGACGAGGACATGGCCGACATGATCCGCGAATTGCGCAGCTACGATCCCAAGCCCGGCTGTCGCTATGGCGGCGAACCGTCGCAGGCGGTGGTGCCCGACCTGTTCGTCGCGCGGCGCGGCGCCGGCTGGGCGGTCGAGATCAACGCCGCGACGCTGCCGCGCGTGCTGGTCAACCGCGCTTATTATGTCGAGCTGTCGGGGGGCAGCCACGACAAGGCATCGAAGACCTGGCTCGCCGATTGCCTCACCAGCGCCAACTGGCTGGTCAAGGCGCTCGACCAGCGGCAGCGCACGATCATCAAGGTGGCGAGCGAGATCGTGAAGCAGCAGGAGGCGTTCTTCCTCCACGGCGTCGCGCATCTGCGCCCGCTGACGCTGGCGCGCGTCGCCGAGGCGATCGAGATGCACGAATCGACGGTCAGCCGGGTGACGAGCAACAAATATCTCAGCTGCGCGCGCGGGCTGTTCGAGCTCAAATTCTTCTTCACCTCGGCGATCCAGTCGGCCGATGGCGGTGAGGCGGTTTCGGCGCAGGCGGTCAAGGCGGCGATCCGCGCGCTGATCGCGGGCGAGGGGGCGAAGATTCTGTCCGACGACACGCTGGTCGAGCTGCTCAACGCGCGCGGCTTCGACATCGCGCGGCGGACGGTGGCCAAATATCGCGAGGCGCTGGGGATCGGGAGTTCGGTGCAGAGGCGGCGGGCGAAGGCGCTCGAAGGGTAGTTCTTCATACCCCGGACAGTCCCTCACCCTTCCGCGGCTACGCCGCTCCTTCCCTCTCCCGCAGGCGGGAGAGGGAAGAGGCGCGCATGCGCCGATAGGGTGAGGGCCTTCTTCTTCCCCCCTCCCTGAAAGGGAGGGGTCGGGGGTGGGTGGAGGCCTGGAGATACGGCTACTCGCGCGGCCGGGGCTACCGTATCGCGAGCAATCGACCCACCCCCAGCCCCTCCCTTTCAGGGAGGGGAGTTTTTGCGCCATCCGCCCTTCGCCTTCTTGGCTTCCACGTGTAACGCTCTGGCCAGCCATGGATCTGTACCTTCCCATCGCCAACCTGTCGGTCAACGCGCTCGTCATCATCGCGCTCGGGCTCGGGGTCGGGCTGCTGTCGGGGATGTTCGGCGTCGGCGGGGGGTTTCTCACCACGCCGCTGCTCATCTTCTACGGCATTCCGCCGACCGTCGCGGCGGCGTCGGCGGCGTCGCAGGTTACCGGCGCCAGCGTGTCGGGGATGCTTGCGCATAGCCGGCGCAAGGGGGTCGATTACCATATCGGCGGGGTGATGGTCGCGGGCGGGGTGCTGGGGTCGTTGATCGGCGCCTGGCTGTTCGAGGTGCTGAGGGCGACCGGACTGATCGATACCGTGATCGCGATCCTGTACGTGTTGATGCTCGGATCGATCGGCGGGCTGATGCTCAAGGAATCGGTCGACAGCATCCGCGTGACCAAGGGGCATCGCCCGGCACCCGCGCGGCGGCGGCGGCATCATCCGCTCATCGCCGCGCTGCCGATGCGCTGGCGCTTCTATCGATCGGGGCTGTATATCTCGCCGCTCGCGCCGCTGATCCTGGGCGTGTTGACCGGCATTCTGACGATGCTGCTCGGCGTCGGCGGCGGGTTCATCCTCATTCCGGCGATGCTGTATCTGCTCGGCATGTCGACCCAGGTCGTCGTCGGCACCTCGCTGTTCCAGATCGTCTTCACCACCGCCGCGGCGACGATGGTGCACGCCACCACCACCAAGGCGGTCGATATCGTGCTCGCGGTGCTGCTGCTGCTGGGATCGGTCGCAGGCGCGCAGATCGGGTCGCGGCTGGCGCAGAAGATGCGCCCCGAATATCTGCGGCTGGCGCTCGCGCTGCTGGTGCTGATCGTCGCGATCCGGATGGGGCTGGGGCTCGCCTGGCGTCCGGGCGAGCTCTACTCGGTCGAAGCGGCATGATCGCGCGGATATTGGGGCTGATGCTGGCGGCGTTGCTGCTGGGCGGCGCCAAGCCGGTACTCGTGCCCGACGTGTCGCAGCGCGATATCGAGATCGTCTATTCGTTCACCGGCGCCGAATTGCTGCTGTTCGGCGCGATCCTCTATCCCGATCGCAGCCTGCCCGATCCCGATGCCGACCCCGCCGAGATCGTCGTGGTGGTCCGCGGGCCGGTGCAATCGGTGATGATGCGCCAGAAGGAGAAGATCGCGGGAATCTGGGTGAACGCCGAATCGATGCGCTATCGATCGGTGCCGTCCTTCTACGCGATCGCCTCGTCGAAGCCGATCGAGCGGATCGTCGACGAGCGTACCCGCGCGATCTACGAACTAGGGCTCGACAGCCTGCAATTGTCGCCGATCACCAGCGCCCCTGCCGATCTGCAGACGCGCTTCGTCCAGGGGCTGATCGACCTGCGCCGCCGGACCGGCCTGTTCGTCGAAGCCCCCGAATCGGTCGAGATCACCGACGGCGTGCTCTATCGCGCACGAATTACGATTCCGGCGCGGGTGCCGGTGGGGCGCTTCACCGCCGAGACCTTCCTGATCCGCGACGGGCGCGTGCTCGCCGCGGCGGTGCGCGAGATCGACATCCGCAAATCGGGGTTCGAGCGATTCGTCGCGCGCGCTGCCGAGAATCAGTCGGTGCTGTACGGCCTGATCGCGGTCGCGCTGTCGGTGCTGTTCGGCTGGGGTGCGGGCGCGTTGTGGCGGCGATTCTGATCGTTCGCCGCCGATCTTTTGCCCGAGGTACGAACGCAATCTTTACTAACGCCCGCCTATGATCCTCGCTCGTTGTTGTTTGGGCGAGTGTTTCGATGGATATGCCGGCAGGGCGCGATCTGGCGCGGGCGATGAGCGACGATGCCGCCCCGGTCCCGCCCGGGCGCGTATTGGCGGCGCCGATCGGCCTGGTCACCGACATCGGCGGCGCGGGCAGCCAGATCGTGATGGACCGGAGCACGATCGAGGCGCTGCGCGGCGATGCCGATCCGGCGATCGCGGGCGCGGGGCAGGTGGGGGCGCAGGTGAAGATGCGCGTCGGCATGACCTGGCTGGTCGCCAATATCCGTTCGCTCAAGCTGGCGAGCGGCGGGCATGGCGACATCGCCGCGCAGATCGATTTCTTGGGCGAGGGCGACGAGGAGCGGCTGACGGGCAAGCTCTACAAATTCCGCCGCGGCGTCACCCGCTATCCGACGCCGGGCTGCGAGGTGTTTCCGGTTTCGACCTCGGACCTCAAGCAAATCTATTCGACCGACGACCGCCCCAATGTCGAGGTCGGCACCGTATACCCCTCGCGCGACATCCGCGCCGCGCTCTATATCGATGCGATGCTCGGCAAGCATTTCGCGTTGCTCGGGTCGACCGGCACCGGCAAGTCGACCGCCGCCGCGCTGATCCTCCACCGCATCTGCGAAGCCGCGCCGCAGGGGCATATCGTGATGGTCGATCCGCACGGCGAATATGCCGCGGCGTTCAAGCATAACGGCGCGATCTTCGACGTCGGCAACCTCGCGATGCCCTATTGGCTGATGAACTTCGAGGAACATTGCGAGGTGTTCCTGACCAGCGACGGCAACGACCGCCAGGTCGATGCCGACATCCTCGCCAAATGCCTGCTCGCGGCGCGCGGCAAGAACCGGCTGGCCGCCGACGTCAAGCTGACGGTCGATTCGCCGATCCCCTATCTGCTGAGCGACCTCACCAATCTGGTGCAGCTCGAAATGGGCAAGATGGATCGCGCGAGCGACAGCGCGCCCTATCTGCGGCTCAAGACCAAGATCGACGAGATCAAGGCCGATCCGCGCTATTCGTTCATGTTCTCCGGCATGCTGGTTGCCGACACGATGGCGAGTTTCCTGGCGCGGATGTTCCGCCTGCCCGCGCAAGGCAAGCCGATCTCGATCATCGATGTCTCGGGCGTGCCGTCCGAAATCACTTCGGTCGTGGTGTCGGTATTGAGCCGGATGGTGTTCGATTTCGCCATATGGTCGCGCGGCGAAACGGTTCGTCCCATATTGCTGGTGTGCGAGGAAGCGCACCGCTATGTCCCCAACGAGCGTAACGCCGACGGGTCTTCGGTCGGCAGGATCCTTAGCCGGATCGCCAAGGAAGGGCGTAAATACGGTGTGTCGTTGGGGCTTATCACACAGCGGCCGTCGGACCTTGCCGAAGGCGTCTTGTCGCAATGCGGCACCATCATAGCGATGCGGCTGAACAATGATCGAGACCAGGCGTATGTACGGGCAGCGATGCCCGAGGGCGCGCGCGGGTTCCTCGATGCGATCCCCGCCTTGCGCAACCGCGAGAGCATCATCTGCGGCGAGGGCGTTTCGACCCCGATCCGCGTTTTGTTCGACGATTTGGACGAAAATCGTCGTCCGGCCTCGGCTGACCCTTCTTTCGCCCTATTGTGGCGCGAGAGCGGCGGCGAGGAGGGTGTGATCGATCGCACCATCCGCCGCTGGCGCAGCCAACGGCACTAAAGAGTTTCACGAATCCCGTCCCCTTTCTGGGTGCGGGCGGGAGAGGGGCCTACGGACAGCAATCAGTTCGCCTCTCTCCCCACCACTTCAGGCAGCGGCGGCGCGCGGCAACAGGCCGCCCGTCGCTGCCCAGGCCCACACGCTACTCGGGCCGCAATTCCTGGCTACTGGCCTTTCGGGCAGCGCCGACGGGCACCGCCATCAACCGGGTTACCTTCGACCGGAACGCCGACAGGTCGCTGCCGCTCAGCCGCTGGACGGTCGAGAAGGATACCGACTGCGGATTGATCGGAGTGCCGCTGCGCCACAGTTCGTAATGGAGATGCGGCCCCGTCGACAAGCCCGTCGATCCGACATAGCCGATCACCTCGCCGCGCGCGACGCGGGTCCCTGAACGCACCGCGATCCGGCTCATATGGCCATAGCCCGTCGCCAGCCCCGCTGCGTGGCTGAGCTTGACGAAGTTGCCATAGCCGCCGCTGCGCCCGGCGAAGCTGACCACGCCGTCGCTCGCCGCGCGGATCGCGCTGCCATAAGGGGCGGCGAAGTCCATGCCCTTGTGCAGCCGGCGGAAGCCGAGCACCGGGTGGCGGCGCCAGCCGAAGCCCGATGAAATGCGCGCCGAAACCGGCATCTGCATCGTCCCCTTGCGCTCGCCGGTGCCGCTCGGGTCGTACCACACGGTCTTGCCGTCCTGTTCCCAGCGCACCAGCCGCACGTCGCGCGCGCCCTGGTCGATCCCGGCATAGACGAGGTTGCCCAATTGCACCTCGCCGGTCGCGGCACTTGCGCGCTCGACGATCAGGTCGAATTCGTCGTCGGCGGCGATCCGCGTCATCGGCAGCTTGGCCGAGATCGACTTGATGAAGGCCTCGACCGCGCGCGCCGGCGCCCCCGCGGCGCGCGCCGAGCGATAGAGGCTCGCGCCGACCCGCCCGCGAATCCGCAGCGGGGTGTTGTCGATCGCGATCGGAATCCGCCGCAGCGCCAGACCGTCCCCAGTGCGCAGCAGTTCGAGCGCGAGATCGAAGCGCGCGCGGAACGCCAGCTTTTCGAGCGGGCGCGGCACCGTCTTAGACGAACGACGACCGAGCGTCACGTCGAGACGCGTGCCCGGGCGGATCGCGCCGAGCGCGACGCTGCTGGCGATCAGATCGGCGGCATGCTCGGCCTCGGCGGCGCCGACCCCGGTCCGCGCCAGCGCGCGGCGAAGCGCGTCGCCGGTGCCAAGCGTCGCGCTCAATTCGATGATCGGACGCTCGGGGGTGTCGGCGAGCACCGTGACGGCGTTGGTCGCGCCGATCCGGCGCCCGGTGGTGGCGCCGAACGCGAGCGGCGCGATCGACTGCGAGGCGAGTTCGTCGCGATCGGTGGTGGTGATGCCGTCGGGGATTTGTGCGACCAGTCGCGGTTCGAGCCCCGGCGAGAGCAGGATGGCGAAGCTGCACAACGCAGCGCAGGTGGCCGCGCCGCGAAACCATTGCCGCGAGCCGATCTGCGATCCCAGATCGGGAACGAAGTTGATTTCGTCGAGCCGTGCAAGGAGCCGCGTGCGCAGGCCTGTCGCCCGATCGCGTGGGAGCGCGGCGGGTGCGCGACCGAATGCCAGCGCGCTGGCGCCGCCACCGCCGGTCAATCCAAGGTCGTTGCGCAAGAACAAGAGTATGGCCGCCCCAGACAGATGCGACCGCCCCGCTCCGGCCGCTGAGAAGGCGACTGTGGAACAAGAGGTTTAAAGTCAAATTAACCCGCCGTGCGGGGCGAACGAACTGCGGCAAGGCGTTTTGCACGGGCGATGGATGGGGGATACTCCTCCCGCCAGCGTCATCCTCCCGCGCCAAGGGGAGGTGTCGGCCAAAGGCTGACGGAGGGGGAGAAAAGCGATGCCCGTCGGTATTCCCCACCAAGGTTCCCCCCTCCGCCCCCTCCGCCGGGCGCGAGCGCCCGCCACCTCCCCCTGGCTGGGGAGGATTTGGGGTGGCGGCACCCTGTGCGCTTGGGTCATGGCCGAGGCGAAACCCGCTCCAGCCTCATCCTCCCCCGCCAGGGGGGAGGTGTCAGCCAAAGGCTGACGGAGGGGGAGGAAAGCGATGCCCGTCGGTATTCCCCACCACGGCCCCCCCCTCCGCCCCCTCCGCCGGGCGCTGAGCGCCCGCCACCTCCCCCTGGCGGGGGAGGATTGGCGAGAGCCAAGGAGCCCGCACGAATGTGCGCTTGCGCATGGCCTTCGCACCCCCGATGTTGTTCGGGCGATGAGTCAGTTCGAGCGTAGTCCCGTTACCGCCGTGCTTGGCCCGACCAACACCGGCAAGACCCACCTCGCGGTCGAGCGGATGGTTGCGCATTCGAGCGGCATCATGGGGTTTCCACTCCGGTTGCTGGCGCGCGAGGTCTATGATCGAATCGTCGCGCTGAAAGGGCCGAGCGAGGTCGCGTTGCTGACCGGCGAGGAGAAGATCCTGCCGCCCAAGGCGCGCTGGTTCCTCTGCACCGCCGAATCGATGCCCACCGATCGCGACGTCGCCTTCGTCGCGCTCGACGAAGCGCAGTTGAGCGCCGATCCCGAGCGCGGCCACGTCTTTACCGACCGTCTGCTGCGCGCGCGCGGGCGCGAGGAGACGATGATCCTCGGGTCGGCCTCGCTCAAGCCGATGCTCAAGGCGCTGGTGCCCGAGGCCGAGATCATCAGCCGTCCGCGCTTTTCGACGCTCAGCTATGCCGGTGCGCGCAAATTGTCGCGGCTGCCCAAGCGCAGCGCAATCGTCGCCTTCTCGGTCGAGGAAGTGTACGCGGTGGCCGAGGCGATCCGGCGGCTGCGCGGCGGCACCGCGGTTGTGATGGGCGCGCTCTCCCCCCGCACGCGCAACGCGCAGGTGGCGATGTTCCAGGCGGGCGAGGTCGATTATCTGGTCGCCACCGACGCGATCGGCATGGGGCTCAACATGGACGTCGCGCACGTCGCCTTCGCCTCGCTCCACAAGTTCGACGGGCGGCGCACCCGCCGGCTGACCGTGGCCGAAATGGCGCAGATCGCGGGGCGCGCGGGGCGGCACCAGCGCGACGGCACCTTCGGCGCGCTGCACGAGGAAGGGCCGAGCGCCTTCGGTCCCGAGGAAGTGATGGCGATCGAGGAGCATCAGGTGCCGCCGCTGCGCCAGCTCTATTGGCGCGAGGGCGAGCCCGATTTCTCCTCGCTCGACGCCTTGATCGCCAGCCTCGAGATGCGCCCGGCGCACGAGATGCTGCGCGCCGCGCCGCAGGCGATCGACCTGGCGGTGCTCAAGCGGCTGGCGGACGAGGATTGGGTACGCCAGCGCACGCGATCGCCGGCGATGGTGCAGCGATTATGGGCGGCGTGCGGCCTGCCCGATTTCCGCAAGCTGGGGCTCGACCCGCATTCGCGCTTCGTGGGCCGCGTGTTCGGGCATTTGTCCGAGGGTAATGGCCATTTGCCGCACCAATGGTTCGCCGACGAGATTGCGCGGCTCGACCGGACCGAGGGCGATGTCGAAACGCTCGCGGGGCGGATCGCGGGCGCGCGCAGCTGGGCGTATATCGCGCATCGCAAGGACTGGCTGCTCGATCCGACGCATTGGGCCGAGCGCACCCGCGCGATCGAGGAGCGACTGTCCGACGCGCTCCACGCCAGCCTGCAGCAGCGTTTCGTCGACAAGCGGACGACGGTGCTGCTGCGCAAGATCGGCGCCGATGCCAGCGCGCTTCCGGTAACGATCGGCGGCGGGGGCGAAGTGCTGGTGGACGAACAATTGCTCGGGCGGCTCGACGGGTTTCGCTTCACCGTCGCCCCCGATGCGCGCGCGGGTGATAAGCGCATGCTGCTGGCGGCGGCGGAGAAGAGGCTGGCGGGCGAATGGAAGCGGCGCGGTGACGCGCTGGTAGCCGCCGACGATCGCGCGCTGGCGCTGGTGGGCGATGCGGGCGAGCAACCAGCGATCACCTGGGACGGGCATGTCGTTGCGCGCCTCATGGGTGGCGCTGCCACCGCACGTCCGGTGGTGCGGCTCGATCGGACGCTCGACTGCCTCGAACGCGCAAGTCGCGATGCGGTGGCGGCGCGGATCGACCGCTGGGTCGCCGAACAACTGCGCCGGCATGTCCCGCCCCTGGTGTGGCTCGACAAGATCACCCGCGATCCCGCCGCCCCCGCGGCGCTGCGCGCGGTCGCGACCGCGCTGGGCGAGGCGGGGGGGATCGCGCCGCGCGCCGATATCGTCGATGCGGTGGCGGCGCTCGACGGCCAGGCGCGGCAATGGCTGCGCAAGGCGGGGCTGGTGATCGGCACGCTCGATGTGTTCGACCCGCGCTTGCTCAAGCCGCTGCCCGCGCGCTGGCGGCTGGCGCTGCTCGCGGCGCGGCGCGGCGAGGCGATCGGCGCCGCGGTACCGGTCGGCGCGACGGTGCTGCCGTCGGGCGATGCGTCGCTGCAAAGCGGCTTCCGCCCGATCGGTGGCCAGGCGGTGCGAGTCGATCTGGTCGAACGGATCGCGCGCGCTGCGCATGACGCGCGCGCGGGTCGGGCGCCGTTTATCCCCGATCCGGCGCTCGCGACCTCGATCGGGCTGTCGCCCGAAAGCTTCGCCAAGCTGATGGTGTTGCTGGGCTTCCGCGGCGAGGCGCAGCCCGAAGGGCCGCCGCATTGGAAATGGCGCGGCAGCCGCACCCCGCGCCCCTCGCCGGTGGCGGCGAGCCCGGGCAATGCCTTTGCCGCGCTGCGTGAGCTGGTCGCCGGGAATGGCTAGCATGGGGGCTAGCAGGGGGGCTAGCGCGGCGGCGGGGGCCGAGATGCGGCTCGACCTGTTTCTGTGGTATGCGCGCTTTGCCAAGTCGCGATCGATCGCGCAGCGAATCGCCGAGGCGGGTACCTTGCGGCTCGATGGCCGGCGGATCGAGCGTAGTTCGGCGTGCGTCCGGGTCGGGTCGGTGCTGGCGTTTCCGCTGCACGGCAATGTCCGGGTGGTCCGGATCGAAGCGCTGCCAGCACGCCGCGGACCGCCGGCCGAGGCCGCCTTGCATTACACCGCACTGGACCTTGCCAGCTCCAAGGGCGTTGACGTTCAGCATGGTGCGGCATAGCAGCATCCCCGACCCGCCTTCTGGAGCAACACTGCCAATGACCTACGTCGTCACCGACGCCTGCATCCGCTGCAAGTATATGGATTGCGTCGAGGTCTGCCCCGTCGATTGCTTCTATGAGGGCGAGAATATGCTGGTGATCAACCCCAGCGAATGCATCGATTGCGGCGTTTGCGAACCCGAATGCCCAGCCGAGGCGATCCTGCCCGACACCGAGAGCGGGCTCGAACAATGGCTCGAGCTCAACAACACCTTCTCGGCGCAATGGCCCAACGTCACGCGCAACGCCGGCCAGACCCCCGACGACGCTGACGCGTTCAAGGGCGTCGCGAACAAGTTCGAAGAGCATTTCTCCGCCGAACCCGGCGCCGGCGACTGACTTCTTCCCCCCTCCCGCTTGCGGGAGGGGTCGGGGGAGGGGATGTTTATGATCCCCAAGGCAGTGGCGGCTTAGGACACGCCCTCCCCTAGCCCCTCCCGCAGGCGGGAGGGGAATATGGCCCTATTTCTTCATCGCTTCGAGCAGCCGCTTGACCTCCTGGCTGCGCCCGCGCGGCAGGATCAGCACGTCGTCGCCGCTCGCGACCACGATCAGGTCCGACACGCCGACCAGCGCGACCCGCTTGCCGTCGGCACGGACGAAGCAATTGGCGGTCTCGATCGCCACCACGTCGCCGCGGCAGACGTTGCCGCCAGCATCGCCCTCGCTGATCGCGTGCAGCGCGTCCCAGCTGCCGACGTCGCTCCAGCCCATCGCCACCGGCACCACCGCGACGCGATCGGCCTTTTCCATCACCGCATAGTCGATCGAATCGGAGGGCGAGGCGGCGAAGGCCTCGGCATCGGGCCAGATCCGGTTCCCCTCGCGCCGCGCCTTTTCCATCGATTGCTCGGCTGCCGCGAGCATGTCGGGGGCATGCGCCGCGAGCGCCGCCAGATACATGTCGGCGCGGAACAGGAAGATGCCGCCGTTCCACGCATGGTCGCCGCTGGCGACCATCGCCTCGGCCTGCTCGCGCGGCGGCTTCTCGACGAAGCGTTCGACGCGGTGGACCCCGGCAGCGATCGCCTCACCGACCTGGATATAGCCATAGCCCGTCTCGGGCGCGTCAGGGGTGATCCCGAAAGTCACGAGCCAACCTTCAGAAACCATCGGGATCGCGCGGTGGATCGCGGCGTGGAAGGCGGGCAGGTCGGCGATGACATGGTCCGACGGCATCACCAGCAGCGGCTGCGCACCGCCGCCCGCGGCAATCGCCGCCAGCGCGATCGCGGGGGCGGTGTTGCGGCCCGCGGGCTCGAGGATCAGCGACGCCGCGACGGCATCGACTGCGGCGAGCTGCGCGTCGATCAGGTCGGCATGATAGGCGTTGGCGACGACGATCGGCGGCGCGAAGCGCTCGGCGATCCCCGCGCGCTGCGCGGTCAGCTGGAGCATCGTCTGGTCGGCGGTCAGCGCGAGCAGCTGCTTGGGCATTTCTGGCCGCGACATCGGCCATAATCGCGTGCCCGATCCGCCGGAAAGGATGACGGGGATGATCGGGTTCGACGATGTCATGCAGCAGTCTTTCTTTAGGGTGCCGCCGCTATAGGCGGACCAACGGCGCAGGGAAAGCGGTCAAGGTTGGTAGCAAACGCGCGGCGTTCAGCTTTTCTTCGTCAATTGTTGGCATCTCCGACATGTGTCGGCCAACCTTACATATCTGCCTGCGGAGCGAGCGCGATGATCCGCCTGTTCAAGCATTATGTGCCGAACGCGGTGCTGCTGCTGGCGCTGCTCGATTTCCTGTGTCTGATCGCCGCTGCCGAGTTCGGCTGGCAGTATCGCGTGCGCGAACTGGGGCTCGATCCCGAGGCGTTCACGACCCGCATCCCGCAATTGCTGAGCTTCGCCGCGAGCCTTGGCACCGCGATGATCGCGGTCGGCGCGTACAGCCCCGAGGCGCTGACATCGATGCGCGTGGCCGCCGCACGGCTGATCGTCGCGGTGTCGCTGGGGACGATCTTCCTGGCGGTGCTGTTCTTCCTGGTGCCTGCGCTCACCTTCTGGCGCTCGAACCTCCTCTACGCGATGATCGCGGCGATCGGGCTGTTGTTCGTGCTGCGGCTGCTGATTGGCAAGACGCTGGGCGGGCAAATATTCAAACGCCGTGTAGTGGTGCTCGGTGCGGGCCCGCGGGCGGCGCGGCTGAAGGCGCTGGCGCGCGCGCCCGGTGCGGGCTTCGTCGTCGTCGGCTATGTCTCGATGAGCGAGGCCAACCGGGTGATCCCCGAGGCGATCGCGCGCGATGCGATCTTCAACCTTGCCGATCATGTCGTGCTGCTCAACGCCTATGAGGTCGTGCTGGCGCTCGAGGAGCGCCGCAACGCGCTGCCGCTCAAGGACCTGGTGCGGATCAAGACCACCGGTGTGCATGTGAACGAAATCTCGACCTTCCTCGAGCGCGAAACCGGGCGGGTCGATCTCGACAGCCTCAACCCGTCCTGGCTGATCTTCTCCGACGGCTTTTCGTCGGGGCGGATGTTTTCGAGCGTGTTCAAGCGGCTGTTCGACCTGACCGCCAGCCTGATCCTGCTGGCGCTGACGCTGCCGGTGATCCTGTTGATGGCGCTGGTGGTGAAGCTCACCAGCAGGGGCCCGGCCTTCTATCGCCAGCGCCGCGTCGGGCTGTACAGCCAGGGCTTCGACATCGTGAAGCTACGCTCGATGCGAGTCGATGCCGAGGTGCCGGGGCAGGCGGTATGGGCCGAGAAGGACGATCCGCGGATCACCGCGGTCGGCCGATTCATCCGCAAGACGCGGATCGACGAGCTGCCGCAATGCTGGAGCGTGCTCAAGGGCGAGATGAGCTTCGTCGGCCCGCGCCCCGAGCGCCCGCAATTCGTCGACGATCTCGAACAGCAGCTGCCTTATTATGCCGAGCGCCACATGGTGAAGCCCGGAATCACCGGCTGGGCGCAGATCAACTATCCCTATGGTGCCTCGATCGAGGATTCGCGGCAGAAGCTCGAATACGATCTATACTACGCCAAGAACTATTCGCCCTTTCTCGACATCCTGATCCTGTTGCAGACGATCCGCGTGGTGCTGTGGCCCGAGGGTGCGCGGTGACCCGGCGATGATCGCCTTCCTGGTATTGTGGAGCCACGCGCTGGCGGCGCTGGCGTTCGCAGCGCTCGCATTGTCCACCACCCGGCAGCCGGCGGGGTCGGGGCGCATCGTGCTCGCGGTTGCCTTTGCGGCGACTGGCTTGTGGGCGTTGGCGGTAGCCGGCATCGGCGGCGACGCCGCGGTTACCCAGCTGATCAATATTGCTCGCAACCTCGCCTGGTTGGTCGTCGTCCACTGGCTGTACCGGCGCGGGCACGCTGCAGCTGGGCCGGCGGCGGCGGTGTTTCACCTCACCGTGTCGGCGGTGCTGGCGATCGGGGGATTGTTGACCGCGATGGCCGCCCAAGGCGGCGGCGCGGTATCGACCGCCGCGATGCTCGAAGCCGGCTATATCCTGCGGCTGCTGGGGTCGATCGGCGCCCTGGTGATGACGCGCAACGCATATGCCGCGTTTGCCAGCGGTGCGCCGCGGGCACTGGCGCGGGTGGCGGCGGCGATGTGGCTGGTCGAGGTAAATCTGCTGACACTCGCCTGGGCGACACAGGACTGGCCGCCCGAGCTGGTGGCGGCGCGCGGCATCGTGCTGGTGGGGCTCGCCGCGGTGCTCGCGGTGGCGCTGCAGCGCGGCGGCGCGCGTCCGGTGCAATTGTCGCGCGCGGCGGCGATGCAATCGCTCTCGCTGCTGGCGATCCTCGGCTATTTTGCGCTGCTCGCCGCCGTGACCGGCGGGCTTCAGATGATCGGCGGCGGGCATGCGCGGCTATGGCAGACCGCCTTCGTCTGCGGATCGACCGCAGCGGCGCTGGCGGTCCTGTCGACCGGATGGCTCCGCGCCTGGACTCGCGTGAAGCTCGCTAAGCACCTGTTCCGTCACCGTTATGACTATCGCGCCGAATGGCTGCGCTTCACCGATACGCTGGGCAAACCCGAGGATATCGCGCCGCTCGACGAGCGGATGGTCAAGGCGATCGCCGATCTGACCGATTCGCCCGCGGGATTGCTGCTCGTTCCCGACGCTGGCGGGCTCGGCATGGGGGCGGCGTGGAACTGGGAGGTCGCCGCGCTGCCCGCCACCGCCACCGCACCCGAACTGGTCCGCCATCTCGAAGCCACCGGGCGGATCGTCGAACTCGACGAGGTGCGCGCCGGGCGCAGCCCCGCCGAGGACAGCGACGCGGTGCCGCAATGGCTGATCGACTTGCCCGACGCCTGGGTGGTGGTGCCGCTGCCGCACCTCGCCACGCTGGCTGGCGTGATCGTGCTCGCGCGCCCGCCGATCGATCGCGCGCTCGATTGGGAGGATTTCGACCTGCTCAAGGTCGTCGGCCGCCAAGTCGCGAGCTACCTCGCCGAAGCGCGCGCACAGGCGCGGCTGACCGAGGCCGAGCGGTTCGAGGAGTTCAACCGCCGATTCGCCTTCATCCTGCACGACATCAAGAACCTCGTCAGCCAGCTCAGCCTGGTCGCGCGCAATGCCGAGCGGCATGCCGACAATCCGGCGTTCCGCGCCGACATGGTCGCGACGCTCAACGAATCGGCGACTCGGATGACCGACCTGATCGCGCGGCTGTCGCAGGCGCAACCGCCGCGCGCCGATCCGCCGCGACCGGTGCCGGTATTCGCGTTGGCGCAGGCGATCGCGGGCGCGCGGAGGCTGGTCCATCCGGTGGTGGTGACCGGCGCATCGGATGTCCTTGCGCTCGCCGACCCCACCCGGCTCGAACAAGTGCTCCATCATCTGGTCCAGAACGCGGTCGAGGCGAGCGCGCCGGGCGAGCCCGTTGGAATCGCGATTTCCTACCATCCCGATCGCGTGGTGATCGAGGTGATCGACCGCGGTTGCGGCATGTCGCCTGCATTCGTGCGCGACCGGCTGTTCAAGCCGTTCGTGTCGACCAAGGCGAGCGGCTTCGGGATCGGCGCGTTCGAGGCACGCCAGCACGCGGTGGCGATGGGCGGCACGCTCGAGGTGACCAGCCGCGAGGGCGAAGGGAGCTGCTTCCGCCTGACGCTGCCGATCGCAACCGCCGGCACGCTGGAACGCGCGGCGTGAGCGAGCCGATGCGCAAATTGCTGATCGTCGAGGACGATACCGGGCTCCAGCGCCAGCTGCGCTGGGCTTATGAAGGCTATGAGGTGTTGGTCGCGGGCGACCGCGCCTCGGCGATGACGCTGCTGCGCGCCGAGGAGCCCGCGGTCGTCACGCTCGACCTGGGGCTGCCCCCCGATCCCGACGGCACCAGCGAGGGGTTCGCCGCGCTCGCCGAGATGCTCGCGCTCAAACCCGACCTCAAGGTGATCGTCGCATCGGGCCATGGCGCGCACGAAAGCGCGCTGCGGGCGATCGCCGAGGGTGCCTATGATTTCTACGCCAAGCCGATCGACATCGACGCGCTGGGGCTGATCGTCGTGCGTGCGTTTCACGTCCACGCGCTCGAGGCCGAGAACCGGCGGCTGGCGGCGCGCGTCGATCGCGGCGCGGCGCTGGGCGGGTTGGTGACCGCGGCGCCCGAGATGCTCAAGGTCACGCGGACGATCGAGCGCGTCGCCGCCGCCGACGTCTCGGTGATGCTGCTCGGCGCGAGCGGCACCGGCAAGGAGGTGCTGGCGCGGGGGCTGCACGACGCCTCGCCGCGGCGAAAGGGCGCGTTCGTCGCGATCAACTGCGCGGCGATCCCCGAGACGTTGCTCGAAAGCGAGCTGTTCGGGCATGAAAAGGGCGCGTTCACCGGCGCGATCAAGACCACCGAGGGCAAGATCGAGCAGGCATCGGGGGGCACCTTGTTCCTCGACGAGATCGGCGATGTGCCGCTGCCGCTGCAGGTGAAGCTGCTGCGCTTCCTGCAGGAGCGCGTGGTCGAGCGGGTCGGCGGGCGCAAGCCGATCGCGGTCGACACGCGGATCGTCTGCGCGACACACCAGGATATCGATGCCATGGTCGCCGCGGGGCGGTTCCGCGAGGACCTTTATTACCGGCTCGCCGAGATCGTCGTGCGCATTCCGTCGCTCGCCGAGCGTGCAGGCGACGCGGTCCTGCTGGCGCGGCATTTCCTGCGCCGCCATGCCGAGGCGATGAAGAGCGGGGTCAAGGGTTTCGCCCCCGATGCGGTGAGCGCGATCGAGGGGTGGGGCTGGCCGGGCAATGTCCGTGAGCTCGAGAACCGGGTGAAGCGCGCGGTGATCATGGCCGACGGCACGCGGGTGACCGCCGCCGACCTCGACCTAGGCGAGCGCGACGCCGCGTTGCCGATCAACCTGCGCGCGGTGCGCGAGGCCGCCGATCGCGGCGCGATCGCGCAGGCCTTGGCGCGCGCCGAGGGTAACATCTCGGGCACCGCGCGGTTGCTAGGGATCAGCCGGCCGACGCTATACGACCTTATGAAGAATTATGGCCTCCAGCCGTAGCGCCCGCCGGACGCTGCGACGGCGGATGGCGATCGGGGTGCTGGTGGTTGCCGCGCTGCTGGCCGCGATCTTCGTTGCGCGCGCGCGGTGGCCCGAGCGCAGCGATCGCGCGGGATCGGATGCGGCGATCGCGCGCGCGCTGGGTGAGCTCCAGACGGGTAACCCGAGCGCGGCGGTCGCAGCGGCGCATGAAGCGGTCCTTGCCGATCCGGCGCACGGGCTGGCGCACGCGGTGCTGGCGCGGACGCTGCTCGCGCTCGACGACGGAGTCGGTGCGGCGGCGGCGCTCGATCGCGCGGCGAAGGCAGGGTTCGACATGCGCCGCGTCGCGCAATTGCGTGCGCATGCGAGCTATCTCCAGGGTGATGCCGAAGCGGCATTGGCCGAAGTCGGACGCAGCCATCCGCGCTACGCCGTCTATGCCGATCGCATTCGTGCGCTGGCGCTCGCCGACCAAGGCGACACCGATCGCGCACGCGCGCTGCTCGATGCGGCGACGGCTGCCCGGCCGGGCGACTGGGCGGGGTGGGTGGCGCTTGCGCGGTTCCGGCAGGATATCGGTGACGAAGGCGGGGCGATCGCCGCGAGCGAACGCGCGATTGCTGCTGATCGGCGGCAGGTCGATACGCTGCGGCTGCGCGGCGAGATGGTGCGCAGCCAGTTCGGGCCGGTCGCGGCCTTGCCCTGGTTCGAGCAGGCGGCTGCCCGCGATCCGCGGCATTTCGGCGCGTTGATCGCCTATGCCGCGACGCTCGGCGACATCGGTCGCACGCGCGAGATGCTCGCGACAGTACGCCGCGCCGAAGCGGTTCGCCCAGGGGATCCGCAGGCACTGTATCTGCAGGCGGTGCTGGCGGCGCGCGCTGGGCGCTTCGCCCTCGCTGAATCGGTCGTCCAGCGGCTGGGCGGCGCGGGCGAATCGATGCCCGGGGTGCTGCTGCTCAAGGGGGTGGTCGACATCAAGGCCGGACGCCTCGAACAGGCGATCGCGACGCTGCGCAGCTTGATCGACCGCCAGCCACGTAATTTCACCGCGCGCCGGCTGCTCGCGGCGGCGCTCGCGCGATCCGACGCTTCGCGCGCCGCGATCGACGCGCTGCGCCCGGTCATCGAACGCAGCGATGCCGACAGCTATGCGCTGGTCACCGCCGCGCGCGCGTTCGAGCGGATCGGCGAACGCGACCCCGCCGCCGGGCTGCTCGATCGCGCCGCGGTGCCCGCGCGCGGCGGATCGGGGGCGTTTGTCGGCGGGACCAATCTCAGCGCTGCGCTGGCGAGCGCTCGGCGGGCGCGGGGGGCGGCCGGACCGACGATCGCCTATGTCCGTGCGATGGTGCGGAGCGGCGATCTGGAGGGGGCGCTTGCCGAGGCGCGAGCGCTGGCGGGGCGCTATCCGGGGTTGCCCGCGGCGCATATCGCGATCGGTGACGTAGCGATGCTGGCGCGCCAGCCGACGCCTGCCGCGCAGGCCTTTGCCCGCGCCGCCTCGCTGCGCTTCGACGAGCCCGCGATGCTCCGGCTGGTCGAGGCGCAGGACGCCGCCGGGCAGCGCGGCGAGGCGGCGAACACGCTCGCGCTGTTCGTGTCGCAGCATCCGGGCAACCTCGCGGCGCTGCGCCTCAGCGCGGCGTGGCAGCTCGCGGGTGGCGAACCCGGCAGCGCGATCGACAGCTTTGCGGCGATCCGAGCCGTGGCAGGGAATCGCGACGCGGCGGTGCTGCTGGGGTCGGCGACGGCGCATCTCGCGATAGGCGAGACAGACCGGGCGCTCGAATTCGCGCGCGACGCCTATGCGTTGCAGCCACAGAACCCGATGGTCGCCGATGCCTATGGCGAAGCGTTGCGCGCCAGCGGTGATCGCCAGGGGGCGGTGCAGTTGCTCCGCAAGGCAGCGGCGATCGCGCCCGGCCATCCCGGAATCGCCGCGCATCTGACGCAGGCGATTGCCGAGCTGCGCGCGTCGTGAGCCGGCGTATCGCTTGACCGTTTCGCGACTTGCCCCGAAACGACCCGGCATGGGAAATGCCGAAACGCTCAGGCGCATCGCCGACGCACTCGACCGGCTGGCACCGCCGCGCGCCGCCACCGCCGATCCGCTTGCGCACCCCGCCTATGTCTGGCGCGGTGGTGCGCTGACGGCCGCGCGGTCGTTCGTGCCGCTGCCGATCGACCGGCTGGTGGGGATCGATGCGCAGAAGGCGACGTTGCTTGCCAATCTGCGCCGGTTGGCCGCGGGCCACGCGGCGCAGGACGCGTTGCTATGGGGCGCGCGCGGCATGGGCAAGTCGGCGCTGGTAAAGGCGGTGGTTGGCGCGGTGCAGGCCGAAGGCGGCGCGCTGGCGCTCGTCGAAGCCGGGGCGAGCGAGGTCGGAAGCTTGCCCGCATTGTTCGCGGCGATCGACGGCACCGCGCGCGCGTTCGTGATCTTCGTCGATGACCTGGGCTTCGACACCGCCGCCGATGCGCGGTCGCTGCGCTCTTTGCTCGAGGGCGGGGCCGAGGCGCGGCCTGACAATGCGCGGCTGGTGGTGACCTCGAACCGCCGCCATTTGATCCCGCGCAACCTCGCCGACCAGGAAGACGCGATCAATCAGCGCGACGTGATCGACGACCAATTGGCGCTCGCCGACCGTTTCGGGCTGAGCCTGGGCTTCCACGCGCTCGACCAGGAGGGCTATCTCGCGATCGTGCGGGGCTATTGCCAGGCCGAAGGCCTGCCCTTCGACGCGCACGACGCGGTGCAATGGGCGACGCGGCGCGGCAGCCGGTCGGGGCGGGTGGCGTGGCAATATGTCACCGAGGTCGCCGGGCGCGAGGGGCGGGCGGTCTAGGTCAGGTCAATCGATCGCACGTCGCGCGCCGCATGGATGACCCGGATTATCTCTACGACCTGCTCGACCCGGTAAATCACGAGATAATCGGATACCGAAAGCGTTCGGATCGTCCTGCCCAGTTCCGGACGCGGGGACCCGATCCTAGGATAATCTCCGAGCCTGTTTATCGAGCCTTTGATCCGACCGATCAAGCGTTCGGCCGCTGCTTCATTGTGAGGAGCGATATACCAGAAAACGGCGTCAAGGTCGCCGGTGGCGCTGGGCAGATAATCGACCCGCATTATAGATCGGCGCGCGCTGCCGCCAATCTAGCTTTCCCGCGGCGAATGATGTCCTCGAACCATTCGTCGGTGACGGGCTGCGGATCGCCACTTGCAAGTCCTTCGGCGATCAATCCGCGAAGGCGCGTGATCTCGGCATCGCGGGCATGTTGCCAATAGCGGACTGCTGCGCGCACTGCGGCTTCGGCATCGACATAATCGCCGGCGGCGACGGCACTATCAATGCCACTCGCCTCGTCCTCGTCGATTTCGATCGTGATCTTGCGCACTTCGCCCATGCCGACTCTCCTGCTTTGCGCCGGCAACCTATCACCCCGCCGCGAGCGCTTCCACCTGCTCGGCCAGGGCCAGCCAGCGTGCTTCGGCGGCTTCCTTTTCCTCGCGCGCGCGGGCGATCGTCGCCATCAGCCGGTCGAAGCCGTCATGGTCGCGCGCGTAAAGCTCAGGATCGGCGAGCCGCTCCTCGTCGCGCGCGATCGTCGCCTCCAGCTCCTCGATCCGCTTGGGCAGCAATTCGAAGTCGCGCTGGTCCTTGTAGCTGAGCTTCACCGGCTTCGACTTCGGCGCGTCGGGGCTGGCCTTGCCCGCCTTCTTCGCAGCGACCTGGCGCACCTTCCGCTTGGCTTCCCAATCGGCATAGCCGCCCACCACCATGTCGACCGTGCCCGATCCGTCGAGCCCGATCGTCATCGTCACGGTGCGGTCGAGAAAGTCGCGGTCATGGCTGACGATCAGCACGGTGCCGTCATAATCGGCGATCACTTCCTGCAACAGGTCGAGCGTTTCGAGGTCGAGATCGTTGGTCGGCTCGTCGAGCACCATCAGATTCGATGGCCGCGCGAATTCGCGCGCCAGCAGCAATCGCGACCGTTCGCCGCCCGACAGCGTGCCGATCTTGGCCTCGACCATCGTCGGTTCGAACAGGAATTCCTTCAGATAGCCGTGGATATGCTTGCGCACCCCCAGGACGTCGATCCATTCGCCGCCATCGGCGACGACTTCGCGCACCGTCTTCTCGGGCTCCATCTTGCTGCGCTGCTGGTCGATGATCACCGGATCGAGCGTCTTGGCGAGGCGGATGTGCCCGCTATCGGGTTCGATCTCGCCGGTCAGCAGCTTGAGCAGCGTCGATTTGCCCGCGCCGTTCTTGCCGACGATGCCGATCCGGTCGCCGCGGGTGATCCGCAGCGTCAGGTCGTTGATGATCGTGCGGTCGCCATAGCCCTTTGTCACGCCCTTGGCGTCGATCACCACCTTGGTCTTGGAATTGTCGGCAGCGGTCGTCAGGTTCGCCGCGCCCGCGGGGCCGGTCATCGCCGCGCGCTCGGCACGCATTTCGTACAGCTTGGTCAGCCGCCCCTGATTGCGCTTGCGCCGCCCGGTCACCCCGCGTTGGAGCCAATGTTCCTCCAGCTTCAGTCGCGCGTCGAGCTTCTCGGCATTGCGCTGTTCGTCGGCATAGACCTGCTCGGTCCAGGCATCGAACCCGCCAAAGCCGATCTCGGCGCGACGCATCGAACCGCGATCGAGCCACAGGGTCTGCTTGGTCAGCCGCGTCAGGAAGGTACGGTCATGGCTGATGACGACGAACGCGCCACGATAACGGTTCAGCCATTCCTCGAGCCATTCGATCGCGTGGATGTCGAGATGATTGGTCGGCTCGTCGAGCAGCAGCACATCGGGATCCTGCGCCAGCGCGCGCGCGATGCCCGCACGCCGCCGTTCACCACCGCTCGCGGTCGCGGCCTCGCGGCTCAGGTCGATGCCGAGCTGGTCGGCGATCGATTCGGCCTCATGCCGCGCGGGCGCATCGTCGCCCGACAGCACATAGTCCATCAGCGTCAGGCAGCCGGTCATCCGCGGCTCCTGTTCGAGCGTGACGACGTTGGTGCCGGGCACGATGACCCGGCGACCCTCATCGGCCTCGACCTGGCCGCCGAGCAACTTGAGCAAGGTCGTCTTGCCCGCGCCGTTACGGCCGATCAGCGCGATGCGGTCGCGCCCGCCGATATGGATGTCGAGGTTGCGAAAGAGCCAACCCGAGCCTTGTACGAGGCCGAGATTTTCGAATGCGAGAAGGGGTGCTGCCATGATGGGGACGCTCTAGGGCGCGGACGGTTTAGCGGCAATGGGTGCGTGCCGCGTTGCCATTTCGCCACGCGCGCGTTGCCGAATGGCGACGTTTCCATTCAGAGGCTGTTCAACGCCCGAACCCTATGCAAAGCCGATGACAATGTCGGCGATGCGTGGTTTTCTTGGCATAGCGTGCCTGCTGGTTCCGTTCGGCGCGGTAGCCGGCGAACCGTCGCAGCGGCAGCGCGACCATGACGCGGTGCGCGAGGCGCGGATGCAGGGACGGCTGCTGCCGCTGCGCGAGATCGAGCGGCGCGTGGTGCCGCAGCTGCGCGGTGCGCGCTATCTCGGCTTTGAATTCGATTCGGGAAGTTCGGTTTACACGCTGAAGTTCCTGCGCGATGGCAATGTGATCTGGGTGTCGGTCGACGGGCGTTCGGGGCAGGTCCTCGGGCGTTCGGGCAACTGACGACCCCCACGCGGAAGGAACAACGATGCGCGTCTTGATCGTCGAGGATGAACCCAATCTGCGCCAGCAGCTCAGCAACACGCTGGTGGGGGCGGGCTATGCCGTCGATCAGGCAAGCGATGGCGAGGAAGGCCATTATCTCGGCTCGACCGAGCAATATGACGCGATCATCCTCGATCTGGGGTTGCCCGAGGTCGATGGGCTGACGGTGCTCGATCGTTGGCGCAAGGAGGGCAAGACCACGCCGGTGCTGGTGCTCACCGCGCGCGACAGCTGGTCGGACAAGGTCGCCGGGCTCGACGCAGGCGCAGATGATTATGTCGCTAAGCCCTTCCAGAGCGAGGAACTGATCGCCCGCCTGCGCGCGCTTATCCGCCGCGCTTCGGGCAACGCCTCGGCCGAGCTGACCGCGGGCGATATCCGCCTCGACACGCGCAGCGGCAAGGTCACGCGCGCGGGCGAGCCGGTGAAGCTGACCGCGCAGGAATATAAACTGCTGAGCTATCTGCTCCACCACAAGGGCAAGGTCGTCAGCCGCACCGAGCTGATCGAGCACATCTACGACCAGGATTTCGATCGCGATTCGAACACGATCGAGGTGTTCGTGACGCGGATCCGCAAGAAACTGGGCAGCGACGTCATCACCACGATCCGCGGCATGGGCTACAGCCTCGACGAGCCTGGCACGCCGCCGCCGGCCTGATCATGGCGTCGACGCTCCCTGGCGAAGACGTGGCCGCCGCCGCGCCACACGATCGGCCGCGTCCCTATGTCCGCGTGACCGGATCGCTAAGCCGGCGGATGATCGTCATCGCCAGCGCGTGGATCCTGCTGCTGCTGACGGGCGGCGGCTTCGCGCTCGACCGTGTGCTGTCGAGCGCGATCACCCGCAGCTTCGACGAACAGCTCGATTATCTGCTGACCTCGATGATCGTGTCGGCAGAGATCGGCCCCGATGGCCAGGTCGAGTTCAGCCGCGAGCTGGCCGACCAGGGGTTTTTCGAACCCTATTCGGGGCTGTATTGGCAGGTCAGCGGCGCGGGGTTCGACCCCAAGCCTTCGCGCTCGCTGTGGGACCGCCGGCTGCGGGTGACCGATCACGCGCCCAAGGGCTCGGCGCATTATTATGACTCCGAAGAATTTGCCGACGAGAAGCTCCGCGTTGCCGAGCGCGACGTAAGGCTGCCCGGATCGAAAGTGTGGTGGCGCTTCCAGATCGCGCAGAAGCGTGAACTGCTCGACGCGCAGATATTGGCGCTGCGCGAAACGCTGATCCGCAGCTTCCTGCTGCTCGGGGTCGGGCTGATCCTGATGGTGGCGCTGCAGACCTGGTACGGGCTGTTGCCGCTGCGCCATCTGCAACGCGAGCTCGCCAAGATGCGCGGGGGCAAGGCGGCGCGGATCGACGGGCCGATGCCCGCCGAGGTCGCGCCGATCATCGAGGAGCTCAACGACCTGATCTCGCACAACGAGCGCCAGGCCGAAGAAGCGCGGCGCCACGCGGGCAACCTCGCGCACGCACTCAAGACCCCGCTGACGGTGATCATGAACGCCGCGACCGCGGGCGCCGACGACCTGCCCGAGACGGTGGTGCGCGAGGCGCGGACGATGCGACGCCAGGTCGATCACCATCTCGCGCGCGCGCGCGCGGTGGGACGGCGCGGCAGCGCGCATAGCCGCGCCGAGGTGTGGCCCAGTATTCAGGCGGTCGAGCGCGCGGTCGCGCGGCTGTACCAGCATGTCCGGATCGACGTCGACGGGCGCAAGGACCTTGTCGCGCATATCGAGCGGCAGGATCTCGACGAAATGCTCGGCAATTTGGTCGAGAACGCCGCGAAATATGGCGGCGGCAGCGTGTTCATCACCGCACGCGCCGAGGCGGGGTTCGTCGAAATCCTGGTCGAGGACGACGGGGTGGGGATTCCCGAAAGCGACCGCATCCGCATCTTCGATCGCGGGGTGCGGCTCGACAGCGGCAAGCCCGGCACCGGTCTGGGGCTGGCAATCGTGCGCGACGTCGCCGAGATTTACGACGGGACGGTGAGCCTCGAGGAGAGCGAGGATCTGGGCGGGCTGATGGTGCGGCTCAGGTTGCCGGCGGCGCGGTAGTTATTTCTCCCCTCCCTGGAAGGGAGGGGTTGGGGGTGGGTTGGCTGCTTGTAGGGCGACGCGCTTGCCAACAGACCGACCCACGCCCTCCCCTCCCTTGACCAGGGAGGGGAGGGAGTCCCCCTACAGCTGGAACCGCACCGTCGCGCGCAGGTCACGCCCTGCCAGCGGCGCGAAGTCCTTGAGGAAGCTCGCGTGGCGGCGTGCCTCGACGTCGAACAGGTTGGTCGCCTGCAGCAGCAAGGTCGTCGCATTGCCGCGTCCGAACGGGCGGAACGACAGCGAGGCGTTGACCATCGTATAGTCTGCGGTCGGCAGCTCGAAATCGGTCACGCGGTTCTGTTCGAACACATGCTCGACCTCGACCCGCCCGCCGAACTGCTCGGCTTGCGCTTCGAGACCGCCCAGCAAGCGCGCCGCCGGGATGCGCGGCGCGGGGCCGACCCCGGTGATCGTCGTGCGGACATAATCGGCTAGGCCATCGACGTTGATCGCCACCCCCGAAACTTCGGCCAGCTTCGCCGCCGCCTCGACCTCGAAGCCCCAGACGCGGGCATCGGCCTGCGCATACAGGAACACCGGCAGCTCGTCGGCGTCCTCGCCGGTCGGCGACTGATAGATGTAATCGTCGAACCAGTTGTAATAGGCGGCCGCGCCGAAGGTCAGCGGGCCGGCGGTGCCGCGCAGCGTGCCCTCTAGCCCCCAGCTGGTTTCCTTGTCGAAGTCGGGGTTGCCGATCTCGAACGACTGGGTGCCGGCGTGCGGGCCGTTGGCGAACAATTCCTCGGCCGACGGCGCGCGCTCGGTGTGCGAGGCGTTGAGGCCGACGCGGACGGTGTCGCTCAGGCCGACGCTGGCGCCGACCGATCCCGAAAAGGCGTTGAACTCGCGGCGGTTGAGCGGCGTGTCCAGATCGGCATCGGGCTGCGCCTTGAGCTGGGTATTCTCGAAGCGGCCCCCCACTTCGGCGCGCACCGCGCCGAAATCGAACGACTGCAGCGTGAAGAGGCCGAGCTGCTGCGTCGTGTTGCGCGGCACGAACTTCTCTTCGCCCACCACGCTGAAGTCGCGGATGAAGAATTGCGCGCCGGTCGCGCCCTGCCAACCGCCGCGCTGCGCCTGCACCAGCTCGAGCCGGCCTTCATAGCCCTGGTTGAAGAAGCTGGTGCCGATCTCGCCGGTTTCCTCGAGTTCGTCGTGGCGATAGTCGGCCGCCGCCAGCCGCAGCCGGATGCGATCGAGGAAGCCGCCATCGGTCTCGATCTCGCTGCGGATATCGAACCGGGTCTGCTTCAGGTTCAGCCGGACATTCTCGTGGCCATGGCCTTCTTCGGCTTCGGCCCCTTCTGCGTGGTCGTGATCGTCGCCTTCCTCGTGCTGGAACTCGATCCGCGAGGGCACGCCATAGGTGCTTTCGTAGCGCGTGACCGAGAAGCCCAGGTGACCGCGATCGGTGATCACCGACAGTCCGCCCGCGACTTCCCAGGTTTCGGCGGCGCTGTTGGGCAGGCGACCGCGCAGATTCGCGTTCTCGCGAACCTCGGCTTCGTCGCTGGTCAGCGCGATGCTGCGCAGGCTCGGCGACAGCAGATAGCCGCCGGTGCGCAGGTCGCCGGTGCGCAGATAGGTGCCATCGACATGCGCGACCAGATTGCCGCCGATCCGCGCCTCGACCTCACCCGCGATCGAGCGTTCTTCCGAGGCCGAGCCATAGGTGGCTAGCACATCGGCATGGATGATTTCGTCGGGCAGCCGCCGCGGAATGCGGTTGTCGATCACGTTGACGACGCCGCCGATCGCCGACGACCCGAACAGCAGCGCCGAGGGGCCGCGCAGCACCTCGATCCGTTCGGCGGTGAGCGGGTTGATGACGGGGGCGTGATCGACCGAGTTGGTCGAGGCGTCGATGCTGCCGATGCCGTCGATCATCACGCGAATGCGATCGCCCTGGAAGCCGCGGAGCACCGGGCGCGATGCGTTGGGGCCGAACGAGGTCGACGATACGCCAGGCTGGCGCGCGAGCGTGTCGCCGATGGTGGGGCGCAATTCGCGCGTCAGCACTTCGCCCGACAGCACCGAGGTGCCCGACAGCACGTCGAGCCGATTGCGCTGATAGGGCGCGGTGACGATGATGTCGTTGGGCTGCGCGGTGTGATCGCCGCGCTGCGGCTCGGCGGCGGGCGCGGGGGCGGGCACCGAAGCCGGCGCGGCGCGATCGGTGTCGTTCGACGGCTGCGCCAGCGCGGGCACGGCAACCAGCATCGTCGAGGTCGCAAGCAAGGTACGCAAGAGCATGGAAAGACCCGTCGTCGTGAGGAACGCGTCTTTCATACTGCGATGTTATAAAGTCTCAAGGCTGTTTTTGTCGCAGTGCGGTGCAATATCGGCTGGATGGGTTTGTTCTCGCCGCCTGTTACAAATAGGCAACAGGAAGTGCGGGCAGCGGTGTAGCGGCGGCGAGGCTATGTCCGCGGGGCGCGACGATCGTCCCGAAACCGATCGAGAAGGGCAGCGGCGGGGCGCCGAGCAGTTCCAGATAGGTATCGGGCATATGCTGGTGCAGGTTTTCGATCACATAGGCGACCAGCGCGCAATCGATCGGTATCGCGCGCACGCTGCCTTCGAGCGCAACCGGGGTACCGATCGCGGTATAGTCGTAGCCACCCAGCGCGAGGCGCGCGGCGGTCGCCAGTAGCATCGCCTCAACCACCAGCCCGCCCTGCGGCGCCGGCTGATAGAAGTCGCGCGTCGCCAGCACCTGGTCCCAGCCATAGGAAACGGTGTCGAGCGTGTTGAAGACGCGCTGCACCTTGCCGTCTAGCGCCGTGCCCGGACCGAACAGCGCGGCAAACGCGCCGTTCCCCGGGGTCATCCCGGCGAAGCTGCTAGCGGCGATCGCGCGGTCGGCGAAGCGTTCGCTCAGCCACAGCGCGATCACCGGGGCGAGCGTCCCGCCCAGGCTGTGCCCGGTGACGGTAAGCGTGGTCGCAGCGGGTAGCGCCGCGACCGCCGCCTCGAGCGTCACACCCTGCGGATCGGCGAGCTTCAGCAGATTGTCGAGCGCGAGTTGGGTCCCCGCCGAAATCTTGGCCCCGTCGCCGCTCGGCCAGGGTGACATCGTGCCGAACGGGCTGTCCTCGTTGCCGTCATACCAATAGGCCGACGAAAACGGATCGGGATAGGTGCCGCGAATCGCAAGCACCGCGCTCGCCCCATCGGCGCTGGTGGCGAGATAGGCGAAGTTGACCGGCGGATCGGGCGGCGTCGGCAGCCAGCCAAGCTGCCAACCCGCAGTCGGCGTCGCTTCGGCCAGATAGCCGCCGATCGAAGCCGGCGCACCATAAGCGATTCCCGCCAGCGTCATCAGTACCGCCGGATCGACTGCCGCCGGGCTCATGGCAGATTCTCGTGGATGGTATTCGTCCAGGTGCCGTCGGGTTGGCCGGTGATGCTTTCGATATCCGAACTGAGGTTCCACAACGTCATCCCCGCCTTGGCCCCGCTCGACGGGTTCCATTGCGAAAGCTGCGCGGTTTCCTCGACGGTGGTGCCCTGGCTGACCGGACCGACCTTGTCGGCCTTGACCCCGATCGAAATCTTCCCGGGCTCGATGACGGTGGCATATTGTTCGACCAGCGCGGTCATCGTGTCATAGTCGTCAAAATAGGCGATCGTGTTGATTCCGGTGAGATACGGCGCGAGCTGCTGGATCACCGTCTGGTCGCGTTCGAAGATATACGTGTCGAGCGTCAGCAGCGCGTCGGGCATCGCCTTTCGCATGCCGATGACGGTGTCGACGAACTGCTGCCCCGGAAAGGTGTCGACATCCTCGTTGTCGATGTCGAAGCCGTCGAGCCCCCAGCTTTCGGCAAGGCTGGCGCACCAATCGCCGAACGCCGCGGGATCGGTGATGCCGGTATTCCAGCCTACCGGGGGCGAGGGCGTGCCGATCAGCGACAACAGGATCTTGGTATTAGGCGCGTTGCTGCGGATCGCGGCGATTCCGCTGCGGATCGAATCCTCGCTATTCGCCTTCTGGAGGAAGCCCTGGCAGGTGACGTTACCCGGATACAGGTTGCCGAACGCCAGCACGACCCGATCGATATAGGACGGGGTCGCCGCCAGCGTCGGTCCGGCGCCGGGGCCCGAGGGGGTGTATCCAAGCCAGAAGGCGGTGAAGAGCTGGCTTGGCATCATCAGATCAACGTCGTGCCGTTGAAGGTGGGTACCGGGTACACCACGGCGTCGACCACCGGATTGTCGATGTCGGCGCCGCTATAATAGACCAGCCGCTGCGTCGGGGTGGCGATCAGCGCGTTCGAGGTCGAAGGATTGATCTGTACCGTGCCGCGCCACCCGGTGCCGCCCTGCGGAATCGCGCCCTTCTCCGTGGTCAGGCCGGGGATGCACTGCACGCCATAGATCAGCGTCTGGCCCGGCGAGATCGACTGCTGGAGGAAGCCGTTTGCGGTCGATCCGAAGAACTGGCTCGACGGGAAGATGTTGACGTTGCCCTGTGCGTCGATGAACTGCGCCTGTAGTGCGCTCTGCCCCAGTCCCTGGGAGAACTTTGTCGTCTCCTGAAAGACGATATTGAAGTTCACATTCTGAAACGCCGACGGGATCACCGAAATCTGAATGAAATATCCCTGTACCAGCAGCGGATTGTTGGGCCCTGCGGGAACCACCTCGGTAGGAACGAGATTTTCATATACGATCTCGAATGCCGAAAGTAACGTCATCAGCCCCTCCTGTCCAAATCGAATAACGTCGTTGTCGGGCAGGGTGTATGAGAGGATATGACGGTCGTCAAAAATAGATCGGACTAAAACGGCTTCAATGACCGATTTTATGTAAGTAGAACCCCCTAGAAGGGTGCGCTTTCACTTGAACACTAGCGTTGATCTTATAGTAAAGCGGCCAAATTGCATTCCGCCCGCTTGCCGACGAGGGAGGCGGCTGCCGTGAGCACAGCGCTTACGGCCGCCCCCTCCGTCAGCGCTGCGAGGCTGCCACCTCCCCCTGGAGGGGAGGAATTTCCGGCTCTGCTGGCAACGGCAAAGGGCGTAGCATTGCTGCCACGCCCCTTTTCTGCATGCCGGCGCTCTTGGTCGACTAGCGCTTACTCGCCGCGGTTGCGGCAGCCGTCGGTCTGGCCGCGCTTGCACACCGGATATTCGGCCTTGGGTGCGGGCGGCGGGAACGCCTGGCTAGGCGACATCGACGCCTGGACGCGCACCGTTGCACCCGCCTGCGCCGGGCCCGACATCGGCGGCTGCGCGGGCATATAGCCACCCGTGGTCATCGACCCGCTGCCGCTCGCCATCGGCTGCTGCTCCATCGGCTGGCCTGCCGGGCTGGCGGGGGGCATCGTCGAATCGGGCGTCGTCATCGGCGGCGCGTCCTGCGCCGCGTCGGGGGCGGTCGGCTCCATGGTCGAGCCCTGACTCGCGGGGGCATCGGCGCTGCTCATCGGCGCGTCGGCGCCCGATGGCGGCATGTTGCCCGAATTGGTGGGGGCGGTCTGCGCGAATGCGGCGCTGCTCAGCGCCAGCGCGGCGGTCATTGCGATGAATTTCATGCGTGCTCTCCTGCTCGATACCGAAGCGCGAAAGGGTGCGCTGGCACAAGGAACGCGCTGACTCGCGAATCTTTCCAGTCCCCCCGGTTTCGGCGGCAGGGCGCCCCGTTACGCCCCCGAGTCGAGTGCGTAGCCCGCCGATCGCACGGTGCGGATGATGTCGGGCCGGTCGGTGCCGTTGATCGCCTTGCGCAGCCGGCGGATATGCACGTCGACCGTCCGGCTCTCGATGTCGCTGTCATGCCCCCACACCGCGTCGAGCAACCGCTCGCGCGAGAAGACCCAGCCGGGATGTTCGAGGAAATGCTTGAGCAGCCGGAATTCGGTGGGGCCAAGCGGCACGACCTCGCCGCCGCGGCGCACCTTGTGGCCGACGGTGTCCATCTCGATGTCCGAATAGACCAGTTGCTCGCCCGCGAGCGCCGGCCGCACCCGGCGCAGCACCGCGCCCACGCGCGCGACGAGTTCGCGCGGCGAGAAGGGCTTGGTCACATAATCGTCGGCACCGGTTTCGAGCCCGCGGACGCGGTCCTCTTCCTCGCCGCGCGCGGTGAGCATGATGATCGGCACGTTGGCGGTCTCGGGCATCCGTCGCAGCCGGCGGCAGACTTCGATGCCCGAAAGCCCCTCGACCATCCAGTCGAGCAGCACGATGTCGGGTGTCGCTTCCTTGGCGAGCAGCAGCGCTTCCTCGCCATCGGGGGTCTGCTTGACCTCGAAATCCTCGCGCTTGAAATGCCAGGTGAGCAGTTCGGCGAGGGCGGCATCGTCCTCGACCAGCAGCATCTTCACTCGTGCCATCGTCGCCACCTTCAGTTCGCTGCGGTTGAGGGAATGCGTTCGCGTTCGCCCATCTGCTCGCCGGTTGCCGCGTAATATACCATCTCGGCGAGGTTGGTCGCCTGGTCGCCGATCCGCTCGAGATTCTTGGCGACGAACAGCAGATGCGCCGCCTGGCTGATGCTGGCGGGATTCTCCATCATGAAGGTCACCAGCGCGCGGAAGATCGAGTTATAGAAATCGTCGACCGCGCGGTCGCGCTCGCCGATCGACATCGCCTTTTCGATGTCGCGCGCGGCAAAGGCGTCGAGCACGTCGTGGAGCATTTCGCTCGCGACGCCCGCCATCGCGGGCAGCACCGACAGCGGCTCGATATGCCGATGCCCCTCGATATCGGCGACGCGCTTGGCGATGTTCTTGGCATGATCGCCGACGCGCTCGAGCGTGTTCGAGATCTTCATCGCCGCGACGACCTCGCGCAGATCGTCGGCCATCGGCGCGCGCAGCGCGATCAGCTGCACCGCGAGCCGCTCGACTTCGTGCTCGAGCACGTCGATCTTCTTGTCGCCCTCGATCACCTTGGCGGCGGCATCCAGGTCATGCCGCACCAACGCCTCGATCGCACCGGTGATCGCCTGTTCGGCAAGTCCGCCCATCTGTGCGATCAGCCCGCGCAGTTGCCCCAGTTCGTCGTCGAAAACCTTGACCGTATGCTCGTTCATGTCGTTGTGCCTCGAGGCGAAGGGATCAGCCGTAGCGGCCGGTGATATAGTCCTTGGTCCGCTCCTGGCGCGGGTTCGTGAAGATTTCCGACGTCACGCCATATTCGACCAGATTGCCCAAGTGGAAGAAAGCGGTGCGCTGCGACACGCGCGCCGCCTGCTGCATGTTGTGCGTGACGATCACGATCGCATAGCGGCCGCGCAGCTCGTGGATCAACTCCTCGATCTTGGCAGTGGCGATCGGATCGAGCGCGCTGCACGGCTCGTCCATCAGGATGACTTCGGGATCGACCGCGATCGCGCGCGCGATGCAAAGCCGCTGCTGCTGGCCGCCCGACAGAGCGGTGCCCGAATCGGGCAGCCGGTCCTTCACTTCTTCCCACAGCCCCGCGCGGCGCAGCGAGCGTTCGACGACATGGTCGAGATCGGCCTTCGACGGCGCCAGCCCGTGGATTCGCGGGCCATAGGCGACGTTTTCGTAGATCGACTTGGGGAAGGGATTGGGCTTCTGGAACACCATCCCGACGCGCGCGCGCAGCTGCACGACGTCCATCGACGGCGAATAGATATCCTCGCCGTCTAGCGTGATGTCGCCTTCGGTCCGCGCGATCGGGATCGTGTCGTTCATCCGGTTGAGCGTGCGCAGGAAGGTCGACTTGCCGCAGCCCGACGGGCCGATGAACGCGGTCACATTGTCCATGTCGACATCGATCGACACGTCCTTGATCGCGTGGGTCTTGCCATAATAGACGTTGACGTCGCGCGCCGCCATCTTGATCGGGCGCGCAGGCGCGTTGGTCGCGGCTTCGGCAGAGGGTTTGACGTGGACGTCGGTCATTACCAGCGGGTCTCGAATCGGTTGCGGAGATAAATGGCGAGCGCGTTCATCGCGAGCAGGAACATCAATAGCACGATGATCGCCGCGCTGGTCTTTTCGACGAAGCCGCGGCTCACCTGATCCGACCAGAGGAAGATCTGCACCGGCAGCACCGTCGCCGGGCTGGTAAGGTCGTCGGGCGCGGTCGAGATGAAGGCGCGCATGCCGATCATCAGGAGCGGCGCGGTTTCTCCCAGCGCGCGCGCCATGCCGATGATCGTGCCGGTCAGGATGCCGGGCAGCGCGAGCGGCAGGACGTGATGGAACACCACCTGGATCCGGCTCGCCCCGACCCCCAACGCCGCGTCGCGGATCGACGGCGGTACCGCCTTCACCGCGTTGCGCCCGGCGATGACGATCACGGGCATGATCATCAGCGCCAGCGTCACCCCGCCGACGATCGGCGCCGAGCGCGGCATGTTGAAGGTGCCGAGGAACACCGCGAGGCCGAGCAGGCCGAAGATGATCGAAGGCACCGCCGCGAGGTTGTTGATCGACACCTCGATCAGGTCGGTCCAGCGATTGCGCGGGGCATATTCCTCGAGATAGATTGCCGAGAGCACGCCGATCGGGAAGGCGAGCGCGAGCGTCACCAGCATCGTCAGGAACGATCCCTTGAGCGCGCCCCAGATGCCCACCGCGGTCGGATCGGTCGAATCGGCGCCGGTGAGGAAGGTCCAGTTGAACCCGCTGGTCAGCGCGCCGCGCTGCGTCAGCATCGCCGCGGCGGCTTCGGTCTCGGGGGTGGCATCCTCGGTCGCGGCGGTGTGGATGTCGCTCGATGCGGGCACGGTGATCGTCGCCTGCTTGGTCAGCAGGCTGGGATCGTCCTTCACCGCCTCGCGCACCGTCACCCACGCGCTGTCCGAGATGTAGCGTTCGCCCTCGGCGCCGAACGCCTCGACCGCCGCTGCGCCGACCGCGTTCTGCAGCCCGGCGCCCGCGAGCGCCAGGTCGGCACCGCGCCGCCCGAGCTGGTCGGGGGTGACGTCGAGGTTCATCGCCGCGAAGTTCAGCGGCAGTCGAACCTCGGTACGGCTGAAGCCCGCCAGCCCGTTCGACAGCATCGTCCACAGCAGGAACGCCAGGAACCCCGCCGAGATCGTGACTGCGGCAAGGCCCAGCAGCCGGAAGCGACGTTCGGCGGCGTAGCGGCGGCGGATGCGGCGCTGCATCGACTGGGTCTTCCAGTCGGTCGGCGCGCGCTCCGCAGGCTCGTGTCCCCCCGCAAGCGACTGGGCAACGATGGGACTATTCATACGCTTCCCGGTATTTCTTCACGACGCGAAGCGCGACGATGTTCAAGAGGAAAGTGATCACGAACAGCGTGAGGCCAAGCGCGAAGGCCGCCAGCGTCTTGGGGCTGTTGAACTCGGCTTCGCCGGTCAGCAGGTCGACGATCTGCTTGGTGACGGTGGTCGCGCTGTCGAAGGGGTTGAGCGTGATCGTCGCCGCGCCGCTGGCGGCCATCACGACGATCATCGTCTCGCCGATCGCGCGCGACACCGCGAGCAATACGCCGGCGACGACGCCGGGGAGGGCAGCGGGGAGCAGCACGCGGCCGATCGTCTCCGACGTCGTCGCGCCCATCGCCAGGCTGCCGTCGCGCATCGAGGTCGGCACCGCGGCGATCGAATCATCGGCCATCGACGAGACGAAGGGGATGATCATCACCCCCATCACCAGCCCCGCCGACAGCGCGCTTTCGGAGCTTGCGAAGGTGAAGCCCAGCGACACCGCAAGGTCGCGGATCGCGGGGCCGACGGTGAGCGCGGCGAAATAGCCATAGACCACGGTGGGAACGCCCGCGAGGATCTCGAGGATCGGCTTCATCCATTTGCGCACCGCGGGCGCGGCATATTGGGTGAGGTAGATCGCGCTCATCAGCCCGAACGGGATCGCGACCAGCATCGCGATCACCGCGCCGATGAAGAAGGTGCCCCAGAACAGCGGCACGGCGCCCAGGTCGGCGCCGGGGTCGGCGGGGTTGATCACCTGCGGCGCCCAATTGGTGCCGGACAGGAAATCGGTGATCGGCACGATCGAAAAGAAGCGCGCGCTTTCGAACAGCAGCGACAGGAAGATGCCCAGCGTCGTCAGGATCGCGATCAGCGACGCCACCAGCAGCGCGAGCATCACCGCACGCTCGACCCGCGTCCGCGCGCGGAAATCGGTGGCGATCCGCGTATAGGCAAAGGCGCCGCCGGCAAAGGCGAGCAGCACCGCGATCGCGGTACCGATCCAGGCATAGCTGGTCATATAGCCGTCGAAGACCGGGGCGAGGACTTCGGCCTCGGGATTGAACGCGCCCAGCCCCTCGGTCCCTGCCAGATTGCGCGCTTCGCCGAGGATCGCCGAGCGTTCGAAGCCGGCAGCGGGCAGCGACTGCGCCTGCGGCGTCGCGAGCACGGCATCGTTCACCAGCTGCGGGCTCAGCCACGACCAGAAGGCGAGGAAGACCAGCGCAGGAACCGCGACCCACATCGCGACATACCAGCCATGCTGACCGGGCAGCGAATGCAGCCGCTTGCCGCCGACGCCCTGCAGCCGGGTGGCACGCGCACGCGCGGTGAGCCAGCCGATCAGCGCGAGGCCGACGATCAGCAGCAGCAATGCGGTCGCGGTCATTTGAGCACCGCAGGATCGAGCGCGATGCCGCGCCTCACGATTTCGGCCGATCGCTCGCGAATCTCACGCGGCGCCGCGATCATTCCCTTGCGCACCAGCGGGCCATCGGGCCCCCAGGCGGCGACATAATCGTCGAGGAACGACTGCAATCCGGGGATCGGGCGGATATGCTGCTTCTTCACATACAGATAGAGCGGCCGCGCGCCCGGATAAGCGCCCGACGAGATGGTTTCATAGGTCGGTTCGATGCCGTTCAACGCGCTGCCCTTCAGCCGGCCGGCATTTTCCTCGAGATAGCTGAAGCCGAAAATGCCGACAGCATTGGGATTGGTCACCAGATTCTGCACGATCAGATTGTCGTTCTCGCCCTTGTCGACATAGGCCGAGTCGTTGCGCATCCGCGTGCACATCGCGTTATAGGCCTCCTCGTCGCTGTCCTCGAGCGCCTCTGCTTCGGGCACCGCAGCCTTGCAGCCGGGCTCGAGGATCAGTTCGACAAAGGCATCGCGCGTCCCGCTGGTAGATGGCGGCCCGAGCACCTGGATCGGGATGGCGGGGAAGGCGGGATTGACCTCGGACCACAGCCGCGCGGTGTTGGGCTTGCCGCCGGGATTGGCGGCGACCGCGCGGTAAATGTCGGCAAGGGTGAATGACAGCCCCGGCCCGTTAAGCGATTCGGCGAGCGCGATGCCGTCGATCCCGACCTGGATTTCGAGAATCTCGCGCACGCCATTGGCTTGGCACGAGTCATATTCGGAGCGGTACAGCCGGCGCGAAGCGTTGAGCATGTCGGGATATTGCGGGCCGATCCCGGCGCAGAACTGCTTGATACCCGCCCCGGTGCCGGTCGATTCGATCACCGGCGACTTCATGTCGGGGCGCGCGTTGTTGAACTGTTCGGCGACCGCGGTGGTGAAGGGGTAGACGGTCGACGAGCCGACGACGCGGATTTCGTCGCGCGCGGCCCGGCTGTCGCTGCAAGCGGCGAGTGCGAGCGCACTCAGGCTCGCGATGGCGACGATACGCAGCATGTGGACTTGCCCCTGGCGGTCGCGCGGGTTGCGCTGGGAGTGGGTTAGCACCCCGTCACGGAGCCTCTGTTACATTGACGTTGCGTTTTGATGACACCGGTCCAGCCGGCAGCAATACCGTGACCACCGTTCCCGCGCCCGGCGTGCTGGCGATGTCGAGCCGCCCGCGATGGCGCTCGACGATATGTTTGACGATCGACAGGCCGAGCCCGGTGCCCCCCATTGCGCGGCTGCGTCCCGAATCGATACGATAGAATCGCTCGGTCAGCCGCGGCAGGTGCTGTGGCGCGATGCCTTCGCCCTCGTCGGTCACCGAAAGGCGGACCATCGATCCGCCGTCGTGGCGCAGCTGGATCGTCACGGGTGTGCCCGGCCGGCCATATTTCATCGCATTGCCGACGATATTGTGGAGCACCTGGCTCAATTGCGCGCGATCGCCCTTGATCGGCGCGACATCGGCGATCGCCGAGCAAAGGTCGCCGCCGCGCCCGTTGCTGGCAGCGGCGATCTCCGAGCGGACCTCCTCGACCAGGTCGGCGAGGTCGACCAGCGTATCGGGCTCGCGATATTTCTCGGCCTCGATCCGGCTGAGCGACATCAGGTCGTCGATCAGCCGGCGCATCCGGTTCGCCTCGTCGAACATCACCTTCAGGAAGCGGTCGCGGATGCCCGGATCGTCGCCGGCTTCGTCGCGCAACGTCTCGATGAAGCCCAGGATCGACGCGAGCGGGGTGCGCAGCTCGTGGCTGGCATTGGCGACGAAATCGACGCGGATGCGGTCGGTGGCGTAGCTGCCGGTGCGGTCGACCAGGTGGACGATCCGCACATCGTCGCCGAGCTCGCGCACGCGCATTTCCCAGCGCTGCTCGCGCGTGCCCAGCCCCACCAGATGGATCGGTTCGTCGCCGCGCGACCCGGCGGCGGCGACCAGCCGTTCGGAGGCGGCGGGATGGCGGATCGCCAGCCGCACGTCTTCGCCCAGGATATGCTCGCCGAGCAACGTCTTGGCGGCGGCGTTGGCGCGGATGACGCGCTTTTCGGCGACGACCAGCATCGGTTCGCCGATCGCCGCGATCACGTCGGCGATCGCTGGCTCGGGCGTCGCGGGCGGCGGGGCGAGCGGTTCGGGCACCCGCGGCGGCGCCTCGTCCTCGCCGGTGCCGATCGCCACCAGCACCGCGGCGATCCCACCGACCAGCGCGACCGCGACCGATTCGATGCTGCCACCGATGACAAAACCGGCGAGCGCGCTCACCGCTGCCAGGCCCAGCGCAAGCGCCGCCCGAATCCCCGACCCCTGTAACATTCCCGCCATGTACCCGATCCGGGACGCTTTGGGGTAGCACCTGCTTGGGTTAACCCTGTTTTACCATTGCGTAAGGCATCCAAGCCTACAAAGGTGGCAGCATGACCGACGAACCGTCCAAGCCCGCCGAACCCGGCCGCCGCGCGCTGATGCTGGGCGCGGTCGGGGCGTCGGCAATCGTCTCGATCCGCCCCGCGCTCGCGCAGACCGCGGCGTCGCTGTCGACCTGCGAGATCCCGGTGCCCGATCCGGGGCGTGCGGGGAGCTACATCGCGCAGGATGGCAAGGTGGTGCCCGCAGGCACAGCGGGTGCCTTCCCGCCGGCATCGCGCCCGTTCACCGGCGAGGAGGTGAAGCGCGCGCTCAATGGCGGGTCGCTGCCCGGCGCCGATTATTCGCAGAGCAAGGCCTACACCAATTACATCCGCCGGCTGCAGACCGGCACCAGCGGCTTCACCTGCTTCGCCTCGTTGCAGATGCCGCGCGGCTGAGCCGGCGGTGCCCGCACGCTATCGGGCAAGCGCGGGCGCGGCGCTGCGGATCGTGCCGCTCGACCTGCTAACGCTGATCTATCACCGCGCATCGGGGCAGACGCATGTCGTCGCTTCGCCGGTGCCCGAAATCCTCGAGACGCTCGCGACCGAGGCGATGGACGTCGCCGCGCTGCTGGCAAAGCTCACCGCCACCTATGACCTCGGGGATGCCGACGCCGAGGCGATGGCGGCAAGGCTCGACGAACTGGCGGCGGTCGGGCTGGTCGAACGCGGGTGAGGCACGTCTTCCACGTCAAAATCGGGCCGATCGGCTTTCGCGTCGGATCGGATTGGCGCCAGCCGATCGCACAGCTCGAAACGCTGTATCGCGATTATCCCGAGCCCGATGACGGCATCCCCGATTTCAGCGTCCGGCTGTTCGCGGCGCGGCCGTGGCGGCGCTTCGTGCGCCCGGCGGTGATGATCGGCGGCGACTATACCATCCCCGACACCGCGCCGTTGCCGCTGTCGCTAGGGCTGCTCGCGGCCGAAATGGGGATGAACCTGCAGATGGCGCTGGCGCAGCGGCGCTACCTGCTGCTCCACGCATCGTGCGTCGAGCGCGATGGCCGCGCGGTGCTGATGACGGGGATTTCGGGCGCGGGGAAATCGACGCTGGCGGCGCTGCTGATGGCGCGCGGCTGGCGGCTGATGGGCGACGAATTCGCGTTGGTCGATCCCGAGACCGGGCTGCTCCACGGCTTTCCGCGGCTGGTGAGCCTGAAGAACGAAAGCGTGGCGGTGATCGAGGCGGCGCTGCCGCGCGCGCGTTTCGGGCCGTTGCAGCTCGCGACGCCCAAGGGCGATATCCGCCACCTGGTGCCCGATGCCGATTCGATCGCGCGTATGGCCGAGCCCGCGCGCGCCGCGGCGATCCTGTTCCCGCGCTTCGGGTTCGAGGCGGCGCAGCGTCCGGTGCTGCCGAGCGAAACCTTTGTCCGGCTGACCCAGGCGTCGACCAATTATGTCGCGATGGGCGAGCGCGGGTTCGATGCGCTGACCGCGCTGGTGCGCGGCGTGCCGGCGGTCGCGATCGACTATCCCGATGCCGCGACCGCGGTTGCGCAGGTCGAGGCGGTGGCGGCATGAGCGCGCTGCTGCTGGTCGCGGCGCTGCGCGATCCGCCTAGCGTCACCGCGCTCGACGCCGATGGCTGGACCGCGCTGATCGGGGCGGCGCGCGCCGAACAGATGATCGGCACACTCGCCTATCGGCTGCAGGGGTTGCCGATGCCCGATGCCGCGGCACGTATCCTCGCCGACGCGCGATTGTCGGCCGATCAGGGGCGGATCGCCGCATTGTGGGAGGCCGAGATGGCGCGCCGCGCGCTGGCACCGCTCGGGGTGCCGGTGGTGTTGCTCAAGGGCACCGCCTTCGTTGCGGCGGGCTTGTCGGCAGGCGTTGGCCGCTCGATCGGCGATCTCGACATCCTCGTGCCGCGCGAGTCGATCGATGCCGTCGAGGCGGCGTTGCTTGCCGCCGGCTGGGAATGGGTGAAGCCCGATCCCTATGACGATGCCTATTACCGCCAATGGATGCACGAGCTGCCGCCGCTGATCCACCGCGAGCGCGACCGGATGATCGACGTCCACCACACGATCCTGCCGCTTACCGCGCGGGTGCGGCCCGATGCATCCTTATTGTTGGCCGATAGCTTCGAACTGGGGAACGGGCTGTCGATGCTCAGCCGCGAGGATGTGCTGGTCCACGCCGCCGCGCATTTGTTCGCCGATGGCGATCTGGCGGGCGGCCTGCGCAACCTGTGGGATATCCACTGCCTGCTCGATGAGTTCGACGCACCGGGGTTCCGCGATGCGCTGATCGCGCGCGCCGCGCATCACGGGCTAGCGCGCGAAATGGCAAGAGCGGTGCGGTTGGCCGATGCGCTGTACGTCCCCCTTCCCCTTGCGGGAGGGGTTAGGGGTGGGCTCGATGTCTCATCGAGCGCGCTGTCCGATACGAGCCCACCCGCGGCCCCTCCCGCGAGCGGGAGGGGGGCGAGGTTCGCCGACCGCCTCTACCGCCGCCGCCTGCTCGGTCGCGACGGCTGGGGCGTCCAGCGGCGCAAGCTCAGCGAATTCGCCTTCTACCTGCGCGGCCATTATCTGCGGATGCCCCCAGCAATGCTAGCGCGCCACCTTTGGACCAAGTGGCGCAAGGGCTATCGCCCGCCCGGCTGAGCCAAGCGGTGCAGCGTCGGGATCAGTTCGTCGAAACGGTCGATCACCGCATCGGCTCCAAGCTCCTCGACCGGCTGCCACAGAAAGCCGAAGCTGACCGCGATCGAGGGGATCCCCGCCGCCTTCGCCGCGTCGATGTCGAAGATCGAATCGCCGACGAACGCGGCGCGCCCGCCGCCTGTGCGGCGGATCATCTCGTGGATCGGCAAAGGCGAAGGCTTGGCATTGCCCTTGCCCATCGTGTCGCCGCCGATGATGCAGGCGAAACGATCCGAAAGGCCGAGTTCGCTGATCAGCTTCACCGCCATATGCTCGAACTTGTTGGTGACGATCGCGAGCGAGACACCGCTCGCCTGCAGCGCATCGAGCGCATCGAGTAGCCCCGGGAAGGGGACGGTATGCACCGAGATATTGGCGGCATAATGATCGAGCAGCAGCGGATAACCGGTATCGAGCATCGCCTCATCAACCCCGCCCGATGCCGCCAGCCCCTGTTTGAGCATGTGCCGCGCGCCCAGCCCGACCATCGGCTTCACCGCTTCGACCGCCAGCGGCGCTCGGTCGTTGAGCGCCAGCACATGGTTCACCGCCGCCGCGAGATCGCCGCTGGTGTCGAGCAGGGTGCCGTCGAGGTCGAAGCCCACGATATCGAAAGGAAATCCGGTCATGCCTGTCGCCTGCCAGCCGCGCTATGGAATTGGCAAGCCATTCGTGGCAGTCGGCGCGGCGAAACGAGGAAGCTGCATGACCACGCGACCGATCGCCGCCATCATCCTTGCCGCCGGCAAGGGCACGAGGATGAAGTCCGACCTGCACAAGGTGCTCCACCCGATCGCGGGGCGGCCGATGCTGCTGCATCTGGTCGCGTCGGTTGGCGCGCTGGCGCCCGACCGGATCGTCGCGGTGGTGGGCGCGGGGCGCGAGCAGGTCGAGGCGGCGGTGGCGCCGCATGGCCTTTCGATCGCGCACCAGGCCGAACAGCTCGGCACCGGCCATGCGGTCGCGCAGGCGCAGGCGGCGCTCGGCGGCTTTTCGGGCGATGTGCTGATCCTCTATGGCGACGTGCCGCTGGTCACCGCGGCGACGATGCAGCGGATGATCGATCGGCTGCACGGCGACGATGCCCCGGCCAGCGTGGTGCTGGGCTTCCGCCCCGCCGATCCGGGCGCCTATGGCCGGGTGATCGCCGATGCGGCAGGGCGGATCGAGCGCATGGTCGAGTTCAAGGACGCGAGCGACGCGCAACGCGCGGTGACGCTCTGCAATTCGGGGCTGATGGCGGTGCGCTCGGAAGACCTGTTCGACCTGCTCGCGCGCGTCGGCAACGACAATGCCGCGGGCGAATATTACCTCCCCGACATCGTGATGCTCGCGGCCGCCGATGGTCGCGCCTCGGCGGTGATCGAGACCGACGCCGCCGAAGTCGCCGGGGTCAACAGCCGCGGCGAGCTGGCGGCGGTCGAGGCCGATTGGCAGGCGAAGCGGCGCGCGGCGGCGATGGCCGATGGCGCGACGCTGCTCGCGCCCGGGACGGTGTGGTTCGCGCACGATACGGTGATCGGTCGCGACGTGGTGATCGAACCCAATGTCGTCTTCGGCCCCGGTGTGACGATCGCCGATCGGGTGACGATCCACGCCTTCTCGCATCTCGAAGGCGCGACGGTAGCGCAAGGATGCAGCGTCGGCCCGTTCGCGCGGCTGCGGCCGGGAACAATGCTCGAACGCGGCGCGAAGGTCGGCAATTTCGTCGAAATCAAGAACGCGGTGCTGGGCGATGGGGCCAAGGCGAGCCACCTGACCTATCTCGGCGACGCCGATATCGGTGCCGACGCCAATATCGGCGCGGGAACGATTACCTGCAATTATGACGGCTTCTTCAAATATCGTACGAAGATCGGCGAAGGCGCGTTTATCGGTTCGAACAGCGCATTGGTCGCACCGGTGGCGATCGGCGACGGTGCGATCGTCGGGGCGGGATCGGTGGTGACTGCCGATGTCGACCCCGGCGCGCTGGCGCTGGCACGCGCGCGACAGGAAGTGCGTCCCGGCTGGGCGGCGCGGTTCCGCGCGCTGATGCAGGCAAGAAAGGCGAGCAAATAAGATGTGCGGTATCGTAGGCATATTGGGGACCTCGGACGTCGCAGACCGGCTGTTCGACGGGCTGAAGCGGCTCGAATATCGCGGCTATGATTCGGCGGGGATCGCGACGCTGCACGACGGCCGGCTCGAACGCCGCCGCGCGCAGGGCAAGCTCGTCAATCTCGGCCGGCTGCTTGCCGCCGAGCCGCTCCCCGGCCGGGTGGGCATCGCGCATACACGTTGGGCGACGCACGGTGCGCCGACCGAGGACAATGCGCACCCGCACACCGCTGGCCGCGTCACCGTCGTCCACAACGGAATCATCGAGAATTTCAAGCCGTTGCGTGAGGAACTTCAGGCGCAGGGTCGGGTGTTTCTCAGCCAGACCGACACCGAGGTGGTCGCGCACCTGATCGATTCGGCGCTCGATGCGACCGGCGATCCGCAGGCGGCGGTGCGCGCGGTGCTGCCGCGGCTGCACGGCGCATTCGCGCTCGCGATCCTGTTCCGCGACCATCCCGACATGCTGATCGGCGCGCGGCTCGGCTCGCCGCTGGTAGTCGGCTATGGCGGCGAGGATGAGGGGGGCGAAACCTTCCTCGGCTCGGACGCGCTGGCGCTGGCGCCGCTCACCCAGCGTATCGCCTATCTCGAGGAGGGCGATTGGGTCGTGCTGACGCGCGAGGGCACGCAAGTGTTCGATCGCGACAACATGGCCGTCGAGCGGCCGATCACGATCAGCGGCGTCACCGGCGCGCTGATCGACAAGGGCAACCATCGGCATTTCATGCTGAAGGAAATCTTCGAGCAGCCGATCGTCGTTGCGCAGACGCTGCGCTCGTACATCCGGCCGCTCGAGGAGCAGGTCGCGCTCCCCGACATGGATTTCGACCTGTCGAGCGTCGAGCGCGTGACGGTCGTCGCCTGCGGCACGGCAAGCTATGTCGGGATGATCGGCAAATATTGGATCGAGCGTTTTGCGCGGCTCCCCGTCGAAGTCGATGTCGCGTCGGAATTCCGCTATCGCGACCCGGTGCTGCTGGCGAACACGCTCGGCGTGGTGGTGAGCCAGTCGGGCGAGACCGCCGACACGCTCGCCGCGCTTCGCCATATGAAGCAGCACGGGGTCACCACCGCGGGCATCATCAACGTGCCGACCAGCTCGATGGCACGCGAGGTAGATCTGCTGCTCCCCACCCATGCCGGCCCCGAGATCGGCGTCGCCTCGACCAAGGCGTTCACCTGCCAGTTGGCGGTGATGGCGGCGCTCGCGATCAACCTGGCGCGCGCCAAGGGCAAGCTCGACGCCGCCGAGGAGCGCGAGATCGTCCATCATCTGCTCGAGGTGCCCTCGGCAATCAGCGCGGCGCTGGCGCATGACGACGAGATCAAGGCGATGGCGGGCACGATCGCCGGCGCGCGCGACGTGCTGTATCTGGGACGCGGCCCCGATTATCCGCTCGCGCTCGAAGGCGCGCTGAAGCTCAAGGAAATCAGCTATATCCACGCCGAAGGTTATGCGTCGGGCGAGATGAAGCACGGGCCGATCGCGTTGATCGACGAGCATGTGCCGTTGATCGTCCTCGCGCCCTCGGGCCCGTTGTTCGACAAGACGGTGTCGAACATGCAGGAAGCACAGGCGCGCGGCGCGCAAGTGGTGCTGATCTCCGACGCCGACGGGCTGGCACAGGCCGGCGACGATGCGGTCGCGACGATCGAGATGCCCAAGGTCCATCCGCTGATCGCGCCGATCGTCTATGCGATTCCGGTCCAGCTACTGGCCTATCATGTAGCGGTCGCCAAGGGCACCGACGTCGATCAGCCGCGCAATTTGGCCAAGAGCGTAACCGTGGAGTGAGTCGGGTCCGCGGACGATCAACCCCTTAGTAACGTCTCTACGCGCGGCTTTTTGCGTATAGTATCCGTTGAAACAAATATTGCAGTTTTGCTACACCGTGCCCATCGGATTGATAGCAATGCAGTAATTCGCTGAGCGTTACCTAATTGCCACTTCGCGCCCAAAATAGTCGGCCCGGTCTTCATATTCGCTTAACCGTCGCCGCATACATCGCGGCAATACATAACATGACCGTGGAGGTGTCGTGCGCATCCTGGTGGTGAATGACGAGCCTTCGATGCATGCCCGGTATCGGCAATGCTTCGGCGCGTCTGATCCCGCGGACGGTACCGGCTCCGAAACCGACGACGACCACCTTCCCGAGTTCGAATTGGTCCATGTCGATCAAGGTGGCGACGCGGTCGACCTCCTGTCGCGCGCGGATCAGGATCAGTTTGCCGTGGCATTGATCGATGTCCGCGCATCGGGGGTGGATGGTCGCGAAACCGCGGCGCAGTTGCGCGCGGTCGATCCCGACATCAATTTGGTGATCATCAGCGATCAGGTGGACACGTCGCCGGTCGAGGCTTTCCTCGTCGCAGGTCCGCCCGACAAGATCTGTTTCATCGCCAAACCGTTCGAGCCGCCGCAGATCGCGCAGATTGCCGGGGTGCTGGGCCGTCGTTGGTCATCCGATCGCATGCTCGCGGCGACGCGCGCCGAGCTCGCGGCCAAAACCGCCGAGCTCGAAGCGCAGCAAAGCGAACTTGCCGAACTCGCGCGCCAGGCGATGCATGTCGCCAATCACGATCCGCTGACCGACGCACCCAATCGGCAGGCCTTCCTGCGCGCGCTGGAGGACCAGGTAGCCACCGGCGATGATTTCGCGATGGCGCTGATCGATCTCGATCGCTTCAAGCTCGTCAACGATACGTTCGGCCATCTGGCGGGCGACGAACTGGTACGCCAGATTTGCGCGGCGCTGCGCGAGAGCGCGCCGGAGGACGGGGTGGTCGCACGGCTGGGTGGCGATGAATTCGCGGTACTGTTCGCGGCACCCGGCGAACAGGTGGCGGCGATGATATGCGATCGGCTGCTCGCCGCCTGTGCGGCCAATTTCAAGGTGTTCGATCACGAGCTGCAGGCCAGCGCCTCGATCGGCCTGGTGCTCGTCGAAGGCTGGCAGCGACCCGATCCGATCGACGTCATGCGGCGCGCCGATCTCGCGCTCAACGAGGCCAAGCGGCGCGGGCGCGGCATTATCCGCCTGTTCGACGAAGCGATGGACGAATCGATTCGCTTTCGCCGCAAGATCGAAGGCGGCCTAGCTCAGGCGATCGCGAACGATGAATTGCGGCTGGTCTATCAGCCGATCGTCGAGCGCGGCGATCTCGAAATCGTCGCCTTCGAAGCGCTGCTACGCTGGGACAGCCCCGATTACGGGACGATCCCCACCGGCTTGTTCATTCCCATCGCCGAGGAATCGAGCCTGATCCACGAGCTCGGCGATTGGGTGCTCACCCAGGCGCTCGAAATGCTCCAGCGCTGGCCGGGGCAATATGTCTCGGTCAATTTCAGCCCGCGCCAGTTCCGGCGGCAGAATTTCGTCGCGCATGTGGTCGAGCGCGTCCAGCATGCGGGGATCGCCCCCACGCGGCTACAAATAGAGATCACCGAGACCGCGATCTTCGACGACGCCGAACGCGCCGCCGATACGCTGTATCGCCTGCGCCAGATGGGGTTCCGCATCGCTCTCGACGATTTCGGAACGGGCTATTCGAGCCTGTACAATATCCGTCGTTTCTCGCTCGATTGCCTCAAGATCGACAAGAGCTTCATCGACGGTATCGGCCGCGAGCGCGAAAGCGCGGCGATCGTCCAGTCGATCATCCACCTTGCGCGCGCGCTGGGGCTGGAGGTGGTCGCCGAAGGGGTCGAAACCCCGGCGCAGGTGCAGGCGCTGCGGATCGCGGGCTGTTCGCACCTCCAGGGCTATCATCTGTCGCGCCCCTTGGAAGCCGAGGACGCCGCCGAGATGGCGCAGCAGCGCTATATGCGCCCCGAGGTGATCAAGTTGGCGGTGCCGCGGGTGGTCGCGATCGAAGCTACCGGCAAGCCGGGGTAAACCCCGCTCAGTCAGCTTGTGCGAGCAGCGCCAATACGCGGTCGGCCCATTCGATTCGGCAGATCAGCAGGTCGGGCACCGAAACGTCGATACAGTTATAGACCAGCGGTGAACCGTCGATGCGCGACACGTGCAACCCCGTCGCAATTGCCACCGCTGCGGGGGCGCAATTGTCCCAGGCATATTGGCCGCCGGCGTGGAGGTAGATGTCGGCGGTGCCGCGCACCACCGCCATCGCCTTGGCCCCCGCCGAGCCCATCGGGATACGCTCGGCGCCGAGCGCGTCGGCTACCTTCACCGCCTCGGCGGGCGGGCGCGAACGGCTGACGACCATCCGTGGCCGCTGGGGCAGGGGTGCGAGCGGCGGCGGTGCGTCGCTCGCCAGCGTCACCCCCAGCCCCGGCAGCGCCACCGCGCCGGTGACCGCGACGCCGTCGATCGACAGCCCGATATGCACCGCCCAATCGTCGCGCCCCTCGGCATATTCGCGGGTACCATCGAGCGGATCGACTACCCACAGCCGCTGCGCAGCGCAGCGCGCGGGATCGTCGGCGGCTTCCTCCGACAGCACGAAATCCTCAGGGCGCGCATCGCGCAGCCGATCGAGGATCAGCCGGTTCGCCTGTGCATCGCCCGCTGTCCCGAGCTCGCGGCAGGGCGCCATCGTGCCTTGCAGCGCGAGCAGCAACGCCCCCGCCTCGGTGGCGATATCGGCGGCCAGTCGTGCGTCGTTCACAGCATCGGGCTCCATACGCCGACGACGCGCTCGACGATCGCCTCGGCGGCCTCCTCGGGGGTCAGCCGCCTGGTGTCGATATGGATGTCGGGGGTTTCGGGCGCCTCATAGGGGCTCGAAATGCCGGTGAAGTGCGGGATCTCGCCGCTGCGGGCTTTTTTGTACAGCCCCTTCACATCGCGCTGCTCTGCGACATCGAGCGGCGTGTCGATGAAGATCTCGACGAACTCGCCGTCGGGGAGCAAACTGCGCACCAGTTCGCGCTCGGCGCGGAACGGGCTGATGAAGGCGGTCAGCACGATCAACCCGGCATCGGTCATCAATTTGGCGACCTCGCCCACCCGGCGGATATTCTCGATCCGGTCGGCATCGCCGAAGCCCAGGTCGCGGTTCAGCCCGTGGCGGACATTGTCGCCGTCGAGCAGGAAGCTGTGCTTGCCCAGCGCGTGCAGCCGCTTTTCGACCAGATTGGCGATCGTCGACTTGCCCGATCCCGACAGCCCGGTGAACCACAGCAATTTGGGGGTCTGCCCCTTTTGCCGCGCATGCGCCTCGCGCGTGACTTCGACCGCCTGCCAATGGACGTTCTGCGCGCGCCGCAGCGCGTAGCTGAGCATGCCCGCAGCCACGGTGCGGTTGGTCATCCGGTCGATCAGGATGAAACCGCCGAGCTCGCGGCTGTCGGCATAGGCTTCGAACGCGATCGGGCGATCGGTGATGATCTCGGTCTCGCCGATATCGTTGAGGTGCAAGGTCGTCGCCGCGAGCGACTGAAGGGTGTTGACGTCGATCGTGCATTTGGGTGCCTGTACCGTCGCGCTGACGGTCTGCGTGCCGATCTTGAGCCAATAGGCGCGGCCCGGCAGCAGCGGCTCGGCATCGAGCCACACCAATTTGGCCTCGAACTGGTCGGCGACCTGGGGTGCATCGTCGGCGGCGGCGATGATGTCGCCGCGCGAGCAATCGATCTCGTCGGCCAGCGTCAGCGTCACCGATTGACCCGCGCGCGCGCTCCGCAGGTCGCCGCCAAAGGTGACGATGCGCGCGACGGTCGAGCTCCGCCCCGAGGGCAGCACGCGGATCGGGTCGCCGACGCTGATCGATCCGCTGGCGATCATCCCTGCGAACCCGCGAAAGTCGAGATTGGGGCGGTTGACCCACTGGACGCCCATGCGGAACGGTCGCGCCGCCTCGCGATCGGCGTCGATCTCGACGGTATCGAGATGGTGCATCAGCGTCGGCCCGGCATACCAATCCATTGCGGTCGATCGATCGACGATATTGTCGCCGCCGAGCCCCGAAATCGGGATCGCGGTGAAGGCGTCGATACCGATTTCGTTGGCAAAGGCGCGATAGTCCTCGACGATCGCATCGAACCGGCTCTGGTCATAACCGACCAGGTCCATCTTGTTCACCGCCAGCACGATGTGCCGAATCCCCACCAGCTGCGCGAGATAGCTGTGCCGCCGCGTCTGCGTCAGCACCCCCTTGCGCGCGTCGGTCAGGATCACCGCGAGGTCGGCGGTCGACGCGCCGGTGACCATGTTGCGGGTATATTGCTCATGCCCCGGCGTATCGGCGACGATGAACTTGCGCGCCGGCGTCGCGAAGAAGCGATACGCGACGTCGATCGTGATCCCCTGCTCGCGCTCGGCGGCGAGCCCATCGACCAGCAAGGCGAAATCGATATTCTGCCCCTGCGTCCCGACGCGCTTGCTGTCGCTCTCAAGCGCCGAGAGCTGATCCTCGAAAATCTGTTTCGAATCGTACAGCAGCCGCCCGATCAGCGTCGACTTGCCGTCGTCGACCGAGCCGCAGGTGATGAAGCGCAGCATCGACTTGCGCTGGTGCGCCGCCAAATAGGCGTCGATGTCATCGGCGATCAGCGTGTCGGGGACATAGTCGCGCGGGGACGCCGGGTTGGTCGCCATCAGAAATACCCCTCCTGCTTCTTCTTTTCCATGCTTGCCGCCTGATCGCGATCGATCGCGCGGCCCTGGCGTTCGGAGGTCGTCGTCAGCAGCATTTCCTGGATCACCTGCGGCAGCGTTGCGGCTTCGCTCTCGACCGCGCCGGTCAGCGGATAGCAGCCAAGCGTGCGGAAGCGGATCGACCGATCGACCGGCTGTTCGCCGGGCAGCAGCCGGAAGCGGTCGTCGTCGACCATCAGCAGCATCCCGTCGCGCTCGACCGTGGGGCGCGGCGCGGCGAAATAGAGCGGGACGATCTCGATCCCCTCGGCCAGGATATATTGCCAGATGTCGAGTTCGGTCCAGTTCGACAGCGGGAACACGCGGATGCTCTCGCCCTTGGCCTTGCGCGTATTGTACAGCCGCCACAATTCGGGGCGCTGCTGCTTGGGATCCCAGCGATGGCTGGCCGAGCGGAAGCTGAAGATCCGCTCCTTGGCGCGGCTCTTTTCCTCGTCGCGCCGCGCGCCGCCGAACGCCGCATCGAAGCCGTGCAGGTCGAGCGCCTGTTTCAGCCCCTCGGTCTTCCAAAGATCGGTGTGCAGCGCGCCGTGATCGAACGGATTGATCCCGCGGGCCATCGCGTCGGGATTTTGATGCACCAGCAATTCCATCCCCGCATCCGCGGCGGCCTTGGCGCGCAGGTCGTACATCGCGCGGAACTTCCAGGTCGTGTCGACATGCAGCAGCGGGAAGGGCGGGGGCGCGGGAAAGAACGCCTTCTTGGCGAGATGGAGCATCACCGCCGAATCCTTGCCGACGCTGTACAGCATCACCGGGCGCTCGGCCTCGGCAGCGACTTCGCGCAGGATATGGATGCTCTCGGCTTCAAGCCGTTCGAGATGCGTCAGCGGGGGCGTGGCGGAAGATTGCATGCCAAGCGAGGTAGGGGCGGCGGCGCGATTGCGCCAACGAGCTTTGCCGCCCCGCCTGCAAGCTCAGCTTTTGGCAGGCTGCTCCGCCGACGGGCGACCGACGCTGATATAGCGCAGCCCCGCGCGCTCGACCTGCGCCGCGTTATAGATGTTGCGCAGGTCGACCATCACCGGGCTTTCCATCGTCGCCTTCAGCCGATGCAGGTCGAGCGCGCGGAACGCGTCCCATTCGGTGACGATCACCACCGCCGCCGCGCCGTCGGCGGCGTCATAGGCCGATCGCGTATAGGTGACGTCGCCCAGCATCGGCCGCGCCGCCTCCATGCCTTCGGGATCATAGGCGCGGATCGTCGCGCCCGCGTCCTGCAGCGCCTGGATGATCGAGATCGACGGCGCCTCGCGCATGTCGTCGGTATTGGGCTTGAAGGTCAGCCCCAGGATCGCGACGGTCTTGCCGCGCACATCGCCGTCGAGCGCCGCGACCACCTTGCGCGCCATCGCGCGCTTGCGGGTGTCGTTGACCGCCACCGTCGTCTCGATCAGCCGCAATGGGCTGTCATGATCCTGCGCGGTCTTGACCAGCGCCAGCGTGTCCTTGGGGAAGCACGATCCGCCATAGCCTGGCCCCGCATGGAGGAACTTGCCGCCGATCCGGTTGTCGAGCCCGATCCCGCGCGACACTTCCTGGACATCGGCGCCGACCTTCTCGCACAGGTCGGCAACCTCGTTGATGAAGGTGATCTTCATCGCCAGGAAGGCGTTGGCGGCGTATTTGATGAGCTCGCTGGTGCGCCGGCTGGTGAACATCACCGGCGACTTGTTGAGGTACAAGGGGCGATACACCGCTTCCATCGGCTCGCGCGCGCGCTCGTCCTCGATCCCGACGACGATCCGGTCGGGGCGCTTGAAATCCTCGATCGCAGCGCCTTCGCGCAGGAATTCGGGGTTCGACGCAACCGCGAAATCGGCATCGGGGTTGGTTTCGCGGATGATCCGCTCGACCTCGTCGCCGGTGCCGACGGGCACGGTCGATTTGGTGACGACAACGGTGAAGCGCTTGAGCGCCGCGGCGATCTCGCGCGCGGCGCCGTGGACATAGGACAGGTCGGCATGGCCGTCGCCGCGGCGGGTAGGGGTGCCGACACCGATGAAGACGACGTCGGCTTCGCCGACCGGCCCCGCCAGGTCGGTGGTGAACGACAGTCGCCCCGCAGCTACGTTCTTGGCAACCAACGCATCGAGCCCGGGCTCATAGATCGGAATGCCACCGGCCTGCAGCTTGCCGACCTTGGCGTCATCCTTGTCGACACACACCACGTCATGCCCGAAATCGGCGAAACAGGCACCCGATACCAGGCCGACATAGCCCGAACCGATCATCACAATCCGCATGTCCGTGTATCCCAACTCGCGCAATCGGACGCCGGCATTGCGGTGACGTACGCGGAAAAAGGCCGATGCTTCGGGGCGAAGCGCGCCTCCGATTGGCAATAAAGCGGGGGCGGGTCAACGGCGCTCGGCTGCCGCGCAGGAGGCGCCGGACGCCGGAATCAAGAAAGCGCACCGTTGCCGATGCGCTTTCACCTTCGAGCAGGTCGAAGGAAGTGACCGAGCCTTCGGGCGACAACCGCCGTCCCGAAGTTTCGACCAGCTGGAATTACCAGGGGCGAAGCTGCTCGCTGTAGGTCTCACGGAACAGGTCAAACATTTAATGTCTCCCAGCGTTGCAACGTGCACGCAGAACATAGTTAATATTTAATTAGGTACGTTTCAAGGCCTTGTAAGCGGCGATATGACCCGCATCGGGACGGCAGCCCGCCTATCTTAACGCGATCGCAACGATCGACCGTTAACCGCGAACCGTGATGCGCCCGCAAGATCCAGACCCGCCGCCGGCCACCGGCACCGAATCGGCCGTCGATGGCTATCGGCGCGACGATGGCGGCGCCTTGGGTTCGCCCGGCTGGCGGCTGTTCATTTTGGCGGACGTAACCAATTTCGGGGCGTTGCGCCGCACGCTGGGGCGTTCGCGTGCCGGCCGCTTGATCGACGACATCGCGGCGATCGCCGCCATTGCATGGCCAGGGGCGCGGCTGGCGCCGGTCAGCCGCTCGATGCTCGAAATCGCATTCGAAGGCAGGACGCCTACCGATGCCGATGCGGCGATCGCCGCGTTGCGGCGGTGCTTCGACCAGCCGATCGATATCGATGGCGGGCTGCACCGGATCGAGATGCTATTCGCGGGCGCCGCAATGCCTGTCCATGACGACGACGATGTCCGGCTGATCGAGGCCGCCGAAGCCGCGCTCGGCCAGGCGCGCACCGACCAGATCGACATCGTGCGCGACCTGACGCAGATCGAACACGCTTATGATCGCATGGCGTTGATCCGCGACCTCAGCGGCGCGATCGGCAACGGCGAGATATTCCTGCAATATCAACCCAAGGTGCATTTACGGCAGCAGGAGATCGTGAGCGTCGAGGCGCTGGTACGCTGGCAGCATCCGACGCGCGGGCTGATCGCGCCCGCCGATTTCATCCCGCTCGCCGAGGAAAGTCGCAAGATCGGCGCGCTCACCTTGTGGACGATCCGAAAGGTCATCGCCGACCAGCAATTGCTGGCGGCGGCGGGGTTCGACCTCCCCATCTTCGTCAACATCTCGGGTATGCTGCTCGCCGATGCCGAATTCGTCGATCAAGTGTGCACGATGGTGCGCGGCGTGCCGACCAAGATCGGTTTCGAGATCACCGAAACCGCGGTCATCCGCGATCCCGAAAGCGCGATCCGGCATCTGCATACCTTCGCGCAGATCGGCGTGACGCTGGCGATCGACGATTATGGCGCGGGGCTTTCCTCGCTCGCCTATCTCAAGCAGCTTCCCGCGCGCGAACTGAAGATCGACAAGATGTTCGTGCTCGAGTTGACCAGCAGCAACCGCGATCCGCTGATCGTGCGCTCGACGATCGACCTGGCGCATGCGCTCGACATGGAAGTCACCGCCGAGGGGGTCGAAACCCCCGCGGCGCTGGCGTTGCTCAGCGTCATGGGCTGCGACATGGCGCAAGGCTTCCTGATCAGCCGGCCGATCGCGATCGACGCGATGATCCAGTTCCTCGAACAGGATCGCCATCTGGGCGCCATGGCGTCGATGCGCCCTACCTTCGGGCGACCGGAAGCGTTCTGGAAACGTGCGTAAGTCTTTGTCCAGCGGCTGCGTTGCGGCCCCTGCTCGGTCGCGCATGACCGGCAAGCTACGCTGGATGGCGTTGTTGCTCCTGTTGCCGGCCTTCGCTGCGAACGCCCGAGCCCAACCAAGCAACTCCCTGGCGTCGGACATCGAAATCGCCAAGGGGCTGATGCTGCGCGACCCCGCCGGCGTTTTCAACGCCTCACGCGACATCGAGCAGCGAATAGTCGGATCGGAAAAGACGCCCGAAGCCATCCTCGGACTGGCAACGGTCCGCTGGCTGGGCGCCGAAGCGCTTGTGCGGCTCGGCCGCGCCGACAATGCCGAAAGTCTGGCGCTGAACGCCGGACGGATCGCCAGGCGGCTGCGCGATGCGCAGCTTTATGGCGACACGCTCACCACGCTCGGCGGCATCCACGCCGCGCGCAGCGACGCCGCGCGCGCGCTCCAGGCATATCAAGGCGCACACGAAGCCTTTCGCCAGGCAGGTTATCCGCGCGGGCAGGCGATTGCGCTGCAAAATATCGCCAACCTTTATGTCGATGGTGGCGATCACCGGACTGCCGAGCGATACTTCAACCAGTCGGAAGAAGTGTATGACGGCGACGACCGGCTTTCGCTGACGCTCTATAACAACCGGGGCGCCGGCCTTCGTGATATGCGGCGCTACGCCGAATCGGCGCGCGAGTATCGCCGGGCGCTTACATTGGCCGCGCGGCAGGATAGTCCGTTCCTGCAAGCGCGCATCCTGACCAACCTTGCCCAGGTCTATCTCGAGGCAGGAGACGTCGCGCAGGCCAATTCGGTCATCCAGCAGGCGTGGAACCTCACTATTGGGTCCCCCGAAGCCGAGGCGTGGCAGCCCTATGTCCAGGCGTTCGCTGCACGTGCAGCGTTTCAGGCCGGCGATCTTGCGCGTGCAAAGTCGCTCATCGAAACCAGTTTCGTGGGCATCGATCCGGCAACGACGATGGCCTCGCGCCGCGACGCGCACGTCACCGCATATGAAATCTACCGCAAGCTCGGCGACAGCGCGAAGGCGCTCGATCACCTCGAGGCATTGCGGCGCTTGACCGACGAACAGTCGAAGCTCGCCGCATCGACCAACACCGCGCTGATGGCGGCGCGCTTCGATTTCGCCAATCAGGAATTGCGCATCGCGCGGCTCAAGGCCGACGAGCTGCGCACCAGCATCGAGATCGAACGCGCGCGCGTTCGCAGCCAGCAAACCCTGTTCGCCAGCGGCGCCGCCGCCGCGCTGGTGATCCTCGCGCTGCTGAGCTTCGGGATCTTCACGCTTCGGCGCAGCCGCAATCAGGTCCGCGCTGCCAATACCGCGCTCAGCACCACCAATGTCGCGCTCGAAAAGGCGCTCGCCGCCAAGACCGAATTCCTGGCGACTACCAGCCATGAAATCCGCACCCCGCTGAACGGCATCCTCGGCATGACCCAGGTGATGCTTGCCGACAGAGCGCTGCCCGGACCACAGCGCGAGCGAGTCAATATCGTCCATGGCGCGGGTCTGGCGATGCGCGCGCTCGTCGACGACATCCTCGACGTCGCCAAGATGGAGACGGGTAACCTGACCGTCGCACCCGAGCCCGCCGATTTGCGCCAGACGCTCCACGAAGTCGCGCGGATGTGGGCCGAACCCGTGCGCGCCAAGGGGCTTGGCTTCACCCTCGACATCGATGCCGCGCCGCACTGGATCGAAACCGACGCGGGGCGGCTGCGGCAGATGCTGTTCAACCTGCTGTCGAATGCGATCAAGTTCACCGCGCAAGGGTCGGTCGGGCTCAGCGCGCACAAGAGTGACGACGGCACGCGGCTGATCCTTGTGGTGCGCGATTCGGGGATCGGCATCCCGCCCGAGAAGCACGCCGACATCTTCGAATCGTTCCGCCAGATGGATACCACCACGACGCGGCAATATGGCGGCACCGGGCTGGGACTGACGATCTGCCGCAACCTCGCGCAGGCGCTAGGCGGCGATATCGCGGTCAGCAGCACCGCGGGGCAGGGGGCGACCTTCACGGTCGACCTGCCGCTGGTAGAAGTCGCAGCGCCGGCTCTCGCGGTCGGTGGCGGCAAGGGCGGCCTGCTGATCGTCGATGGCAACCCGATCGCCCGCGCGATGCTGCGCACGCTGCTCGCGCCGCGCGCAGGAACGGTCCATTTCGCCGACAGCGCCGCCGCTGCCGCCAGCGCGATCACCGGCGCGGCGCCCGAATGCGTCCTGGTCGACGATTCGATCCTGCGCGCGCAAGGTGGCGAGGCGGCGCTGCCGACGATCGCCAAGGCTGCGCACGACGCGGGCGCGCGCTGCGCGGTGCTTTGGCGCGACCCCGGCGACGACGATCGCGCGGCGCTGATCGCGGCGGGCGCCGACCTGGTGATCGCCAAGCCGATCGCGGGGGTGGCGCTTGCCGCGCAACTGTTCGCCGCATCCGGCCCCGATCAGCCCTTAACCGGGGTTGTCTCCCGTGCGGCATAAGCAGATAGCGACCGAATCATGACTGTCCCGGCGCATTTCCCGCACTCGTGCAAGCAGCGAGCCCGATGAAGATCTTGTTCATCGAGGACGACCCGATGAACCGCCGGGTCGTGCGCGACATGCTCGACGTCGCGGGCGCGACGATGGCCGAGGCCGATCGCGCCGAAGAGGGGCTTCGCCAGATCGATGTCGACGACTTCGACGTCGTGCTGGTCGATCTGCGGATGCCCGGCATGGACGGGTTCGAGGCGATCGGCAGGATCCGCGCGCGCCCCGATGCCAAGGCCAATCTGCCGCTGATCGTGGTCACTGCCGACACCGCGGTCGACCTCGCCGAGCGCTGCATGGCGATCGGCGCCGACGCGGTGATCTTCAAGCCGGTGGCGATGGACGCGCTGTTCGACGCGATCGGCAGCGTGCTGGCGCGCAAGGCCGGAGACGGCGGGATGATCCTCTAGGGTTTAGTCCTCGAGGATCATGCTGTGCCGGCGCGTGTCGCGCATCGTCAGATAGGTGACCAGCGACACCCCGATCATCCCGGTGACGTACCAATAGAATCCCTGTTCGAACCCCGAATCCTTGAACCACAAGGCGATATATTCGGCAGTCCCGCCGAAGATCGCGTTGGCGATCGCGTAGGGCAGCGCGACCCCCAGCGTGCGGATGTGCGCGGGGAACATCTCGGCCTTCACCACCCCCGAAATCGCGCTGTAGCCGCTGACGATCACCAGCGCGCCGAAGCAGATCGCGAACGCGGTCAGCGCATCGCGCGTCTGCGCCAGCGTGGTGAAGATCGGATAGGTCAGCAGCACGCCCAGCACCCCGAACGTGACCATCAACGGCTTCCGCCCGATCCGATCGGACAGCGCGCCGACCGCGGGCTGGAGCAGCATGAACAGGAACAGGCTGGCGGCGTTGATCGCCGATGCGGTCTCGCGGTCGAAGCCGCTGGTGTTGACCAGGAACTTCTGCATGTAGATCGAATAGGCATAGAAGGCGAGCGTGCCGCCCGCGGTGAGCGACAGCACCGTCACCGTCTCGCGCGGATGGTGGCGCAGCAACGCGACGAACCCTGATCGCGGCGCGCCAGCGTCCTTGGTATTCTCGAAGCTTTCGGTCTCGAGCAGCCCGCGCCGCAGCCAGAACACGCTGATCGCCAGCGCGCCGCCGATCGCGAAGGGGATTCGCCAGCCCCACGCCTCGAGCGCCGCCTCGCTCATCGTCGCCTGGAGCAGCAGCAATACGCACAGCGCGAGCAACTGCCCCGCGATCAACGTGACATATTGGAAGCTGGCGAAGAAGCCGCGGCGGTTGCGGCCCGCCATCTCGGACAGATAGGTCGCGCTCGCACCATATTCGCCGCCCACCGACAGCCCCTGCAACAGCCGCGCGATCAGCAGCAATGCCGGCGCGGCCACCCCGATCGAGGCATAGGTCGGCGTCACCGCAATCATGAGCGATCCGACGCACATCAGCGTGACCGACAGCGTCAGCCCCGCCTTGCGCCCCTTGCGATCCGAATAGACCCCCATCAGCCAACCGCCGATCGGCCGCATGAAGAAGCCGAGCGCGAAGACCGCGGCGGCCTGCAGCAACTCGACGGTGGGGTCGTCGCCGGGGAAGAAGCGCGGCGCGAAATACAGCGTGAACGCGGCATAGGCGTACCAGTCATACCATTCGACCAGATTGCCCGCCGACCCGCCGAGAATCGAACGAAGCCGCGCACGGGTAAGTGGGGCGGGCGCGTCGCTGTCGGTGATGATGGCCATATGGCTTCGCTCGCGCTGATTGTCCTGCTACCGGGCTTAGCGAGGCTTCGCCCGGCAGGACAAGTCGCGTACGGCGGCGCCAGAGAAAGCCGCGCATATGGGTTGATACGTGCGTGCCATGTTGCTACGTGGCCCAACAGCGCCCGGAAACCTCGTTTCCGGCGACCATGATTCTATAGACCAAGACTTTCCTGCAGTTACGAAATCGGAGTTTCCCGACCTCATGCAAATCATCGTTCGCGACAACAACGTCGACCAGGCTTTGCGCGCACTCAAGAAGAAGCTGCAGCGCGAAGGCGTGTATCGCGAGATGAAGCTTCGTCGGCACTATGAGAAGCCCAGCGAAAAGCGCGCCCGCGAGCGCGCCGCAGCGATCCGTCGCGCGCGCAAGCTGGAGCGCAAGCGCGTCGAGCGCGACGGCGCACGGTAATATCGGCATGCCCGCCAACTAGCTTGGCGGGCATCCAATCCATCCACCGTTCGCCCTGAGCTTGTCGAAGGGCGCCCCGCACTGTCGGCGGGTGTGGGGATGGTTCGGGGCGGGCTTCGACAGGCTCAGCCCGACCGGGAGGGGGCAGCACCTTCCATCGTGACCAGGACACCCGCTCATGTCGACCACCGCAGCTCCGATCCGCCCTACCAAGCGCGGCTATCTCGTCTGGCTGTGGGTCGGCGTGCTGGTCGCGGTCCTGATCGCGGGGCTGCTCGCGTGGAGGGGTACCGCGGCGGTCGTCGCCGATACTGGCAGCAATGCGCAGTTCCTCGCCTATAATGCTGGGCAGCCCGGGGTCGAACAGACCGCGAGCGGCCTGCAATATCGCGTGCTCGAAGCCGGCGAGGGCGATGCGCGCCCTACCGATACCGATCTGGTGCTGGTGAACTACACCGGCAAGCTGCGCGACGGCGAGACCTTCGACGCCAGCCAGCAGCCGACCCCGATGTCGCCGACGCAAGTCGTGCCCGGCTTCGGCGAAGGGCTGAAGCTGATGCCCAAGGGTTCGAAATATCGTTTCTGGATCAAGCCCGAGCTCGCCTACGGCGCCGAACCGCGCCGCGATCCCAGCACCGGCCAGGAAGTGATCCCCGGCGAGGCATTGCTGGTGTTCGACGTCGAGATGGTCGATTTCGTCCCCGAGGCGGTCGTTCGCCAGATGCAGCAGCAGCAGATGATGCAGCAGGGTGCGCCAGGCGGGGCGATGCCGGGTGGCGCGATGCCGGGTGGCGCGATGCCGGGCGGCCCGCCGGCGCCTCCTGCGGCCGGCCAGTAAGCGCGAAAAGGCGCTGCCCGGCCTTCTAGTCGCAGGCAGTGCGCCGGCGGCCATCGGCCCCCTAATATAGGTCAGCGCCGCTGCGTCCGGTCGCACCGCCTAACACCCGTAGTGGCATTCGCTCGCATTGCGCTTGAGCCATGCTGCGGCGCACCCATATAGGGAGCACGGGACCGGACGCGGGGCGCGATCGATAGCGCGAAATAGGAATGTCGGAACCCGCTGAAGTCACGCCTGCCGAGAGGCAGCCAGACCCGGAGTTCCGCCGCCGTGTTCGATTCCTTCGACCCGTTGATCCTTGCGCGCATCCAGTTCGCGTTCACCATCAGCTTCCACTTCATCTTCCCTGCCTTCTCGATCGGCTTGGCGAGCTTCCTTGCGGTCCTCGAAGGGCTGTGGCTGAAGACGGGCAAGGATCTGTACCACGACCTCTTCAAATTCTGGGTGAAGATCTTCGCCGTCGCCTTCGCGATGGGCGTCGTGTCGGGTATCGTGATGTCGTACCAGTTCGGCACCAACTGGTCGGTCTTCTCCGACCGCACCGGGCCGATCCTGGGGCCGCTGATGGCCTATGAGGTGCTGACCGCCTTCTTCCTCGAAGCGGGGTTTCTGGGCGTCATGCTGTTCGGCATGGACCGCGTCGGCAAGAAGCTGCACTTCGCCGCTACCTGCATGGTGGCGATCGGCACGTTCATTTCGGCATTCTGGATCCTCAGCGTCAACAGCTGGATGCACACCCCGGTGGGCTATGCGATGAACGATGTCGGGCAGTTCGTGCCCGCGGGGTCGTGGCTGACGATCATCTTCAACCCCAGCTTCCCCTATCGGCTGTTCCACACCGTTACCGCAGCGTATCTGACCACGGCCTTTGTCGTTGGCGCGGTCGGCGCCTTCCAGCTGCTCAAGGCGCGCGCGGGCAAGAACCGGATCGAAACCGACGGCGACAGCCACCCCGCTGCGACCGCACATCCCGAGCTGCCGCGATCGAACGCCGCGGCGCGCAAGATGTTTTCGATGGCGATGTGGATGGCAGCGATCGTCGCGCCGATCCAGATCTTCGCCGGCGACCTGCACGGGATCAACACGCTCGAGCATCAGCCCGCCAAGGTCATGGCGATGGAGGGGCATTATCAAAGCCACCCCGATGGCGCGCCGCTGATCCTGTTCGGCCTGCCCAACGCCGCCGAAAAGCGGATCGACTATGCGATCGAGATTCCGAAGGTCTCTTCGCTGATCCTGAAGCACGATCTGAACGCGCCGCTCGCGGGACTCGACACCGTCGCCGACGATCGCGAGCCGCCGGTGTCGATCCTGTTCTGGTCGTTCCGGATCATGGTCGGCATCGGCTTCGCGATGCTCGGGCTCGGGCTGTGGAGCCTGTTCGCGCGGCTGCGCAAGCGGCTCTATGATTGGCCCTGGCTGCACCGCGCGGCGATCGTGATGGGGCCGTCGGGCTTCGTTGCGGTGATCGCGGGCTGGATCACCACCGAGGTCGGGCGTCAGCCCTTCACCGTGTATAACCTGCTCACCACCGCAGACAGCGTGTCGCCGCTCGCGGCGCCTGCGGTCGGTGCCTCGCTGGTCGCGTTCATCCTCGTCTATTTCGTCGTGTTTGGCTTTGGCACCTGGTACATCCTCAAGCTGATGGCCAAGGGTGTGCAGGACGACGAACCCGATATCCAGGACGATGCGCCGATCCGCAGCGCAGGCATCACTCCCGGCCCGACCCAACAGGGCGGGCAGCAGCGCGGTGGTCGTTCCTCCGGGGGGCAGCGCGGCGCGCTGCAGCCGGCCGAATAATGTACGTCAACACAGACCTTGCGACGATCTGGGCGGGAATCATCGCCTTTGCGATCTTCGCCTATATCGTGATGGACGGGTTCGACCTGGGGATCGGGATCCTGTTTCCCGTTTTCGGGGTGGGCGAAGAGCGCGACCAGGCGATGAACTCGATCGCGCCGGTGTGGGACGGCAACGAAACCTGGCTGGTGCTCGGCGGCGGCGGGCTGTTTGCTGCCTTCCCGCTTGCCTATGCGATCATCATGCCCGCGCTGTATCCGCCTATCATCGCGATGCTGCTCGGGCTGGTATTCCGCGGGGTGGCGTTCGAGGCGCGCTGGCGCGATCCGGGGCATCGCCGCTGGTGGGATCTGGCGTTCACCCTGGGCTCGGTCGTCGCGGCGTTCGCGCAAGGCGTGACGTTGGGGGCGCTGCTCCAGGGGGTCGAGGTCGATGGCCGCGCCTATGGCGGCGGCTGGCTCGACTGGTTCACCCCGTTCAGCATGTTGACCGGGGTCAGCCTGGTCGCGGGCTATGCGCTGCTGGGGGCGACCTGGTTGATATGGAAGACCGAAGGCGGGACGCAGGCACATGCCTATCGGCTTGCGGCGCGCTTCGGGGTGATCACGCTGGCGGCGATCGCGGCGGTAAGTGCGTCGACGCTGACGCTCGAATACGCCTATTATCAGCGCTGGCTGGCCTATCCGGGCATCTTGTTGACCGCCCAGGTGCCGCTGCTGGTGGGTATCTTCGCCTTCGCCTTTTACCGCTCGCTCAAGAAGCAGCGTGAGGCGCGGCCCTTCCTGCTGGCACTGGGACTGTTTGCATTGAGCTTCGTCGGGCTGGGGATCAGCATGTTCCCCTATATCGTGCCCGACAGCGTCACGATCTGGCAGGCGGCGGCCCCCGAATCGAGCCAGTTGTTCATGCTGGCGGGTGCGGCGGTGCTGGTGCCGGTGATCCTGATCTACACCGGTTGGGCCTATTGGGTGTTCCGCGGCAAGGTCGGTACCGAAGGATATCACTGATGCAGGGCAACGAGGCCGATCGGCAGCCGCTGTGGCGGCGGCTGGGCTGGATGGCGGCGATATGGGGCGCGAGCGTGGGGTTGCTCGGGGCGGTCGCGATGGTGATCCGCTGGTGGCTCGGGTTGGGCTGAGCGCGCTAGGCGGCGGCTCGACATTCTCGGCTTAACGTTCGGGCACTAAGCCTGGCCAGTACGACGATTGCGTCGGCCTTACCGGCACCGGTCAGGTCAGAAGCACAACCAAAAACGGCGGCCCGCGAGGGCCGCCGTTTCCGTAATCAAGTCAGCAAGGATTAGTTGCTGTCCGAATCGTCGTCGCCGTCTGCAACGATCACGATGCCCGCGACCACAGCTGCGGCTGCGAGAACGCCGACGATGATGCCGCCGCCTGCAATGGCTTCGTTCGACTTCTTGCCGGTGGTCGAAACGCGAGCCGACTTAGCAACCGACAGAGCGCTTGCGCTGTTGGTGGCTGCCACGACGGGCGTGGCAATGAGCGAAACTGCCGAAGCGGCAGTCAGTAGTTTGGCCAAACGCATGGGTAAACTCCCTTGTATTAAACGTATCGTACGCGATTTGACGGTCGCATAGTCGCCACCACTTCGCAAGCGCACAACGACAGCTACCATCAAAAAGTTGCCGCGTTGTTGCCCTGTAGCAACGGTCGCGACAAACCATATTCGTCGTGCAATTGCAAGGAACTGGCGCAACGATTGAACACGTTTGCGATCATTCCGACGCATTTTACGCGACGTGTTTAGCGACAGGACGTTAGTGAAAAGCGATCGCCTGCCGATAAGGTGGGCAAACTGCTTTACCGCAGTACGGCGAATTGCTGCGCCGGGATCATTGTTCGCGTCTGGTTGACCGTCACGACCCGCTGCGGCACCCCACATCATGACATGGGCAGCGCAATATCACTGATACGCCAAAGCATGCTGATCGCGGCGCCGTTGCTGGCGACGACCGCGCTTGCGGCGGGATCGTCCCCCCGACAGGCCGCGCCGATCACCGGCACCGGCCAGGCGACGTTCGAGGCGATTCGCGCGCTCGACAAGCGGCTCGCGACGATCGGCTTCGATCTCGCCCGCGCCAATCGCGCGCTGTGTGACCGGCAGGCGCCGGGGACCGGGCTGGTGGTGCATGCGCTCGCACAATATGACGCGAACCCTCGCGCGGCGGCGGCGCATTTCGCGTTTGCCGGGAACGTCGCGATCCTTGCGACCGTCGATGCGAGTCCCGCAGCGGACAAGATCATGCCCGACGAAACACTGGTGAAGTGGGGCGACGTTGCGGTCGCCGACCTGCCGACCGCTACCCCCACCGCGCCGCTGATCGCGCTATACGACCGCACCGCGCAAGCGTCCCCCACTGCTCCGGTGCAGGTCGAGACGATCCGCGACGGGCAGGCGCGAACGACGACGCTCGATCCGATTCCTGTCTGCCGCACCCGGTTCGAACTCGAGATATCCGACGCGGTGAATGCCGAGGCCGATGGCGAGATGGTCCAGATTTCGTCGCGATTGTTGGAGGAATATCCCGATTCCGAGGTCGCGGTCCTCGTCGCGCACGAACTCGCGCACAACATCCTGCGGCACCGCGATCGGCTCGATGCGGCGAAGGTCGCGCGCGGGCTGCTCGCCGGGGTCGGCCGCAACGCGCGGCTGTTCCGCCAGACCGAGCTCGAGGCCGATATCCTGAGCGTCCATCTGCTGGTCAATGCCGGCTATCCGCCGCTGGCCGCCGCGACCTTCTGGCGCAAGTTCGGCCCCGACCATGCCGGCGGCTGGTTTCGCAGCGCGACGCATCCCGGCTGGCGCGAACGCGCGGCACGGATGCAGCAGGAGGGCGAGGCGATCGCCGCGGGTCGGGCCGATCCCAAGGCGCCGCCGATCCTCCAGCAACGCACGGTCCCGCTCGACGGCGACTGGCGCGCGTTGCTCGCCGCCGACTGAACTCAGCCCGTGCGCAGCAGCATCGGTGCGGCGTGCTGCGGCGTCGCTGGCTGATCGGGCCAAATCCCGCGCGTATCGTACACGCGCTTGGCGGCGCGCTCCTCGAGCGGCACCGACTTGAACACGTCGTGGTCGACCAGCACGACGAAGATCGGGCATTCCTCAATCGCGGTGTCGATGTCGATCAGCCGCGCGCCGGTGCCGTCGAACGCCGCGGGCAGCGCCTGCGCATAGGGTTCGACGATCCGCATCCGCTCGCCGAAGCGCTTCGCCAGCGCCTGCGCCACCTTGAGCGCGGGGCTCTCGCGGAAATCGTCGATATTCGCCTTGAACGCGAGGCCCAGGCAGGCGACCGGCACGCCGGGCATGCTTTCGATCAGCGCCTCGGCGCGGCCGATCGTATAGCCGGTCTTGGCATCGTTCACCTCGCGCGCGGTGCGGATCAGCGGGGTGTTCTCGGGATCGCCATGCACCAGGAACCACGGATCGACCGCGATGCAATGCCCGCCGACGCCGGGGCCTGGCGCCAGGATGTTGACCCGCGGGTGCCGGTTGGCGAGGCGGATCACCTCCCACACATCGACCCCCATGTTCTCGGCCACCACCGACAGTTCGTTGGCAAAGGCGATGTTGACGTCGCGAAAGGCGTTTTCGGTCAGCTTGGTCATCTCCGCCGCGCGCGACGTCGTGGTGACGCACGCACCGCGCACGAAGCGGCGGTAGAATTGCAGCGCCTTGCGCGCGCAGCGGGGGGTGATGCCGCCGATGACCCGGTCATTGTCGATCAGCTCGACCAGGATGCGGCCGGGCAACACGCGCTCGGGGCAATAAGCGATCGCAATGTCGGGGGTGCCCGGCGTCATCCCCGGCACCTTCAGGTCGGGGCGAAGCGCCGCCAGCAGGTCGCGGACCTTCTCGGTGGTGCCGACCGGCGAGGTCGATTCGAGAATCACCATGTCGCCGGGCTTAAGCGCGGCGGCGACCGTGGTCGCCGCGTCGAGCACATAGCCAATGTCGGGCGCGTGATCGTCACCGAACGGGGTCGGCACCGCGATCACGAACACATCGGCCGGTTCGATCAGCGTCGACGCGCGCAGATTGCCGCGCGCGACCACGCCCGAGACGAGCCCGTCGAGGTCGATCTCCTCGATATGCACGCGCCCCGAATTGACCGTCTCGACCACGGTCTGCGACACGTCGATGCCGAGCACCTTGGCGCCGGTGCGCGCGATCACCGCGGCGGTGGGGAGGCCGATATAGCCGAGGCCGAGCACTGCGACCTTGAGTTCGGTATCAGAAAGCATCCGCGACAACCCCAGCGATCCGTGCCGCAGCCTGGCCGTCGCCGAACGGATTGTGGGCGCGCGCCATCGCGGAATAGGCGTCCTTGTCGTCGAGAAGGTTGAAGATTTCGGAAACGATCCGGTCCTCGCCGGTGCCGACCAGCTTGGCGGTTCCCGCCGCGACGCCTTCGGGGCGTTCGGTGGTTTCGCGCATTACCAGCACTGGCTTGCCCAGCGCCGGCGCTTCCTCCTGCACCCCGCCCGAATCGGTGAGCACCAGATGCGCCATGTCGAGCGCGCGGATGAACTGCGGATAATCGAGCGGGTCGATCCGCGCGATGTTATCGCGGTCGCCGAGCAAATCGTCCATCACCGCGACGACATTGGGGTTGGGATGGACCGGAAAGACGATGGCGACGTCGTCGCGCTGCGCGATACGGGCGATCGCGCGCGCGATATTCGCCATGCCGTCGCCGAAATTCTCGCGCCGATGCGTGGTGACCAGCACGATGCGCTTGCCCGCGAACCGCGCCGCCAGCGGATCGAGCGCGGCGGCAAGCGAAGGATCGGCGGCGATCCGCGCCTGCGTCCACAACAAGGCGTCGATCACGGTGTTGCCGGTGACGTGGATCGATCCCGGCGCGATATTCTCAGCCCGCAGCGCCGCTGCCGAGGTTTCGGTCGGCGCGAAATGCAGGTCGGCGATCGGCGCGACGATCCGCCGGTTCACCTCCTCGGGCCAGGGGTGATAGATGTCGCCCGATCGCAAGCCCGCCTCGACATGCCCGACCGGGATCTTGCGATAATAAGCGGTCAACGCGCCGACCATCGCGGTGGCGGTATCGCCCTGGACGATCACCCGGTCGGGCTGTTCGGCATCCATCACGTCGCCCAGGCCCGTCAGCAGCCGCGCGGTGAGCCGGTCGAGCGACTGGCCGGGCTCCATCAGGTCGAGATCGATGTCGGGCACCAGCCCCGCGATCGCCAGCACCTGGTCGAGCAGCCCGCGATGCTGCGCGGTGACACAGGTGCGCACGGTCAGCCCAGGGGTCGCGCGCAATGCGGCGACGACGGGGAACAGCTTGATGGCTTCGGGACGGGTGCCGAAGACGATGAGGATGCGGCGGTCGGTCATGCGGCGGGTCCTAGCGCCTGCGGGTGAAGCAACCGCTAACTCGCATTCCCGGCGTCCTCAGCGCGCGTTGTAGCCGCGAAACCATTCGACGAAGCGCGGGATCCCCTCGGCGAGCGAGGTGCGCGGGGCAAAACCCAGGTCGCGCTGGATCGCGTCGATATCGGCATAGGTGGCGGGGACGTCGCCCGGCTGCATCGGCTGATACTCGCGCACCGCCTCGCGCCCGATCGCGCGTTCGATCAGGTCAATCATGTGCCCCAGCTGCTCGGGCTGGTTGTTGCCGATATTGTAGATCCGATGCGGCGCGACGCTGCCGCCCGATTTCTCGGCGCCGTCGTCGGCGGGCGGATGGTCGAGGCACGCAACGACGCCGTCGACGATGTCGTCGATATAGGTGAAGTCGCGCTGCATCTTCCCGTGATTGAACACCGCGATCGGCCGCCCCGCCATGATCGCATCGGCGAACAGCCACATCGCCATGTCGGGGCGTCCCCAGGGGCCATAGACGGTGAAGAAACGCAGCCCCGTCTGCGGGATGCGATAGAGATGCGCATAGGTTTCGCTCATCAGCTCGTCGGCCTTCTTGGTCGCGGCATAGAGCGAAACCGGATGATCGACACGATCGTCGACGCTGAAGGGCAGCTTGGTATTGGCGCCATACACCGAAGAGGACGAGGCATAGACGAGATGCGCGACCCCGCGCGCGCGCGCGACCTCCAGAATGTTGACATGGCCGGTCAGGTTCGAGCGGACATAGGCGCGCGGGTTGGTCAGCGAATAGCGCACCCCCGCCTGCGCGCCGAGATGGACGATGCGATCGAAGCTCGCGTCCTCCAATACGGCATCGAGCGCGCTATCGTCGCCGAAATCGACGCGGCGGAAATCGAAGCTATCGCCGTGCCGCCCGGCCAGCGAATCGAGCCGCGCATGCTTGAGCGCGGGGTCGTAATACTCGTTGATATTGTCGATGCCGATCACCCGCTCGCCGCGCGACAGCAGCCGGTCGGCGACGTGATAGCCGATGAAGCCGGCAGCACCGGTAACCAATGTCGTCAAATCCCGTCCCCGATCCCCGACCCGTGGGCCACGAATGCCGCAGATCGGCGACGAGGGAAAGCTATTCGGCGGGAAGCGGGTCCGGGCGGCGCGGGAATACCCGGCCGCGGACGACCCCCACGATCAGGAGTGCAACAGCGGTGGCGAGGCAATCGATCGCCCAGTCGCCCCAGTCGCCATGCCGCCCCATCGCCATCCAGGCCTGGGCGATCTCGATCACGCCGCCGAGCAGCGCATAGAATACGAACTGCACGCGCAATGACAGGCGTGGCCAGGCAAGGCTGCCGACCAGGGGAAGCATCGTGAACGCCAGCAGATGTCGGTGCTCGCCGCTTTCGACGATCATCCCCAGCTGCCCTGGGGTCAGCGCAAGGAACAGCATTGCTGCGGTCAATACCAGGAACACGGCTTTGACCACGATTTGCATGCCGATCCCTTCGCATGCGCAGCATGCAGGCGCCAGTCCCGTTTCGGTATTGCCTCGCGTGATTGCCTCGCTCTGCCGCAACCGTTAGGGCGGGCGGCATTCGTAAACAGGAGATTTCCCATGGCGCAAAAGCCGCTTCGCAAGGCCGTATTTCCCGTCGGCGGGCTTGGCACCAGGTTTCTTCCGGCGACCAAGGCGATCCCCAAGGAGATGATGCCCGTCGTCGATCGCCCGCTGATCCAATATGCCGTCGACGAAGCGATCGAGGCGGGGATCGAGCAGATGATCTTCGTCACCGGGCGCGGCAAGTCGGCGATCGAGGATCATTTCGACATCGCCTATGAGCTCGAAGCGACGATGAAGGCGCGCGGCAAGTCGCTCGACATTCTCGACGCGACGCGGCTCACGCCGGGCAATGTCGCCTATGTCCGCCAGCAGGAGCCGATGGGGCTCGGCCATGCGGTGTGGTGCGCGCGCGATATCGTCGGCGACGAGCCCTTCGCGATCTTCCTGGCCGACGAGCTGATGGTGGGCCAGCCGGGCTGCATGAAGCAGATGGTCGATGCCTATAATCGCGTCGGCGGCAACGTCGTGTGCGGCTATGAAGTGCCCGACGACGAGACCGATCGCTATGGCATCGTCGAACCCGGCGCGGTCGATGGCCAGCTGGTCGAGGTCAAGAGCCTGGTCGAAAAGCCCAAGCTGGGCACCGCGCCGTCCAACCTGATGATCCCCGGTCGCTACATCCTGCAGCCCGAGGTGATGCGCATCCTCGAGACGCAGGAGGCCGGCGCGGGCAACGAGATCCAGCTGACCGATGCGATGGCGCAGCTGATCGGCAAGCAGCCGTTCCACGCCTTCAAGTTCGGCGGCGATCGCTATGATTGCGGCGACAAGGCGGGCTATATCCAGGCCAATCTGGCGCTGGCAGTGGCACGCGACGACATCGGCCCCAAGGTCCGCGCCTTCGCGCAGCAGCTGCTGGACTAAACGGCGATCAGTCGTTCCTCGCCGGTCTCGGCGAGGAACGACACCAGCCCGCCCGCTTCGATCTCGGGCGGCAACGCCAGGCCGAGCGCGGCGAGGCCGGTCTGGCACGCTACCAGCCGCACACCCATTTCGAGCATGCCCGCGATCGCACCGTCGTCCTCGGCGAGTAAGCCGGTGGCCGCTTCGTGAAGATACAGCGCGGTCCGCCGTCCGAGCGCGGCATTGGCCTGCGCTATTGCTGCGGCCGCGCGCCAGCGCTCGACGTCGGCGGTCACGACGATGATCGCCAGCGCGCCGGCCTCGGTCGCAACCGGCGGCGTGTCGGTCAGTCGAGCGTCGACAGGAACCATCGCTCGGTGCCTTGCAGGCCGATCGCGGTGAGCCGGCCCGATCCATAGGCACCGGTGTCGATTCCGATCCGCCAGCGCCGCTCGTCGACGGCTTCGGTCACGGTATGACCGTGCACCACCACATGGCTGAGGCTACCGCGATGGCTCAGAAAGGGTTCGCGAATCCAGAACAGGTCCGATGTCCGCTGCTCGTCGAGCGGCACGTCGGGGCGGATGCCGGCATGGACGAACAGATAGTCGCCGAACACCAGCATCGTCTCGAACCCCTCGATGAACGCGCGATGCTCGTCGGAGACCAGCGTCGGCAGATGCGCTTCGAGATCGTCCCAGGTCGCTTCGTCGAACTGGGCGGGGGACATGCCGTAGCTCTGCATCGTCTCGCGCCCGCCGGCGCGTGCGAACACCTTGAGCGCATCGCGTTCGCCCGCCAGCGCGCCGAGGAACAATTCCTCGTGATTGCCCGTCAGGAAACGCGGCGTTGCCCAGTCGAGCGACAAGGTGCGCAGCTTTTCGATCACACCCGCCGAATCGGGACCGCGATCCATCAGGTCGCCCAGGAAGATCAGATGCGTCTCGGCGGCAGGACGCCCGGCATTGTCGTGCTCGATCTTGGCGAGCAACGTTTCGGTCTCGGCCAGACAGCCATGGATGTCGCCGATCGCGTAGACGCGCTGGCCTTCGGGGATCCGGCTTTGCTTGGGCTTGGTCTTGCGAAAAATGCGCTGGATCATCTCGGTCTTGCTGTAAGGAGTCGGCCCCAAACGGATGTCGGGGCATAAAGTGCCGCGACCGCTATGTCACCGCACAAGCGGGGCAGCCTGGGTCTTTGGGCAACGTCAGCGTTCGGAACCGCATCGACAAGGCGTCGGCGAGCAATAGCTTGCCCGCCATGTCGTCGCCGAAGGGCACGATCGTCCGGATCACCTCGATCGCGGCGAGGCTGCCGATCGTCCCGGTCATCGCGCCGAGCACGCCCTGATCGGCGCAGCTGATGTCGGCGCGGTCGGGGTCGCTGCCGACGAAACAGCGATAGCAGGGGCGATCGGGCTCCCAGCCGCGATACACCGCCAGCTGCCCCTCGAACGCGCCGATCGCCGCCGATACCAGCGGGATTCGCAGCTGGAGCGCGGTATCGGCGACCGCAAGCCGGGTGGCGAAATTGTCGCTGCCGTCGAGCACGCAGTCGGCGCCGCCGAGCAGATCGGCGGCGTTGGCGGCATCGATCCGGACCGCGCGCGGCGCCGGGGTCACATCGGGGTTCAGCCGGCGCAGCGCCGCTGCCGCGGCTTCGACCTTTAGCCGCCCGATATCGTCGGTGCCGAACAACGTCTGGCGCTGGAGGTTCGATCGGTCGACGCGATCGTCGTCGATGATCGTCAGCCGCCCGATCCCGGCGGCGGCGAGATATTGCAGCGCGGGCGAACCGATACCGCCGGCGCCGATCACCACCACATGCGCCGCCAGCAGCCGAATCTGTCCGCCGCCGCCGATCTCGCGCAGGATGATGTGGCGCGCGTAGCGATCGAGTTGCTGGTCGGTAAGCGTCAGATCGGCCATTCGAAGGTCATGGTGGCACGGTACCAGCGCGGTGCGGCGGTCACCCGCGCGGGCAGGTTGTTGCGCGCGAAGCCTAGCACCAGCCCCGCAGCATATTGCTCGACCGTCGGGCAGTCGATCGCGCGCGGGATCGTCACCCGCGCGCCGAATTCGGGGGTTACCAGCACCGCGATGTCGACCTGCATCGCCTGCCGAGTCGCGCCGAACAAATTGGGCTTGCAGCGGCCGGCCTTCACTTCGCCGACGACAAAGGCGGTGATCTGCGGGCTGATCGTCGGCGGCTCGCGATAGGACAACGCCGGCAGCTCCTCCCACGCGATCGTCTGGCCGGGCCGCGAGGGCAGCGGCAGCGCCGGCGGGATCGCCTGCGCCAGGAGCAGCGCCCACAGCATCAGCGCCCCGTCGACCCGAAGCCGCCGGCGCCGCGTGCGGTCTCGTCGAGCGTCTCGACCTCGGCGACGGTGGCGGCCTGCACGGCCGCGGGCACCAGCTGCGCGATCCGCTCGCCGCGAACGACCTCGAACGCCTCGGTGCCCAGATTGGCAAGGATCACCTTCACCTCGCCGCGATAGTCGCTGTCGATCGTCCCCGGCGTGTTGAGGCAGGTGATGCCGTGCTTGAGCGCTAGCCCCGAGCGCGGACGGACCTGCACCTCATACCCCTCAGGGATCGCGATTCCGAAGCCGGTCGCCACCGCATGCCGCGCGCCCGGCGCGAGCATGACCGTCTCGGCCGCGACGATGTCCATCCCCGCAGCGCCCTGCGTCGCATAGGCCGGCAGCGGCAGGCCCTGGCCGTGCGGCAGGCGCTTGAGCGCGATACGGATCGGGGGAAGGGCGGTCATCGGGTCGCTACCTGGCTTGGCACCGGTCGCGCGAGGCGGGCAAGCGCCTGCAGCGTCTCGGTATCGTTCAAAATGTCGTGGCCGCGCCCCGGCAGCCGGCGAAAGTCGATCGCGATCCCGCGCAGCGCCAGCGCCTCGGCATAGGTGCCCGCGATCCGCGGCGGGGTGATCCGGTCATTCTCCCCCACCATGATCGCGGTACGCGTCGTCACCGCGATCCCGCCGACGGTCTGCAGCGGATCGAGGCTCTCGACCGGGCGGTTGAACCCCTTGCCGGGCCTGGCTTTCGCCATCATCGCGCGCCATTCGGGCAGGGTGCAGGGGCAGCCGACGAGCAGCATCCCGTCGACGAGCCTGGGCCGGGTGCCCGCAAGGTTGGCGACCAGCGCCGCGCCGCCGCCGTCGCCGACCAAAATGGTGCGCGCGCGCGGATAACGCTGGCGGTGCGCGGCGACGGTTTCGCCGAGCAGCCGGACGATCTCGGCGGTATAGGCATCGCCATTGCCCGCGCCGCGCAGCCCGGGCGACACAATCCCGCCGGTGCTGCCATAGCCGGGACGCAGCAGCGCGACGACCGCGGCATCGGGGATCGCCGCCGCCGCCCGCTCGGCGAACCCGGCATGCGACGGCGCGGTGTCGGTATCGTCATGGACGACGATCACCAGCGTCTCGACCTTGGCGGGCTTGACGCTGCCGAAGGTCGTGCCCGCAAGCGGCGGTTCGAGCATCGCGGCGCGCGGCGTGGCGGCGCAACCGGCTAGCAGCAGCACGGGGGTGAGCAAGGCGGGGAGCAGGCTAGAGCAGCGCATCGGCGATCCTGTCGGCTAGCCGCGCTGCAACGGTGGCCTTTGGCAGGCGCTCCCATTGCTCGACGCCGAGCGCGGTCACGAGGTGGACGGTATTGGCGTCGCCGCCCATCACGTCGCCCGATACGTCGTTGGCGACGATCCAGTCGGCATGTTTGGCGGTGCGCTTGGCGGCGGCGTGGCCGAGGACATTCTCGGTCTCGGCGGCAAAGCCGATCAGCAGGCGCGGGCGGTCGGGGCTCGCCCCCAGCGTTGCGAGAATATCCGGATTGGGAACGAGCGCGAGCGCGGGCTGCATCGTGCCCTTTTTGAGCTTCTGGTCCGCGGTCGCCTCGACCCGCCAGTCGGCGACTGCGGCGACCATCACCGCGGCGTCGGCGGGGAGCGCGGCGGCGACCGCATCGGCCATTTCGCGCGCGGTCTCGACATCGACGCGATCGACCGCGGCAGGGGTGGGGAGGGTCACCGGCCCCGCCACCAGCGTCACCCGCGCGCCGCGCTCGGCCAGCGCCTGCGCGATCGCGAAGCCCTGGCGGCCCGACGAACGGTTGGCGATGTAGCGGACGGGGTCGATCGGCTCATGCGTCGGGCCGGCGGTAACGAGAACGTGTTTGCCCGCGAGCGAGCGCGCGCGCTGTTCCACCGTTCGTGCTGAGCTTGTCGAAGCATCGTCCTTCGTCTCGCCGAAGAGTGCGCGCTGTATCGCCGCCAGGATCACCGCCGGCTCGGGCAACCGCCCCGGACCGAACTCGCCGCACGCCATCGCGCCTTCGTCGGGCTCGATCACGCCCACGCCGTCGGCGCGCAACTGCGCGACGTTACGGATCGTCGCGGCATGCTGCCACATCCGCACGTTCATCGCGGGCGCGGCGAGCACCGGCTTGTCGGTCGCCAGCAGCAAGGTCGTCGCCAGATCGTCGGCGATCCCCGCTGCCATCCGTGCCAGCAGGTCGGCGGTAGCGGGGACGACAACGACCAGATCGGCTTCGCGGCTGAGCTGGATATGCCCCATCTCGGCCTCGTCCTTCAGATCCCACAGGCTGGTGTGGACCGGGGCCTCGGACAAGGCCGCGAGCGTCATCGGGGTGACGAACTGCGCGCCGCCGTCGGTGAGGACGCAGCGCACGCCGATCCCGGCCTTGCGCGCGAGCCGGATCAGCTCGCAGGCCTTGTACGCGGCAATGCCGCCGCCGACGATCAGCAGGATGCGCTTCATCGCACGATCCTCTGCACCCGCACGCGCCGCCTGTCGAGCGCGGCGACGCCCAGGTCGCGCAGGCTGTCGGGCACGAACACCAGTCCGACGAGCAGCAACGGCGCCGCCATCACTCCCCAATAAAAGGTATCGAGCCGGCCGAAGGTGGCGATCACCACCGCATAGCCCGCCAACGTCGCGGCGACGCGAAGCCCCAGCGGGTCGCGCCAGCCGAGCCAGCCGAACAGCGCGAGCGCGACCAGCGGCGCTGCGATCGACAACGGTATCGCTTGCAGCGCGGTGGCGAGCGTGATCGACCGGACGAACAGCCCGAATCCATGGAGCCCCGACCATCCCCCCGATGCGGGATCGAACGGGGTGGTTATCCCGGCGACCGCGATCGCGTGGAAGGTGAGCGCCACGCCGAACAGCCCGATCGCCGCGCCCCAGCCCAGCGCCTCGCGCCGTTCGCCCTCGGTCCAGGCGAACACCGCCATGACGACCAGATAGACCAAAGCGGTTTCGCGGATCAGCACCGCCATCAGCCCGATCGCGGCGGCGCTCACCCAGCTCCCGGGGCGCCGCAGCCCCAGCGACAGCGCGATCAGCGGTGCCGCCCAGAATTCGTGGAATGCCCATAGGCTGGTCTGGACGAAGGCGATGAGCCCGCCCGCGAGCATCACCGCGGCGACCAGCAACGCCGGCGCGCTCCCCAAGGCTTCGGCGCGCAGGCGGTTGAGCCAGACCACGCCCGCGGCGGCGGCGATCGCGATCATCAGCGACCCGGCCAGGAAGGGCGGCAGGCTCGCCTGCACCACCGCGAGCGTGGGCAGGCGGAAGGTGACGAACGGGCGGAGCGGATAATTGCCAGAACGCAGCAAATCGGCGGCGACGCTGTAATAATCGCCGCCGGCGTGCAGCCCCGACACGATGCTTTCGTACAGCAGCAGGTCGCCATCGCCCGCCGCCGCATTGCTCGCGCCTCCGCTGGCGATCAGCGGCGGCAGGAACAGCGCCTGGAACGACAGCAGCACCAGCAGCAGCGCCAATGCCAGCAGCAGCCGCGCCTGTGTCTTGCCGAGCCCCGCGAACCGGCTGGGCGCGCGCAGCCACAACGGCGGCTTGTGCCTCATCCGATCGCGAACATCGCGCCCGCGCCCAGCGCGAGCCCTGCGGCGGCCACCAGCACATAGCGCCAGCCGCCGCCGACGCGGACGATCTGGATGTCGCGCAGCGGCGGGGCAGGCGGCGCGCCGCCCGGCGCGGGATAGCGAAGCTCGATGTTGCGGATGAGATCGGGCAGCCGCGCGAAGGTCTTGAGGTCGAGCATCAGCCGGTCGGCGAGCGCCGCCTCGGGCCCCAATTCGGTGCGGATCCATTCGCCGATGAAGGGCGCGCCGACGTCCCACAGGTTGACGTCGGGATCGAGGCTGGTCGCGACGCCCTCGACCATCACCATCGTCTTTTGCAGCAGCAGCAGATGCGGCTGGGTCTGCATGTCGAATTCGCGGGTGATGTTGAACAGGCTGTCGAGCATCATGCCGACCGACATGTCCTTGGTCGCCACCCCGCGCACCGGCTCGCCGACCGCACGCAAGGCGGTCGCGAACTCGGCCATATTGTGATGCGCGGGGACGTATCCCGCCTCGAAATGGATCTCGGCGACGCGCGTGTAGTTGCCGGTGATCAGACCGTACAGGATCTCGGCGAGCCAGACGCGCGCGCGCCGGTCGATCCGCCCCATGATGCCGAAATCGATCGCGGCGATCCGGCCGTCGGCCAGCGCGAACAAATTGCCCTGGTGCATGTCGGCGTGGAAGAAGCCCTCGGCGATCGCCTGGCGCAGGAACGCCTTCACGAGCGTCTGCGACAGCGCCGACAGGTCGTGCCCGGCGGCGAGCAGCGCCTGCTTGTCCGACAGCTTGATGCCGTCGATCCATTCGAGCGTCATCACCTTGCCGGTGGTGCGCTGCCAATCGATTTCGGGCACCATGAAATCGGGCTGCGCCTGCATGTTGTTCTTGAGCTCGGAGGCCGAGGCCGCCTCGCGCCGCAGGTCGAGCTCGCGCAGCGTCCAGCGCTTGAACTGGTCGATCGTCAGCCGCGGGCGAAGCCTGGCGAGCTCGCCGCCCATCTGCTCGATCTGCGCCGCCGCCCATTCATAGGTTTCGATCGCGCGGACGAACTCGGTCTCGACGCCGGGGCGGATGACCTTGATCGCCACGCGGCGGCCGTCGGTGGTGGTCGCGCGATGAACCTGCGCGATCGATGCGGCGCCGATCGGCGTCTCGTCGATATCGAGGAACAGCGATTCGAGCGGCTTCCCGAAGCTCGCCTTCATCGCCTCGCAGATCACCGAATAGGGCACCGGCGGCAGCGCGTCCTGCAAGCGAAGCAGGTCGTGCGCGGCGACGTCGCCGACCAGGTCGGGGCGGGTCGCGAGCGTCTGCCCCAGCTTGATCGCAGCGGGGCCGATCGCCTGGAACGCGTCGGCATAAGCCGGCACTTTGGGCACCCGCGCGCCGATCCGCGCTACCCGGCACAGCCGGCGAAGCGCCGGCGGGGTGTTGGGGTTGCGCTCGATCCCGGTCAGCGCGCCATGACGCGCCAGGATGCGACCCCATTTCAGCAGCCGCAGCAGATGGATGGCAGGCGCAGTCAACGGAAATCCCCCTCCCGCTTGCGGGAGGGGTTAGGGGAGGGCATGTCCGCAAACGTGGAGCTTGGTGGAGCCAAATCCCCACCCCCGGCCCCTCCCGCGAGCGGGAGGGGGGATGATGCGAACCCCATCAAATCTTCCAGCCGCTGTGGATCGCCACCAGCCCGCCCAGCATCGGCTCGACCTTGGTCTGGACGAAGCCCGCTTCGCCGATCATTGCCTCGAAGCGCGCCATGTCGGGAAAGCGGCGGATCGATTCGATCAGGTAGCGATAGCTGTCCTCGTCATTGGCGATCAGCTTGCCGAGCTTTGGCACCAGCCGGTGCGAATAGGCGTCGTACACCTCGGCAAAGCCCGGCCACAACGTCGTCGAGAATTCGAGGCAATAGAAGCGCCCGCCGCGCTTGAGCACGCGGTGCGCCTCGCGCAATGCCTTGGGGATGTCGGTCACGTTGCGGATGCCGAAGGCGATCGTATAGGCGTCGAAGAAGCGATCGGGGAAGCGCAGCGTCTCGGCATTCGCCTCGGTCCACACCAAGCCCGAAATGTCGCGCTTGGCGGCGCGCGCGATGCCGACGTCGAGCATCGCCGGGTTGATGTCGGCAACCGTGATCGCCGCATCCGATTCGACCATGCGAAAGGCGATGTCGCCGGTGCCGCCCGCCATGTCGAGGATCGTCTCGCCCGCGCGCGGCTTCACGCGGCGGACGAACACGTCCTTCCACACGCGATGCATGCCCGCCGACATGGCGTCGTTCATCGCGTCATATTTGCCGGCGACATTGGTGAAGACCTCGCCGACGCGGGCGGTCTTGGCGGTCGCTGCGATTTCTTCGTAGCCGAAGGAGACGGTGTCGGTCATGCCCGTCCAAATGGCGGTTTGCGACTGTCCTGCCAAGCCCAATGGCGACACTTGTGGCGGCGCGCCCGCGCGCCTAGCTCAAAGCCGGTATGCCAGAGCTTCCCGAAGTCGAGACCACGGTGCGTGGGCTGCGCCCCGTGCTCGAGGGGCGGCGGATCGTCGGCGTGCGCGCCAACCGCCCCGATCTGCGCCGCGCGATGCCCGTCGATCTGGGCCAGCGGCTGACCGGCGCGCGGGTCACGTCGCTCGGGCGGCGCGCCAAATATGGCCTGATCGACACCGATCGCGGCGACACCTTCGTCTTTCACCTCGGCATGTCGGGGCGGTGGCGGGTCGATCCGAGCGAGGATTTGATCCACGACCATCTGGTGCTCGAGACCGACGAGGGCAGGCGGCTGGCGCTCAACGATCCGCGGCGCTTCGGGTCGGTCGATCTGGTACCAACCGCCGACATCGCCAAGTGGGGTCCGTTCGCCGCGCTCGGCCCCGAGCCGCTGGACGAGGATTTCACCCCCGCGCATCTGGCGGCGGCGTTCGCCGATCGGATATCGCCGGTGAAGGCGCTGCTCCTCGACCAGCGCACCGTCGCCGGCCTTGGCAACATCTATGTGTGCGAGGCGCTGCACATGGCGGGCATCGCCCCCAACCGCGCCGGCGGGCGAATCGCCACCAGGCGAATCGCGCCGTTGGTCGCGGCGATCCGCGACGTGCTGGTCGCCGCGATCGAAGCCGGCGGCTCAACCTTGCGCGATTATGCACGCCCCGATGGCGAACTCGGCTATTTTTCCAAACAATGGCGCGTTTATGGTCGCGAGGGCGAATTATGCGGCTGCGGCACGGTGATTCGCCGGCGTGTCGAAGGCGGGCGATCGACCTTCTTTTGTCCGCAATGCCAGCGCTAAAGGTTGACCCCGACGACCAGCTTGGGTATGGGCCGCGCTTTCCCGGGCAATGGAGCTTCGTTCCACGCCCATCCCAATTAGCAGGTTCGAGGACGGCATGGCGAATACGCCACAGGCGAAAAAGCGTATCCGGCGCAACGAGCGTCGCGCAGAAATCAACGGTGCGAGGGTAAGCCGCATCCGCACCTTCGTAAAGAAGGCCGAAGCAGCCCTCGAATCGGGCGACAAGGTTGCCGCCACCGCAGCGATGGCAGCGATGCAGCCCGAACTGGCGCGCGGTGTCGCCAAGGGCGTCATGCATCGCAACACCGCTTCGCGGAAATTCTCGCGCTTGACCAAGCGACTGAGCGCGCTCGCCTAAACGCTTTCGCGTTGTCGAATGCTCAAACCCTGCCGGTTCGCCGGCGGGGTTTTTTGTCGTGTGCGTGGCGTAGGATGCGGTTTCCCGTTGCGTTTCGAGATGCATCGGCGCGAAACGAGGATAGTCCACGAGTCGGGCGGTGTCGGCTCGCTTAACAACACTGAAAAACGCTTGAAAACAGTGGTTTAGGCGATTTCCCAGCATTTCCGCGGGGGTGTCGAGTCAAGCGTTTTATATTTCAATTTCTTGACGTCGCAGGCTTGCTCGACTCACGATCGAGTTTCTAAACAGACCTCCCGCAGCGACAGGGTTGCACGCGGGGTTCAGCGAATCTTCGCAACCAGACGGAATAGTGTCTTCCGGCTGAGGGGGTTTTTGACTGTCGATGATGCGTCGCCGGAAGCACGTGCTTCCCGGCACAGGAGGGGTCTGTCCGCGTGAACGAGCAAGACGAGGCTGGCCGATCGGCGACACTGGCAACCGCCTGGGAACAGGTGCGTCGTAACCTGCGCGCCCAATCGGGTGCGAAGGTGTTCGACCAGTGGCTCAAGCCCGCGACGCTCGCCGACAGCTCGGACCTCGACTGCATCCGTATCGCGCTGCCGTCGCCGTTCATGACCAACTATGTGAAGGGCCATTATGCCGAGCGGCTACTGCTCGAGTTCCGCACGATGCTACCCGGGGTCCGCGCGGTGTCGGTCGAGACGCTGAGTGCCGCGCCAGCGCCGCGCCGTGTGCTGAGCGAGGCCGCGCCCGTCGCCGCGGCGGTCGCGCAGGCGGTGCCCGTCACCGAGCGATTCGCCTTTGATCCGCGCTTCACCTTCGATCGCTTCGTCGCCGATACCTCGAACCGGGTGGCGCTCAACGCAGCCAAGGCGCTCGCCGACCGCAACCCGCCGCAGTTCAGCCCGCTCTACATCCACAGCGCGACGGGGCAGGGCAAGACGCATCTGTGCCACGCGATCGGTCACGCCTTCCAGGAGGCCAATCCCGGTGCGACAGCGATCTACATGCCGGCCGAGCGGTTCATGTTCGAATTCGTCAAGGCGGTGCGCGCGCGCGACACCTTCAGCTTCAAGGAGCGGCTGCGCGGCGTCGACCTGCTGATGATCGACGACTTGCAGTTCATCGCGGGCAAGGATTCGACGCAGGAGGAATGCTTCCACACCGTCAACGAATTCATGACGATGGGCAAGAGGCTGGTGATCGCCGCCGATCGCTCGCCCCAGCATCTCGACGGGGTCGAGCCGCGGCTGGTCAGCCGATTGGGCGCCGGCCTGGTCACCGACATCAAGCCGCCCGAGTTCGGGCTGCGCCGCGCGATCCTCGACGCCAAGCTGCGCGAGATGCCGCAGGTTGCGGTGCCCGACGAGGTGCTCGAACTGCTGGCGATGCGGATCAACACCAACATCCGCGAGCTCGAAGGCGCGCTCAACCGGCTGGTCGCCTATGCCCAGCTGATCGGCGAGACGGTGACGATGGACTTCGCGCTCCAGACCTTGGGCGAAGTGCTGCGCGGGGCACAGCGCCGCGTGACGATCGACGACATCCAGAAGGCGGTGTCGGCGCATTTCGAGATGAAGCAGCTCGACCTGATTTCCGATCGTCGCGCAGTGGCGGTGGCGCGCCCACGCCAGATCGCGATGTACCTCGCCAAGCGGCTGACGACGCGCAGCCTGCCCGAGATCGGCCGTAAATTCGGCAACCGCGACCATTCGACGGTGATCCACGCGGTGAAGCGGATCGAAGACCTCCGCGGCAAGGATCGGGAGATCGACGGTGCGGTACGCAGCTTGATGCGGCAACTGGAAGGCTGAGCGCTGAGCGCCCCTCGCTGAAAGGGAGGAGAGCGTTAGCTGACCTGAAGCCCCAGCGCTTCCTGCGCCGCGCGCAGCGTCGGAGCCGCCAGCGTCCGCGCCTTCTCAGCACCCTTGCGTAGTTCGGCAGCTACTTCGTCGCGGTTCGCCAGCAACTGGGTCAGTCGATCGCGGATCGGACCCAGCGTTGCTACCGTCAGGTCGGCCAGCGCCGGCTTGAACGCACCGAAGCCCTGGCCTGCGAACTCGGCGACGACGTCGTCGGTCCCGCGCCCGGCCAGCGCGGCGTAGATCGTCACCAGATTGCGTGCCTCGGGACGCTCGGCGAGTCCCGCCATCGTCTCGGGCAGCACATCGGCGTCGCTCTTGGCCTTGCGTAGCTTGGCGACGATGGTGTCGTCGTCGTCGATCAGGTTGATCCGGCTCATGTCCGACGGGTCGGACTTCGACATCTTGGCGCTGCCGTCGCGCAGCGACATGATGCGCGGGGCGGCGGCCGAAATCAGCGGCTCGGGCAGCGGGAACAGCTCGACGGCGAAATCGGTGTTGAACTTGGTCGCGACGTCGCGTGCGAGCTCGAGATGCTGCTTCTGGTCCTCGCCCACCGGTACGTGCGTGGCGCGGTACAGCAATACGTCGGCGGCTTGCAGCACCGGATAGGTGAACAGGCCGACGCTGGCACCTTCGCGGTTCTTGCCCGCCTTGTCCTTCCACTGCGTCATGCGGTTGAGCCAGCCCATCCGCGCGGTGCCGCCCAGCAGCCACGCGAGCTCGCTATGTTCGGGCACGCGCGCCTGGTTGAACAGAATCGCGCGGTCGGTGTCGATGCCTGCGGCGATCAGCGTGGCGGCCATCTCTACAGTCGTGCGCGCGAGCTCCTTGGGGTCCTGCGTCACCGTCAGCGCGTGGAGGTCGGCGAGAAAGAACAGGCAGTCGTCGCCGGGCTGCAGCGTGTCCTGCATCGCCACCCATTGGCGGATCGCGCCCAGATAATTGCCGAGGTGGAGGTTGCCGGTGGTCTGGATTCCCGAGACGATTCGCATGGATTCTTCTTCTGGTTCAAGCGGGGCGGCGGCGGAGCGCCTTGAGGTCCGACGGGCGATAGGCACCCGTCGCGAAACAGGCGGCGACATAGACCAGCCCGCCGCCCGCCACCAGCGCGCCGAGCCCGGCGATGCGGATCAGCAGGCTACCGGTGGTGTAGGGGTCGATCAGCCCGTCGAGCATGTAGAGCACGCCGCCCATCATAAGCGCAGCGACCGCGAGCCGGGGCAGGCGGCGCTTGAGCTGCGAATCGGCGACGAAATGGCCGCGCCGGCGCAGCATCCAGTAGAGTAGCGCCATGTTGACCAGCGCCGACACTGCGGTCGCGAGCGGCGGCCCCATGAAGCCTATGGTCGGGATCAGGACTAGGTTGCCGACGAGATTCACCGCTACCGCGATCATCGCGAAGCGCACCGGCGTCCTGGTGTCGCCGCGGGCGTAGAAGCCCGGGGTCAGCACCTTGATCATCACATAGGCGGGCAGACCGATCGAGAACGCCGACAGCGCCAGGGCGGCCGCGCGGGTGTCCTCGGCGGTGAAGGCGCCGTGCTGGAAGATGCCGCGGACGATGGGCTCGGCAGCGACCAGGAAGGCGACGGTGGCGGGGAGGGTGAGGAACAATGCGAGTTCAATCCCGCGATTCTGCGTTTCCATCGCCGCCTTGTCGTCACCCGACGCCAGCATCCGCGACAGCGTCGGCAGCAGGATGGTGCCAAGGCCGATGCCGATCATCCCCAGCGGCAACTGGTTCAGCCTGTCTGCATAATAAAGATAGGAGATCGACCCCGCCTCGAGCAGCCCGCCCGCCAGCGCGGTCGAAACCGCCAGGTTGATCTGCATCGCGCCGGCGCCGATCGCGGCGGGCAGGATCAGCCGCAGCAGTTCGCGCACGTCGTTGTCGATCCGCGGTAGCCGCAAACGAAGGCTGACGCCCGCGCGGCGGCAGGCGAGGATCAGCCATAGCAATTGCAGCGCGCCGCCGACGGTGACCGAGATCGCCTGCGCGCGCGCGGTTTCATAGGCGTTGTCGCCGTGGAAGAACCACAGCGCGGCGATCATCGCGATGTTGAGCAGGATCGGCGCGGCGGCGTTGGCCGCGAACTTACCGAGCGAGGTGAGGACGCCGCCGAGCAACGAGACGATGGAGATCAGTGCGAGATAGGGGATGGTGATCCGCGACAGTGTGACCGCGAAGGCGAATTCATCGGGGGTCGGGTTGTCGAAGCCGCCCGACAGCGCGAGCGTCAGCGGATCGGCGGCGATCATCAGCAGCGCGGTGAAGCCGATCAGGATCGGCAGCAGCAGCGCCAGCGCGCGCCCGGCGAAATCATACGCTGCGGCATAATCGCGCTCGGCGCCGACCTTGCGGTTGAACAGCGGGATGAACGCCGCGTTGAACGCACCCTCCGCAAACAGCGCGCGGAACATATTCGGCAACTTGAACGCGACCAGGAAGGCGTCGGACGCGAAGCTCGCGCCGACAAAGGTCGCCTGCAGCGAATCGCGCACCAGCGCGAGGACCCGGCTGACGAGCGTCAGGCCGCCAACCGATCCGAGCGCGCGGGTGAGGTTCATGGGGGCCTTCGAACTAAGCCCCTCCCTTCAAGGGAGGGGTTGGGATGGGTGGCGTGCTCGCGATACTGCGCCCTAAGCGCTGACGGATCGGTGCCTCCCGGACCCGACCCACCCCAATCCCTCCCTGAAAGGGAGGGGCTTCTAGCGCTCAAGCGTGGCCGATGCCTTCGCCTGCGATCTCGCCGGTTTCGGCGGCGGCGGCCTGCGCCTGCTGCTGGAAATACAGCGCACCGAAGTCGATCGGCTCGAGCAGCAGCGGCGGGAACCCGCCGTCGCGCACGGCGTCGGCGAGCACGCGGCGCGCGAAGGGGAACAGGATGCGCGGCGCTTCACCGAGCAGAAAGGGCTGGAGATGCTCGTTCGGGATGTTGCGCAGCCCGAACAACCCGGCGAACGACAGTTCGCACAGATACATCACCTGGCCCTCGATCTCGCCGCGCGCTTCGATCTTCAGCACGACCTCATGGACGTCCTCGCCCACCTGCGCCGCGCCGATGTTGAACTGCACGTCGAGCTTGGGCGCGCCCTGCACCTGGTAGATCGCGGGCGCATTGGGGTTTTCGAACGACAGGTCCTTCACATATTGCGACAGGACATTGGCCATCGGCGCCGAATCTTCGCCATTGGCGGCTGGCTGCCCGAAGCCCTCGATGTTCCCCTGCTCGTCCATCGGATAGGCCTTTCATGTGGTGGCGGGCACGCCCGGCGCACCGAATATTGGAAAGCGCGCCGACTAGCAGGGAGGCCGCGCCAGTTCAACGGCCCGGCCCTCGCCAAAATGACATCGGCGGCGCTATTTGAATCCCGTCGCCCTTGCGCCTATGTTGGGGATCGAACTCGTCGGAGGCACGGTGCTCTACGTTATTCTTCTTGCAATGGTTGCGGGCTTTCTGGCGCTGCGGCTCTATTCGGTCCTCGGCAAGCGCACGGGGCATGAACAGCCCTTGCCCAAGCCGGCGGAGGATCGCGTCGCCACGCTGCCGATGCCGCGCTCGATCGACCTGCCCGCCGAAACGCGCGACACCGTCAACCGGTTGATCGAGCCCAAGGCCGAAAGCGGGATCCGCGCGCTGGTCGCCGCCGATCCGTCGTTCGACCTGACGCAGTTCGTCGAGGGCGCGAAATCGGCGTATCGGATGATCCTCGAGGCCTATTGGAAGGGCGATCGCGAGACGCTCGAGTGGCTGGTGGAGCCCGACGTGAAGGCGGCGTTCGAAAGCGCGATCGACGCGCGTGCCGCCGCGGGCGAAACACTCGAGAACCGTCTGGTATCGATCGAGCGTGCGGTCGTGTCCGATGCCGCGGTCGATGGCTCGCTCGCGCGCGTCACGGTGCGGTTCGACGCCGATATCGCGGCGATCACGCGCGGTGCGGAGGGCAATGTCGTTGCGGGTTCGCTCAGCGACGCGGTCGAGACGCACGATGCGTGGACCTTCACCCGGCGGCTGCGCAGCGACGATCCCAATTGGAAGCTCGCCGAGACCGACGAAGTCTGAGCGCGATGGCGGGGGTTTGAGGAACATGCGGACCCGGGGGGGAGTCGCGCTGGCGTTGCTGCTGGCTTCGTGCAGCAACGCGATCGTTCCCGGGGGGATCGAGCCCGGGGCACCTGCTGTCGTCGAGCTTGCGGACGCGGCGCGCCGGCCGACCGCTGCCAAACCGCTCGATACGGTTCCCGCACCTGCCGCGCCCGCTACCGCGGTCAGCGCCGCGACGGCGGGAGTCGTCGCCGGCCCGGCGATCGCCTCGCTACCCGTCGACAGCGCAGCGGCCGCGCGCGCGCTCGCTGCTTTCCGCACGAGCTGCCCGTCGCTCCAGAAGCGCAATGACGTCACCGGGCTGACGCGCGGCAGCGACTGGGCCAGGCCCTGCGCCGATGCGCAGCGCGCTAGCGACGCGCGGACCTTCTTCTCGACTAGCTTCGAAGCGGTCCAGATCGCCGACGGGCGCGCCTTCGCGACCGGCTATTACGAGCCCGAGATCCGCGGCGCGCGCACCCGCCAGCGCGGCTATGAAACCCCGGTCTATGCCAAGCCCGCTGATCTGATCGACATCGATATGGGGCTGTTCGCGTCGGACCTTGCCGGACGCAAGTTCCGCGGGCGGGTGGAGGACGGCGCGTTCGTGCCCTATCACGACCGTACTCGAATCGAGGAAGGCGTGCTTGCGGGCAAGGGGCTCGAACTCGCCTGGGCCGCCGATCCGATCGAATTGTTCTTCCTGCAGGTGCAAGGATCGGGGCGGCTGCGGCTACCCGACGGATCGGTGATGCGGATCGGCTACGCCAGCCAGAACGGCCAACCCTATACCGGCATCGGCAAGCTGATGCGCGATCGCGGGCTGCTCCAGCCGGGACAGGCATCGATGCAGGGGATCATGGCGTATTTGCGCGCCAACTCCGCCGAGGGCCAGGCGATCATGCGCGAGAACAAGAGCTATGTGTTCTTCCGCGAACTGACCGGGCCAGGGCCGCTGGGGGCGATGGGGCTGCCGGTGACCCCGCGCGCGACCGTTGCCGCCGATCCGCGCTTCGTACCGCTAGGCGCACCGGTGTTCCTGTCGATGGATCGTCCCGACGCCAACGGAATCTGGGTAGCGCAGGATACCGGCGGCGCGATCAAGGGCGCCAACCGCTTCGATACCTTCTGGGGCGCGGGCGACGAGGCTCGTTCGACCGCGGGCGGCATGTCGGCGCGCGGCACCGCCTTCCTTTTGGTGCCGCGCGGCACCCTTGCACGGTTGCGCGGTGGTCAGCCGACGCCTTAGCCCCGAGGAAACCGCGCTATGGGCGCGGGTGATGGCATCGGTGCGTCCGATCGAGGGAAGGGCGAAGCCTGCCGCGCCGATCGCGGTACCGGTGGCAGCGCCGCCCCGGACCGCGCCGGTCAAATCGCCCCCGCCGAAATTCGTGAAGATCCGACCCGCGCCGGTTCCGGCTGCATTGGTCGCTGCGCGACCGCCGGCCCCGCCCAAGCCCGCGGCCAAGGCGACGCTCGACGGCGGCTGGGATAAGCGACTGGCGCGCGGCCTTGTCTCACCCGAAAGCTCGATCGACCTGCACGGCCACACGCTATCGACCGCGCATCGCGTGCTCGATGCCGGACTGGCCGATGCGATCACGCGTGGCGATCGGGTGCTGCTGCTTGTTACCGGCAAGCCACCGCGCGCCGATGCCGAGCGTCCTTATGGCCGGGGGGCGATTCGCGCGGCGATCGGCGACTGGCTCGCAGGCTCGCGCCATGCCGACCGGATCGCGGCGGTACGCGGCGCGCATCCGCGGCATGGTGGGGCGGGGGCGCTGTACATCGTCCTGCGCCGCGCGCGGACGGGCTAACGCCACTTCGGTGCTAACACGTCTGTTTTGTTAATCTATTTGCGCGATGTTTCGAGTCGCAGGAAGCCGTTTGTAACAGCGGCGGGCCAGGGGACTCACCGCCGACGATGCATGGCTTCTCGCTCACGAGCAGGGCGACCCTATTCGCGATCTGTGCAGGTGCGGCGGTGTTTGCCGTGTCGCTTGCGGCGGGCGCGAATCTGGTCGGGGCGCTTGCCGCTGCGAATGGCTGCGCGATGCTTTGCTGGGCTGCGGGGCGCCAGGTATTTGCTTCCTACGCAGATTCGCTCGATGCAGCGATTCAGCGGCTGGCGCGCGCGACCAATGGCGATCTGCTGAGCGCCATTCCCCCCGAGGTCGGTCGTACCGCGCCTGCGCTTGCCGGCGCGATGGACGGGTTGTTCCGCCAGCTGCACGGCAATTTCGAGCATGTCCACCGGCTGGCGATGTACGATCCGGTCACCGCGCTGCCCAACCGGATCAGCTTCCAGCGCTCGTGCGAGGCGATGCTGGCCACCGGACGCCCCGGTGACATCTCGGCATTGTTCTTCATCGATCTCGACCGCTTCAAGGCGGTGAACGATACGCTGGGCCATGCGAATGGCGACGTGTTGCTCGGGATGGTTGCCGACCGCATCCGCGGAATCGCCGATCGCCATGCCGCCAAGCCCGCCAAGCCCGCCAAGGCGCAGCCGTTGACCGGTCGTCTTGCGGGCGACGAGTTCACGATGTTCTTTCCCGCGCTTACCGATACCGAAGAGATCGAGCGGATCGGGCGCGCAATCCAGCACGCGCTGAGCCAGCCTTTCGCATTGTCCGACCAGGAAGTGCGGATCGGCGCGTCCATCGGTATCGCGATCCGGCCGCAGCATGGCACCGATCTCAACGATCTGATGCGCGCCGCCGACGCGGCGATGTATCATGCCAAGGCCACCGGTCGTGGCCACGCCGAATATTTCACCGACACGCTGGCGACCGAAATCGCGGCGCGCGCCAAGCTCGAGAGCGACCTGCGTGAGGCGACCCAGAAGCGGCAGTTCAGCCTGGTATTCCAGCCGCAAATCAGCGCGCAAGAGGGGCATATCGTCGGCGCCGAAGCGCTGCTGCGCTGGCAGCATCCCGAAGGCGAGCGACTGCCCGCGGCGTTCATCCAGCGCGCCGAGGAAACCGGGCTGATCGTCGAGATCGGCGAATGGGTCGTCGAATCGGTCGCGGCGACGATCGCGCGCTGGGCGCGGCTGGGCATCGAGAAGCGGATGGCGGTGAACATCAGCCCGCGGCAGATCGACCACGCGCAGTTCTTCCGCCGGCTGCGCGCGGCGATGCACAATGCGCAGGCGCCCGCGGCGCTGCTCGAGCTTGAGCTCAGCGAAACGCTGGCGATGACCTGCAGCGACGAGGTGATCGCCGCGATCGAAGCGCTGCGTGCCGATGGTGCGACGATCGCGATCGACGATTTTGGCACGGGCTATTCGAACCTGGCACGGCTGCGCGCGCTACCGATCGATCGGGTGAAGCTCGACCGAAGCCTGATCGAGAACGTCGCGACCCACCACGAAGCGCGGATCATCGCGCAGGCGGTGATCAGCCTGATCCACGGGCTGAATTGCGAGGCGGTGGCCGAAGGAATCGAATCGGCGGCGCAGGCGCAGGTGCTGCGAATCATCGGCTGCGACGTGTTGCAGGGCTATGCAGTGGCGCGGCCGATGCCCGAGGATATCTTCCTCGCCTGGGCGCAGACGCCGCGGATGCCGTTGCTCAGCCGAGCGTTCGCCGGATGATGTCGGCGTAGATCGCGCGCAGCGTGACGAGGTCGGCGACCGCGACCGCCTCGTCGAGCTTGTGCATCGTCGCGTTGCAGAGCCCGAATTCGACCACCGGGCAGAGCTTGGCCAGGAACCGCGCGTCCGAGGTGCCGCCGCTGGTCGATAGCGCGGGGCGGATGCCGGTGTGCGCTTCTACCGAATCGGCGACGATCATCGAGAGCCTGCCCGGCTGGGTGAGGAAGGCCTCGCCCGAAACCCGCGCGACGACGCTCGCCTCGGGCGCGTGGCGCCGGGCCAGCCCCTCGATCAGCGCCCCGAGCTCGGCGCCGCGATGCAGATCGTTGAAGCGGATGCTGATCCGCGCCGAGGCTTGCGCCGGGATGACGTTGGTCGCGGGATTGCCGACGGTGATGTCGGTCACTTCGATGTTCGAGGGCTGGAACCAGTCGGTGCCGTGATCGAGCGCGATCGAATCGATCTCGGCCAGGATCGCGACCAGCCGCGGGATCGGATTGTCGGCGAGGTGCGGGTAGGCGACGTGCCCTTGGCGGCCGGGGACGGTGATCCAGAGGTTCACCGATCCGCGGCGGCCGATCTTCATCATGTCGCCCAGGCAATCGACGCTGGTCGGCTCGCCGACGATGCAGAGGTCGGGCGCGATTCCCAGCGCCGCCATGCGGTCGATCAGCGCCGGGGTGCCGAAGGTCGCGGGGCCCTCTTCGTCGCCGGTGATGATCAGGCTCAGCGTGCCGCCCGGCTGTGGATCGGCGCAGGCGGCGACGAACGCGCCGATCGCGCCCTTCATGTCGACGGCGCCGCGGCCATAGAGGTGATCGCCGCGGATTTCGGGCGCGAACGGCGCGCTGGACCAGCCGGTGCCGGGGGGGACGACGTCGAGATGCCCGGCAAAGGCGAGGTGGGTGCCGCCCTCGCCGCGGGTGGCGAGGAGGTTTTCGACCGGCCCGTCGGGGGCCTCGCCCGCGACGAATCGATCGACCGCGAAGCCGAGTGGGACGAGCATCGCTTCGAGGATGTCGAACACCTGGCCGCGCGCCGGGGTGACGCTGTCGACGGCGAGGAGCGCGGTGGTGAGGGCGATCGGATCGTGGGTCATCGGCGGCGGCATCGCCCAAGCGTGGCTGCTGCGCAATCCCGTACGGTATCAGGCGGCGGCGCGGGCGGCGGCCTGGGTGGCGTACCAGCGTTCGAACTCGCCGACTTCCATCGGTCGTGCGAAGAAATAGCCCTGCGCCTCGTCGCAACCCATCTCGCACAACAAATCGGCGGCCTCGGCGGTTTCGACCCCTTCGGCGACCACGCGATAGCCTAGGTCGTGCGAGAGCGAGATCATCGAACACACTAGCGTCTGTTCGCGCTCGCCTTCGGTGAGGCGCCGGATGAACGACTGGTCGATCTTGACCACCCGCGCCGGTAGCTGCTGGAGATAGGCGAGGCTGCTCTGGCCGGTGCCGAAATCGTCGATCGCGATCGCGATGCCCGCGGCTTCGATCGCCGCCAGCTGGCTGAGCGAGCGCGCCTTGTTTTCCATCACCGCGCTCTCGGTCAGCTCGATCTCGAATGTATCGGGGGGCACCCGATGCTTCAACAGACCGAGCTGGAGCCGCTGCGCGAAGTCGCATTCGTCGAGATTGGCGGCCGACACGTTGATCGACAGCCGCATCGGCATGCCCGACGCCAGCCACGCACCTAGTTGCGCCAGTCCCGCATCGAGCACCTTGGCGGTGGTGGGTCGCGCCAGCGACGTCTGCTCGATGATCGGGATGAACTCTGCGGGTGATACCTCGCCGAGCGTCGGATGGTCCCACCGAAGCAATGCCTCGGCGCCGAGGCACCGCCGCGAGGCCAGGTCGACCCGCGGCTGATAGACCAGTCGCAGTTGCGCGCGCGCTTTGAGCGCCACGCCAAAATCCTCGAGCAGGGTAAAACGTCGGCGATGCGCCGAGTCTTCGGTGCACGAGTAAAAGCTGATGGCGGGTTCGAAATTGCACGCGTCGAGCGAAGCGCTGTACGCCAGGCGCAGCACGTCGTTCGGCGTCGATTCCCCGACGATGAACGGCGCGACGCCGATCATCCCGCTCAACCCGAACTTGGTCTCGGGTCCCTTGGCCAGCCGCAGCAGCAGCGATTCGAGCTGCCCACGATAGCTGCGCTCGTCGACCTCGGGCGGCGCCAAGAACACGAATTTGGTCGAGGCCACGTGATAGGCGGTCCGCTTCGAACCGAGCTTGGCGCGAAGCACTCGCGCGCCTTCCTGCACCAGCGTATCGATATAGGCCGAGCCGAGCGCGCGGACGCCATTATCGAGCTGGTCGGCGCGGGCGAGGTCGACCAGTACCGCGAGCCGGCGCGCTCCCGGGGTGTCGCGCGCCAGATCCTCGAGATCCTCGAGAAACTGGGTGCGGTTGGGCAGCCCGCTGAGCGGATCGATTCGCCCCATCGCATGCGTCAACTCGATCTGTGTCATCACCATCTCGGCGAGGTCGTTGAGCGATGCCATCTCGGCATCGGTCGCGCTGCGCGGTTCGGGGCCGAGCACGCAAAGCGCCCCCAGTCCGTAGCCGTCGCGCGTGGTCAGCGGGGCCCCTGCATAGAAGCGTACGCCCTGGTCGACCAAAATGCTGGTCGCGTAGCGGCGGTCGGCCGACAGATCGGGCACGACCAGCGGCGCGGTGCTCTCGGCAACCGCCGCGCAGGGCGCCTTGTCGCGCGGGATCGATTGATGCGCGACGCCGACGCGCGACTTGAACCATTGGCGATCGTGATCGGTCAGCGACACCGCCGATACCGGCAGGCCGAAGATCTGGCTGGCGAGCCGCGTAATCCGGTCGAACGCCTCGCTGGGCGAGGTGTCGAGCAGGTTCAGACGCCGTAACGCATCCAGCCGCGCTGCTTCATATCGATCGGCCATCAACCGATCATGGCCCGTCATGGCTAAAGAAAACGTATAGACCGACGGCCTATATCGTTATCATGGATCAACAAAATAGCCATATTGGCCCGAATCCCCGCGCGGTTACGAAGCCGGTACTCGAAGCGGCAAGGCTCGGTTCAGACCGTCGGCGCCTGCTCATATTGTTCGAGCACCCATTCCTCTTCCTGCGCGCAGGCGATCCAGTCCTGCATGCACGGATGCGCGATGACGGCGTTCATGTATGGCCCAGCGAAGCGCGCGAAGGGTAGCGAATAGGTGATGATCCGCGTCACGACCGGCGCGAACATGATGTCGACCGCACCCCATTTGCCGAACAGGAACTCGCCGTCGCCGCCGAAGCGCGCGCGTGCCTGCGCCCATAATTCCATGATCCGGCCTAGATCGGCCAATACATCGGCGTCGGGCTCCCCTGCCGCATAAACCTGGCGGATGTTCATCGGATGCTTGCGGCGGAGTGCGGCGTAGCTCGAATGCATTTCGGCCGCCATCGACCGCGCCATCGCGCGGGCGGCGGGATCGGCGGGCCAGAAGCGATCGTCGCCGGTCTTTTCGTTGAGATATTCGATGATCGCCAGACTGTCCCAGACGACTACGTCATCGTCCCAAAGGATCGGCACCTTGCCCGACGACGGGGCGAATTCATCGCCCTCGCGGCGCTGTTCCCAGGCCTGGTCGTACAGCGGCACCACGACCTCCTCGAAGGCCAGGCCCGCATGCTTGACCGCGAGCCAGCCGCGAAGCGACCATGACGAATAGGCCTTGTTGCCCAGGATAAGCTTTAGCATGCGCCGGGGGTAGCCGGGCGGGGGCGGCGGGGCAACCGGGCGGGTAGTTCCTTCTCCCCCCTCCCGCTTGCGGGAGGGGCCGGGGGTGGGCTTGTTCGCGCGGCGGCACCTGTCGCGATGCCCACCCCTAACCCCTCCCGCAAGCGGGAGGGGGATTGGTGCATGCTGCACTGCAGCCACGATTTGTCGCATCACCGCCCAACAGCCCGGTAGATTCGCCGCGCGTTTCGCTTATGGTCGGTCCATCGTGATCCACGCGCTCGCCAATCCTGTCCGCTTCCTCAAGATCGCGAAGCCGTTGACCCCGGTGCTGGTGTGGGGCGGACTCGCCTTGCTGTTGTTCGGCGCTTGGGCTGGGCTGACGCAGACACCCCCCGATTATCTGCAGGGCGAGACGGTGCGGATCTTGTACCTCCACGTTCCTGCCGCCTGGCTGGGGATGGGCGGATGGAGCGGTATCGCGATTTCGAGCATCGCCTATCTGGTGTGGCGGCATCCGCTGGCGGCGGTGTCGGCACGCGCCTGCGCGGTGCCTGGCGCGCTGTTCGCCGCGATCTGCCTAGCCACCGGATCGATCTGGGGTCGTCCGACCTGGGGGACGTGGTGGCAATGGGATGGGCGGCTCACGTCGATGCTGCTGCTGTTTTTCGTATACCTAGCCTATATAGCACTTTCGCGCGCCGATGCGGCGCGCGGCGGCGATGCGCGCATTCCCGCGTTGTTCGGGGTCGCGGGCACCGTCCTGCTGCCGATCATCCGCTATTCGGTGGTCTGGTGGAATACCTTGCACCAGGGACAGAGCCTCAGCTTGACCAAATCGACGATCGACAATGCCATCCTCTGGCCGCTGGCCTTCACGCTGTCGGGCTTCACCCTGCTGTTCGCAGGCATCGTGCTGATACGGATGCGCGCGATCCTGGCTTCCTCGAAGGTAGAGGCGCGGATGCGCCGGATGGCGGCGGCATGAACCAGTGGTTTTTCGTGATCGCGGCCTATGGCGTCGCGGTGCTGGGGACGGGGGCGATCCTGATCGAAAGCTTCCTGTCGATGCGCCGCGCCGAAAACGCCGCCGACAAGGTACGCAGGCGATGAAGGCGAAGCATCAGCGGTTGCTGCTGGCCGGGCTCGGTCTCGTCGCGGTTATGGGCGCGAGCGGCCTGGCGCTGTCGGCGCTGCAAGACGAAGCCGCGTTTTTCTATGCCCCCGCCGATGTCGCGGGCAAGCCACCGCCGGTGGGGCGCGCGGTGCGCCTGGGCGGGATGGTCGCGGCGGGGTCGATCAAGCCGCAGCCAGATGGCGTGTCGATCAACTTCGTGGTTACCGACGGTAAGGCGACGGTGCCGGTGCGCTTCAGCGGCATCGCGCCCGATCTGTTCAAGGAGGATTCGGGGGTAGTCGCCGAGGGCATGTTCCAGCCCGATGGCAGCTTCACCGCGACCAACCTGCTCGCCAAGCATGACGAGCGCTACATGCCGCCCGAAATGGCGGGCAAGATGGCTGCGGCCGAGACGCTAGAACCGTGATCGGAACGCCATGATCGCCGAAGCCGGACTTGCGGCGCTGTGGCTTGCCGCGGCGCTGGCGCTGTTGCAGCTGGTGCTGGCAGGGCTGGGATTGTGGATGGGGCGGGGCGCCCGCTCCACCAATAACGTTCGCCCTGAGCTTGTCGAAGGGCGGCCTTCCGCTTCGACCGGCGTATCGCTGGATGGTTCGGGCAGCCCTTCGACAAGCTCAGGGCAAACGGACGGGAGCGAGCGCGCGGCAACCGCCGCGCAGCTCATCGCCGGCGTTCGCCCGGTCGCGATCGTCCAGGGACTGCTTGCCGCGCTGTCGTTCGTGCTGCTGATCCTCCTGTTCATCCGATCGGACATGTCGGTCGTGCTGGTCGCGCAGAACAGCCATTCGGCCAAGCCGCTAATGTACAAGATCGCCGGCGCGTGGGGGAATCACGAAGGGTCGATGCTGCTGTGGGTCACCGTGCTGGCGATCGCCGGCGGCGCGATCGCGATCATCGAGCGGCGACTGAACGAGGCGACGCTGGTCGCGACGATGGCGGCGCAGGCGGCGATCGCGCTGGGCTTCTACGCTTTCCTGCTGATCGCATCGAACCCGTTCGCGCGGCTCAACCCCGCCGCCTCCGAGGGCGCGGGGCTCAACCCGCTGCTGCAGGACCCCGGTCTCGCCTTCCATCCGCCGACCTTGTATTTCGGCTATGTCGGGCTGTCGGTGGCGTTCAGCTTCGCGGTCGGCGCGCTGGTGATGCGCGATGTCGGGCCGGCATTCGCGCGCGCGATGCGCCCCTGGGTGCTCGGTGCCTGGATATTCCTCACGATCGGCATAACCGCAGGCAGCTATTGGGCCTATTACGAGCTCGGCTGGGGTGGCTGGTGGTTCTGGGATCCGGTCGAGAACGCCTCGCTGATGCCCTGGCTCGCGGCGACCGCGCTGCTCCATTCGGTGACGGTGCTGGCGACGCGCGACGGCCTTCGGTCGTGGACGATCATGCTCGCGGTGGTCGCGTTCAGCATGTCGATGATCGGCACCTTCCTGGTGCGCTCGGGAATCCTGACCAGCGTCCATGCCTTTGCGGTGGATCCGAGCCGCGGCAGCTTCATCCTGGCGCTGTTGATCCTGTATATCGGCGGCGCACTCGTGCTGTTCGGCTGGCGGATCGGCAGCGTGAAACAGGGTTCGACCTTCGAACTGGTCAGCCGCGAGGGCGGGCTGATCTTCAACAATTTGTTGCTGTCGGTGATCCTGGGAATCGTGCTGATCGGCACGCTGTATCCGATCGTCGCGCAGGCAATGGGGACGCAACTGTCGGTCGGTCCGCCGTTCTTCAACAAGACCACTGCACCGATTGCGCTGTTGCTGATGCTGGGGATGGCGGTGGGGCCGATGATCCGCTGGCGGCGCGACGAGGGCAAGGAACTGATCGGTCGGATGGCCGCGCCGATCGCGGTCGCGCTGGCGGGACTGGTCGCGGTGTTCGTGATCGCGCCCGATACCGCGATCCTGCCGTTGCTCGGGCTCGGCTTCGCGTTCGGGCTGGCGGTGGCGAGCGTTGCGCCGCTGTGGAAGCGCAATCTGCGCCGCACGCCGCTGTTCACTTATGGCATGGTCGTGGCGCATCTCGGCGTCGCGGTGAGCGTCGCAGGAATGGCGAGCGAGGCTGCGTTCACCCAGGAGAAACTGGTTGCGGTGCGGGTGGGGCAGGTGACGCAGGTCGGCCCCTATTCGGTGGTGCTCGAAGGCATCAAGCCCGCGGTCGGGCCGAACTGGTCGGCGCTCGAAGGACGGCTGCGCGTCCAGCGCGGCGACGCTGCGCCGTTCATCATGGGGCCGCAGAGCCGCTTCTTCTCGGCGCCGCCCACGGTGACGAGCGAAGCGGCGATCGAGACGGTGTTCGACGGCCAGCTCTATACCGTGCTCGGCCAGCCCGATGGCGAGGGGCGCTGGCAGCTTCGTCTATGGTGGAAGCCGTTCGTGACGCTGATCTGGCTCGGCGGGATGCTGATCGGTTTAGGCGGATTGTTGTCGTTGATCGGCCGCGTGGTGCGTGAGCGGCGGATTCCGAATCGGATGGCGGCAGCATGAAGAAGCTGCTGCTGTGGGTGCCCCTGCTGGTGTTCGCGGGGTTGGTCGCGCTCGCGATGCATGGGCTGTACCGGCCCAATGACCCGACGATCCGCTCGGCACTGGTGGGCAAGCCGTTGCCCGCGCTGACGCTCGAACCGATGCTGCCGAGCAAGCCCGGGCTGGCGCTGGGCGAGAACCCCGGCGGCGAGCCGCGCTTGGTGAACGTGTTCGCCAGCTGGTGCGTGCCGTGCATTGCCGAGGCGCCGCAGCTGATGCGGCTAAAGCAGGAGGGCGTCGCGATCGACGCGATCGCGATCCGCGATACCGGGCCGGCGATCGCGCGCTTCCTGGCCGAACATGGCGACCCCTATCGCCGGATCGGTGACGATCCGCGAAGCGCGGTGCAATTGGCGCTGGGATCGTCGGGGGTGCCCGAAACCTTCGTGATCGACGCGCAGGGGCGGATCGCGATGCAGCATATCGGCGCGATCACCGAGGGCGACGTGCCGCGGATATTGGCGGCGTTGGAGGCGGCGCGGTGAGGCAGTTCGCGATCCTGGCTTTGCTCGTTGCGGCTCCGCTCGCGGCACAGCAATCCGCCGTCCCGCAGGCCGAGCTCGCCTGGAAGCAGCTCCCCGACCCCGCCAAGGAGGCCGAGGCGCGCGAGTTGATGGAGGAATTGCGCTGCCTGGTCTGCCAGGGGCAATCGATCGCGGACAGCGATGCCGACATGGCGGGCGACATGCGCGCCTTGGTGCGCGAGAGGGTGGGGCAGGGCGAAAGCGCCGCCGACGTCCGTGCCTGGCTGATCGAGCGCTATGGCGATTATGTGAGCTATGACCCGCCTGTCAGCGGCGCGTCGGTGCCGCTGTGGATCGCGCCGATCGTGTTGCTGATCCTGGGCGCGGGGATCGCCGCGCGCAGCTTTCGGCGGCGTTCACGATGATGGGGCCGCGCTGATGGGCTGGCTGGCGTTGGTATTGCTCGGCCTTGGCGCGGGGGCGACCTTGTGGTGGCTCGGCGCGCCGCGGATGCTGGCGACGCTCATGGCGGCGGCGCTGGTATTGGGCGCGACCGGCTATGCGCTGCAGGGCAAGCCGATGCAGCCCGCCGCGCCGGTCGCGACCGGCGACCAGGGGCTGCGGGTCGATCCGGGGCTCATCGATTTTCGCGCGGCGATCCTGGGCGAGCGCCATCGCGCGGCGATGAGCCTGGCCGACGCGGCGATGGCGCGCGGCGACAAGGGCGAGGCGGTGCGGATCCTGATCGACGTGGTGCGCCGCGCGCCCGAGGATCCCGGCGCCTGGACCGCGCTCGGGACGATGCTGGCGGTGCATGACGGGCAGCAATTGTCGCCCGCGGCGCGCTTTGCCTTCTCACAGGCGGTGCGGCTTGATCCCAAGGCGCCGGGACCGCCCTTTTTCCTGGGCATCTCGCTGTTGAACGCGGGCGAGATCGATCCCGCGCGCACCGCCTGGGCGCAGGCGCTCGCGCTCACCCCCGCCGACGCGCCGTATCGCGGCGATATCGTCGAGCGGCTCGCGGTGGTCGACCGCTTTCGCGCGATGATGCAGGGCGCCCCCCGGCAACCGCCCGCGTCGCGCTGACGCGCGCGGGCGTCGTCGCTCACCGAACCACCAGCCGCGTGTACAGATGCCAGGTCGCGTAGCCGAGCCACGGCAACACCACCGCAAGCCCGACCCCGAACGGAATCGTCCCCAACGCGAGCAGCGCGGCGACGCGCAGCCCCCAGCCGATCGTCTCGCCCGGATTGCGCCGCGCGGCGGCGACCGAGGCCGCGACCGCGCTCGCCGCCGACACGGGCTTGTCGACCACCATCGGGAAGGCAACGAACGACAGGGTGATCGCGGCCACCGCGAACGCCAGGCCGACCAGATTGCCGATGACGATCATCGCCCAGCCCGAATCGGTGGTGAAGATGCGTCCGAGCTCGCTGGCGCGCATCGGCCCGTCGGTGCCGAAGGTGAGCGTGTAGATCGCATAGGCCGCGACCAGCCAGCCGATGAAGAGCCCCGCCAGCATCAGCGAGAGCATCGCGATCGGCGTCCGGCTGCGACCTTTGAGCGGATCGAGAAAATGCCACCAGTTCGAATCGACGCCTTCCTCGCGCCGCCGCGCCAGCTCGTAAAAGCCCGAGGCGACCGCCGGCCCTGCGATCGACAGCCCCGCAACCAGCGGAAAGAACAACGGCAGCAGCGAATCATTGAAGGTCACGAACACGGCAATCACACAGATCGCCGGATAGATCATGCCGAGGAACACCAGATCGCCGCGCTTTGCCTTGAAGTCTCGCCACCCCTCGGCCAGCGCCCAATCGATATCCGCCCGCCCGATTCGGCGGACTTGGGCAATTTCGGTGGCAGGAGACGCGGATTCGGACTGCATCGTGACGGCCATGGCGACTTCCTTTCGATTGCTTCGGCTAGTTCGACTTTCTTCTTGGGGTGATCGGTAGTCTGAACATTCTATGCCCCGGCGCACGGCTTGGCAAAAATCAGAACGGCAGGTTGCGGACGACGATCGCGCGATTGAGCGCCGAGGCGAAGCTGACCCAGCCGAGATAGGGCAGGATGAACAGCGCGGCGGTGCGCGAGATCGGCCACAGCCCGATCAGCAGCGCGAGCACCGAGCCCCAGAGAAACACGACCTCGACCAGCGCCCAGTCGGGACGCTTGGCCATGAAGAACAACGGGCTCCACGCCAGGAAGAACAACGCGTTCACCCCGAACAGGATCAGGATGTCGCGGCGTGCGGCCGCATCGGGGGCTGCGTTCCACGCCATCACCGCCGCGGTGGCGGCGCAGGCCAGGATCAGCGTCCATGCCGGGCCGAACGCCCAATTGGGCGGCTGCCAGGCCGGCTTGGCCAATTCGCGATACCAGCTGCCGATCGGCGTGGTGGCGCCGCCGGCGATGCCCAGCAGCAGTGCCCCGCCGCCGGCGATCCAGATCGGTGCCCAACTGCCCGTCATCATAATCGAGTGTCCATCTTGTGGAGTGTCCAACGCATGGTACACCTTCGCGATGCGTACACCCTTTCCTTTTTCGGCAATCGTCGGCCAGGACGAAATGAAACTGGCGCTGCTGATCGCGGCGGTTGACCCTCGCGTGGGCGGGGTGATGGTCTTCGGCGACCGCGGCACGGGCAAGTCGACCGCGGTTCGGGCGCTGGCGGCGCTGCTGCCGCCGATCCCCGCGGCGCGCGCGGGCTTCCAGACCGCCGACGCGCCGCCGCCCAAGGGCAAGGTGCCGGTGCCCTTTGTCGACCTGCCGCTGGGCGCGACCGAGGACCGCGTCGTCGGCGCGCTCGATCTCGAAGCGGCGCTAGGGCGCGGTGAGAAGCGCTTCGAGCCCGGGCTGCTGGCGCGTGCCAATGGCGGTTTTCTCTATATCGACGAGATCAACTTGCTCGAGGATCATATCGTCGACCTGCTGCTCGACGTCGCGGCATCGGGCGAGAATCTGGTGGAGCGCGAAGGCTTGAGCGTTCGCCACGCTGCGCGCTTCGTGCTGATCGGCAGCGGCAATCCCGAGGAGGGCGAATTGCGGCCGCAATTGCTCGATCGCTTCGGGCTGTCGGTCGAGGTGCGCACCCCCAAGGGCATCCCCGAACGCGTCGAAATCCTCAAGCGCTGCGACGCGTTCGAGCGCGATCCGGGCGGGTTCGCCGAACATTGGGGGGTGTCGGAGAAGAAGACGCTCAAGCGGATCGCCAAGGGCCGCGATCTGGTGGGCGCGATCGAAGTGCCCGAGCCGGTGCTGACGCGCGCTGCCTTGCTGTGCGGCACCGTCGGCGCTGATGGCTTGCGCGGCGAGCTGACGCTGATGCGCGCCGCGCGTGCGCTGGCGGCGCTCGAGGGGCACAGGACCGTCGAGGCGACGCATCTCGATCGCGTCGCGCCGATGGCGCTTCGGCACCGGCTGCGGCGCAACCCGCTCGACGACAGCGGATCGAACGCGCGGATCGAGCGCGCATTGGCCGAGCTCGCGGCATGACCGGGTCGGGCCAGAACGCGCCCGACCTGTTTGCCGATGCGATGCTCGCGGTGCGGCTGTTGCGTATCGATCCGGGGTTGGGTGGGATAGTGCTGCGCGGCGACGGCGCGGCGCAGGACGCGGTGGTCGCCGCGCTTTGTGAGGGTGCGGTGGTGCGGCGGGTGCCGCGCAATGTCGATCTCGATCGGCTGGTGGGCGGGCTCGATCTGGGCGCGACGCTGGCGGCGGGGCGGCCGATCGCGCAGCGCGGGCTGCTTGCCGAGGCGAATGGCGGGATGCTGGTGATGCCCGGTGCCGAGCGCGCCGACGATATGGTGGTGAGCCAGCTTTGCGCGGCGATCGATAGCGGGATGGTTGTGGTCGAGCGCGACGGCGTCGCGCTGCGCGACGCTGCGCGGTTCGCGGTGGTCGCGCTCGACGACGGGATCGAGGACGAGCGGATCGCCACCGGACTGGCCGAACGGCTGGCGTTTCGGTTCGACCTTTCTGGAATCGCGCCGCACGCGTTTCGTATCCCCGACGTCCCCCCGCACGGCGAGGTTGCGGTCGACGACGAGCAACTGCATGCGATCGCCGCCACCGCGGCCGCGCTGGGGGTCGAATCGGCGCGCGGCGCGCTGCTGACGTTGCGCGCCGCCAAGGCGATCGCGGCGCTGGGTGGGTGGGACGCGGTGTCCGATCTCGACATCGCCACCGCCGCGCGGCTGGTGCTGGGGCCTCGCGCGACGCGGATGCCGGCTCCCGAAAGCGAAGCGCCGCCCGACAGCGAACCGCCACCGCCGCCCGAAGACAATCCGGGCGACCAGGGCGATGGTGAAGTCCGCCGGCTCGACGACATGGTGCTCGAGGCGGCGCTGGCGAGCCTGCCGCGCGACGTGCTGGCCGCGATCGCGGCGGGGCAGGGGCGCGGGCCGATCAGCCGCGCGCGCGGCAAGGGGGCCAAGCGCAAATCGCCGACGCGCGGGCGGGCGATCGGGGTGCGCGCCGGGCTGCCGCGCGGCGGGCTGCGGCTGAGCCTGATCGATACGCTGCGCGCGGCGGCACCGTGGCAGCGGCTGCGTGGGCGCGACGATTCGCGGATTCGGGTGCGGCGCGACGACCTGCGTATCCGCCGGTTCGAGACGCGCGCCGAAGCGACGACGATCTTCGCGGTCGATGCCTCCGGCTCGTCGGCGGTGGCGCGGCTGGCCGAGGCGAAGGGTGCGGTCGAGCTGCTGCTTGCCGAGGCCTATGTGAAGCGCGCGCAGGTCGCCCTGGTGGCGTTTCGCGGCGAGGGGGCCGAGATATTGCTGCCGCCGACGCGCAGCCTTGCGCGGGCCAAGCGCGCGCTCGCCGAGCTACCCGGTGGTGGCGGCACACCGATCGCGGCGGGGCTGGCGGCAGCGCACGACCTCGCGATCGCAGCGGCGGCCAAGGGGCGGACGCCGTTCGTGGTGGTGCTGAGCGATGGGCGCGCCAATATCGCGCTCGACGGCGGCACCGACCGCGCGGCGGCGGCAGGCGATGCCGAAGCCGCGGCCAAGGCGATCGGCGAATCGGGGATCGCAGGTGCGTTCGTCGACATCTCGCCGCGTCCCCGCGCCGAGGGCGAGCGGCTGGCAGCGGCAATGGGTGCGCGCTACCTTGCCTTGCCGCGCGCCGATGCCGGGACGATGCACGCGGCGGTGCGCGCGGTGGCGCCCAAATGACGCTGCGTTTCGAGGTCGAGGGCCGCGACTGGCCCAACCGCGCGGCGAGCCGGTTCGTCGCGGTCGGGCGAATCCGCTGGCATGTCCAGGTGATGGGGCAGGGCCCGGCGCTGCTGCTGCTCCACGGCACCGGCGCGGCGACGCATAGCTGGCGCGATGTCGCGCCGCTGCTCGCGAACGACTTCACCGTGATCGCGCCCGATCTGCCGGGGCATGGCTTCACCAGCGGTCGCCCGATCGGCGGGCTGGCGATGCCCGCGATGGCGGGGGCGGTGGGCGACCTGCTCGACGCGATGGGCGAGCGGCCCGATATCGTCGTCGGCCATTCGGCGGGGGCGGCGATCGCGGTAAGGATGGCGCTCGATTCGCGGGTGGCACCGCAAGCGATCGTCGGGCTCAACCCTGCGTTGCTGCCGTTTCCAGGGCTTGCCGCCAAATTATTCCCGACGCTCGCCAAGCTGTTGTTCGTCAATCCGTTCGCGCCGCATATCTTCGCGCAGATCGCGCGCGGATCGGGTGAGGTCGGGCGCTTCCTGGCGCGCAGCACCGGATCGACGATCGATGCCGCCGGGGTCGAATATTATGCCCGGCTGTTCCGCGATCCGGGGCATATCGGCGGCGCGATCGCGATGATGGCCGAATGGGATCTCGACAGTTTCGCCGCGCGGTTGCCCGAGCTTGGCGTGCCGCTGCTGCTAATCCATGGCGATCGCGATGCGGCGATCCCGGCGAAGGCCGCGACCGATGCCGCGGCGCGGGTGCCGGGCGCTGCGGTCGAGATCGTGTCGGGGGTCGGGCATCTGGCGCACGAGGAACGACCCGCCGACATCGCCGCGCGGATCCTGGCGTTCGCGCGCCAAGCGGAGGGGGTGCGATGAATTCTGATATCTACGGGCTGATCGATGCCGCGATTGTCGCGATCCCGGTGCTTGGCTTCGCGATCTGGCAATGGGTGTCGGTCAGCCGCGAGATCGACCGCGACAAGGCTGCCAAGCGGACGCGCGACGAGTCAGAATAACGCGCGCGGCATGCGGTAGGGGAGCATCGTCTGCACCACTGTCGACGCGAATCGGTCGAGCGACAGGCTCTCGTGCACCGCGAACGCGTCCTCGCCAAACAGCCGCGTCTGCAGCCCCGATCGCGCATAGAAGGGCGCGTCGATCCAGGTCCTTCGCACCTTGGCCGCATGGCCGACATCGACTCGGGTGCGCCGATCGACCAGCCAGCCCGAGCGCGGCAGCCGTTGCACCGGTGGCGCCTCGACATCGCGCCAGCGTCCTTGCCGGTCGCAGAGCAGCGCCAGATCGAAGGGCCGACCGTCGCGGCGGATGCCCTCGTACAGCACCGCGACGTCGCGTCCGAGATGCGCGCGCGACCAGTGCCAGTCGCGAAAGCCCGCCTCGAGCGGCTCATCGCCGAAGTTCGAATCGAAATAGCCATTGCCGGTCCAGCTGATGCCGGGGCGGTCCATCTCGACCTCGATCCGCGCGCGCGGCGCGATCGGGTGCCAGCGATGGCGCGCGGCGGGGTCGAGCGCGAAGGCGGTGTTGGCGATGAGCTCGGGATAGAGCTTCACTCGCCCGCGCACGGGGTAGGGGATCGGTGCCGAAATCTCGTTGATCTCGATCGTCAGGCAATCGCCGTCCCAGGCGATGCCGCTGGGGCCGACCGCGAAATGGTCGCGGTCGCGCGTCACATGCTTCGCGCCGCGCTCGGTCATCGCCCAGGCATTCGCGCGGGGGCCGCAAAGCGCAACGTTGATCGCGCAGTGATTGTCGGGCCGATTGCGACCAAGGAGCTTGTAATAAGGGGAAAAGACGCTGCCGATGAAGGCGATGATCGTCAGCCCGTGCCCGCCGTCATCGCTGGTCGCGTCGATATACCACCAGGCATAGCCCTGCGGCGAAACCACGACGTCGAAGCGCGGTCCGCTGCCAGGCAATCGACGGCAAGGCTGGCGGACAAGGCGGCCATCGGCAGGCCCGCGCCCGGATGGCAGCTCCCGCCCGCGCAATAGAGCCCAGGGATCCGCGTCCGGCTGCCCTGGCGCAGGAAGGACGCCGCCCACCCGTGCGAGGCCCGTCCATAAAGGGCTCCACCCGTCGACGGGCACAGCGCCTCGAAGTCGGTCGGGGTCAGCAACCGGGTCTCCCCAGCTGCCGAATCGAGCGAAAGCCCGGCCTGCGACAGTCGCCGATGCATCGCCTGGGTGCATGTCTCGATCTCCTGCGGGGTAAGTGGGTTGGTGTCGCCGGTGGGCGGGGCGTTGACGATGATCTGGAAGCGTTCGGGGCCGGCGGGGGCGTTGCCCAGATCGTCGCGATCTTGCGCACAGACATAGACGCTGGGATCGACGGCGAGCCGGCTCGCGGCGAGCGATCCGAACTCGGCGGGATAGTCGGGCGAGAAGAGGACGTTGTGGCGTGCGAGCGGAAAGCCCGACGGCTTCGCCTTCGCCAGCCACACCATCGCGCCGAGCGAGCGATGCTTGGGCGGATAGGCGGCGACCGCGCGGCGCGCGGCCTGGCCGAAGCGTCCCGCGGCGATCGCGGCGGGGTCGGCGTTGCACAGCACCGAAGCGGCGGTAATATGCTCGCCCGATGCCAGCGTGACCCCCGACGCCCGGCCGCGTTCGATCGTGATGTCGGATACCGGGGCGGCGTAGCGGAAGCGCGCGCCATTGGCCTTGGCCAGCGCCTCGAGGGCGAGCGCGAGCCGGTGCATCCCACCCTCGATCAACCACACCCCGCGCGCCTCGACATGCGCGACCAGCATCAGCGTGGCGGGGCAGGCGATGGGTGACGATCCGCAATAGGTGGCATAGCGACCGAACAATTGGCGCAGCCGCGGATCGGCGAAATGCCCGCCGAGCGCGCTCCAGAGCGACTCATAGGGGCGCAGCGCAAAGGCGTCGGCGGGGCGGCGCATCGCCAGCCGCGCGGTAAGCGTCAGTGGGTCCGATCGCGTGCGGCGCATGAAGGCGGGGTCGAGCGCATTGAAGATCCGCGCCGACTCGGTACGGAAGGCGCGATAGCCGCGTGCCGCCTCTGCGCCAGCAAAGTCGCCGATCGCGGCTTCATTGCGCGCGGGATCGGCGAAGAGGTCGAGCCGATCGTCGCCCCAGGCGTGGCGCGCGAGCACCGTCGCAGGGCGCAAGGTCAGGTGATCCTCGATCGCGCTGCCACACGCCGCGAAGATGTCGGCGAAGACCTCGCGCAGCGTGAACACCGTGGGGCCTGCATCGATCGCGTCGCCCGCAACGTCGATCGCGCGCAGCTTGCCCCCGGGACCCGGCTGCGCCTCGATCACCGTCACCGCATGGCCCCGCGCGCCGAGCAGGGCGGCGGCGACGAGGCCGCCGATGCCGGCACCGATAATGACCATGTGATCGCGGGGCATGTCGTCCGCCTCTCCCTGGCTGTTGACGCCACCCTAACAGCTGTCCAGAACAATGGACATATGGATTGTCCGAAATGAAAGACGGGTGGCGCGAGGGCTTTATCGCCCGGCGCAATCGCGTGCTGGCTAGTCCCCGATTCCAGCGCTTTGCGGCGCGATCCTGGCTCACCCGGCGGGTGGCGCGCGGCAAGGCGAGCGCCTTGTTCGATCTGGTCGCGGGGTTCGTCTATTCGCAGACTCTGTCGGCGTTTCTCGAGGCGGGGATGCTCGATCGCATGGCGGCGGGGCCGGTGCCGCTCGACGCGCTGGCGGACCACGCCTCTTTGCCGGTGGAGGCCACCGCCCGCCTGCTCCGCGCCGCCGCGACGCTCGATCTGGTCGAACCGTTGGCGGGCGATCGGTGGGTGCTGGGCGGCGCGGGCGCGGCGCTGCTCGGCAATCGCGGGATCGTCGAGATGGTCGCGCATCATCGGCTGCTCTATGCCGACCTCGCCGATCCGCTGGCGCTGCTGCGCAAGGGCGGCGGCGGGACGCTCGGCGGCTATTGGCATTATGCCGGCGCGTCGGGCGAGGGCGATGCGGCCGAGGTCGCGGGCTATTCGGCGCTGATGGCGGCGTCGCAGCCGCTGGTCGCGGACCAGGTGATCGATTCCTACCGATTCGCGGCGCATCGCCGCATCCTGGATGTCGGCGGCGGCGAGGGGGCGTTCGCGCTCCAGCTCGCGCGGAGGGTACCGGAACCAGCGCTGGCGATGTTCGACCTGCCCGCGGTGGCAGCGCGCGCGGAGGCGCGCTTCGAGTCGGCCGGCATGGCCGATCGCATCGCGGCGCATGGCGGCGACTTCATCACCGGGCCGCTGCCGCAGGGGCATGACTGCATCACGCTCATCCGCATCCTGCACGACCATGACGACGCGCCAGCGCTGCGATTGCTGCGCAACATCCACGCAGCGCTGCCCCCCGGTGGAACGCTAGTGATCGGCGAGCCAATGGCCGATGCGCCGGGCGCCAAGCGGATGGGTGATGCCTATTTCGGTTGGTACCTGCTGGCGATGGGATCGGGGCGACCGCGGCCCGCGGCGGAGATCATTGCTATGGCGAAAACCGCGGGATTCTCAGGCGCGCGATCGGTTTCGACCGCGCTGCCGCTAACCACCGGCATGGTTGTCGCGCGGCGCTGACACGAAAAGCGTCAAGAAGAATTGACATTAATCAGTGTCCAGATAGAGTGACCCTTATGCAGTGAGGATCCCACCGGGGTCCCGGCGAAGCAAAGGGGAGCGCGCGATGAAGGCGCTGGCAGTGATATTGGAGGCGCCCGAAAGCCTCTCATTGCGCCCGGTTTCGCTGCTGCCGATGGGGCATGGCGACCTTACCGTCGAAATCGCTTGGAGCGGGGTCAGCACCGGTACCGAGAAATTGCTGTGGACGGGGCGGATGCCGCCTTTTCCAGGTCTCGGTTACCCGCTGGTGCCCGGCTACGAGTCGGTCGGCCGGGTGATCGATGCCGGGCGCGACGTGCGCGGCCGGATCGGCGAATGGGTCTTCGTCCCCGGCGCGACTTGCTATGCCGATGCGCGCGGCCTGTTCGGCGGTAGCGCGCGGCGGGTGATCCTTCCCTCGGCGCGCGCGATGCCCGTCGCCGAATCGCTCGGGCGCAACGGCACCTTGCTAGCGCTCGCCGCCACCGCGCATCACGTCGTCGTCGGCGGCAACGCCCCCGACCTTATCGTCGGCCACGGCGTGCTCGGTCGGCTGATCGCGCGCATCGCCATCGCGCTCGCCGCCGACGCCCCCACGGTGTGGGAGGTCAATCCCGATCGCCGCGACGCAGACGACTATCGGGTGATCGATCCCGCCGCCGACGAACGCCGCGACTATCGCGTGATTTGCGATGCCAGTGGCGCGGGCGAGTTGCTCGATTCGCTAATCGGGCGGCTGGGCCGCGGCGGTGAGATCGTCCTGGCAGGCTTCTACGACCGCCTTTCCTTCGCCTTCCCCAGCGCGTTCATGCGCGAGGCGAGCCTGCGGATATCGGCCGAGTTCAAGCCCGCCGACGTCACCGCGGTCACCGAATTGATCGAGGCGGGGCTGCTGTCGCTCGACGGGCTCATCAGCCATGTCGAGCCCGCCGCGCGCGCCGCCGAAGCCTATCCGATCGCTTTCACCGATCCCGCGTGCCGCAAGATGGTACTCGACTGGAGTGCGTTATGACCATGTTCGACGTCGGCGTGTTACGCGAAGAGGCAAGTCACGAGCCGGATCCGGTGCCCACCGGCCCGGTGACCAAAGAAACGCAGATCATCGCGATCTATGGCAAGGGCGGATCGGGCAAGTCGTTCGCGCTCGCCAACCTCAGCTACATGATGGCGCAGCAGGGCAAGCGCGTGCTGCTGATCGGCTGCGATCCCAAATCGGACACCACCAGCCTGTTGTTCGGCGGCAAGTCGACCCCAACGATCATCGAGACGTCGAGTGCGAAGAAGCTGGCGGGCGAGGAAATCGGCATCGAGGATGTCTGTTTCCAGCGCGACGGCGTGTTCGCGATGGAATTGGGCGGCCCCGAGGTCGGCCGCGGTTGCGGCGGGCGCGGGATCATCCATGGGTTCGAGACGCTCGAGAAGCTGGGCTTCCATGAATGGGGGTTCGATTACGTCCTGCTCGATTTCCTGGGCGACGTGGTGTGCGGCGGCTTCGGCCTGCCGATCGCGCGCGACATGTGCCAGAAGGTGATCGTCGTCGCGTCGAACGACCTCCAGTCGCTCTACGTCGCCAACAATGTCTGCAAGGCGGTCGAATATTTCCGCAAGATGGGCGGCAATGTCGGCGTCGCGGGCATGATCATCAACAAGGATGACGGCACCGGCGAGGCGCAGGCCTTCGCCGAGGCGATCGGCATCCCGACCCTGTGCTCGATCCCCGCGAACGAGGACATCCGCCGCAAATCGGCGAATTACCAGATCATCGGCACCCCCGAGAGCGAATGGGGTTCGCTGTTCGCCGATCTCGCCGCCAACGTCGCCAGCGCCCCGCCGGTCCAGCCGCGGCCGCTCGACCAGGACGGGTTGCTTGGGCTGTTCAAGCCCGAGGATACCGGCGGCAATTACACGCTGCGGCCCGCGACGCAGGCCGACATGCGCGGCAAACCGTTCGTGACCAAGCCGAGCCTTGAGGTCGTGTACGATGCGGTCTGAAGTGGCCCCTCCTTCGGCCACTCCCGTTGCGGGATGCGATGTCAGAAGCCGCGACCGGATCGTCGTTGCCGAGGGCGGCTGTGCTTCGGGCGACACGCTTCGCGCCGCCGCGATCGACGCGGGCAAGTCCGACATCCTCGATCGCTATGCCGCCGATTATCCCGTCGACCGCAGCGCAGGTCCGCACGACCAGCCGCAATCGATGTGCCCTGCATTCGGCTCGCTTCGGGTTGGCCTGCGAATGCGGCGCACCGCGACGATCCTGTCGGGATCGGCGTGCTGCGTTTACGGCCTGACCTTCACCAGCCATTTCTACGGCGCCAAGCGCAGCGTCGGCTATGTGCCCTTCAGCTCCGAAACGCTCGTCACTGGCAAGCTGTTCGAGGATATTCGCGACGCGGTGCACCAGCTCGCCGATCCTGCGCTGTACGACACCATCGTCGTTACCAATTTGTGCGTGCCCACCGCCAGCGGGGTGCCGCTGCAATTGCTGCCCGATGCCATCAACGGCGTCCGCGTGATCGGCATCGACGTGCCGGGGTTCGGGGTGCCGACGCATGCCGAGGCCAAGGATGTCCTCGCGGGGGCAATGCTCAATTATGCGCGCAAGGAGGCCGAGGCCGGCCCTGTCGCTGCGCCGCGCGACCGCGCCGCCAAGCCGACGATCACGCTGCTGGGCGAAATGTTTCCCGCCGACCCGCCGGGGATCGGCCAGTTGCTCGAGCCATTGGGGCTTGCCGCTGGGCCGGTGGTGCCGACCCGCGAATGGCGCGAGCTGTATTCGGCGCTCGATTGCGCCGCGGTCGCGGCGATCCATCCCTTCTACACCGCCAGCGTGCGCGAATTCGAAGCCGCCGGGCGGCAGGTAATCGGTTCGGCCCCGGTGGGCGCCGAAGGGACGGCGGCGTGGCTCGACGCGATCGGGCAGGCCTGCGGTATCGCTCAGGACAAGGTGGATAGCGCGAAGAACCGCTTCGTCCCCGCCATCCGCGCCGCGCTCGCCGCCCGACCCATTCAAGGCCGGATCACGGTTTCGGGTTATGAAGGCTCCGAATTGCTGGTCGCGCGGCTGCTGATCGAAAGCGGCGCCGACGTTCCCTATGTCGGCACCGCCTGTCCGCGCACGCGCTGGTCGGATCCCGATCGCGAATGGCTCGAGGCCAAGGGCGTCCGCATCCAGTTCCGCGCGAGCCTCGAGCAGGACATCGCCGCGGTCCACGAATTCGGCCCCGATCTGGCGATCGGGACGACTCCGGTGGTCCAGCACGCCAAGTCGCTGTCGATACCGTCGCTGTATTTCACGAACCTAATTTCGGCGCGGCCGCTGATGGGGCCGGCGGGGGCGGGAAGCCTGGCGCTGGTGGTCAACGCCGCGATCGCCAATCGCGACCGTTTCGAACGGATGACCGCGTTCTTCGAGGGCGTCGGCGCGGGGCCGAGTGCCGGGGTGTGGGAGACCACGCCGGTCGATCGACCGGACTTCAAGGCGAAGTTCGCAGCGCGCAGGATCGCGGCGGCGAAGGCCGCCGAGGCGGTGGGGGTATGACGCTCATCATCGATCATGATCGCGCGGGCGGCTATTGGGGCGCGGTCTACGCCTTCACCGCGATCAAGGGGCTGCAGGTCATCATCGACGGCCCGGTCGGCTGCGAGAATCTGCCGGTCACCTCGGTATTGCATTACACCGACGCGCTGCCGCCGCATGAATTGCCGATCACCGTCACCGGCCTGTCCGAACAGGAACTCGGCCGCGACGGCACCGAAGGCGCGATGCGGCGGGCGTGGAAAACGCTCGATCCCGATCTGCCCGCAGTGGTGGTGACCGGGTCGATCGCCGAGATGATCGGCGGCGGGGTGACGCCCGAGGGCACGAACATCGTTCGTTTCCTGCCGCGCACGATCGACGAGGATCAGTGGCAGGCCGCTGATCGCGCGCTGACGTGGCTGTGGACCCAGTTCGGGCCGAAAAAGGTACCGCCCGCACGCCGCAAGGAAGGCGCGCGTCCCAAGGTCAACATCATCGGGCCCATGTACGGCACCTTCAACATGCCCTCCGACCTCGCCGAAATCCGGCGGCTGGTCGAAGGTATCGGCGCCGATGTCGGCATGGCATTTCCACTCGGAAGCCATCTCGCCGATGTCCGCCGGCTGGCCGAGGCCGAGGTGAATGTCTGCATGTACCGCGAATTCGGGCGCGGGCTGTGCGAGACGCTCGAGCGCCCGTTTCTGCAGGCGCCGATCGGGCTCGAAAGCACCACCTTGTTCCTGCGCAAGCTGGGCGAGCTGCTCGGGCTCGACCCCGAACCGTTCATCGAGCGCGAGAAGCACACGACGATCAAACCGCTCTGGGACTTGTGGCGATCGGTGACGCAGGATTTCTTCGGCACCGCGAGCTTCGGCATCGTCGCGACCGACACGTACGCGCGAGGGATCCGCAATTTCCTGGAAGGTGACATGGGGCTTCCCTGCACCTTCGCGTATTCGCGCGGCGCCGGGGTGAAGCCCGACAATCACGCGATCAAGGAATCGATCCGCGACAACCCGCCGCTGATCCTGTTCGGCAGCTTCAACGAGCGGATGTACATGGCCGAGGCGGGCTCGCGCGCGATGTATGTTCCCGCCAGCTTCCCGGGCGCGGTGATCCGCCGCCACACCGGCACGCCGTTCATGGGCTATGCCGGGGCGACCTATCTCGTCCAGGAAGTGTGCAACGCGCTGTTCGACGCGCTCTTCCACATCCTGCCGCTTGCCGGTCAGCTCGACGAGGTCGAGCCGACCCCCGCGCGCGACCAGGGCGAGATCGGCTGGGACGACGCCGCCAAGGCCGGGCTCGACGCCGCGGTCGAGCGCGAGCCGGTACTGGTGCGGATTTCTGCCGCCAAGCGCATCCGCGACGCTGCCGAGCGCGCCGCCCGCCGCGCGGGCGAAACCCGTGTCACCGAACGCCGGTTGGCCGACGCGCTGACGCAAGGGCAGCGCCAATGACCGCCATCATCGATTTCCGCGCCTCCCCGATGGGGATCCACGCGGCAACGCAATCGCAGCCGGGCGTTCCCGACCGCGATACCGCCTGGGAGCTAGTTCCGGGCTCCCGTCCTTGTCGGGAAACATGGAGACGACAGACATGAGTGACATCAGAGACGAAAGGATGGGGCCAGGAACCTACCTGACCCCCGAAGAGGCAAAGGAGTTCCACAAACTCTTCATGGCCAGCTTCATCGGCTTCACCATCGTTGCGATCATCGCGCATTTCCTGGTGTGGAGCTGGCGGCCATGGCTGCCCGGTCCCGAGGGCTATGCCGCGCTGAACGACGGCGTCGCCGTGGCGCAAGCCACATTTTCCGCCCTCTTGGCATAAGGAGCAGCGACCATGTGGAGAACCTGGCTGATCTTCGATCCGCGGCGCACGCTCGTCGCGTTGTTCATCTTCCTGTTCGTGCTCGCAATCTTGATTCACTTCATCTTGCTCAGCACCGACCGGTTCAACTGGCTTGACGGCCCCAAGACGACACCGGCCTCGATGACGGCGCCGGCGGCAACGGCGCCCCCGGGCACCTGAAGCCGAAGAACCCGCGTGCCGATCGGCGCGCGGGGCGGGGCAGGCGAGGGCGCGACCAACGGGGCCGCGGCCTTGCCACCCACCGATTTACTGCAACCGCAACGACGCCGGGCAATTTGCCTGCGCGCGGGAGGGATGGCTCATGGCGCTGCTTAGTTTCGAGCGGAAATACCGCGTGCGCGGGGGGACGTTGCTGGGCGGCGACCTGTTCGACTTCTGGGTCGGGCCATTTTATGTCGGCTTCTTCGGGGTGACGACCGCGTTCTTCGCGGCGCTCGGCACCCTGCTGATCCTGTACGATGCATCGCTCGGGCCGACGTGGAACCCTTGGCTGATCTCGATCGAGCCGCCCGACCTCAGTTACGGGTTGGCGCTGGCGCCGCTACGCGAAGGCGGGTTCTGGCAGATCATCACGATCTGCGCGATCGGCGCGTTCGTGTCATGGGCGCTGCGCGAGGTCGAAATCTGCCGCAAGCTGGGCATCGGCTATCACATACCCGTCGCGTTCGGGGTGGCGATCTTCGCCTATATCAGCCTGGTGGTGATCCGCCCGATCTGGCTCGGCGCCTGGGGACATGGCTTCCCTTACGGCATCTTCAGCCATCTCGATTGGGTGTCGAACACCGGCTACCAGTATCTGCATTTCCATTATAACCCGGCGCACATGCTCGCGGTGAGCTTCTTCTTCACCACGACGCTGGCGCTGTCGCTGCACGGCGCACTGGTGCTGTCGGCGGTGAACCCGGCGCGCAATCGCGACGGGTCGTTGGGCGAGGTCAAGACGCCCGAATATGAGGACAGCTTCTTCCGCGATACGATCGGCTATTCGGTCGGTACGCTGGGGATTCACCGCGTCGGGCTGTTCCTGGCATTGTCGGCCGGCTTCTGGAGCGCGGTCTGCATCATCATCTCGGGGCCGCTATGGACACGCGGCTGGCCCGAATGGTGGACGTGGTGGCTCGACCTGCCGATCTGGAGCTGAGGGGAAACGTCATGGCACGCTATCAGAATCTCTTCACCCAGGTGCAGCTTCGCGCCGCCCCCGAAATGGGTCCGCCGATGCACGGCGCCACCTTCGATCGCACCGGCCGCGGGAGCTATTCCTACTGGCTGGGCAAGCTCGGCAACGCGCAGTTGGGGCCGATCTATCTCGGGCCGCTGGGCATGGCCTCGCTGATCTGCGGGTTCCTCGCGTTCGAGATCATCGGTCTCAACATGTGGGCGTCGGTCAATTGGGATCCGGTGCAGTTCGTGCGCCAGCTCTTCTGGCTCGCGCTCGAGCCGCCAGGGCCCGAATGGGGCTTCACCCCCTTCGTTCCGCTGGCCGAGGGCGGCTGGTGGATCATGGCGGGAATGTTCATGACCGCCAGCGTGCTGCTGTGGTGCGCGCGGACCTATCGCCGCGCCAAGGCGCTCGGCATGGGGACGCATGTCACTTGGGCGTTCCTGAGCGCGATCTGGCTGATGCTGGTGCTGGGCTTCATCCGCCCGCTGCTGATGGGCAGCTGGGCCGAGGCGGTGCCGTTCGGCATCTTCCCGCACCTTGATTGGACCGCGGCCTTCTCGATCCGCTACGGCAACCTCTTCTACAACCCGTTCCACTGCCTCTCGATCGTCTTCCTCTACGGGTCGACCCTGTTGTTCGCGATGCACGGCGCAACGATCCTCGCGGTCGGCCGCTATGGCGGCGAGCGCGAGATCGAGCAGATCACCGATCGCGGCACCGCTGCCGAGCGCGCCGGGCTGTTCTGGCGCTGGACGATGGGCTTCAACGCGACGATGGAATCGATCCATCGCTGGGCGTGGTGGTTCGCGGTGCTGACGACGCTGACCGGCGGGATCGGCATCCTGCTCACCGGCACCGTGGTCGACAATTGGTATCTCTGGGCCATCCAGCATGGCTATGCGCCTGCCTATCCCGGCACCGGCGTGGTCGATCCCTCGCTTCCGGGAGCACCGCAATGAGTATGCGTCATCGATCCACTGGCTTGCTGGTCGGCGTGACCGGCGCGGCGCTCGCGCTGTCGGGATGCGACCTGGGGCCCAAGCAGGTCGTCCAGACGGGGTTCCGAGGCACCGCCATGGCGCAGGTCACCGACCTGAACAACGTCAAGGAACAGGCGGCGATCCCCGACGATCCCTATGCGCTGCCGCCCGACACCGGGCCCAAGGCAAGCGAAGTGTATCAGAACGTCCAGGTGCTGGGCGACGTTTCGGCCGAGCGCTTCAACCATCTGATGGCGCAGATCACGCAGTGGATCGCACCGCCCGAACAGGGCTGCAATTACTGCCACAATCCGGCGAACATGGCGTCGGACGAGATCTACACCAAGCTCGTCGCGCGGCAGATGCTGCTGATGACGCAGGAGGTGAACTCGAAATGGTCGAGCCACGTCAAGCAGACCGGGGTCACCTGCTACACCTGCCATCGCGGCAACGCGGTTCCGCAATATGTGTGGGCGGTGCAGCAGGGCACGCCCAACCCCAATTCGGTGCTGGGCAACAAGCGCGGGCAGAATACCCCCAACCCCAATGTCGGCTATGCCTCGCTGCCCTATGATCCCTTCGCGCTATATTTGACCGGCAAGGCGAACTCGCGGGTCGCGGGCAAGACGATCTATCCGGCCTATGGCGAGGGGCAGGGCAAATCGGTGAAGGAAGCCGAGGCGAGCTATGGCTTCATGATGCATCTGTCGACCTCGCTCGGGGTCAATTGCACCTTCTGCCACAATACCCAGTCGCTGGGTGCGTGGAACCTGAGCCGGCCACAGCGCGCCACCGCCTATTATGGCATCCGCATGGTCGGCAACATCAACGATGCGCACATCACGCCGCTGGCGCCGATCTTCCCCGCCAACCGCAAGGGGCCGCAGGGCGATCCGTACAAGGTGAACTGCATGACCTGCCACCAGGGGCTGCAAAAGCCGCTCGGCGGGGTTAGCATGCTGGCGCGGTCGCCGGTCCTGCGCGGCCCGGTCGGTCAGGTCGCAGTCGCCGAGGATGTCGGCGGCGCTGCGGGGCGGGTCGCGACCGAGCAGGCGTTCGACGCGCCCGAGGCGGTGAATACCGGTCCGGCGGCGGCCCCTGCCGACCGGCCGAGCGCCCCGGTGGCGAAGTAGCGGAGCCCGAAGCGCTTCCAACCCTCTCCCGCTAGCGGGAGAGGGTTGGGTGAGGGCCTTGTTCCTCTTCTCCCGTGCGTGACCAGGTCAACAACCCTCACCGCTGCGACTAGGCAGCAAGCTGCCAAGTCTCGCTCTTCTCCCGCAAGCGGAAGAGAATGAACTCGCCGGAGGTCCAATGCATGACCTGAGCAACCGCAGCCATCCGCTGCGCGCCAGCCTTTCGGCCGAGATGCATGTCCGCCGGCTGCCGCGGTTCGCCAGCCCGTGTCGCTTGCTCCAGGTCGTGACGCTGCTTGGTGACGCCGCCGCGCGCGAAAGCCGCGCCTATATCGAGGATATCGCCACCGCGCATGGCCAGACGATCGCGACCGCCTCGCGCTATGCGGTGCTACCGATCGGGCCGTTCACCTTGGTGTGGGAAGGACATACCGAATTCGCGAGCTTCACGCTGATCCTGGCAGGCGCGTTCGCCGATCCGTTTGACACCGGGGTGTTCGATGGCGAAGCCGCATCGATCCTGATCGGCCTGCCTGGCCAGGTCATCCGGGCGACGCAGATCGCGGTGCTGCGCCATCCCGCAGGCATGCCGCCGCGCGAGACGCTGGCGACTTGGTTCGATCCATCGGCGATCGTCGTCTGCGACGTCGCCGAGGGCAACGCTCGGATCGCATCGGATTTCATGCTCCACCCCGACGGCTTCGGCCGGCTGCTGATCGACGATATCTCGCTCGAGGGCGACGAGGCAGCGCAGCTGGTCGTGCGGCTGCAGGAGCTCGGCAATTACCGCAACATGGCGCTGCTCGGGCTGCCGATGGCGCAGCAGCTGACCCCCGAAGTCACCGCGATCGAGGCGCGGCTGTCGGCGCTGACGCACGAGGTGTCCGAGCGCAGCACCAATGACGACGCCTTGCTCGACGAACTCACCTCGGTCGCCGCCGAGCTCGCACGGCTGGTCGCCACCACGCGCTACCGCATGAGTGCGACGCGCGCCTATGCCGAGCTCAGCATGGAGCGGCTGCGCAGCCTGGGGATCGGCGCGGTGCGCGGCTTCCAGACGCTGGCCGACTTTACCGAACGCCGGCTGGTGCCCGCGGTGCGGACGTGTGCGAGCTTTTCGAACCGGCTCGAGGACCTGTCGCAGCGCACCGCCTGGACCAGCTCGCTGCTACGCACCCGGATCGACATTGCGCTCGCCAAGCAGAATCGCGACCTGCTCGAATCGATGGACCGCCGCACCCAATTGCAACTGCGGCTGCAACAGGCGGTCGAGGGGCTGTCGGTGGTCGCGATCAGCTATTATCTCGTTTCGCTGATCGGCTATCTCGCCTATCCCGCGGGCGCCGAGGCCAAGCCCTATATCGTCGCCGGCGCGGTGCCGGTGGTGATGCTGGCGGTGTGGTGGATGGCGCGGCGGCTGCGCAAGGGCTTCGCCGAATAGCGGCTCATCGCCGGTTCAGCCGTTGCTCGCGATAGGAGGTACATGGAAATCGATCGCCGTTCGTTGCTGCGCACCGCGCTGCTCACGCCCATCGCGCTCGCCGCGGGCTGTGCGGGGTCGATCGGCGCCTTGTCGGTCGAAGACGGCGTGTACCGGCTGCTGAGCCTGTCGAGCCAGCGCGCCTTTGCCCGGCTGACGATCCCCGGCGGCTTCTACGACGACCAACTCACCCGGATCGTGCCCCCCGCTAGCGGCGGTGACGGCGTGCTGAGCGCAGTGCTGCGCACCAACGCGGTACGCCGCCAAGTCGCGATGGCGATGAACGAGATCGCGGTCGAAGCCGCCGATCGCGCCGCGCCGATCGTCATCGATACGATCCGCCGGATGTCGTTCGCCGATGCGCTGGCGATCGCGCGCGGCGGCCCGACCGCGGCGACCGACCTGCTCGAAGCGCAGGTGGGCGATCGGCTGATCGAGGCGATGTTCCCCGAATTCTCGCTGGGGCTATCGGGCGATGTCGTCGAAATCCTTGGCGCGATCGCGGGGGCGGGCGGCGGCCCTAATTATGCTGGCCTGGCACGCAGCGCCTCGGCGCTCGCCAACCGCAGCATCTTCCGCGCGATCGGCCGCGAGGAGGCGGGGATCCGCGCCAACCCGCAGGCGACGCGCGATCCGGCGATCCTGGCGTTGCTCACCGCGGGTAGCCGCTAGGGGCGACTGTGCCGCCCAGGCTATAAAATTGCGCTAGGTCGCTTGAGTTTCGGATGCTGCTGTTTTGAATGTCCATAATGGACATGGTTGAGCCGTAACTCGAACTAAGCCGATGATATGCTCGACTAGTCGCGGACCGCGACGACCCTGCACATCATCTGGAGATCATGATGACCGAGGTTCCCTTGCACCCTAGTGTTATGGCCGACGATGAAACATCGTTGGAGGCGACCCGAGAATTCTTCGTCAAATGCGGGCTGATGAAGGAAGGCGATCGTTTCGTGGTCGACGAAGCCGCAACGAGCTTAACCGAATCCGATGTAGAGCCCGATGTCGGCATCACCGATTGTGAATCGACCTGCACGGCGGCCTATGAAATCGCGAAGCTTGCCTGCGCGATTTCAGGAAGCAGCAGCTGCAAAAGGCGCGCCAAAGCTGCTTACCAAGTTTGCCTTCTGGCCTGCGGATAACGAATTGCGAGGGCAACGGGGTCGTGTTGCCCTCCAGCCGCTAGGCTGCCATTTCGCGCCGCGCGAGTTCGCACATCGACCAGATTTCGCTGAGGCCTCGCACCAGCCGGTCGATATCGTCGTCCGAATGGACCGGCGATGGGGTTAGCCGCAGCCGTTCGGTGCCGACCGGGACGGTGGGATAGTTGATCGGCTGCACATAGATGCCGTGATGCTCCATCAGCCAGTCGCTGATGCGTTTGCACTTCTTGGCATCGCCCACCATCACCGGGATGATGTGGCTGGGGTTCTCGATCGTCGGGATACCGATCGCGTCGAGGCGGCGGCGGACATAGGCGACGCGTTCCTGATGGCGTTCGCGCTCGACCTGGCTGGTCTTGAGGTGGCGGATGCTGGCGGCGGCGCCTGCGGCCAGCGCCGGGGGCAGGGCCGTCGTGAAGATGAAGCCGCTGGCGAAGCTGCGGACGAAATCGCACACCGCCGCCGAACCAGCGATATAGCCGCCCATCACCCCGAACGCTTTGCCCAGCGTCCCTTCGATCACGGTGATCCGGTCCATCAGGCCGCGCGCTTCCGCAACTCCGCCGCCGCGCGGGCCGTACAGGCCGACGCCATGGACTTCGTCGATATAGCTCATCGCGCCATGGCGTTCGCACACATCGAGGATTTCCTCGATCGGCGCGATGTCGCCGTCCATCGAATAGACGCTTTCGAACACCACCAATTTGGGCCGGTCGGGGTCCATTGCCGACAGGCGGCGGTCGAGATCCTCGGGGTCGTTATGCGCGAAGCGATGGCATTCGGCGCGGCTGTGGCGGATGCCCTCGATCATGCTGGCATGGTTGAGCGCGTCGGAGAGCACGATGCAGCCGGGGATGCGCGCTGCGAGCGTCGAGAGTGCCGCCCAGTTCGAGACATAGCCGCTGGTGAACAGCAACGCCGATTCCTTGCCGTGCAGGTCGGCCAGCTCGCGCTCGAGCTCGACATGCGCATGCGTCGTGCCCGAGATGTTGCGCGTGCCGCCCGCGCCCGCGCCGCAGCGGTCGAGCGTTTCGTGCATCGCGCTCAGCACCGCCGGGTGCTGGCCCATGCCGAGATAGTCGTTCGAGCACCACACGGTGACCTTGTCGACGCCTTCATGATTGAAGCAGGTGGCATGCGGAAAAGCGCCTGCCTTGCGTTCTAGTTCGGCGAATACGCGATACCGGCCGTCTTCGCGCAGGACATCCAGTTCGGTCTGGAAAAACGCTTCATAGTCCATGCGATACCTCCCCAATCAATCCAGTGTGGCGGTTCGAACCGCCTTGTTTTTGGGCTTTGCGGCCGAGGCCCAGACCCACATTTTCCCGTCGCGCAGCGGCAGGACCAGAAACAGATGCTCGACCACGCCGAGCGCGCCCAAGCCGACCAGCAGCATCGCGGTGATCGCTGTGCCCCCGCTCGAGCCCTGCGCGAAATTCCACGCCCAGATCACCTGCGCGACCCCGAGCGCCAGCGAGACAGGATACCAGACGTTGATCGGCCGTGTGCCGAAATAGGTCTTGAGATAGGCCAGATGCGCCGGGAAGATCTCGTCGGACAGGTTCGCGACGCCCAGGAACAGGTTGATCTTGGCCGACAGCCGCAGTGCGAACAACAATGCGAAGGTGAGCGGCGCTCCTTGGTTGGGCTGGCCCCAGCACAATATGAACAGTGCGATCGCGGTGGCCGCGAGCGCGACTTCGTGATGGATCACCGTCTCGGTAGCGGCGCGGAAGCGCGCCATGCCGGTGGCACCGGCGGGGCAGGGGGTGCGGCGCGGCCCCGCGACGAAGCCCATGAGGAACCCCATCTCGTGCCAGCCCCAGATCACGATCGCCGCGGCAAAACCGATATAGGCCCCGCTCGCGCTGGCATCGCGCGCCACCCACCAGATCGCACCCGTCGCCGCCAGCGCCGCGACGCCCGCCAGCCGGAAGCTGGTGCGGAAGGTCGCGCGCGGGCGGCTGTCGAGCCAGACCACCGCGGCGGTGCCGACGAACCACATGAGCAGTGCGAACAGAAGCGGCGGAAAGGTCACCAGGCGGGCACCATCCGGACGCTGGCCGGCGCCTGGTTGCGCTCGGCACGGTGGCAATAGAGCCGGACGAAGGCGATGCCCGCCGCCGCCATGCCGGTCACGCGCCGGAAGCCACCGACGATCCCGCCCTGCTGCTTGCCCGCCTCGATCCGCGCTGCCGCCAGGCGGATCGACTCGAGCCCGGCGCGGAAGACGTCGCTGTCGGTGTCGAGCACGACGGGGAACACCTGCCGGGTGATCGCCGAGCAGACGCGATAGACCTGCAGGTCATATTCGGTCGGGTCGATCCCCAGCCCCTTGTGGAATTCGGGGCGGTTGTGATCGCGCACGTACATCGTCGCATATACCGCGACCAGGAAGAAGCGGATCCACAGCTTGTTGGTGCCCGCCAGCAGCTTGGGATCGGCGCGCATCAGCAGCGCGAACGCCTCGCCATGGCTGAACTCGTCGTTGCACCATTCCTCGAACCAATTGAAGATCGGGTGGAAGCGGTGATCGGGATTGCGCGCCAGATGGCGGAAGATCGTGATGTAGCGCGCATAGCCGATCTTTTCGGACAGATACGTCGCGTAGAAGATGAATTTGGGCCGAAAATACGTGTATTTCTTGGCGCGGGTCAGGAAGCCCAGGTCGATGCCGATCCCGGCGTCCTTCAGCGTATCGTTGATGAAGCCCGCATGCCGGCTTTCGTCGCGGCTCATCAGCCGGAAAAGCTGTTTCACGTCGGGATTGTTGGTCCGCTTGGCGATCTCGGCATAGAGGATGCAGCCCGAGAATTCGGCGGTGAGCGAACTCACCAGGAAGTCGATGAACTCCTCGCGAAGCCCGTCGGGCAGGCCTTCGATCACGCCTTCGAATGCGCGGGTGCGCTTGAAATGCGCCTTGCGCGGATCGGCCGCCATCTCGGCGATCAGCACGTCCCATTCGGCGCGCACGCTCGATACGTCGATCGCGTCGAGCGCGTCGAAATCGGTGGTGTAGAAGCGCGGGGACAGCGCGGTGTCCTGGGCAGCGATCGCCATGGTATCGGGCACGTGCGGGTCGTGGACCAGCGTGTCGGCGGCGACGGTGGCGGTGATCGCGTTCATGTGAGGCTCCGTGGGCTGAAGCTGACTTCGTAGAGTTCGGTCATTTCGAAATGACCGGCGAACTTGGTCCACAGCCGCTCGACCACGCTCGCGCGTTCGACGGTGGCGATCCGGTCGAAGCTGCGGCGCTCGCCGAAATCGACATGGATCGGCGCGCCATGGACGCGGACGCTGTCGCCGGGCTCGAGCGCGACCCCGCCCGCCAGGTGGACATGCGCGCAGAGGAACTCATCGCTATGCTCGACCTCGATGCGGCAGGGCGTATCGAAGCGCTTGCGGCCGATCATTTCGCGGGTCCTCGCTGGAGCAGTGCCGCAAAGGCGGCGCGATTGTCGTTGCCGAAGCCGTTGAGCTCGACGATCCGTCCGGTCGAGGGGTCGCTGAGCGACAGCCCGCCATCGGCCCAGGCGGTGAGGGTGAAGGGCGGTTCGTTGCCGATGCCGCGCATCCGCCGGTCGCGTGCCATGCCGCGCATCACCCCGCGCACAAACCCCGTCTGCTGGCCGGGTTCGATCACTGCGGGGGTGTCGCCGATCCGCTCGATCAGCACGCCGCCATCGGCCTGGTCGAAGAAGCGCAGGCTGCGGCTGTCGATCGCCGCGACGCCAGCGGCGGCGCGCTCGAGGACCGGCGACGCGGTCGGCGGCATCTGCGCGAGGCGGAACGCCGCGGTCATCGCCAGCGCCAGCCCCACCAGCACCGCGACCATCATCAAGGCGCCGCGCGGGACGGTGTTTTCATGGCTGTGCGCGCTCATGCCGCGACCGCCTCGCCATAGCTATGCACCGAGGGCTGCGGCATTGCCGGGCTGGCCTCCCCCTGCGGACTGGCCGCCAGGCACAGCCGCGCGATCAACGCGCCGACCTGCTGGGCTTCGGGAATGCTGCGCAGCATCGGCTGCGGCTTTGACAGCTTCCACGGACGGGCATGGGGCCAAAGCGCAACATAACCAAGGTTCTGCGCTCCCGTGACGTTCAATGCAACATCGCCGGTGCCGTCGGCACGGGTTACCAGATCGACCGATCCGACCAGCGTCAGCGGCAGGTTGATGCACTTGGGCAGCGCGATTCCGATGCGCAGTACGAGCCGTTTGTCGGTGAGCGTATACACCGCGCCGCGTGCGGTGCCCCAGGCGATCAGCGACAGCAGCGCGACGCAGGCGACTCCCGACAGCGCGGTCATCGCGATGCCGAACAAATTGCCCCCCGATCCGATCGCCGCGACGATCGTCAGCAGCGTGAAATAGCCCGCGACCATCCGGGTGTGGAACGCGGTGCGCGCAAGCGTCCGCCATTCGGGCTTTCCCTGCCAAACGATGCGTTCACCGCGTGGCAGCGGGGCGGGGAGGCCGGGAACCGGCTCGATTTCATATTCGGTGATCACAGGATCGGCTCCTGACGGTCGCGGCTGGCATAGAGATAGCCGCCGCCATAATAGGCTTGGATACGTTCTTCGTCGTACAGCGTGAGCGTGCCGTCGGCACCCGCTAGCGGCACGTTGGCGAATTGCGCGGCGTTGATCGCGTCGATCACCACGCGGCCGCGCCTACCCTCGATCGTAGACATGAACATCGGCGCGAGTACCGATTTTCCGGGGACGGTCGACAGGTCGACGGTGAGGTAGCGGATCAGCCGGTCCGCCTTGTCGATCCAGATCTCGCTGATCTTGCCGACGCTGACGCCATCGGCGGCAATCACATCGAAGCCGCGCGGATCGGGGTCCCCCTTGACGATCCAGAAGTCGCTGTTGCCGCCCAGCGGCACGATCCGGGGATGGCCTTCGTAATCGAGGTCGGGGCGCCGGGCGCGCTCGACCCAGGCGGCGGGACCGACGCCGTCGACCAGCGGGTCGCCGCTCGGCGCATAGGGCGCGCCGGCGAAGCGATCGGTGCGATAGGCGGCGATGTCGACGGGCTCGCGCCCTTGCGTCGGGGTCGAGACGATGCCGTGGCCGAAGGGAAGCTTGAAATATTTGGGATCGGCGCTGAAGAAGCCGCCCGGCGTGTCGAGCCGTCCGGTCAATTCGTCTTCCATCGGATAGCCCTCGCGGCGATCCTCGCGGCGCAGATAGACGATCAGCCCCAGGAAGAAGAGGAAGAACGCGTACAGGCTGAGCAATGCCACGTCGAAATATGGAGTGATGAGGACGTTCACATGCCTTCTCCCTTCAGATCGGAAACTGGCCGAGCCCGAAGCGGCCGGGCGCGGGGCGCGGGGCGTCGATACGCCCTCTGACCAGCGGCCCGAGCGCGACGAGCGTGCCGAGGAGCAACAGAATTTCTACGCAATAAACGACACCATAGCCGGTGGCGGGATTGGCCAGCGTCGCGCCGAAGCCATCGGCGACCGCGGCGGTCGAGATCAGGTCGCGCGCGATCCCGCCGATCGCGATCGCGGCGCCCGCGCAGGTCGCCTGCACCGAGCCCCAGGCACCGAGCGCAAGGCCAGCGCGGCCATCTTCGGCCATGCCCATCGCCTCGACCATCGTGCCGACCGAGAACAACCCGCCGCCAAGCCCGATCATCGCCGCACCGAAGCCGAGCAACGCCACCGAATTGAGCGGCGCGGCGAACAGCACGCAAAGAAAGGCACCGATCCCGACCACGCCGCCGAACCCCGCAAGCCGCACCGGATCGGCGCCGCCATTCATCGCGCGCGCGGCGATCGTGAAGCCGCCAAGCATCCCCGCCGCCCACAAGGCGGTGAGCGAGGTGGTCGCCGATACCGAAAGTCCGAGGATCGATCCGCCATAAGGCTCGAGCAGCACATCCTGCATGCTGAACGCCGCGGCGCCCAGCCCGACCGCAACCAGCAGGCGCGCGGCGCGCGGGCGGGCGATGAATTCGGCCCAGAGCGCCGAGAAGGCGGGGCGCGGCAGCTCGGCGCTGGTGGCGGCGCGGTTGCGCACCTCCTGCTTCCAGAGCGCGATGATGTTAAGCACCATCGTCGCGACCGCGACCCCCGAGATCACCTGGACCAGCTTGGTCGGCGAGAAATCGCGCAGCGACTGGCCGATCACGATCGCGCTCACCAGCATGCCGACCAGCAGCATGACGTAGAGCAAGGCAACGACGCGCGGGCGCGATTCGAGCGGCGCAAGGTCGGTCGCAAGCGCGAGGCCCGCGGTCTGCGTCATGTGCATGCCCGCGCCGACCATCAGGAAGCCCAGCGCGCTGCCGATATGCCCCGCCCAGTCGGCACCCGGCCCCAGCCCGCCGCCCGCCATCACCAGCATGCCGAAGGGCAGGATCGCGAAGCCGCCGAACTGCAGCAGGCTGCCGAACCAGATATAGGGAACGCGTTTCCAACCCAGCACCGATCGGTGATGGTCCGACCGATGCCCGATCAGCGCGCGGAAGGGCGCGAACAGCAGCGGGATCGCCACCATCGCCGCGACCAGCGACACGCTCATGCCGAGTTCAACGATCATCACGCGGTTGAGCGTACCCGTCAGCAACACCGCCGCCATGCCGACCGATACTTGGAACAGCGACAGCCGCAGCAGCCGCCCGAGCGGCAGTTCGGGGGTCGCAGCGTCGGCGAACGGCAGGAACTGCGTGCCGATCCGGCTCCAAAGGGCGGCGCCTGCGATCATGCCCGCGCGATCTCCATCGCCTGGCTGGTGTAGAAGCCGCTCGAGATACGCTGGGTGCGGCCGACGCGCACAGCGGGGATCGCGCCGGCGACCAGGGTCCGCAGCAACCGGTCGCGCGCGGGGATGATCGCAGGCGCGCGGTCGCTGCGCGGGAAGAGCTTGCCCGTCGCGTGCATGACGCTGAGCATCGGGGTGGCGGGGGCGAAGGTGAAGACGATCGATCCGCTGGTGCGCTCGGACAGGCTGCGCAGCACGTCGACGATGTCGAACGCGGGATAATGGATCAGCGAATCCATCGCGACCACGTGATCGAAGCGCCCGAGCGCGGGGTCGAGCATGTCGCCGACACGCCAGTCGATCGAAAGCCCCGCCGGGGCGCGATCGCGCGCGACATGGACCAGGCTGCCCGCGATATCGATCGCGACGACATCGGCGCCGCGCTGGGCGGCCTCGACCGCGAGCGATCCGGTGCCGCACCCGGCATCGAGCAGCCGCAGCCCGGTCATGTCGGCGGGCAGCCACGAGAGCAACGTCTCGCGCATCCGGTCGCGGCCGGCGCGCACCGTCGCGCGGATCCGGCTGACCGGCGCGTCGGAGGTCAGTTGCTCCCACGTCTTCGACGCGGTGCGGTCGAAATAGGTTTCGAGCTGGCTGCGGTAGCGGGCGTAGGTGGCGGTCATCACTCGAACCCCAAGAATTCGAAGATGTCGCGGTCCTTCATCGCCTTGGCATCGAGCGCGTCGGTGCCCGCCCATAGGTGCGCGGCGAGGCGCTTATATTCGTCGCATGCCGCGGCGACCTCGGGGGTCTGCTCCATCTCGAACAAAGTGCATTTCTTGAGCCGGCTGCGGCGGATCGCATCGAGATCGGGAAAATGCGCCAGGCGCTTGAGCCCGGTGGCCTCGTTGAAGCGATCGATCTCGTCAGTCGCTGCCGAACGGTTGGCGATCACGCCCGCCATCCGCACATCGTAATTCTTCGACTTCGCCTGGATCGCCGCGACGATTCGGTTCATCGCGAAGATGCTGTCGAAATCATTGGCGGCGACCACCACCGCGCGTTCGGCATGCTGGAGCGGCGCGGCAAAGCCGCCGCACACGACATCGCCCAGCACGTCGAACAGCACGACGTCGGTATCTTCGAGCAGGTGATGTTGCTTGAGCAGTTTCACCGTCTGGCCGACGACATAGCCGCCGCAGCCGGTGCCCGCGGGCGGGCCGCCTGCCTCGACGCACATCACGCCGTTGAAGCCTTCGAACATATAGTCCTCGGGGCGCAGCTCCTCGTGGTGGAAGTTCACGGTTTCGAGCACGTCGATGACGGTTGGCATCAGCTTCTTGGTCAGCGTGAAGGTGCTGTCATGCTTGGGATCGCAGCCGATCTGCAGGACGCGCTTGCCCAGCAGCGAGAGTGCCGCCGACAGGTTCGACGAGGTGGTCGATTTGCCGATGCCGCCCTTGCCATAGACCGCGAATACCTTGGCGTTGCCGATGCGGTCGACCGGGTCGAGCCGGACCTGAACGCTGCCGTCGCCATCGGGGCGGATTGGGTCGTGGAGTGCCATGTTGGTTCCTTTCAGGCCGCCGCCGCCACGCCTTCGAGCATGTCTTCAATCTCGTCGCTCGCAGCATGGAGGGCAGCCAGGGTTTCGGCATCGGGTTGCCAGAAATCGCGTTCGCTCGCCTCGATCAGCCGGCTGGCGACACGCGCCGATGCCTTGGGATTGAGCGTCGCGAGGCGCTGGCGCATCGCGTCGTCGAGCATGTAGGTCTCGGAAATCTTCTGATAGACCCAGGGGGCGACTTGGCCGGTGGTTGCCGACCAGCCCATCGTCGTGGTCACATGGCCCTCGATCTGGCGGACGCCCTCGAAGCCGTGCTTGAGCATCCCTTCGTACCAGACCGGGTTGAGCATCCGCGTGCGGGTTTCGAGATCGACCTGCTCGCCGAGCGTCCGTACCTTCGCTGCGCCTTGCGTCGCATCAACGATATAGACCGGAGCGGCCTTGCCCTTGGCGCGCGCGATCGACCGGCTCATGCCGCCCAGCGCGTCGACATATTGGTCGATGTCGGTGACGCCAAGCTCGACCGAGTCGAGGTTCTGGTAGGTCGCATCGACGCCGGCCAACGCCGATTTGAACAATTCGGCGCGGCGCTCGGGCGCGCCCTTGCGGCCATAGGCGAAGCCCTTGTTACGCTCGAACATCTCGGCGAGTTCGTCGGGATCGCTCCAGCCGCCGGCGTCGATCATCTGGTTGACGTTGGCGCCATAGGCACCCTCGGCATTCGAGAAGACACGCAGCGCTGCGGTTTCGAGGTCACAGCCATGCGCGGCCTGATGCGCCAGCGTGTGCTTGCGGACGAAATTCTGCTCGAGCGGCTCATCGGCGCTCGCCGCCAGCCATGCCGCCTCGGCGATCATCCGCGTCTGCAGCGGCAGCAGGTCGCGGAAGATCCCCGACAGCGTGACGACGACGTCGATCCGCGGACGGCCGAGTTCGGCGAGCGGGATCAGCTCCGAACCGCTTAACCGGCCATAGCCGTCGAAGCGCGGACGCGCGCCGAGCAGCGCCAGCGCCTGCGCGACCTGCTGGCCTTCGCTCTTGAGGTTGTCGGTGCCCCACAACACCAGTGCCAGCGTTTCGGGGAAGGACGCGCCATCGGCCATGTGCCGCGCGATCACCCCCTCGGCGGCGCGGACGCCTTCGACACAGGCATAGGCGCCGGGGATGCGGAAGGGATCGAAGCCGTGGAGGTTGCGCCCGGTCGGCAGTACCTGCGGGTTGCGGATCAGGTCGCCGCCGGGGGCGGGAGCGATGAAGCCGCCGTCGAGCGCGTGGATGACCCCGCCGAGCTCGTCATTGGCTTCGAGCAGCCGGTCGATCTCGCTGGCATCGCTGTCGGCGTTGCCCGCCGCGATCTGGTTCGCCCAGGCGCGGCGTTCGGCTGGGTCGAGCTTCTTGCCGATAACGTGCAGCCCGTGCGGGATCAGCTCGCATTCGAGTTCGTACAGCCGCGCCGACAGCGCCGCGATGTCGAGCCCGTCGCTCACGCCGCAGCCATCGTCATCGGCGCGAAGCCGCGGATCGATCGCCACCACCGTCGAGGGCACAGGCGCGAGGTCGAGCGCGACCGCGCAGTCGCGGATCATCGGTTCGAGCCCCTGCCGCTCGGTGCCCTCGGTCGAGGACCGCCAGCGCTCGATCAGCGCCTTGAGTTCGTTGAGCCCCTTGTAGAGCCCGGCCTGCGCCAGCGGCGGGGTGAGATAGCTGATCAGCGTCGCACCCGAGCGGCGCTTGGCGAGCAGCCCCTCGGAAGGGTTGTTGGCGGCGTAGATATACAAATTGGGCAGGTCGCCGATCAGCCGCTCGGGCCAGCAGGCGCCCGACATCCCCGCCTGCTTGCCGGGCATGAATTCGAGCGCGCCGTGGGTGCCGAAGTGCAGCACCGCATGCGCCGCGAAATCCTCGCGCAGCCAGCGATAGAAGGCGCTGAAGGCGTGGGTGGGGGTGAAGCGGCCCTCGAACAGGATCCGCATCGGATCGCCCTCCCAGCCGAAGGTGGGCTGGACCCCGACAAAGACATTGCCGAATTGCGCGCCGAGCACCTGGATGTTGCGGCCGTCGGACTGGACCTTGCCGGGGGCGGGGCCCCAATTGCCCTCGATCTCGCTCAGCCAGCGTTCGCGGCGGACATGATCGTCGGCGCTGATCCGCGCATGGACATTGGCATCGGTGCCGAAGCGCTCGGCATTGCCCTTGAGCACTGCGTCGCGCAGCGTGTCGACATCGGTGGGGACGTCGACGGTATAGCCCTCGTCGCGCATCCGCAGCAGTGTGGCGTGGAGCGATTCCCACACCGCGAGATGCGCCGCGGTGCCGGTCGCGCCGGCGTTGGGGGGGAAGTTGAACAACACCGTCGCGATCCGACGCTCGGCGCGGGGGGTGCGGCGGAGCACGATCGTGCGTGCGACCTTGGCGGCGAGCGCCTGCGCGCGCTCGGGGCACGAATGCATCGTTCGCACCAGCCCCGCGGTAGGGAAGGTGCAGCCATGGTGGCAACCGGTGCAGGCGACGCCCGCGCCGTCCGAGCGGCCACCGAAGATCGAGGGCGCGGTCGCACCGTCGAGTTCGGGGATCGCGACCATCATCGTCGCTTCGAGCGGCAACAGACCCTGGCGCCCCGCGCCCCATTGTTCGAGCGACTGGAACTCGACCGGGTGCGCCGCGACATAAGGTACGTCGAGCTTGGTAAGCGTCGCCTCGGCGGCGTCCGAGTCATTATATGCCGGGCCGCCGACCAGCGAGAAGCCGGTGAGCGACACCACTGCATCGACGATCGGCGCGCCGTCGCGGACGAAGAATTTCTCGATCGCGGGGCGCGAATCGAGCCCTCCGGCAAAGGCGGGGATGACGCGAAGCCCCTTGGCCTCGAGGGCGCGGATGACGCCGTCATAATGCGCCGCGTCGCGCGCCAGGATGTACGAGCGCAGCATCAGCACGCCGACGGTGCCGATCGCGCCTTCGGGCGGCGCCAGCGCCTCGATCCGGTCGGACATGCGATCGGCGAGGTCGGGGTGGTAGACGCCGACTTCAGGATATTCGCGCGGCGCCTGCGCGCGCTCGCCGCCGCGCTCGCCGGTGGCGTAGCGATCGACCAGCGCGCGGATCATGTTTACGACATTGTCGTCGCTGCCCGCGAGCCAATATTGCAGCGTCAGAAAATAGGCGCGAACGTCCTGCGCGGTGCCGGGGATGAAGCGCAGCATCTTGGGCAGCCGGCGCAGCATCTTCATCTGCTTGGCCCCCGCCGACGCGCCGGGCTTCGACGAGCCGCGCAGCTTCTTGAGCAAGGCGAGCGGCCCCTTGGCGGGGGCGTCCATCCGGTACGAGCCCATCTTGGTGAGCTTCACGATCTCGGCGCCCGACATCATGCCGATCGTCGCCTGGGTATGGTCGCGGCGCGCGGTGATCGCGGGCATCACCGCGCGGATATGGTCGTCGAGGAACAGCATCGTCGCCAGCACGATGTCGGCGCGCCCGATATCGGCGAGTGTGGTGTCGAGCGCGTGCGGGGAGGCCTCCCAATCGGCGGCGGCGTGGAAGCCGATGGTGATGCCGCTGCCATCCTTGGCAAAGCGCGCCGCGGCGCGTTCGACGGCACCCGACAGATGATTGTCGAGCGTGATGATGACCACATGGATCGGTGCGCTATCGGGCATAATGCGCCTTCGCGTCATAGAGGGTGTCGAGGCCGATGGTCGGCAGGCCATGGTCGGCGGCGTAGGCTTCGGTGTTGCGGCGGGCCTTGCCGCGCACGAAGAACGGGATCTTGCGAAGCTCGCGTTCGGCCTCGGGGGTCCAGCCGGTGGCTGGCGCTTCGGCCTCTACGAGAATTTGCTCGGCGGCGGGCTCTACTGCCGCCGGGGTTTGCCCTGCGACCTTGCCGTGCCCAAGATGGCTGGCGCCTGCATTATCGGCGAATTCGAAATCGTCGCGGAACATCGTCAGCAGATGTTCCTCGAGCCCCATCACCAGCGGATGGACCCAGGTATCGAAGAGCACGTTCGCGCCCTCGAACCCCATTTGCGGGCTGTAGCGCGCGGGGAAATCTTGGACATGCACTGGCGAGGAGATGACCGCGCAGGGGATGCCCAGCCGCTTGGCGATGTGGCGCTCCATCTGCGTACCCAGCACCAATTCGGGCTGCAGCTCGGCGATCGCGGATTCAACCTCGAGATAATCGTCGGTGATCAGCGGTTCGACGCCATGCTCGGCGGCGGCGGCGCGAAGGTCGCGGGCGAATTCGCGATTGTAGCAGCCAAGGCCGACCACCGCGAACCCCAGCTCGTCGCGCGCGACGCGTGCGGCGGCGATGGCGTGGGTGGCATCGCCGAAGATGAAGACGCGCTTGGCGGTGAGATAGGTCGAATCGACCGAGCGGCTCCACCAGGGAAGGTGCGAGGTGTCGAGCGCGGCGGCGGGATCGACGCCCGCGGCCGCGGCGACCTCGGCGATGAACTCGCGGGTGGCGCCATGGCCGATCGGCACGGTGCGCACCACCGGCTGGCCGAAGGTCTTCTCGAGCCAGCGCGCGGCGGTGTCGGCGGTCTCGGGATAGAGCGAGATGGTGAAATCGGCGGCGCCCAGCGTCGCGATATCGGCGGGGCTAGCGCCCAGCGGCGCAACGCAGTGAACGTCGATCCCCATCGTATCGAGCAGCCGGGTAATTTCGATCACGTCGTCGCGGTGGCGAAAGCCGAGCGCGGTCGGCCCGAGCAGGTTGGCGCGCGGGCGACGGCCCTCGCGCGGCGCGGGGCGGACGTCGCGATCGGCGAGCGTGCGGACGATCTGGTAGAAGGTCTCCGACGCGCCCCAGCTTTCCTTGCGGCTATAGCTTGGCAGTTCGAGCGGGATCACCGGGATCGGCAGCTGCATCGCCTGCATCAATCCCGAGGGATCGTCCTGGATCAGCTCGGCGGTGCACGACGCGCCGACGATCATCGCCTGCGGGCGGTAGCGTTCGAAGGCTTCGCGCGCCGCGGTCTGGAAGAGTTCGGCGGTGTCCTTGCCGAGATCGCGCGCCTGGAAGGTGGTGTAGGTGACCGGCGGCCGCTTGGCGCGCCGCTCGATCATCGTGAACAGCAGGTCGGCATAAGTGTCGCCCTGCGGCGCGTGGAGGACATAATGGACGCCCTCCATCGCGGTCGCGACGCGCATTGCACCGACATGCGGCGGGCCTTCATAGGTCCAGACGGTCAGCTGCATCGCCCTACACCCGCAACACGTCACGCCGCCGCAGCGGGCGCGCGAACAATTCGGCGAGGTCGCCCGCCTGGTCGAAGCCGTGGATCGGCGAGAAGACGAGCTCGATCGCCCATTTGGTCGTCAGCCCTTCGGCTTCGAGCGGGTTGGCGAGCCCGAGGCCGCAGACGGTGAGGTCGGGGCGCTCGGCACGCACGCGATCGAGCTGGCGGTCGACGTCCTGGCCTTCGCTGACCAGCGTGCCCGGCGGCAGTAGCGCGAGCTCGCCCGCAAGGTGCGCGCGGTGGAGATAGGGGGTGCCGACCTCGACCGGGATCATCCCCAGCTCGTTCGACAGGAAGCGCGCGAGCGGCACTTCGAGCTGCGAATCGGGCAGGAAGAAGATGCGCTTGCCTTCGAGCTTTTCGCGGCAATGTTCGATCGCGCGCTTGGCGCGCTCGCGGCCCGGCGCGATCACGCGGCGGAAGTGCATTTCGTCGATGCCGAAGGCCTGCGCCGCGGCGTGGACCCAGGCGGTGGTACCCTCGGCACCGAAGGGGAAGATCGATTCGATCCGCGTCGCGCCGCGCTCCTCGAGCGCCAGTGCGGTCGCGCCGAGAAACGGTTGCGCCAGCAGGAAGCGGGTATTCGGCCCAACCGGCGGCATCGCATTGGCCTTGCGCGCGGGCAGGCAATGGACCGGGCCGATGCCGAGTTCGGCGAACAGCCGCAGGAACTGATCCTCGACGATGTCGGGCAGCGCCCCCACGATCATCAGCGCGGGGGCGGCGCCTACGGGCTCAGCCGCAAGCTCGGGGACCAGCGCGGCGAGGCACGCATCCTCGCCCTCGGTAAAGGTCGTCTCGATCCCGCTGCCCGAATAGCTGAGGATCCGGACATTGGGGGTGTGCTTGGCCGACAGCCGCTGCGCCGCGCGCGACAGGTCGAGCTTGATGACCTCGCTGGGGCACGAGCCGACCAGGAACAGCATCTTGATGTCGGGACGGCGCACCAGCAGGCGATCGACGACTCGGTCGAGCTCCTCATTGGCGTCGGCGAGGCCGGCCAGGTCGCGCTCCTCGATGATCGCGGTGCCGAAGCGCGGTTCGGCGAAGATCATCACCCCCGCCGCCGATTGCAGCAGATGCGCGCAGGTGCGCGATCCGACGACCAGGAAGAAGGCGTCCTGCACCTTGCGATGCAGCCAGACGATGCCAGTCAGGCCGCAGAAAACCTCGCGCTGGCCGCGCTCGCGCAGCACCGGGGGGCAATCGACCGGCGAGGTCGCGGGGAGCGGGAAGGCGGGGCTCATGCCGGCACCATCCGCGGCTGTTCGAGCCGTGCGACGCGCAGTTTCCACAGGAACTGGCCGGCGTTGACGACATAAGCGAGATACCCCGCAAGCGCGACCGCCATCTGCTGCTCGATCGAGCCGATGCCCGCGAACAGCATCGCGAGATAGGCGGTGTGCAGCGCCAGCACGACCATGCTGAACAGGTCTTCCCACCAGAAGCCTTCGGCGAACAACCATTTGTCGAACACGACCTTTTCCCAGATCGAGCCAGTCACCATGATCGTGTAAAGCGCGATCGTCTTGGCGACGATCGAGGCGGTCGCCGCGCCCGCGCCCTCGCCGGTCACGAGGTAGCGGACCACCAGCGCCAGGCTCACCAAGAAGATCAGGAACTGGACGGGGGCGAGCAATCCTTGGACCAACGTCCAGCGGCTGGCGTCGCGGCGGGCGCGCTGTTCGGGCGTGTAGAGCGGCCGATGTTGCCGTTCCTTTCCGACCGAGCCGCCGCCTCTAACCATTGCTGCCTCACCTCATCGTTCGTTACCCGGATGATGAGCTTGACGCCAACAAGTGTCAAATGGAATTGACGTCCAATTATTTTTACATGTGGTGCGGTGCAGCGCGTTTCGCGGGTTGTGATGCATCCGTAACAGGCATAGCATTGGGCGAGTCGATGGAGCCAAAGGTGGAGCGCCGACAGTATCGCGTATGCTTCGATAGTGGCTGGAGACCGCACGAATGGCATCGACCTACCCGTCCGGACAAGCGCTGCCCGCCATGGGTGCGCGCGAGCGCAACGTGCCGCGATCGTCGCATCCGATGCGCCGCTCGCCGCAGTTCCAGCGCGCAGATCCGGTCGCGCTATCGACGCTGATCGAATGCGAAGTCATCCCGCGGCTGATGGGCGCGCGGCATCGCAGCGGCGGCCAGGCAGTGCCGGTCGAGATGCCCGTCATCTCCCCCGCCGAAGTCGAAGCCTTCACCCCATTGACGCTGCAGGTCGAAGCCGACGAGTTGCTGGCATTGGTCGAGACGATGCTCGCGCGCGGCGTGACCGCCGAGGCGCTGCTGCTCGACCTGCTTGCCCCCGCGGCGCGGACGCTAGGCGAATATTGGAAGGACGATCGCTGCGATTTCGTCGACGTGACGATGGGGCTGTGGCGGTTGCAGGAAGTCGTGCACGAACTCGCCGCCCGCGTGCCCTTCGCCGAAGGACGCGCCAACGACGTCCGCCGCGCGCTGTTCGCGGTCGTGCCGGGCGACCAGCACAGCTTCGGGCCGCTGGTGATCGAGCAGGTCTTCAGCCGTGCCGGTTGGGACACCGATCGGCTGGGCGAGAGCACCGCGGCGTTGCTGTGCGAACGCTTGTCGGGCGGCTGGTTCGACATTGCTGGATTGACCGGCGGCAGCGAGTGCCATATCGGCGCGCTGCCATCGGTGATCCTTGCGATGCGCAGCGTATCGCGCAACCCGCATCTTCGCGTGCTGGTAGGCGGCCCTGCCTTCCTTGAAAATCCGGCGCTCGTTGACGATGTTGGTGCCGATGGCACTGCACCCGACGCGCGCGCGGCGTTGGCCCTCGCCGATGCCATGGTACAAGCCGTCGCTTTTCAAACCGGAGGCTGACGGTAGGCTTTCTCTTACATGCGGAGCGTTGCGGATCGTCGATGACCAGGCATCCCGCCCCCGCTGGCCCTAGTGGCTTTTCGCAGCCTGACCGCTATCCCGGCCCGCTCGATTCGAGTGCGGCCGCGCAGATGCTTGCGGCCGCGGGCGACGTGTCGCTGGTGCTCGACAGTGCCGGCACCATCCTCGACATCGCCATTGCCGAGCGCGACATGGTCGCGCTCGGGTTCGGCCATTGGGCGAATCGCGACTGGCGCGAGACCGTCACCAAGGACAGCCGGGCAAAGATCGACGAGATGCTCGCCGACGCGGTAGCCGGGGCACCCGCGCGCTGGCGCCAGGTGAACCAGACGACCGACGACGGCGAAGTGCCGGTGCGCTATCTCGCGATGGCGCTCGGCAACGACGGGCGCGTGATCGCGATCGGCCGCGACATGCGCGCGCAGGCGGCGACTCAGCAGCGCCTGATCCAGGCGCAGCAATCGCTCGAGCGCGACTATATACGGCTGCGCCAGGTCGAGGCGCGCTATCGGCTGCTGTTCGACATGGGACGCGAGGCGGTGCTGGTGGTCGACGCCGCGACTCGGCGAATCCGCGAGGCCAATGTCGCCGCGCATCGGCTGGTCGACGCCAAGCCCGGCGCGCTGGTCGACCAGCCCGCGACGATCCTGGTCGAACCCGCCGAGCGCGAGCGGATGGTTGCCTATCTTGGCGCCGCCGCGGTGTCGGCCACCCCGCCGACCGAGGCGATGGCGCTGCGCAAGGGCATCGGCGAGGGCCGGTTCGTTGCGACCTTGTTCCGGCAGGAGCGTGCGTCGCTGCTGCTGGTGCGGATCGAACCCGCGGCTGTGGCTGCCCCCGACTCGGGCGAGACGGTGCAGCTGCGCGATGTCGTCGACGCGCTGCCCGATGCCTTCGTGCTCGCCGATTCTGAGATGCGCGTGCTGACCGCCAACGCCTCGTTCCTCGAACTCGCCGAACTGCCGGTGCTCGAACGGATGACCGGGGGTTCGCTCGGTCAATGGCTAGGGCGCCCGGGGATCGACCTCGAGGTGATCGAAACCCAGCTGCGCGAACACGGCACCGTGCGCAATGTCGCCACGATCGTGCGCGGCAATGCTGGCGGCGAGGAAGAGGTCGAACTGTCGGGGGTCGCGGTGCCGGGCACCGACGGGTCGATGCATTATGGCTTCACGATCCGCACGCTGGCACGGCGCATGGTCGATACCGCGCAACCTGGACGCGAAGTACCGCGGTCGGTCGAGCAGCTGACCGAACTGGTCGGGCGGATGTCGCTCAAGGAGATCGTCCGAGAGAGCACCGATCTGATCGAGCGATTGTGCATCGAGGCAGCGCTGGCGCACACCTCGGACAATCGCGCTTCGGCGGCCGAAATCCTGGGGGTGAGCCGGCAGAGCCTCTATTCCAAGCTCCACCGCCACGGCCTCGGCAGCCTGACGAACGAGCCCGAATAACCGGCTGGCTGCGGCGGCAGCTAGTTTTACACCTAGAACTGTCAATTCTGTTTGACGCTTTTGGCGGGGGGGCATAGCCTGCTGCCATGGCCGAGACCTCGACTCATTCGCCGATCACCCGGATCCCCGCGGCGCGCGACGTGCTCGAGCTGCTCAAGCCGATCACCTGGTTTCCGCCGATGTGGGCATTCCTGTGCGGGGTTGTCTCGTCGGGAGTGCCGCTGGGCGACCGCTGGCCGTTCCTGATCGCGGGCATCCTGCTGACCGGACCCCTGGTCTGCGGCACAAGCCAGGCGGTGAACGACTGGTTCGACCGGCATGTCGACGCGATCAACCAACCCGAGCGACCGATCCCCTCGGGCCGGATCGGCGGCCAATGGGGGCTGGCGATCGCGGTGATCGGCAGCGTTCTGTCGGCACTGGTCGCGTGGGTAACGGGGCCATGGGTGTTCGTCGCGACGCTGGTCGGGCTCGCGCTCGCCTGGGCGTATAGCGCACCGCCGCTTCGGCTGAAGATCAACGCGATCCTCGGGCCTGGCGCGGTGGCGCTGAGCTATGAAGGGCTGACCTGGTTCACCGGCGCCGCGGTGATGGCGGGCACCTTGCCCGGCGCGCCGGTGCTGGTGATCTTGCTGCTCTATAGTGTCGGCGCGCACGGCATCATGACGCTCAACGATTTCAAGGCGGTCGAGGGCGATCTCGCGACCGGGGTGCGTTCGCTCCCCGCGATGCTCGGGATCGATCGCGCGGCGCGTGTCGCCTGCCTGACGATGCTGTTGCCGCAACTGGTGGTGGTCGCCTTGCTGCTGCGCTGGGATCACCTGATCGTCGCCGGCGTCGTCGCATTATTGATCGTCGGCCAGCTCGCGGCGATGGTTCGGTTGCTGCGCGATCCCCGCGCGATGACCCCCTGGTATGCCGCGACCGGGGTGTCGATGTACGTGCTCGGCATGCTGGCATCGGCATTCGGGCTGGGGGGCGTGTGGGGATTGTGACCGCCTCGCTCGGCTGGGGCGGCATCGTCCGTCTGGGGCTGGTGCAGAGCGCGATCGGCGCAATGGTGATGCTCGCGACCTCGCTGCTCAACCGGGTGATGGTGGTCGAATATGCGCTTCCGGCGGCGTTGCCCGCAGGATTGGTGGCGTTCCATTATGCGGTGCAGTTGTCGCGCCCGCTTTGGGGACATGGCTCGGATCGCGGGCATCGGCGCACGCCGTGGATCGTCGGCGGGATGGCGGTGCTGGCGCTGGGCGTGGTGGTCGCGGTCGATTCGCTGGCGTTGCTCGCGATCGGATCGGTGGCGGGCTATGCGATGGCGATCCTCGCCTTTGCGATGATCGGCGGCGGGGTAGGGGCGGCGGGAACCTCGCTGCTCGCGCTGCTGGCGACTCGCGTCGCGCCCGATCGGCGGCCGGCGGCTGCGGCGATCACCTGGATCATGATGGTGGCGGGAATCATCGCCAGCGCGGGCGTCGCGGGGGCGTTGCTCGACCCCTATTCGCTGCCGCGGCTCGCGATGATCGTGAGCGGGATCGCGCTGGTCGCGTTCCTCGTCGCGCTAGCCGCGGTACAGGGCATCGAACCGAGCGGTGACCGGATGCAGTCGGTGGCAGCGCCGATCGCGCCCGAGCGCTTCGGCGACGCGATCGCGGCGATGCTCGCCGATCGCGATGCGCGGCGCTTCACCGCCTTCGTCTTCGCCTCGATGCTCGCCTATTCGATGCAGGACATGATCCTCGAACCCTTTGCGGGCCTGGTGTTCGCGTATTCACCCGGCGAATCGACCAGCCTTGCAGGCATCCAGCATATGGGCGTCCTGGCGGGGATGATCGCGGTCGGCGTCGGCGGCAGCGCGTTCGGCGGGCGCAGCGCGATAGGGCTGCGGCGCTGGATCGTCGGAGGTTGCGTCGGTTCGGCGGTCGCGCTGGCGGGGCTGGCGATGGCAGCGCAGGCGGGTCCGGGCTGGCCGCTAGCGCTCAACGTCGCGCTGCTGGGGTTTGCCAACGGCGTGTTCGCAGTCGCCGCGATCGGCACGATGATGGCGCTCGCGGGCGCTGCGGGCGATGGCCGCGCGGGAATGCGGATGGGCGTATGGGGCGCGTCGCAGGCGATTGCGTTCGGGCTCGGCGGGCTGATCGGTGCGGTCGGGGTCGACTGGGGGCGCGCCGTCACCGGCGACGACTCCGCGGCCTTCGCCCTGGTCTTTGGCGGCGAGGCGGCGCTGTTCGTCTTCGCCGCGGCGCTCGCGATCGGTGCGGCCACCCGGCGCGCACCTCTGGGAAATCTCGAACTGGCGGAGCTGGCACGATGAATACCGCAGCAAGAACGACGTATGATTACGACGTGGTGGTGGTCGGCGGCGGCCCGTCGGGGGCGACCGCCGCGACCGATCTGGCGCGGCTGGGCCGGCGGGTGCTGCTGCTCGATCGCGGTGGGCGGATCAAGCCGTGCGGCGGCGCGATCCCGCCGCGCGCGATCGAGGATTTCGCGATCCCCGATCATCTGCTGGTGGGCAAGGCGCGCACCGCGCGGATGGTCGCGCCCTCGGGCAAGACCGTCGACATGCCCGTCGGCGACGGCTTCGTCGGACTGGTCGATCGCGAGACCTTCGACGAATGGCTGCGCGCGCGCGCCGCGCTCGCCGGCGCCGAACGCCGCACCGGCACCTTCGAAACCGTCGAGCGCGACGGCGACGGCGCCGCGATCGTCGTCTTCCGCGAAAGCCGCCATGCCGAGCCGCAACGGGTGCGCGCCGCCAGCGTCATCGGCGCCGACGGCGCGCGATCGGGAGTGGCGCAGGCGACGCTCAAGGGCGAGCGCACGCCGTGCGTGTTCGCCTATCACGAGATCATCCGGTCGCCCGCCAACGACCCGAGCTTCGACCGCAGCCGCTGCGACGTGATCTACCAGGGGCATTTATCGCCCGATTTCTACGCCTGGGTCTTTCCGCACGGCGACACTGCGAGCATCGGGGTGGGCAGCGCCAACAAGGGCTTTCCGTTGCGCGACGCAGTTGCTCGGCTGCGCGCCGATAGCGGGCTGAGCGATTGCGAGACGATCCGCTGCGAAGGCGCGCCGATCCCGCTCAAGCCGCTCAAGCGCTGGGACAATGGGCGCGACGTGATCGTCGCGGGCGACGCCGCGGGGGTGGTCGCGCCGGCGTCGGGCGAGGGCATTTATTACGCGATGGCTTGCGGGCGGTTCGCCGCCGAATCGGTCGACGCGTTCCTCACCACCGGCGACGCGCGTGCGCTGAAACAGGCGCGCAAGCGCTTCATGCGCGAACATGGCCGGGTGTTCTGGATCCTCGGGATCATGCAATATTTCTGGTACCGCAACGACAAGCGCCGCGAGCGCTTCGTCAAGATGTGCGAGGATCCCGATGTCCAGAAGCTGACCTGGCAGGCCTATATGCACAAGCGGCTGGTACGCGCCGATCCGATGGCGCACGTGCGAATCTTCTTCAAGGACATGCGCCACCTGTTGGAGTCGGCGACATGACGACGCTCGGCCGCGCGGGGATATTCCCGGTCGCGATCGCCGCGGTCGCCGCGACCTTCGTCGCGATCGTCGGTGCGACGATGACCGACCTCGGCCCCTGGTATCGCGGGCTCGCCAAGCCCGATTGGGCTCCCCCCGACGCGCTGTACGGGGTCGCCTGGACCCTGGTGTTCGCGACCACCGCGCTCGGCAGCGTCACCGCCTGGCGCGCGATCGGCAGCCGCGCCGCCGCCGACTGGCTGATCGGGCTGTTCGCCTTCAACGGCTTCCTCAACATCCTATGGAGCCTGTTGTTCTTCCGGCTCCAGCGCCCCGATTGGGCGGCAATCGAGGTGGTCGTGCTCGGCATATCGGTGCTGGGGCTGACGCTGTTCGCCGCGCGATATTCGCGGATGGGGGCGATGCTGTTGCTGCCCTATCTCGGCTGGGTGCTGCTCGCGGGCGCGCTCAACTGGGAGATCGTGCGGCTCAACGGGCCGTTCGCCTGAACGCCTTCTTCGCCAGCGGCCATGCGGTCGATCTGGTGCTGGTGGTGCTGGCTGCGGAGTTCGCCTGGCTGGTGACGCGCGGCAGTTGGCGCGCGTCGGACGCCGCGTTTCGATTGCTTCCGGGCGCGCTGATGCTGCTGGCGACGCGCGGCGCGCTGACCGGCGCGTCATGGCCCTGGATCGCGCTGCCGTTGCTGGCGTCGTTCCCGGTGCATCTGCTCGATCTGAGGCGGCGATAAGGCGGGGACCGCAGCGTCCGCCCCCCACAATAAAAAGCCGCCCCGGTCGCCCGGAGCGGCTTTTGGCATGCTAGTTCGCCTTATTGCGGCGCGGCGAGATACGCGATCACGTCAGCGCGCTTCTGTTCGTCGGGAATGCCAGCGAACGCCATCTTGGTGCCGGGCACCACGCGCTGCGGGTTCTCGAGATACTGGAACAGCTTCTCCTGCGTCCAGGTGATGCCGCTGTTCTTGTTGGCGGGGGTGTAGTTGTAGCCCGCAACCGTACCTGCGGCGCGACCGACGATGCCGGCGAGCGAGGGGCCGATCTTGTTCACCCCGGCCTCGACCGCATGGCAGGTCTGGCACTGGAGGAACACCGTCTTGCCGCTGGCGGCGTCGCCGGTGAAGCTGGCGAAGGTCGCGCCGGTTACCGTGGTGGTATCGTCAGCCGCAGGCGCAGTCGCTGCCGGGGCCGCTGCAGGTGCGGCCGCGGTCGTCGCGGTGTTGGTGGCGGGGGCTGCCGCCTTTTCCTCTGATTCGCCGCCCGAGCAGGCGGCGAGCGTGAGCGCGGTGGTCGCTACGCCCAATGAAAGCCATCCCGTGCGCTTCATCGATCCAAAGTTCATTCGCCTGCTCCTAGCCTGTTTAAACGGTACGCTTAACGGTACTCTACATCGGTGCAGTACAACCCGTCGGTTACGATTTGGTGCCGTGGCGGGGCGCTGCCATCCTATGTCTAGCACCCCTGTGGCAAGCCGCAAGCCGAACCCGTGCAATACGGTCTTTAATACCATGGCGATCTTGTCAGATCGCAACGCAGTCGTAACGTTTGCGATCTTATGGACGCCGCATGCAATATGAAACCAGCCGCGCATCGAAGGCAGACAGGCAATTAGCGCGATGCTGATCGAACCGGGGATGATCGTCGATCTCGCACCCGACGAAGCGGGGCTGCTGGCGCGCGCGACGCGTATGGCGGGCATCGGTGCATGGCGCTGCGACCTGAACGAGGACCGGATCGCCTGGACCGAGGGCGTCTATGGCCTGTTCGGCGTCGATCGCGATGCATCGATCGACCGGCGCGACATCATCACGCTGTATGAAGAGGCGTCGCGCGACCAATTGGAGCGCGTCCGCACCGACGCGATTGCCCGCCGTGACGGTTTCACAATCGAAGCGCAGATCGTGCGCCCCGATGCCGAGATCCGCTGGATCAGGATCAGCGCGAAATATGGGGCTATCGCCGGCCAGGCTGGCGAACTTTATGGCTTGAAGCAGGATATCACTGCAGATCGTGCGCGCTGGGAAGCCTTGCGGCAGCGCGCCGACTATGATTCGCTCACCGGCCTTGCCAGCCGCGGGACTTTCCAGCGCGACTTTCTCGATGTCGCGGCGGTCCCTGGTACGCTGGTGTTGTTTGACATCGATGGCTTCAAGCCGATCAACGATCGCTTCGGCCATGCCGCGGGCGATGCCTGCCTGATCGCGGTCGCGCAGCGGTTGCGCGCGGTATTCGCGGGTGCCGCGATGGTGGCGCGGATTGGCGGCGACGAATTCGCGGTGGTCACCCGCGGCACCCTTGAGACCGTAGCGCTTCGCGCCGAACAAGCGTTGGGCGAACTCGCTTTGCCGATCCTCTGGGGGAGCGAGATATTGTCGCTGACCGGATCGGCCGGGTTGGCGTCGCCGGCTATCGACGCGCCGCAAAGCGCCGAAGCGCTGTTCGTCGCGGCGGACGCGGCACTTTACGCCGGCAAGCGGGCAGGCCGCAATCGCCTGGTAATCGCGCCGCGCGGCAACGGCGGCGACGTGCGTTACGGGCGTTCGATCCGATAATGGATCGGCTTGAAGCTGCCGCCGTTCGAATCCTTGGCCGAGCAAGCCGTCAGCCCGACGATCAGGTCGATCTCGGCGCGAAACGCAATGCGGTCGCCGGCCTTGCTGAGCGGCGGGAGCACCTGCAGCTTGCCCGTTTCGCCATCGACGGGAACGTTCATGAAGCAGTTGAACGCGCTGGGGATATGGTCGGGCTCGACGCCATAGGGTTCGAGCGCGGCGGCGAGGTTGCCGAAACACCCGCGATGCGGCGGCTCGTTCTCATAGCATAGCCGGAAGGTGTCGTAGGAGCAGGGGGTCAGCAGGAAGTCGTGCCGCCCGACGCTGTCGTCGACGATCGTCAGCATCACGTTCGATCGGTTCGAGAAAAGCCGATCGCCGGTAGTGAGATAGATGCGCTCGGCATAGTCGAAGGTGCGCCCCGACGAGATGACCTCGCCCAGATCGCTGGCATTGAACGCCAGCAGGTCGGACACTTGCTGGCCCTTGGGGTCGATCACCACCAGAACATCGCCCTTGGCGAGCTTGAACGCGGTGCCGCTGCGTTCGGGAATCTCGATCGTCTCACTCACTTCGCGGCATCCCCGCGATATTCGAAGGGCGGCGCCCATTCGTCGTCAACCACGCGGCCCGAATATTGGCGTGCTTCGCTCACCTCGCCGTGGCGCGACAGCATCGGGTTTCGGCTGCCCGCCAACGCCTCGTCGCGCACCATGATCTTTTCGCGCATATTTTCATATTGCCCGTCGGCGCGTAGCTTCTCGAACTGATCGTGCAGATTGAACACCATCGTCGGCCGCCCGAAGCGCCGCGCCGGGCGACTGGCCTGCGGGTGCAGCCCGACGATAAAGAACGCCTCGCCGCCGAAGCTCAGCGAAAAATGGGGGTTCGACGGATCGTGGCTGACGCGCCCGTCATATTCTTGGCCGCGCCAGACGTCCTTGTCCGACAGCGACTGGACGCGGCGCCAGAGGGCGGCTTCGAATGCGGGTTCGTCGAGGTCGCCGGGCCCGTCGAAGACCACCGCGAAGCTGCGATACAGTCCCGGATCTGCGCGATAGGCAGCAGCGAAACGCAACAGCCCGTCATGGATGCGGACATCGTCCCACGCGCTGTCGATCGTGTTGCAGGCGAGCACCTCGAGCGTTCCCTTCGCCATCGCCGCCTTGGCGCCGACGCATGGAAAGGCACGATCCTCGACATGCGCGAAGAGCATTTTTTCTAGCGCATCCTGCGCCTCGTGCTTCCAGTAAAACATAGATTAGCTTCGCGCCGTGCCTGTAATAATCGGGACCAACAGTACGAATGACGCGGCCAGCTGTTCCCGATCAGCCCTGAGCGGCGTTTCGCAGCGCGGCGTGACGTCGTCGCAAGCCCGCGCTAGCGTGCCCGCATGAGCAGCCTCCACCTCGACAGTTTCCTTCCCTATCGCCTTTCGATCGCGTCGAACCGCGTGTCGGGCGTGGTCGCGATCACCTACCAGGCGATGTTCGGGCTCCGCATCCCCGAATGGCGGCTGGTCGCGGTGCTTGCCGAGGGCGAAGGCGCGACGCAGCAGGCGCTGGGGGCGGCGACGCGGATGGACAAGGTAACTGTCAGCCGCGCGGCGATCGCGCTTGCCGAGCGCGGGCTGGTCGATCGGCTCCCCAACCCGGGCGACCAGCGATCGCATATCCTGTCGCTGTCGGCGGCGGGGCGCGCGCTGTACGAACAGGTCGCGCCCAAGGCGATCGAGATGGAGGCCCGCTTGTTCGAGGGCTTCGACGCCGCCGAGCGCCGGCAGCTGCGCGCCATGCTCGAACGGCTCGAGGCGGCGGCGGCGGCATTGGAGACCGAACGGGGTTGATCGCGGGCGCGGGGCGTGCTGAACGGGGTGCACCTCCCCGGGTATTTGCCCAGCATTGCCACAACGAGGAGTCTGCCATGTCCCCCACCGATCGCGCCGGATTGATCGTCGCCCCCCAGCTTGCGGCGTTCGTCGACCAATCGGTGTTGCCCGGGCTCGGCATCGATGCGCAGGGCTATTGGCAGGGCGTCGCGGCGATCTTCGCGCGCTTCGCCCCGCGCAACCGTGCGCTGCTGGCGGTGCGCGACGAATTGCAGGCAAAGGTCGACGCCTGGCACGACGCGAATCGCGGCGGCCCGATCGACCCTGCCGCCTATCAGGCGTTCCTGCGCGAGATCGGCTATCTGGTCGACGAGCCTGCGCCCTTCACGATCGGCACGACCAAGGTCGATCCCGAGATCGCGCTGCTCGCGGGGCCGCAACTGGTGGTGCCGGTGCTCAACGCGCGCTTCGTCCTCAACGCCGCCAATGCGCGCTGGGGCAGCCTGTACGATGCGCTCTACGGCACCGATGCGCTGCCGGGCAGCCCGAGTGCGGCAGGCTATGACGCCGAGCGCGGCGCGCAGGTGATCGCCCGCGCGCGTGCGTTCCTCGATCAGGCGGTGCCGCTCGCCAGCGGTAGCTGGGTCGGTTTCACCACCGGGCTGCTCGATCTTGCCGACCCGAGCCAGTTCGTCGGGCACAACGGCGCGAACCTGCTGTTCGTCCATCACGGCCTGCATATCGAAGTCGTGATCGACCGCGATCACCCGATCGGCGCTGCCGACCCGGCTGGGATCGCCGATGTCCTGATGGAATCGGCGCTGACGACGATCGTCGATCTCGAGGATTCGATCGCCGCGGTCGATGCCGACGACAAGGTCGCGGCCTATGCCAATTGGCTGGGGCTGATGCGCGGCGATCTGTCCGAGACCTTCGCCAAGCAGGGCGAGATGCTCACCCGAACGCTCAACCCCGATCGCAGCTACGCGATCGCCGATGGTCGCGAGGTGGTGCTGCCGGGCAGGGCGGTGCTGTTCGTGCGCAATGTCGGCCATCTGATGACCACGCCCGCGGTGCTGCTGCCCGATGGCAGCGAAGCGCCCGAGGGCATTCTCGATGCGATCCTGACCGCTACGATCGCGCTGTACGACCTGCGCGGGCTCAGCCGCTATCGTAACAGCCGCACCGGATCGGTCTATATCGTCAAACCCAAGATGCACGGCCCCGCCGAATGCGCCTTCACCAACGACCTGTTCGACGCGGTCGAGGATCTGCTGGGGCTCGATCGCCACACGATCAAGGTGGGGGTGATGGACGAGGAGCGCCGCACCTCGGCCAATCTCGCCGCCTGCATCGAAGCGGTGCGCGACCGGATCGTGTTCATCAATACCGGCTTCCTCGACCGCACCGGCGACGAGATCCACACCGCGATGCACGCCGGGCCGATGGTGCCCAAGGGGGAGATGAAGGGCAGCGGCTGGATCAAGGCGTATGAGGATCGCAACGTGCTGATCGGGCTGGCGGCTGGGTTCGCGGGGCGCGCGCAGATCGGCAAGGGGATGTGGGCCGCACCCGATCGGATGGCCGACATGCTCGAACAGAAGATCGCGCACCCGATGACCGGCGCGAACACCGCCTGGGTGCCGTCGCCTACCGCGGCGACGCTCCATGCGCTGCATTACCATAAGGTCGATGTCGCTGCTCGGCGCGCAGCGCGCGCCGCCGAGCCGATCCCGCCGCTCGCCGATCTGCTGACCATCCCCCTGGCGCTGGGCCGCAACTGGACGCCGCTGGAAGTTGCGCGCGAGCTCGACAATAACGCGCAGGGCATTCTCGGCTATGTCGTGCGCTGGGTCGACCAGGGGGTTGGGTGTTCGAAGGTGCCCGATATCGACGATGTGGGGCTGATGGAGGACCGCGCGACGCTGCGGATCAGTTCGCAATTGCTCGCCAACTGGCTCGCGCACGGCATCGCGACCGAGGCCGAGGTTGATGCCGCGCTCAGGCGGATGGCGGCGAAGGTCGATGCGCAGAACGCCGGTGATCCGCACTACCGTCCGATGGCCGGGCGCGAGGACGAGTCGCTCGCCTATCGGGCGGCGCGTGCGCTGGTGTTCGAGGGCGCGGCGCAGCCCAATGGCTATACCGAGCCGCTGCTCCATCGCTTCCGCCATCAGGCGAAGGCGCGCTGATCAATATTTGTCGCGGCGCGGCTTCACCTGGCGCTTGCTCGGCAGCGTATCGGCCATCCGCGCGCCGCGCTCGCCCTGCGGCCGCGCATGGCCGGTGGTCGAATCGACCCCGGTCTGGCGCTCGGCCTCGGCATTGATCTCGGCACCGATCAGCACCGCATAGCTCGAAACGAAGAGCCACATCAGCAGCACCACCACCGCGCCCAAAGCGCCGTAAGTGGCGTTGTAATTGGCGAAATTGGCGGCGTAGATGCCGAAGCCGAAGGTTGCCGCGAGCCACAGCACGGTCGCGGCGAGCGACCCCACCGACAGCCACTGCCAGCGCGCCCGCGCGCGATCGGGGCCGTAGCGATAGACGCAGGCGAAGGCGGTGGTGGCGATCAGCGTCGCGACCAGCCAGGTCAGCGCCTGGATGAGGACCACGCCCGCGGGGCCGAGCAGGTCGGTGAATACCCGCAAATACCCCAGGACGCCCGCCGACATCAGTCCGATGATCGCGGCGACGACCGCGCCGATCGTGAGCAACGCCGACAGCAAGGTCGTCTTGAAGATATTGCGCCCCTCTTCTTCCTCATACACCACGTTGAGCGCCTGGATGATCGCGCTCGACGCACGCATCGCGCCATAGATCGACAGCGTGAGCGCGATCGCCAGCGCGAGCCCCGCGGTGTCGGCGGCGGTGGTGACGACCGAGATCAGCTGGTCCGAGATCAGCTTGGCGGCTTCGGCGGGCATCAGCTCGAACAGGGTCTGCATATGCCCGGTCACCGTCACCGGATCAGCGACGAGGCCATAGGTCATCACCACCGCGCCGAGCAGCGGCACGAACGACAAGAACGCGTAGAAAGCGACCCCCGCCGCCATCAGCGACAGGTTGTGATATCCCGTCATCGTGTAGACGCGGAACAGGATCGACCGCCAAGCGGGCCAGGGGTGATGCCAGGGGCGCCGTGAATCTACCCCCGGAATCGCCGCGCGGTCGGTGGTCGGCTGGTCTTCGCTGGTCGCCGCGTCGGTCATCTATTCCCCCATTGGATCGCACGCTTAACGCCGCCCGGCGCCCTAGGATGCATAGCGTCCGGCAACGAACACGCTTTGCACCTGACATTGCAGCCAAAAAACTGCATGGGGGCGGGGAGCATAACGCCCCGCCGCTCGTTTGCGGGGTTTGAGGGGAAGAGCGCGCCGCGTTCGCCAGCACCCCGCACGCACAGCGGGGCCATCAGTGGGTACGGGTAGAGTTCTGAGCAATCTTTTATCGGGCCGTCGCGCGGGCCTGGGCGTCTCGACGCTGGCGCTGGTGTCCTCGCTGGTGCTGCTGCCAGCCGCTGCGGTTGCGCAAGTTTCGGCCGAGCCCGCTCCGGAGCAGTCGGCTCCCGCGCCGCAGGTCGAAGGTCCGATCATCCCCGAGGCCGAGTTCGAAGCCGCGCTGCCCTCGCTTTCGGGCGACATCAATGCGCCGCTCGAACCGATGCAGGATTTCGAGACGCCGGCGACCCCGCCGATGACGACCGAGACCACCGACGCTGACCAGGTCGTCGCGCCCGGCGTGATCGATCCCAACGCCATCGCGCCGCAACCGCTATCGGCCGAGGCGACCCTTGCCGAGCCGCTGCCGCCGCTTGCGACCTTCGAGGTCAATCCGCCGATCGAGGTGGCCGCGGGCACCGACACCAAGCCGGTCGAGATCCGCTATACGATTGCCGTCGCCGGGCTCGAGGAAGTCGGCCTCGACGACGAGTTCGAAGCGCTGTCGGCGCTCGAGGAAGGCGATGGCGAAGCCGCCAACGCGACCCAGGTAGCCGCGCGTGCGCGCGAGGATGAGGAGCTCGCGCTGCGGCTGCTGCGTTCGATCGGCCATTACGACGCGACCGTGGTGTCGGCGGTCGAGCAGAACCCCGCCAATTCGGGCAATTTGCGCGCAGTGCTCACCGCGACGCCGGGTCCGATGTACCGCTTCGGTTCGATCGAGGTGAAGGCCGACCAGACCGTTCCCGCCGGCATGATCCTGCGGGAGCTGCCGCTGAAGGTCGGCGAGAATATCGATGCTGCGCGCGTCCAGGGTGCCGAGGCGAATGTCTCGCTCAAGCTGCCGCAACAAGGCTATCCCTTCGCCGAAGTCGGGCAGCGCGACATCCTGCTCGACGAACGCGTCTTTACCGGCGCCTACACGCTACCGGTGACGACCGGTCCGCGATCGTCGTTCGGGACGATCACCACCGAGGGCGATCCGGTGTTCGAGGTCGATCATCTGCAGGTGCTGACCCGCTTCGACGCGGGTGAACTCTATGACAGCCGCAAGGTCGACGATCTGCGCGATGCGCTGATCGCCACCAGCCTGTTCTCGACGGTGTCGGTCGAGCCGCAGCGCACGGGGACCCCAGGCCCTGACGGTACCGAGCAGGTGAATCTGCTGGTCCGCCAGAACAAGGGGCCGGCGCGCTCGCTGACCGCCGAGGCGGGCTATGGCACCGGTCAAGGCCTTCGCGTCGAGGGCGCCTGGACGCATCGCAACCTGTTTCCGCCCGAAGGCGCGCTGATCGCCAACGTCGTCGCGGGCACGCAGGAGCAGGGGCTGGGGGTCACCTTCCGGCGCTCGAACGCCGGGCGGCGCGACCGCACCGTGTCGCTGACGGCCAGCGCGAACCGCTCGAACTACGAAGCGTTCGAGGCGTTCACCGGCACCTTGTCGGGGCGGATCAGCTATGACTCGACGCCGATCTGGCAGAAGCGGATCACCTATTTTTACGGGCTCGAGCTGATCGGCACCAACGAGGACGTGTTCGACTTCGACCTGAACGATCGGGTCCGCCGCACCTATGGCATCGCCGCCGCGCCGCTGTTCATCGGCTTCGATACCTCGGATGATTTGCTCAATCCGACCAAGGGCTTCCGTCTCAAGCTCAACGTGAGCCCCGAAGCGTCGGTCCAGGGCAGCGCGCGGCCCTATGGCCGGTTCATGGTCGAGGGTACGGCCTACTACCCGATCGGCGACAGCATCGTGCTGGCCGGACGCGCACGCGCCGGCGCGATCGCGGGAATTTCGCGCGACGACCTTGCGCCTTCGCGGCGATATTATTCGGGTGGCGGCGGATCGGTGCGCGGCTTCGGCTTCCAGGAACTCGGCCCGCGCACCACCGAGCCCAATCCCGATTTCGATCCCGAGGACGAAGACAGCTCGCCAACGGTGTTCCGCCCGATCGGCGGCCGCAGCCTGAACGAATTTGCGATCGAGGCGCGCTATCGCTTCGGCAATTTCGGCATCGTCCCCTTCATCGATGCCGGGCAGGTGTATGACAGCACCTTGCCCAAGGGATCGGACCTGCGCTTTGGCGCTGGGATCGGCGGGCGTTTCTATACCAATTTCGGCCCGATGCGGCTCGATGTCGCAACCCCGATCGCGCGCCGCGAAGGCGAATCGCTGATCGCGGTCTATATCTCGATCGGGCAGGCATTTTGATGACCGACACTATCGTGCACGACCAACCCGACGCGCCGCACGACGAGCATATCGTCGTACGCGCGCCGCTGTGGCAGCGCATCCTGAAATGGGTCGGGATCGCGATCGGCGTCATCGCGCTGTTGCTGGTGGTAATCGTCGCGGTGATCAACACCGCGCCGGGCCGGCGCTTCGTCGCCGACCAGATCAACGGCTACACGCTGGCTTCGGGCCTCAATATCCAGGTCGGGCGGATCGAAGGGTCGTTGTACGGGGCAATGGTGCTGCGCGATGTGCGCGTTCGCGACCAGCGCGGGGTGTTCGCGACCTCGCCGAGCCTTGCGGTCGATTGGCGACCGTTCGCGTTTGCATCGAACCATGTCGATATCCGGTCGCTGACCAGCCCGCTGGTGCGTGTCGCGCGGCTGCCCGAATTGAAGGAAACGCCGAGCGATCCCGACGCGCCGTTGCTTCCCGATCTCGACATCGACGTGAACCGCCTGGCGATCGAGCGGATCGAGCTCGCTCCGGCAGTCGCCGGGCAGCGCTATATAGCGCGGATCGACAGCGAAGTGCATATCGCGGATCGCCGCGCGCAGATCACCGCCAACGCAGCGACGATCGCCGCGGCAGGGGTTGCCGGCGGCGACCGGCTGACATTGGCGCTCGACGCGGTCCCCGATGACGACCGGTTCGACGTCGATCTGAAGCTCAATGCCCCGGCGGGCGGGATGATCGGCAGCATGGCGTCGCTGCAGGCGCCGTTGTTCCTCACGATCGACGGGCAGGGGAGCTGGGCGCGCTGGACGGGCCGGCTGGCGGGAACGCTCGGCGGCCAGAGCCTTGCCAATATCGGCATCACCGCGCGCGACGGCTTCTTCCAGGTACGCGGCCGCGCGCAGCCCGGCGCCTATCTCGAAGGCCCGGTCGAGCGGCTGACGTCGCCCGCATTACAGGTCGCACTCGACGCGCGGCTGCTCGAGAACCGGCGCCTCGACACCCAGCTTCGGCTGCGGTCGGACGCGCTGGCGGTATCGACGCAGGGATTGCTCGATCTGGGGCGTAGCCGCTTCGAAGGCTTCCGCGCCGAAGCGTTGCTGCTGACCCCCGGCGCAATCCTCGAAAACCTCAATGGCCGCGCGGTGCGCGCGCAGGTCGCGCTCGACGGCGCGTTCGCGACGCCGACGGTCGACTATAAGCTGCAGGCGGCGGCGATCGGCTTCGGCGAAACCGTAGTTGAACAGCTCTACGCCGAAGGCCGCGCGACGGTGAACACGGATCGGATCCTGGTGCCGGTCAGCGCGCGTGCGGCGCGCGTCTCTGGGCTCAACGCCGCGGTGGGCGGCCTCGTCACCAACGTCACGATCAACGGCGACCTCGCCTATTCGGGCGATCAGATCCTGTCGGACAATCTGCGCATCCGATCGGATCGGATCGACGCCACCGCGATCATCGTCGCCGACTTGGGCAGCGGGCGCTACACCGGCGCGCTAAAGGGCCGGGTCAACGATTACGAGCTCGCCTCGATCGGCATTCTCGATCTCACCACCGACGCCGATGTCGTCGCCACCGCCGATGGCTATGGAATCCGCGGCCGCGTCGTCGCGCAGACCAAGCGGCTGTTCAACGATGGCGTCCGCAATTTCCTGGGTGGGAACGCCACCACCGCGGCGAACGTGTCGCTGGGGCCCGACGGGATCGTCCGCTTCGACAATCTGCGACTGAATGCGCCGCAATTCCGCATCACCCGTGGATCGGGGCAATATGATTTTGCCGGGCCATTGCTGGTCAATGCCGATGCAGTGTCGACCCAATATGGGCCGATCTCGGCGCGGGTGAGCGGCAGCGTCGCCGCCCCGGTCGTGCTGGTGCGTGCGCCACGCCCGGGGGTCGGCGTCGGCTTGACCAATCTGGTCGCGAACATCCGCGGCCAGGGCGAAGGCTATGCGATCAAGGCGACGGGCGGCACCGATTATGGCCCGTTCAACGCCAACGTCCTGCTGCGGACTGCGCCGCGCCTCACCGCCGATATCCGCGATACCGTATTCGCGGGGGTCAACATCAACGGGCGGATCGCGGCGACCGATGCGGGGCCGTTCACCGGTGCGCTGAACTTCGCCGGCTCGGGAATCAACGGAACCGCGCGCTTGGGTGCGGTCGGGCGTTACCAGAGCGCCAATGTCAGCGCGCGCGCCTATAACGCGCGGATTCCAGGCGATGCCGGGCTGACGATCGGGCGTGCGATCGTCGATAGCTCGGTGGTGCTGTACGACGATGCGCCCGCGATGGTGTTCGACGCGCAGGTCGCCAATTTCCGCCAGGGCGAGTTCGTCGTGACGCAGGCGCGCGCGCGCGGCAATTATCGCGGCGGCAACGGTACCGTGACCGCACTCGCGCGCGGTTCGTCGGGCGTGCCGTTCGAGATCGCGGCCAATGCACGATTGAGCCCGAACCAGTATCTCGTGGCGCTGAAGGGGACGGGCAACGGCATCGATTTCCGCACCGCGCAGCCCGCGCGGATCGTCCCGGTGAATGGCGGCTATCGACTGCTCCCGACACGGCTCGATTTCGACAACGGCTCGGCACGGATTGCCGGCACCTATGGCAACGGTCTGTCGGTGCAGGCACGGCTCGACAAGCTCGACCTGGCAGTCGCCAATGCGTTCGTCCCAGGGCTCGGGCTCGGCGGATCGGCTAGCGGCAGTTTCGCGGTAACGCAGGCGGCGGGTGCGGCATTCCCGACCGGCACTGCACGCATCGAGGTCGCCAACTTCACGCGATCGAGCCTCGCCACGGTTTCGGCCCCGGTCGATATCCAGGCAATCGGCACGCTGGGATCGGGGCGCAGCGACCTGCGCGCGATCGTCCAGCGCGGCGGCGCGACGATCGGCCGCGTCGTGGCAGGCTTTACCCCCGGCAGCGGCGGCTATGCGCAGGCGCCGTTGACCGGCGGCATCCGCTACAACGGCCCATCTGACGTGCTGTTCTCGTTGACGGGAATCGCCGATCAGCAGGTGTCGGGACCGGTCGGCATCGCCGCCGACTTCTCGGGCACCGTGGGGGCACCGCGGATCGCCGGCGTCCTGCGCGCGAACAACCTGACCTATGAGAACGAAACCTATGGCACGCGCCTGACCGCGATGCGGGTCAACGGTCGGTTCAACAATGATCGGTTCGAACTGACCGAGGTCCGCGCGACGGCGGGCGAGGGCAGTGTCACCGCGCAGGGGTATGTCGGGCTTGCCGCCAATAGCGGCTTCCCGATCGATATCCGCGCCAAGCTCGACAATGCGCGGCTGGCGCGTAGCGACGCGCTGGGCGCGACCGCGACGGGGAACCTGCGGATTACCAACGGTGCCGATGGCGGGCTGATCCGCGGCGATATCCTGATCCCCGAGGCGCGCTATCAGGTGATCCGCCAGGGTGCCGCCGAGGTCGCGGTGCTAACCGGCGTCCGCCGGCGCGGCGATGTCGTGCGGGCGGCCGACGATGGCGACGACACGCCATCGGGGCCACCGGGGCTGTTCCGGCTGGCAATCAACGTGCGCGCGGACAACCGGCTATACGTGTCTGGCATGGGGCTAGAATCCGAATGGGAGGCGAATCTTCGTGTCGGCGGTACCTCGGCAGCGCCGCGGATCACCGGGACGATCGAAGTCGTGCGCGGTACCTATTCCTTCTCGGGCAAGCGCTTCGACCTGACGCGCGGCGTGATCAGCTATGAGGGCAACAACCTCACCAACCCCAATATCGCGATTTCGGCGAGCACGACGACCGAGGGGGTAACGGCGATCATCAACGTCACCGGCACCGCGCAGCGGCCGCAGGTCGCGTTCACCTCGACCCCCGCACTGGCGCAGGACGAAGTGCTCTCGCGGGTGTTGTTCGGCAGCTCGGTGACGAACCTGTCGGCGATCCAGGCGATCCAGCTCGCCTCGGCGCTCAATTCGCTGCGCGGGTCGGGCGGTGGGCTCAATCCGCTGGGCGAGCTTCGCCAGGCGGGCGGGATCGACCGGCTGCGGATCGTCGGCGGCGACGAGGCGACCGGGCGCGGGACGGCATTGTCGGCGGGGCAGTATCTGACCGACGACATCTATGTCGAGATCATCACCGACGCGCGCGGCTTCACCGCGACCCAGCTCGAGGTCGCGCTGACCAAGACGCTGAGCGTGCTGTCACAGACCGGATCGTTCGGCGGGTCGAGCGTCAATTTCCGCTACTCGCGCGATTATTGACGACTGAAGAACGGAAGGCGGGCGATGTCCCGCCTTCCGTCGCTGCGCAAGATCGCCTAGCGAAGGTCGCGGGAGAAACGCGATGACCGTTGAGCATTTCGACGTGGTGGTGGTGGGCGCCGGCCTGTCGGGAATCGGCGCGGGGCATTACCTACGCGAGCGCTGCCCCGATCGCAGCTTCGTCATCCTCGAAGGTCGCGCGCGGATGGGGGGCACCTGGGACCTGTTCCGCTATCCGGGGATCCGCTCGGACTCGGACATGCATACGCTCGGCTATGCGTTCAAGCCGTGGAACGAGGCCAAGGCGATCGCCGATGGCCCGTCGATCCTGCGCTATATCGAGGAAACCGCGCACGAGGACGATCTTGATTCGCGTATCCGCTATCGCGAGCGTGTGGTGGGGGCCGACTGGTCGAGCGCCGATGCGTGCTGGACGCTGACGGTGGAGGCAGAGGGGGCAGGGCGGCGGACCTACACCTGCAACTTCCTGCACATGTGCACCGGCTATTACGATTATGCCAAGGGCTACACCCCCGATTTTGCGGGGCGCGACGATTTCGCCGGCACGATAGTCCATCCGCAATTCTGGCCCGCCGACCTCGATTATGCGGGCAAGCGCGTGGTGGTGATCGGCAGCGGCGCAACCGCGGTGACCCTGGTGCCCGAACTCGCCAAGACTGCCGCGCATGTCACGATGCTCCAGCGCTCGCCGAGCTATGTCGTCGCGCGCCCCTCGCACGATCGCTTCGCCAATTGGTTGCGCACCGTCGCGCCGTCGAAGGTCGCTTATGGCGTGGTCCGCTGGCGCAACGTGCTGCTCGGGCAATTCTTCTACGGTCGCACGCGCAAATATCCCGAACGCACCAAGAAGCGACTGCTCGGCTGGGTGCGCGGGCATCTCGGCCCCGACTATGACGTCGATACCCATTTCACCCCGAGCTATAATCCCTGGGATCAGCGGCTATGCCTGGTCCCCGACGCCGATCTGTTCGAGACGATCAAGCGCGGCGAGGCGAGCGTCGTCACCGGGCATATCGATCGCTTCACGCCGACCGGCATCCGGCTGACCAATGGCGAGGAAGTGCCCGCCGACATCATCGTCACCGCGACCGGGCTCGAGCTGCAGCTGATGGCCGACATGCCGGTGACCGTCGACGGGACTGCGATCGATTTCAGCCAGACGCTGAACTACAAGGGGATGATGTTCAGCGGCGTGCCCAACCTCGCTTATTCGTTCGGCTATACCAACGCGTCGTGGACGCTGAAGGCCGACCTGACCGCGGCCTATGTCTGCCGGCTGCTCAACGCGATGACCAAGCGCGGGCTTCGCCAGGCGACGCCGGTACCCGGCGACACCGACGCCGCGGCGCATCCGTTCCTCGATTTCTCCTCGGGCTATGTCCAGCGCGCGCTCGATCGATTTCCCAAACAGGGCGCACGCGCGCCGTGGAAATTGCATCAGAGCTATGCGCGTGACCTGGTGGCGCTGCGCTTCGGCTCGATCGACGACGACATGGTGTTTTCGAACCCGTCGCGGCAGAAGCGTGCTGCGTGATCCTTCAAAGCTTTTGCCGCGGTGCGACGCCGGTTCGCAGGCGGAATTTTCATGTGCCGGGAGGCCGATTTGCAGACTGACTTGAATGACGATCCCCAGGCGCTGTTGCCGCCGCCTGGGGGGCTGCTGCGCGACGCCAGCCTGTTCCTAGATTTCGACGGCACGCTGGTCGAATTGCAAGACCGTCCCGATGCGGTCACCGCCGACATCAGCTTGCGCGACTTGATTGCGCGGCTCGGCGCGGTGCTTGATGGCCGGTTGGCCATCGTTACCGGGCGCGCGATCGAGCATATCGAGGTGATGTTCGATGGACTGCCCTTCGCGGTGGCGGGCAGCCACGGCGTCGAGTTCCGCTGGCCCGACGGGCGCGACCTGCAGCCGAGCCTGCCGCCGACGCTCGACGCGGCGCGCGCCGAGGTCCACGCGTTTGCCGCCTCGCGCGAGCATGTGCTGGTCGAGACCAAGCCGTTTGGCGTCGGGCTGCATTACCGCATGGCGCCGCAGCATGAGGACGACGCGCGCGTGCTCGCCGAGCGGCTGGCCGACGAACATGCGCTGCATCTGCAACCGGGGAAGATGATGATCGAATTGCGCGGCGCCACTGGCGACAAGGGGACCGCGATCACGCGGCTGATGGAGGATGCGCCCTTCGCGGGGACGCGTCCGGTGTTCCTTGGCGACGACGTGACCGACGAGGATGGCTTCCACGCGGTGGCGGCGCTCGGCGGGGTGGGGATATTGGTGGGCGATGCGCGCCCGACCGCGGCGGGCTATCGCCTCGCCGACGTGGCGCAGGTGCGCGCCTGGCTGCAGGACGCCGCGCAGGTGACCGCATGACCCCGACGCTCGATCTCTGGCCGATCGGCAATTGCCAGGTCAGCGCGCTCGTCGATCGCGGCGCGCGCTTCGTGTGGGGCTGTGTCCCCCGCGTCGACGGCGACCCGACCTTCTCCTCGCTGATCGACGGGCGCGATCCCGAATCGGACGATGCGGTGGGGTTGTGGGCGATCGACCTCGAGGACTGCGTCTCGATCGACCAATATTATCGCCAGAACACCCCGATCCTGGTCAGCCGGATGACCGATTCGCAGGGCGGGGTGATCGAGGTGACCGATTTCTGCCCGCGCTTCGAACGGCTGGGGCGCACCTATCGCCCGGTCGCCTTCGTGCGCTGCGTCAAGCCGATCGCGGGTAGTCCGCGGATCCGCGTGCGACTTCGACCGACGCGCAACTGGGGCGATTCCTCGGTCGGGCGGACCAGCGGGTCGAACCATATCCGCTTCCTCCTCGACGGCATCCAGCTGCGGCTGTCGACCAACGCGCCGGTGGGGATGCTCGAAGAAGAGCGCGTCTTCCGCGTCGAGCGGCCGCTCCACTTCTTCCTCGGCCCCGATGAAAGCTTCGCGGGCGATCTTTCGACCACGGTCGAGGAGATGCTGACCTATACCACCCAGCATTGGCAGCATTGGGTGCGCGGGCTGGCGACGCCGTTCGAATGGCAGGACGTGGTGATCCGATCGGCGATCACGCTGAAGCTTTGCCAATATGAGGAAACCGGCGCGATCGTCGCGGCGCTGACCACCTCGATCCCCGAACATGCCGGGTCGCAGCGCAACTGGGACTACCGCTATTGCTGGATCCGCGACGCCTATTACACGGTGCAGGCGCTCAACCGCGTCGGCGCGCTCGACGTGCTCGAGGGGTATCTGGGCTATCTGCGCAACATCGTCGATGGCGCCAAGGGCGGCGATATCCAGCCGCTGTACGGTCTGCTGGGCGAAGCCGCGCTGACCGAGCGCGAGGCCGAGCGGCTGGCGGGCTATCGCGGCATGGGGCCGGTTCGCGTCGGCAACCAGGCCTATGAGCAGATCCAGCATGACGCCTATGGCCAGATCGTGCTGTCGAACGTCCAAGCGTTCTTCGACCAGCGATTGTTCCGCATGGCGGGGATCGAGGATTTCGAAGCGCTCGAGCGCGTCGGCGAACGCGCTTGGGAATTGTACGACAAGCCCGATGCCGGGCTGTGGGAGCTGCGCACAAGGCAATCGGTGCATACCTATTCGGCGGCGATGTGCTGGGCGGCGTGCGATCGCCTGGCCAATGCGGCGGGGCGGATCGGCCTGCCTGATCGCGAGAAGTTCTGGACCGGGCGCGCCAACACGATGCGCGCGACGATCGAGCAATCGGCGTGGCGCGAGGATACCCAGCGGCTGTCGGCGACGTTTTCGGGCGACGATCTCGACGCCAGCTTGATCCAGTTGCTCGATCTGCGCTTCCTTTCGCCCGACGACCCGCGCTTCCGCGGGACGCTCAAGGCGGTCGAGGAAGGGCTGCGGCGCGGCAGCCATATGCTGCGCTACGACACCGAAGACGATTTCGGCCTGCCCGAAACCGCGTTCAATGTGTGCACCTTTTGGCTGATCGAGGCGTTGCATTTCACCGGGCGTGACGCCGATGCGCGCGCGTTGTTCGATGAGATGCTCTCGCGGCGCACCGCCGCCGGGCTGTTGTCGGAGGATATCGACCCCGCCACCGGGGAATTATGGGGCAACTATCCCCAGACCTATTCGCTGGTCGGCATGATCAATTGTGCCGTCCTGCTGAGCAAACCATGGAGTGCCATTCGTTGAGCCGCCTCATCATCATCTCCAATCGCGTATCCGCGCCGACTGACTCGAATTCGGGGGCGCAAGGTGGGTTGGCGGTGGCGTTGGCGGCGGCGTTGCGAGAATATAAGGGGATGTGGTTCGGCTGGTCGGGCGAGACCACCGACCACTTCACCGGCCATATCAACTTCCAGCGCGCGCAGGGGGTCACCACCGCCACCGTCGACCTCGAAGAGCAGGACATCGACGAATATTATAACGGCTATGCCAACCGAACGCTGTGGCCGCTGTTTCACTACCGCATCGACTTGGCCGAATATGAGCGCGGTTTCGCGGGGGGCTATCAACGGGTCAATGATCGCTTCGCCGATACCGTCCGTCCGTTGATCGACCCCGACGACGTCGTCTGGATCCAGGACTATCACATGTTTCCGCTCGGCAGCTCGCTGCGCGCGCGCGGGTGCAAGAACCGGATCGGCTTCTTCCTCCACATCCCCTGGCCGCCGCGGCGCTTGCTGGGGGTATTGCCCGAGGCGGCCGAGCTGGTGCGGCATCTGTTCGACTATGACGTCATCGGTTTCCACACCGAGGAATGGCTCGAAAGCTTCTGCGACTATGCAATCGTCGAACTCGGCGCGACGCTCGACGGGCACACGCTGACGCTGGGCGAGCGCGTGCTGCACGTGATGGCCGATCCGATCGGCATCGATGCGACCGAGTTCATCGAAGCGTCGCACAGCCCCACTGCGCGGCTGGCGTTTCGGCGGATGCGCGACAGCGCGGTGGGGCGCGACATGATCGTCGGGGTCGACCGGCTCGATTATTCGAAGGGGCTCGAGGAGCGCTTCCTCGGCTATGAACGCTTCCTCAAAACCTATCCCGAAGAGCGCAAGGAAGTGTTCCTGCTCCAGATCGCGCCCCCCTCGCGCGGCGCGGTCGAGAGCTATCAGAAGATCCGTGCTGCGCTCGAGGGGATGTCGGGACGTATCAACGGCGCCTTCGCCGATGTCGATTGGGTGCCGATCCGCTATGTGAACCAGGGTTATCCGCGCGACCAGCTGGCGGGAATCTATCGCGCCGCGCGGATCGGGCTGGTGACGCCGCTGCGCGACGGGATGAACCTGGTCGCGAAGGAATATGTCGCCGCGCAGGATCCCGAGGATCCCGGCGTGCTGATCCTATCGCGCTTCGCGGGCGCGGCGACCCAGCTGCAGGGCGGGGCGATCCTGATCAACCCCTACAGCGCCGAGGAGATCAGCGACGCGATCGTCCAGGCGCTCAAAATGCCGCGCGACGAGCGGATCACGCGCTGGCGCACGATGATGGACAATGTCGTCAACGAAGACGTAGTGTGGTGGCGCAAGCGCTTCACGCAGGCGCTGATGGGGGATGCCAAGGTCGGCGAGTGACGCGCTGCTGCCTACACTGAGGGAGGAGCTGGGGGGCGGGTTGCGCCCGGCAACCCAACCCGTCACCCCGGCCCTGTGCCGGGGTCCACCGTGCCGCAACCGCGGACGGTGTTCGGGGAGCGGTGGACCCCGGCACAAGGCCGGGGTGACAGCGGGGCCGTCCTGTCGGCCTACTGCGCCGCTACCGCGACCCGCCGGGTCACCTGGGGTGCATTCTCCCACCCGCCGCCGAGCGCCTTGAAGAGATTGACCTGCGCATCGGCCAAAGCCGCGTCCGAATTCGCCAGCGCCGCGCGCGCATCGGCGCGTTCGCGTTCGGATTCGATCAGCTGGAGGAAGCTCTCGGCACCGTAATCGAAGCGCAGCCGCGACAACCGCGCAGCTTCGCCCGCCGAGCGCGTCGCGCGCTGCAATGCGCGGTTGCGGTCGAGCTCGCCGGCATAGCGTGCCAGCGCCTGCTCGACTTCGCGAAGCGCGGTCAGCACGACGCCGTCGAACGCCGCGAGGCTGCCGTCGGCGGTCGCCTCGGCCTGGCGCAGCCGGCTGCGCGCCGCGGTCTGGTTGGGAAAGCTCCACGAGATGAGCGGCCCCAGCGAGAAGTTGAAGCTGTCGTCGTCGACCAGCGTGTCGATCGCGGTCGAGGCGAGGCTGACCGATCCGAGCAACTGGATCGAGGGATAGAGCGACGCGGTCGCCACCCCGACCCGCGCGGTATCGGCGGCAAGCACGCGCTCGGCCTGCCGCACATCGGGGCGTCGGCTGAGCAACGCCGCACCGTTACCGATCGGGATGATCTGCGCGGTACGCGGCGGCGTGGTGCAGGCGCTCGCCGCGGCATCGATCTCGGCGGGCGGGCGCCCGGTAAGCGTTGCGAGCGCATAGAGCGACGCGCGGCGTTCGGCCTCGAGCCCGGGTACCTGCGCCTGCGTCTGCGCGAGCAGCGTATCGGCGCGCTCGAGATCGCGGCGCTGGCCGCGCCCGGCGTCGAACAGCCGGCGCGTCAGGTCGAGCGTCTGCTGCTGGAGCTTCACCGTCTCGCGCGCGACCGCGATCTGGCTGGCGTTGCTGCATGCCGTCGCATAGGCGCGCGCGGTTTCAGCGGCGACCGAAACGCGCGACGCGTCGACCTGGGCCGCCGCCGCATCTACATCGCCGCGCGCCGCCTCGATCGCACGGCTCACGCCGCCGAACAGGTCGATCTCATAGCCCATGTCGAGCCCGGCGGTGTACAGGTCGGTTTCGAACGACGGGATCTGCTGCCCCTCGCCGAACTGCGCACCGAAGCTGTTCGAACCAGTCCGCTGGCGGGTATATTGCGCGCCGAGATCGGTGGTCGGCAGCCGCCGGCCACGCGCCTCGCCCAGCACCGCGCGCGCGCGCTGCAGGTTCGCCGCGGCCTGGCGGATGTCGGTGTTATGCGCCAGCGCCTCGGTGACCAGCCGATCGATGTTCGGATCGTCGTATAGCTGCCACCATTTTTCGGGCAGCGCCTGCGCCGACACCGCGCTCAGCCGCTGGCCCTCGACGAAGGCGGCCTCGCTGGTGATGCCGCCCGGCGTCGCGGGCTTTTCGTAGTCGGGGCCGACCGCGCAGGCCGAAACCATCAGCGCGGCGGTGATCGCTGCCAGCTTCTTCATGCGGGCTCTCCGGCGCTTGGGGTCGGCTGGACCGGCGGGACCGGCTGGACCGGCTGGACCGGGTGACGCGGCTTGCGACGGTCGCGCCAGCGCGCCGCGCGATCCCCCATCCGGCGGCTGATGATGTAGAACGCCGGGGTGAACATCAGGCCGAAGAGCGTCACGCCGATCATCCCGAAGAACACCGCGACGCCCAAAGCTGCGCGAAGCTCGGCACCCGGACCCGATCCGATTACCAGCGGCAGCACGCCGAGGATGAAGGCGATCGAGGTCATCAGGATCGGCCGCAAACGCTGCGCGGCGGCGTGCCGTGCTGCCTCGTACAGTTCGTCCCCCTTGTCCTCGTTCGCCTTGGCGAACTCGACGATCAGGATCGCGTTCTTCGCCGCCAGGCCGATCAGCACCACCAACCCGATCTGGGTGAGGATGTTGTTGTCGAGCCCCATGAAATTGACCCCGAGCAATGCCGCCAACAGGCACATCGGCACGATCAGGATCACCGCGAAGGGCAGCGTCAGGCTCTCGTAATTCGCCGATAGCAGCAGAAAGACGAACAGCACCGCCAGGCCGAAGGCGATGATCGCGGTGTTGCCCGCCTGCTTCTGCTGGAAGGCGAGCTCGGTCCACTCGTAGCTCATGCCTTCGGGCAGCGTCTCGGCGGCGATGCGCTCCATCGTCGCCAGGCTCTGGCCGGTGGAGAAACCGGGTACGGTATCGCCCTGCAATTCGGCCGAGGGATAGAGATTGTAGCGCACCACGCGATACGGTCCGCTGTCGTCGCGCAGCGTCATCACCGCATCGAGCGGCACCATCTGCCCCGATGCCGATCGTGTCCGCAGCCGACCGACGTCGGACGTCTCGTCGCGATACGGCGCGTCGGCCTGCGCGGTCACGCGGAAGGTGCGGCCCAAGAAGTTGAAGTCGTTGATGTACGACGACCCCAGATAGGTGCCGAGCGTCGAGAAGATGCTCGCCACCGGCACGCCGAGCTGTTCGGCGCGTTCGCGATCGATGTCGGCGAACAACCGCGGCGTCTTGGTGTTGAAGAGCGTGAAGCCGCCGGCGATTCCCGGCGCGGTATTCGCCTTCATCATCATCTGGAACGCCGCTGCCTCGAGCGCGCCATAGCCGCGGTTCTGGCGATCCTCGATCATCATCTTCCAGCCGCCGCCGGTGCCGATTCCCTGGACGGGGGGCGGCGGGATGACGAGCAGCATGCCCTGGGTCAGCTGGCTGAACGCGCCGCGCAGCATATTGGCGACGTCGTCGGTCGACGGGCGTTCCTCGTGCCCCTTCATCGTCACGAACATCGCCGCGGTGTTGGGCGCTGCCGAGAAGCTTGCGCCGTCGAGCCCAACAAAGGCGATCGTGTCCTTCACATAGTCGTTCTGCTTCGCCAGCGTCTGCGCGCGCAGCATCATCTCGGTCGTCCGCTCAAGCGATGCGCCCGGCGGCAACTGCGCCGCAACGATGACATAGCCTTGGTCCTGCGGCGGGATGAACCCCGTCGGGGTGGCGTAGAATTGCCAGCCGGCCGCCGCGATCAGCAGCACATAGGCGACCGCGACGATGCCGAGCATCCGGATCGCGCGCGCGGTGAGCCGGCCATAGCGATCGGCAAGCCATTCGAACCCGCGGTTGAAGCCGCGTGCAAAGCGCGTCGGCCAGCCGCGGACGCCGCGGCGGGGCTCTACATCGTGATGCTGCTTGGGCTTGAGGATCAGCGCGGCGAGCGCGGGCGACAGCGTCAGCGACACGAAGGCCGAGATCGCGGTGGCCGACACGATCGTCAGCGCGAACTGCTGGTAGAAGGTACCCGAAATACCCGGGATGAAGCTGGTTGGGATGAACACCCCGCACAGCACCAGCGCGATCGCGATCAGTGCGCCCGAGACTTCGTCCATCGTTTCATGCGCGGCGGCAAGCGGGCTGAGCCCCTTTTCCTCCATCAATCGCTCGACATTCTCGACGACGACGATCGCGTCATCGACGACGATGCCGATCGCAAGCACCAGACCGAACAGCGACAGGTTGTTGAGCGAGAAGCCGAAGGCGAGGAGCACGGCCAGCGCGCCGACCAGCGAGACCGGGATCGCGATGATCGGGATGAGCGCCGCGCGCCAGCTCTGCAGGAAGATGAGGACGACAAGGCTGACCAGGATGATCGCTTCGATCAGCGTCGAATAGACCGCGTCGATCGAGGCCGAGATATATTCGGTCGGGTTGTACGGGATCTCGTACTTCATCCCCGGCGGGAAGGACGCGGCTGCTGCGTCGAGCTCGGCGATGACGGCATCGGCGGTGCTGAGCGCGTTCGATCCGGGCAGCTGCGACACCGCGACCGCGGTGACGGGCTTGCCGTTGAGGAAAGCGTTGATCGAATAGGTTTCGGCACCAAGCTCGATGCGCGCGACATCGCGCAGCCGGGTGAGCGCGCCACCTTCCCCGCGCTTGACGATGATCTCGCCGAACTGCTCGGGGGTGGTGAGGCGCCCTTCGGCCTGGATGCCGAGCTGGAAGGCGTTCTTACCAGTGTTGAACGGCGGCGAGCCGACCGAGCCAACCGCTGCCTGCGCGTTCTGCGCGCGGACAGCCGAGGTGATTTCATCGACTGTCAGGTTGCGTGCGGCGGCCTGGTCGGGGTCGATCCAGACGCGCATATTATAGTCCCGCCCGCCGAAGCTCTGTGCGTTGCCGACCCCCGACACGCGCGAGATCCGGTCGAGCACCTGGGTGCCGACATAGTTCGAAACATATTCCTGGCTGAGCGAGCCGTCGGGTGACGAGAACATCGCGACCATCAGGAAGTCGGGCGAGTTCTTGAGCACCGTCACGCCGATCTGGCGCGTCTGTTCGGGCAAGCGCGGCTCGGCCGAGGCGACGCGGTTCTGCACCAGCACCTGCGCCTGGTCGGCATCGGTGCCCTGCGCGAAGGTAACCGTGATCTGGGTCTGGCCGTCGCCGGTGTTCGACGAGGACATGTAGATCATGTTCTCGACGCCGTTGACCGCTTCCTCGATCGGTGCAGCGACGGTCTCGGCGAGCGTTTCGGCGCTGGCACCGGGGAAGGACGCGGTGACGACCACCGTCGGCGGCGCGATCTCAGGGTATTGCGTCACCGGCAGCGCGGGTAGCGCGACCAGGCCGAACACCAGGATGAGGATCGACAGGACCGCCGCGAAGATCGGGCGATCGATGAAGAAATGCGGGAATTTCATGTCAGTTCGCCGCGCTTGCGTCGGAGGCCGGCGGCGTGGTCACCGGCATCGACGCCGGCGAACCGCTGCCCTGCTTCAACTGGATCCGGGTCAGCTTGGCCTGCACCGGCATCCCCGGCTGGAGCGCGGTGAGACCCGCAATCACGACGCGATCGTTCAGCTTGAGCCCTTCGCGTACTACCCGCAACCCATCGGCGGGCGGGCCGGTGACGACCGGGCGCTGCGCGGTCTTGCCGTCGGCGCCGACGACATAGACGAAGCGACGCGTCTGGTCGGTGACGATCGCCTCGTCGGGGATCAGCATCGCGCGATAGCTGCCCGAGCCGAGCAGCCGCGCGCGACCGAACATGCCCGGCGTCAGGAAGCCGTCGGGGTTCTGGATCACCGCATGCGCGCGGATCGTGCCCGAATTGGGGTCGATCGCATTGTCGACGAAATCCATCCGCCCGCGCCAGTTCCAGCCACTCTCGTCGGCCAGCTGGACTTCGATCGGGTTGCCGGTGTCGCGCGACGAGCTGCGCTCGCCGCTCTGATCCTGGCGGCGATATTTGAGGTAGAATGCCTCGGCGCCATCGAAGACGAACCAGATCGGGTTGGTCGAGACGATCCGCGTCAGCACGGTCTGGCCGTCGCTGACGAAATTGCCCGTGCTGACGCGCCGGTTCGAGACGCGGCCCGAAATCGGTGCGCGGACGGTGGTGAAGGAGAGGTTCAGCTCGGCGGTTTGGGTCTGCGCGCGCGCTGCGGCGACATCGGCCTGCGCGGTGCGGAGCGTTGCCTGGTTGGTCTCGAATTCCTCACGGCTCACCGCCTGCGCCGCTAGCAGCTTCTCGGCCCGCTGCAATTCGCTGCGCGCGTTGGCGAGCGTTGCCTGTGCGCGCTGGCCCTGCGCCTGTGCCTGCGCCAGCGCGGCGCGATAGGGACGCGGATCGACCACGAACAGCGGCTGGCCTTTCTGAACCTGCTGGCCATCGGTGAACAACACGCTGGTGATCGTGCCGGTCGCTCGCGGGCGGATTTCGGCATCCTGCACGGCTTCGAAGCGGCCGACATATTCGTCCCAGTCGCGAATCTGGCGCTCGATCGGGTTGGCGACCGTAACCTGCATCGGCGGCGGGGCTGGGGGCGCTGCGGGACCCGAGCATGCCGCGAGCATGAATGCCGACATCAGCGGCAGCGCGGCGGCAAGCCGACGCGGGTTCTTATGCTTCGTCGTTACCTGCTGCATCGCCGTTCACCCCTTGCATTCAACATATTTTTGTCGGCGAACGGGAAGTGCGTTCGCAACCGCAACATTGCAATAGCCTGAACGATAATAATTGAACACTGCCGTTCAAAAGCTCGGATTTCCCTGGTGGATCAACATCCGTGGTTGCATTGCCCGCCGAAGCCGGGATGGCATGGAGCAGCAAAACCGGTGTGTAGGGGGTGGATATGACAATTGGAGTCGGGCTGGTCGGCTACGGCCTAGCCGCCAAGGTTTTCCACGCGCCGTTGGTCGCGTCCGTCGCCGGGCTGGCGTTGCGATCGGTGGTGTCGAGCGATGCGGCCAAGGTGCACGCCGACCTGCCGGGGATGCGCGTGGTGCCCGATCTGGCGGCGATGCTGGCCGACGCCTCGATCGATCTGGTGGTGATTGCGACCCCCGATGCGCTGCATGCCGAGCAGGCGATCGTCGCGCTCGACGCGGGGCGGCATGTCGTGGTCGACAAGCCGTTCGCGCTCACATTGACCGATGCGCAGGCTGTCGTCGATGCTGGCGATCGTGCCGGGCGGATGGTGTCGGTGTTCCACAATCGCCGCTGGGATGCCGATTTCGTGACGCTGCGCCGGCTGATCGGCGAAGGCGTGCTGGGCGAGGTGATGCAGGTCGAGAGCCATTTCGATCGCTTTCGCCCGCACGTCGCCGAGCGCTGGCGCGAACATGCCGGCGCCGGGGTGTGGAACGATCTGGGGCCGCATCTGATCGACCAGGCTTTGGTCCTGTTCGGGATGCCCGAGCGCGTGACGGCCGATCTCGCGATCCAGCGCGCGGGGGGCAAGGCGCCCGATTATGCGCATGTCACGCTCGCTTATCCGCAGCTCCGGGTGGTTCTGCATGCGAGCATGACGATGCCCGCGGGGGCACTCCGTTTCGCGGTGCATGGCATGCTCGGGAGCTGGGTGAAGCATGGGCTCGACCCGCAGGAGGCGGCGCTTCGGGCGGGGGCGTTGCCGGGGACGCCCGGCTGGGGGATCGATCCGGTCGCGGCGGAGCTTTCGCTGGTCGGCGCGGATGGCGCGGTCGAAAGCCGCCCAATTGCCTGCGATGCGGGCGACTACCGCGCCTTCTATGCGGGTGTCGCGGCGTCGATCGGCGGGGAGGGGGCGAACCCGGTGCCGGTTGCGCAGGCGCTCGACGTCATGCGCGTGCTCGAGGCGGCGCGGCGCTCGGCGAGTGAGGGACGCAGCGTGGCGCTGTAGCTCTGCCACGGTTTAAGCATTCCGACCCCGCCCCGTTCGTGCTGAGCTTGTCGAGGCGCCGTCCGTTTCTTTCCGGCCGGCACGTAGAAAGAAGAACGGTCCTTCGACAGGCTCAGGACGAACGGGGTAGGTTCAGCAGCCTCAATCCCGTTCGGCGATCAGGTCGAGTACGTCGCCGATGATTACCGTCATCGCGCGATGCGCGCCTTCGACGTCGCGGCGCTCGATCGCGTCGGCCACCGCGGCATGATCGACGATGTTGGCCGAGCGCCCCTTGATCTTGTTGGTGAAGCGGATCGAGGTGCGGAGCGCGGTCGAGACCAGCATCTGGAATTGTTCGTAGAACGGGTTCTTCGACGCGCGCAGGATCGCCAGATGAAAGGCGATGTCGGCATCGAGCGCATCGCCGTCGCCGCGTTCGGCGGCGGTCATCGCGTCCAATCCGCCGCGGATCGCGCGCAGGTCGGCGGCATCGTGGAAGCGCGCGGCGAGCGATGCCGCCGCAGGCTCGATGCCGATCCGCAGCTGGTTGAACTGGCGCAGCAATTCGACCGAGAATTTGCGCTCGAGCAGCCAGCGCAGCACGTCGGGGTCGAACAGATTCCACGCCTGCGCGGGCTGGACGATCGTGCCCTGGCGCGGGCGCGCGCTGACCAGCCCCTTGGCGGTCAGCATCTTCACCGCCTCGCGCGTCACCGATCGGCTGACGCCGTGGACCTTGGCGATCTCGGCTTCGGTGGGAAAGGGGCGGTCGGCATAGACCCCGGTCACGATCGCGCGGCCGAGCACTTCGAGCATGCCGTGCGTCAGGTTGCGGCCAAGCTCGGGCCGCACGAAAACGCTATCCTCTTCGATCATCCCTATCCCCATCGGCGGGCTGTTTGATACAGCTGCTTGGCTTTGTCACCCGCTTCGGCGCTCGACACTAGCATTTTATCGTATAAATGCGCTGGACGGTCGACAACGCAGGACGAGGACGCGGCTATGGGGCTTTCGACGATCGATCTGGTCGTGGTGATCGTGTACGCGATCTTCATCTTCGGACTCGCCCAATTCGTGTCGCGCGAAAAGGGCGGCAAGGAGAAGGACACCAGCGATTATTTCCTGGCGTCGAAATCGCTGCCCTGGTGGGCGATCGGCGCGTCGCTGATCGCGGCCAACATCTCGGCCGAGCAGATCGTCGGCATGTCGGGCTCGGGCTATGTCATGGGGCTGGCGATCGCCTCTTATGAATGGATGGCGGCGATCACGCTGCTGATCGTCGGCAAATTCTTTTTGCCGATCTTCCTGAAAAACGAAATCTACACGATGCCGCAGTTCCTCGAGCAGCGGTACGGCCCGAATATCCGCACGTTGATGGCGATCTTCTGGCTGGCGCTGTACATTTTCGTGAACCTGACCGCGATCCTGTGGCTGGGGTCGATCGCGGTGAACAAGGTGGCGGGCGTCGACCAGATGGTCGCGCTGTTCGGGCTCGGACTGTTCGCGTTGCTGTACCAGCTTTACGGTGGCCTCAAGGCGGTGGCATTGACCGACATCGTCCAGGTGACGTTGCTGGTGTTCGGCGGCCTGACGATCTCGGCGCTGACGCTCAACGAAGTCGGTGGCGGGCAGGGGGTGCTGGCCGGGTTCGGGGTTCTGCTCGATCGCGCGCCCGAGAAGTTCAACATGATCCTCGAGCCCGGCGAAGTCGGCTATCAGGAGCTGCCCGGCATCGCGGTGCTGGTGGGCGGCATGTGGATCGCGAATCTGAGCTATTGGGGGTTCAACCAATATATCATCCAGCGCGCGCTGGCGGCCAAGAACCTGGCCGAGGCGCAAAAGGGGATCGTGTTCGCCGCAGGCCTAAAGCTGCTGATGCCGCTAGTCGTCGTGGTGCCGGGGCTGGCGGCGGTGATCCTCGCGCCGGGGCTCAATCCCGCCGACGAAGCCTACCCCACGATGATGCGCTATCTGCCCTCGGGACTGCTGGGGCTGGTGTTCGCCGCGCTGATGGCGGCGGTGGTCGCCTCGACCGCGTCGAAGATCAATTCGATCGCGACGATCTTCACGCTCGACCTCTACGCCAAGTTCCGTGACATCCCGACGGTGGCCGAAGACGGCGCGGCGCGGACCGGCCGCGAGAAGCATCTGGTGCTGATCGGTCGTTCGTCGGCGGCGGTGGCGACGGTGATCGCGTTGTTCACCGCGCGGCCTTTGCTCGGCGGATCGGACCAGGCGTTCCAGTTCATCCAGGAGTTTTCGGGCTTCTTCACGCCAGGGATCACGGTGATCTTCCTGCTGGGGCTGTTCTGGAAGCGCGCGAGCGAATGGGGCGCGATCGCCGCCGCGGTCGGATCGGTGGTGCTGTCCTATCTGTTCAAGGTGGGGATGCCCGACATGCCGTTTATCAACCGCATGGGGCTGGTGTTCATCATTGCGCTGGTGCTCGCCGTCGTCCTGTCGCTGGTGAAGCCGGGGGCTGCGGGCAGCGACCGGATCACCGCCGAGGGGGTGAGCTTCCGCACGACGCCGAGCTTCAACGTCGCCGCGTTCGCGATCGTCGGGGTCGTGATCGCACTCTATGCGTCGATGTGGTGAGCCGATGACCGACGCATTCATCGCGGTCGATTGGGGCACCACCAACCGCCGCGCTTATCGGATCGAGGGTGGTATCGTCGCGGCGAGCGAGCGCGGCGGGCCGGGGGCTGCGGCGACGCCGGCCGAGGCGTATCCCGCCGAAGTGGCGGGTTTGCGCGACCGGCTGGGCGATCTGCCGATGTTGCTGGGCGGGATGGTCGGATCGACGATCGGATGGCGCAGCGTGGCTTATGCCAGCGCGCCGGCGGGGCTGGGCGATCTGGTCGCGGCGGTCGAGTGGATCGACGATCGCACCGGGATCGTGCCGGGGGTGTCGATCGTGCAGGGCATGCAGGGCGACGTCATGCGCGGTGAGGAATTGCAGATCCTCGGCGCGGTGGCGGCCGGCATGGTGCCGGGCGATGCGCTGGTCTGCCAGCCGGGTACGCATTGCAAATGGGCGACGGTGGCGGCGGGGCGGATTGCAAGTTTCACCACCGCGATGACCGGCGAGCTTTTCGGGCTGCTGCGGACGCATAGCGTGTTGAAGGGGCAGCTCATGGGCGACGTCACGCCCGGCGATGCCTTTGTCGAGGGCGTCCGCGAAGGCGCCAAGCGCGACCTCGCCGCCAGCCTGTTCGGCGTCCGCGCCGCCAGCGTGCTGGGACTGCGGGACAATGCCGATGTGCCAAGCTATGCCAGCGGGCTGCTGATCGGTGCCGATGTCGCCGCGCGGATCGAGGCGGGCATGACGGTGTATCTGCTCGCAGATGCCAATCTGGGCGCGCTCTATGCCGCTGCAATTTCGACGCTGGGCGGCCAATCGGTCGCGATCGACAGCGAAGCCGCGTTTCTTGCCGGCGTCACACATCTTTGGGAGCTTGCCCGATGACGAACCTCCACCGTTTCGACGCCGCCTTTGCCGCCTGCCCGCTGGTGGCGATCCTGCGCGGGGTTCGCCCCGACGAGATCGAGGCGATCGGCGACGCGCTAGTCGAGGCGGGGTTCACGCTGATCGAAGTGCCGCTCAATTCGCCCGACCCGTTCGCGAGCATCGAATTGCTCGCCCGACGCTTCGGTGATCGCGCGGTGGTCGGCGCGGGGACGGTGCTGACGGTAGAGGACGTGCTGCGCGTCGAGGCGACCGGCGGCACGCTGATCATCGCCCCCAACGCCAATCCTTCGGTGATCTCGGCGGCGGCCGAGCGCGGGCTGGTCGCGATGCCGGGGATCGCCACCCCCACCGAAGCCTTTGCTGCGCTGGCGGCGGGCGCGGCGGCGCTGAAACTGTTCCCGGCGGAAGCCGCAAGTCCCAAGGTGCTCAAGGCGATGCGCGCAGTGCTGCCCAAGGATCTTCGGATGCTGCCGGTTGGCGGTATCACGCCCGAGGCGATGGGGCCTTGGCGCGAGGCGGGCGCGGCCGGGTTCGGGCTGGGGTCGGCGCTCTACGCCCCCGGCATGACCGCAGCCCAAGTCGGTGAGCGCGCGCGCGCCTTCGTCGCGGCGCTGCCCTCAGCCGGCTAGCCGCTGCGCCACTAGCGGGGTCACCCGATCGGCCACCCGCTCGACGCCCTTGGCGTTGGGGTGGATCCGATCGGGCAGCATCAGCGCGGGATCGCCGATCACGCCGTCGAGGATGAAGGGGTAGAGCGCCGCGCCATATTCCCTGGCGAGATCGGTATAGATCGCGTTGAACGCGGCGACATATTCGGGGCCGAGATTGGGCGGGGCGACCATGCCGGTCAGCACCACCGGCACCTCGCGCCGACGCAATTCGTCGAGCATCGCCACCAGATTGGCGCGCGTTTCGGCGGCGGGGATCTGGCGCAGCACGTCGTTGCCGCCTAGCCCCAACAGCACGAGGTCGGGCTTGCGCGGCAGATTGTCGAGCGCGAAGGCCAGCCTCTGGCGGCCCGCCGCGCTGGTGTCGCCCGATACGCCGGCGTTGACCAGCGTCGCGTTGATGCCGTCGGCGCGGAGCCGGTTCTGCACCGCATCGGGCAGGCTCTGGCCGCGGCCCAGTTGGTAGCCTGCGTACAGGCTGTCGCCGAACGCTAGCACCAGCTTTTCCTCGCCGACCGGGCGCGCCGCCGCGACGGTCTTTTCAACGGTGGTCGCGGTGTTTTCGGCCACCGGCAGCGCTTCATCGCCGCAGGCGGCTAGGCATGCCGCTTGGAGAATGGCCGCCGCCGTCACATATCGCTTGTTCAAACTAGCCAAGGTCCAGCCCACTCCATGCATTCCCCACAGCTGCGCGATATGGTCATCGATGCGCGCGATGTCACGCTGACGCTCGGCAGCGGCGATGCGGCGACGCAGATTTTGCGCGGCATCGACCTGGCGGTGCCGCGCGGCCAGAGCGTCGCGCTGCTGGGGCCATCGGGATCGGGCAAGTCGTCGCTGATGGCGATATTGTCGGGGCTCGAGCGCGCGACCGGGGGCAGCGTCGCGGTGGCGGGGCTCGATTTCGGCGCGCTCGACGAGGATTCGCTGGCGCGTGCGCGGCGGGGGCGGATCGGCATCGTGCTCCAGGCCTTCCATCTGCTGCCGACGATGACCGCGCGCGAGAATGTCGCGGTGCCGATGGAGCTGGCCGGCGTCGCCGACGCCTTCGAGCGCGCCGATGCCGAGCTGGCGGCGGTGGGCTTGGGCCATCGTATCGGTCATTACCCCAGCCAATTGTCAGGCGGCGAGCAGCAGCGGGTGGCGATCGCGCGCGCGCTGGGGCCGCGTCCCGATCTGGTGTTCGCCGACGAACCCACCGGCAATCTCGACACCGCGACCGGCGCGGCGATCATGGATTTGCTGTTCGAGCGGCAGGCGGCGGCGGGGGCAACCTTGGTAATCATCACGCATGATCCGGCATTGGCGGTCCGCTGTGATCGCGTGGTGACCTTGGGTGACGGCCTGATCGTCGAGGATCGCGCGGCGTGAGCGATTGGGGAATCGCCTGGCGGCTGGCGCGGCGCGAATTGAGCCTGCGCTTTCGCGGGCTGCGGCTGTTGCTCGCCTGCCTGTTTTTGGGCGTCGGCGCGCTGGCGGCGATCGGCAGCCTGACCCAGGCGATCGGCGGCGAGCTCGCCGCACGCGGCCAGACGATCCTGGGCGGCGACGTCGAGTTCGAGATTTCGCAGCGCGCCGCCGACGATGCCGAACGCGCGGCGATGGCGCGGCTGGGCACCGTCTCGCAGAGCGTGCGGATGCAGGCGACCGCGGTCGGCGGCGATCCGGGCAGCCCGCGCATCGTGCCGATCGACCTGAAGGGTGTCGATCGCGAATATCCGCTCTATGGGCGGCTGACGCTGCGCGATGGCCGCAGCGTCGGCGCGCCCGATGCCGAGACGGTGTGGATCGCGCCGGCGCTCGCCGACCGGCTGCGCGTGGGGCAGGGCGATCGCTTCCGTATCGGATCGGCGAGCTTCACCGTCGGCGGGATCATCGCCCAGGAACCCGACCGATTGGGCGAGGGCTTCACCCTGGGGCCGGTCGCGATGGTATCGCTCGACGGCATCGCGCGCACCGCGCTCGTCCAGCCAGGCAGCCTGTACGCGACGCGCTACCGTATCCAGATGCCAGCCTCGCGCGATCCCAAGACCGTCGAGGAAGCGTGGAACAAGGCGTTTCCCGTTGCCGGCTGGGAAACCAAGACGCGCGAAGGCGCGTCGCCCAGCGCCGCGCGCTTCATCGACCGGATGGGGCAGTTCCTGCTGCTGGTCGGGCTGTCGGCGCTGGTGATCGCGGGGATTGGCGTGGGCAACGGCGTGACCTCGTATCTCGCGGCGCGGCGCGGCAGCATCGCGGCGCTGAAAGTACTCGGCGCGACGTCGGGGGTAATCGCACGGGTATATCTGTTGCAGATCGGTGTGGTCGCCGTGGCAGGGATCGCCGCCGGGCTGCTGGCGGGCGTGGTCGCGGTGCCGCTGATCGTATGGGCGGCGGGCGACGTCCTGCCGGTCGCGCCGGAATTCCAGGTGCAGTTGGTGCCATTGGTGCTGGCGGCTGCCTATGGCCTGCTGATTGCGCTGGCCTTCACCGCGCGCCCGTTGATCGCCGCGGGACGCGTGCCGGCCGCCGGGTTGCTTCGCGGCGTGATCGGGGAGCGTCGGGTGCCCTGGCGGCATTCGTTGCCCTGGGTGGGCGGCGCGGGGGCGGCGATCCTCGTGCTGGCGTTGGCGACCGCCGAACAGCCGTTGCTCAGCGCGGGCTTCCTTGCCGCCGTCGCTGCGGTCCTGCTGCTGCTGGCGGGCGTCGGCATGCTGGTGCGGCGCACCGCCGCGCGGCTACCTCGGTCGCGCCGGCCGCTGCTGCGGCTTGGCATCGCCGCGCTGCACCGTCCCGGATCGCGCACTGGCGCGCTGGTCGTCGCGCTGGGCCTCGGCCTGACGCTCTTCGTTCTGCTGGCGGCGATCCGCACCAGCATCGATAGCAATATCGCGAGTTCGGTGCCGCAGCGCGCCCCTGCGCTGTTCGCGCTCGACGTCCCGCCGCCGCGCGAAGCCGATTTCCGCGCGACGATCGCCGCGATCGAGCCGCGCGCGGTGGTGGCGACCGTCCCCGCGATGCGCGGCACCGTCACCGGCTATCGCGACGTCCGCGTCGCCGATCTCGAGGAACTACCCGAAGGCGCCTGGGCGCTTCGCGGCGAACGCGGGCTGACCTATGCGGCGACCTTGCCCGAAGGCAGCGAACTCGTCGCCGGGCGCTGGTGGCCGCGGGATTATGCCGGGCCGCCCTTGGTGTCGGTCGACGAGCGGCTCGCCGAAGCGATCGACCTCAAGATCGGCGATCCGATCAGCGTCAGCCTGCTCGGGGTCGAACGCACCGCGCGGGTGGCGTCGTTCCGCAAGATCAATTGGGACACGCTGGGCTTCAACTATGTCCTGGTGTTCAGTCCCAACGCCATCGCCGATGCGCCGCATAACCTGGCGGCGACGATCGAGCTGCCCAAGGGGCGCGAGCGCGCGGTGCTCAACGCCCTGGTGCCGCGCTTCCCCTCTATCTCGGTGATCGAGGTCGGCGGGGTGCTGGCGCAGGTGCGCGACATCGTCGGCGCGATGGCGACCGCGATCGCGGCGGCGGCGTCGGTCGCGATCCTGGCGGGGCTCGCGGTGCTGGTCGGCGCGATCGCCGCGACGCGCGAAGCACGGACCTATGACAGCGTGATCCTCAAGACGCTCGGCGCGACGCGCGGGCAGGTGCTGTGGGTGCAGGCGATCGAATATCTGCTGCTCAGCGCGATCCTTGCCGCGCTCGCGCTCGCGCTCGGCTTGGGCGGCGCATGGTATGTCGTGACGCAGTTGTTCAGCTTCGAATGGCTGCCCGATTATGGCGCCGTCGGCGCGACGCTCGCGGCGGGCGTAGTGGTGACCACCGTCATCGGCGTTCTGGGCGCATTGCCGGTGCTCAACGCCCGCCCGGCGCGGGCGCTGCGAGAGCTGTAGCCGCGCTCAGGGCGCGACCATGCCGCGCGGCAGCTCCTCGACGGGGGGCAGCTCGCCGCGCATCGCCGCGTCGAACTGCGGCTTGTCGAGCGCATTCTCCCAGCGCGATACCACGACCGTCGCCACGGCGTTGCCGATGAAGTTCGTCAGGCTGCGGCATTCGGACATGAAGCGATCGACCCCCAGGATCAGCGCCATCCCCGCGACCGGCACCGACGGCACGATCGACAGCGTCGCCGCCAGCGTGATGAAGCCCGCGCCGGTGACCCCCGCCGCACCCTTCGACGACAGCATCGCGACGCTCAGCAGCAGCAATTGCTCGCCGATCGTCAGGTCGACATTGGTCGCCTGCGCAATGAACAGCGCCGCCATCGTCATGTAGATGTTGGTGCCGTCGAGGTTGAAGCTGTAGCCGGTCGGCACCACCAGCCCGACGATCGATTTGGGGCAGCCCGCGCGCTCCATCTTCTCGATCAGCGACGGCAGCGCGCTTTCGGACGACGAGGTGCCGAGCACCAGCAGCAATTCGGCCTTGAGATAACCGATCAGCTTGAAGATCGAAAAGCCGCACAGCCGCGCGACGCTGCCCAGCACGACGATCACGAACAGCAAGGCGGTGAGGTAGAAGGTAGCCACCAGCGCCGCGAGGTTGGCGAGCGTTCCCAGCCCATAGGCGCCGATCGTGAACGCCATCGCGCCGAACGCCCCCACCGGCGCCGCGCGCATGACGATCGAGACGAGCTTGAAGAAGACCGTCGAGACGTCCTCGAGCAGGCTCAGCACGCGCTCGCCCTTGTCGCCCACCAACGCCAGCGCGACGCCGAACAAGATCGCGACGAACAGCACCTGCAGGATGTTGCTCTGCGTCAGCGCGCCGGTGAAGGTGGCGGGAATGATGTCGAGCAGGAAGCCCGTGAGCGTCGATTGCTGCGCCTTCGAGGCATAGTCGGCAACCGCCCCGGCATCGAGCGTCGCGGGGTCGATGTTCAGCCCCGCGCCCGGCTGGACGAGATTGCCGACGACCATCCCGATCACCAACGCGAAGGTGGAGAAGAACAGGAAATAGGCGAACGCCTTGCCCGCGACCCGCCCGACCGAGGCGAGATCGCGCATCCCGGCGATGCCGGTGACGATCGTCAGGAAGATGACCGGGGCGATGATCATCTTGACCAGCTTGATGAAGGCATCGCCGAGCGGCTTGAGCGCTTCGCCCGTCGCGGGGTAGAAATGCCCGACCGCGACGCCGGCGACGATCGCCAGCAGCACCTGGGCATAGAGGTGGCGGTACCAGGGCTTGCGCGCCGACGGCGTGAAGCTGTCGGCCAGCGGGGCGATCGTTGGGAGCGACATCGGTATCTTCCTAGACTGACCGCAATCATGCGGCGAGCCAGGCGATAGACGGCATGGCGCGGAATTTTACCAGTGCGTGTCGGCGAACCGATCCAGCAGCGACACGAAAAAATGGCCCGCCGATACGCAACCGGCGGGCCAGGGCATTACATCGCGTCGGCCATCTTCACCGCGTCGTCGACATCGGCGGCAGCGCCCTTGTCGTCGCCGGTGATCCGGCCGGCGCCTGCCCCCGCGCCGAGATCGACCCCGGTGGTCGGATCGCCGGTCGGCACCGATGCGGTGCGCACGGCGAGCTTTTCGGCGGTCTTGGCATCGGCCTTGTCGAGGACGACCGAGGCCGAACCGTCGCCATCATCGAACGGCATCGTCTGTTCGAGGTCGTCGATCCGCTCCCACTGCTCGCCCGAATTCCACGGGCCGTCCATATCGCCTTCGCCCTGCGACGTGTTGACATAGACATTGGCGTATTTCTCGATCCCCGGCAGCTTGCCCGACGGGAAATTGTCCTCGATCGCGTAGAGCGCCTTTTCGAACGACTTCTGATGCGCGATTTCACGCGTCATCAGGAAGCCCAGCGCGTCCTTGATGCCGGGATCGTCGGTAATGTTGATCAGCCGCTCATAGACGATCTTGGCGCGGCTCTCGGCGGCGATGTTCGAGCGCAGATCGCACGTCGGATCGCCGCGGCTGTCGATATAGGCGGCGGTCCATGGCACGCCCGACGAGTTTGTCAGCGAGGGGCCGCCACCGTACAGCAACGACTGGGTGTGGCTGTTGCCGCCCTTCGTCATCGACAGATACAGTTCTGCCTCTTCCATCGAAGCTTCGGCTAGTTGTGCCTTTGCGCCCTTGTTGAGCATCGCGACGATCGAGCCGATCACTTCGAGATGGCTGAGTTCTTCGGTCGCGATGTCGATCAACAGATCCTTGCGGCCCGGATCGAGTTCGCCGAGCCCCTGAGTGAAGTAACGCATCGCTGCCGCAAGCTCGCCATCGGCGCCGCCGAACTGCTCGAGCATCAGCGACGCCAACACCGGGTTGGGTTCAGCAACGCGAACAGTATATTGCAGCCGTTTGTTGTGCATGAACATCGGCAGGTTCCAGTTCTGTCAGGAGGTGGCAGAAGAACGGGTCGTCAACGGCGATGTTCCGATGATTATATACCTAAAGTCGATAATTGATCTCGATCAGGACGATTTGCTGATGCGCCTAATGGGTCGGAGATATTTTTAGCGCATTTACAGCAATGTAGACATGTGATGTGCGCGCGGCGCGGATCGACGGACTGACCGTCGGCTTAAGGTGGAGCCGCAAGCGTTTCGAGCGTGATACCATCGGCTTGCCCGCCGAACCATCGATCGATCGCCTCGCCGAAGATCGGGGAACCGCCCGCCGCGGCGAACAGCGTCAGCGAGGAGCGAAGCTTGAGCGCGTCGACAGCGCCGAACACCGCAGCAGCATCGGCGGGCTCTGGAAGCTGCTGCAGCGCCGAAACACACGCCAGCAGCCGCGGACCCAGCATCGGGTGCGCCAGATAGGCGATGGCTTCGGCGCGCGACGCGATCGCATAATGCTGCGCAATGTCGCTGCGGCCAAGCCCGGCGATCTGCGGAAAGATGAACCACATCCAGTGGCTCCGCTTTCGCCCCTCGCCGATCTCCGCCAGCGCGGTTGCATATACCTCGCGCTGCGCCAGCACGAAGCGATCGAGATTGAACCCGCCTGTCATCATTCGAGCCTCCCAGTCATTGCGGCGCAAAAAATGTCGGAACTTCGATAGTTAATCCGTTAGGGCGGGGTTGGTTGCTGCGAGCCCGCCTTTGTGCAACCCGCTTTAGCGCGATTTATCCGTCCCGATCGAAAGACGCCCATGCTGATGAATCAAAGCCCGCTCGCCCCGATGGTGCGCAAGCTCGAACAATGGGCAACGCTCACCGACGTCGAACGTGAGGCATTGCTGGCGCTGCCCTATGTGCTGCAGTCGCTCGCCCCCAATGAGGCGATCATCAAGGAAGGCGATCGCGCGACGCATTCCTGCCTGCTGCGATCGGGGTTCGCCTATCGGCAAAAGCTCGTGCGCACCGGCGCCCGGCAGATTCTCGCGGTACATATGGCGGGTGACATGGTCGATCTGCAGAACTCGCTGTTGCGGATCGCCGATCACGGGGTGCTGGCGCTCACCGCGGCCGAGGTCGCCTTCATTCCGCGCGAAGCGGTGCTCGACGTGGCGTTCAAGCACCGCACGATCGGCGAGGCGCTGTGGTTCGACACGCTGGTCGATGGATCGCTGTTCCGCGAACGGATCGTCGGCATCGGGCGCCGCGACGGCGCCACCCGCATCGCGCATCTGCTGTGCGAGTTCGGCCTTCGGCTCGAGGTCGCCGGGCTGGGCAGCCACCATGAATATGAATTGCCGATGACGCAGGAAGAGCTTGGCGACTGCCTGGGGCTGACACCGGTACACGTGAATCGGATGTTGCGGATATTGTCCGACGAAGCGCTGATCGAACGCAAACAGCGCGCGGTCCGGATCGTCGATTGGGCAGGGCTGGTTCGGCGGGGCGATTTCGACGGCAGCTATCTGCACATGCGCTCCGAATGCGCGCGGCTTTGGAATCCGGTTTCCTAGCGGATCAGCAACACCGGGGTGCGGACGGTGCGGATCATCGTCGTGGTCGTGCTGCCGACGATCAGCGAGCGCAGCCGCGAATGGCCATAGGCGCCCATCATCAGCATCGCGCCGGGTGTCGCCGCCACGATGTCGGCGATGACCTGCTCGGGTTTGCCCTTTTGCAGCGTGGTGGTCATCGCATGCCCGACGCTCAACTGCGCGGTAGCAGACTTGAGCGCGATGCGATGACCGACATGTTCGCTGTCGGCCATCACGATATGCACCGGCAGCCCGGCCAGCAGCGGCGAATTGACCAGCCGTTCGAGCGCGCGATCGGCGGCAGGGCTGGCGTCATAGGCGAACACGATCCGCTCGGGCGGCCCGGCGGTGCGGCTGGCGATCAGGATCGGCTTGTTGCTGGCACGCACGACGCGTTCGATCTTCGATCCGACATGGTCGATCGCGAATTCATGGCTGGCGCCGCGCTTGCCGATGACGACGATCCGCGCGTCGGCTTCCTGCTCGAGGATCGTCTCGACGATGCCGCCCTGGCGGTGGAGCGCCCGCACCTCGGCGATGCCACTCTCGCGCAGCCGTGCTTCGCCTGCCTGCAGCAAAATCTCGCTTCGTTCGCCCTGGAAGCGCGCATCGGCGGCGTCGAGCTGCGCCAGCTCGGCGACCAGATCGGTCTTGGCACCCGGCCCGATCGCACCCGCCAGCGCGCTGCTCGCGGCATCCTTGCGCTGGACGACGTGGAGCAGTTCGACCGGCATCTCGAGCCGCTTGGCGGCCCAGGCGGCGAGGTCGCAGACCGCATTGGCGTAGCTCGAGGCATCGATACAGGCGAGGATGTTCTGCAGGGTCAATCTCCTAATCGATCGCCGCGGGGTTGCGCTGGCGCCCCCGACCGGTCGAACCACGACGATAAAGGGGCTTTGGCACGGGCTGGCGCCGATGCGCGTTCGGCCCTGCTATAGCGCGATCGATCGCGCGCGTCGGCCTAAAAGGACGGCTGGTCGGGGTCGCCGTCGCCAACCGGCGCGTGGATGCCACATTCCACCTTGTCCCACCCTTTCCAGCGGCCCGAGCGCGGGTCTTCGCCGGGGGCGACTTTGCTGGTGCACGGCGCGCAGCCGATCGAGGGGAAGCCCCTGGCAACCAGCGGATGCACCGGCAGATCGTGCGCGACGAAATAGTCGGTCAGGTCGGCCTGGGTCCAGGTCGCGAGCGGGTTGAGCTTGAGCCGCCCGAAATCGTCCGACGCATCGTGCTCGAAGCGCGGCAACGCACTGCGCGTCGATGCCTGGAACGCCTTGCGCCCGGTCACCGTCGCGTCGAACCCCGCCAGCGCACGCGCCAGCGGCACGACCTTGCGGATTTCGCAACAGCCATCGGGGTCGTACGACCAGCGCAGCCCGGTCTCGTCGCGCTTGGCCAGCGTCAGCGGATCGGGGCGCAGGATACGCAGATCGGTCAACCCCAACCGCTCGACCAACTGGTCGCGGTACAGCAGCGTCTCGGGAAAATGCTTTTCGGTATCAAGGAACAGCACCGGCACGCTGCGATCGACGCTCGCGACCAGGTGCAGCAACGCCGCCGATTCGGCACCGAACGACGACACAATTGCTGCATCGCCGAGCATCGCCTCGCCAAGCACGGCGCGCAGCATTTCCACCGTGTCGCGCCCGCGGAACAGCTCGTCCAGCCGGTGTGCGTCGGACGCGGTGAAGCGCGGACCGGTATCGATCCGGTCGATCGGGCGAAGCAGGGCATTAGCCATGCCGTAGCTTCCACACCGGCGCACGCCCATCGGCCGCCGATTGGTAGACATTCTGGTAGCGCGTCAGCGCGCGGTCGAGCACCGCAGCATCGATCGCAGCGGCGGGCGCGAAGCTGTCGAAACCGCAGCGGCGCATCAGCGGCAGTTGGTCGACCAGCACGTCGCCCTCGGCGCGCAGTTCGCCGGTATAGCCAGCCTCGCGCAGCACTCGCGCCGCCGAATAGCCGCGCCCGTCGCGGAAGGTCGGAAAGCCGATCTCGATCAGCGCGATCCGGTCGAGATTACCAAGCAACGCACGCGCGTCCTCGCCGGCTTCGATGCGCACGGCGGTGGCGTTCGATTGGCCGAGGAACGATTCCAGCGTCACCGCGGGCTCGTCATGCGGCTCGTCGTCGCGAAAGCGCAGCAGCGTCTCGCCGGTGCCCGCTTCGTTGGCGATGTCATGCAGGGCCATAAATCGCCTCCTTGAAGGGTTCCATGCCGATGCGGCGATAGGTGTCGACGAAGCGCTCGCCCTGTTCGCGGTGCGCGAGATAGACGTCGGTGGCCTTTTCGACCGCGTCGACGACGCCATCCTCCGAAAAGCCCGGGCCGGTGATCTTGGCGAGGCTGACGTCCTCGGCCCCCGAACCGCCAAACGATAGCTGGTAGTTTTCGAGGCCTTTCTTGTCGACGCCAAGGATGCCGATATGGCCGGCATGGTGATGGCCGCAGGCGTTGATGCAGCCCGAGATCTTGAGCTTCAATTCGCCCAATTCGCGCTGGCGATCGAGATCGGCGAAGCGCTCGGCGATCTTCTGCGCGACCGGGATCGAGCGCGCATTGGCGAGGCTGCAATAATCGAGGCCGGGGCAGGCGATGATGTCGCTGATCAGGTCGAGATTGGCCTCGGCCAGCCCCGCCTCGTGCAGCGCCTGCCATACCGCGTACAGATCGGCCTTGCGGACATGCGGCAGGACGATGTTCTGCGCGTGGGTGACGCGCAGTTCGTCGAAGCTGTAGCGCTGCGCAAGATCGGCCATCAGGTCGATCTGGTCGGCGCTGGCGTCGCCCGGAATGCCGCCCGCGGGCTTCAGGCTGATCGTCGCGATCGCATGGCCCGGCTGCTTGTGCTGCTTGACGTTCTGGTCGAGCCACACCGCGAAATCGGGATCGCTGCGATCGAGCGTGTCGGGTGCGTCGCCGGCGAAGGCCGGCGGTGCGAAGAACGCCTTGATCCGCTCGAACTCGGCGGCGGGCGGGTCGATTCCAAGCGCCTTGACCGCGACGAACTCTTCCTCGACCTGGCGGCGATATTCGTCGGCGCCGATCTCGTGGACCAGGATCTTGATCCGCGCCTTGTAGATATTGTCGCGGCGGCCGTAGCGATTGTACACGCGCAGGCAGGCTTCGAGATAGCTCAGCAAGTCCGATAACGGCACGAATTCGGCGATTTCGGTGGCGATCATCGGGGTACGGCCCATGCCGCCGCCGACGAACACGCGGGCGCCGTGCGCACCGTCGCGCTCGACGATTTCGATGCCGATATCGTGCAGCCGCATCGCCGCGCGGTCTTCCTTGGCGGCGATCACCGCGATCTTGAACTTGCGCGGCAGATAGCTGAATTCGGGGTGGAAGCTGCTCCACTGGCGCAGCAATTCCGCCCAGGGGCGCGGATCGGTGATCTCGTCGGCGGCAGCGCCGGCGAACTGGTCGGACGAGATATTGCGGATGCAATTGCCCGAGGTCTGGATCGCATGCATCTCGACCGTTGCCAGCTCGGCGAGGATGTCGGGCGTGTCCTCGAGCTTGATCCAGTTGAACTGCAGGTTCTGCCGCGTGGTGAAGTGGCCATAGCCGCGATCATAGTTGCGCGCGATATGCCCCAGCATCCGCATCTGCCGGCTGTCGAGCGTGCCATAGGGGATCGCGACGCGCAGCATATACGCGTGGAGCTGCAGATACAGGCCGTTCATGAGCCGCAGCGGCTTGAACTGGTCCTCGCTCAGCTCGCCCGACAGGCGGCGTTCGACCTGGTCGCGAAACTCGGCGACGCGGGTGTCGACCAAGTTCTGGTCGTATTGGTCATATTGGTACATCTTAGATTACCCAGTTGCCCGCCGACGGATCGGCGGGTTTCAACGTCAGATCGGGGCGTATTGTCGGGCCGAGCGCGCGGACGCGGTCCTTGATATGCGCGGGGCGGGGGCCTTCGGGGGTGGCGGTCGCGTCGATCACATAGGGCACGTTGACGCGCCGCGCGGCCTCTTCCTGGCGCGCCAGTGCTTCGCCCGCCTCGCCGACATCGGCCGAGTCTTCCACGTGCCGCGACCAGCCCGAGCCGGTCCACCACACCACGTCGCCGGTCTTCAGATCATTGCCGGTCAGTATCTTCACGCAATATTCTCCGCCACTTTGGCCCAGCGTGCCAATTTGTCCTGCGCGTCCGACAGTTCGACCACTTCGCCCACGACGATGATCGCGGGGCTGGCCACCTGCTCGCGATCGACCATCGCGCCGAGATCGGCAAGCAAGGTCTTGAGCGCGCGGCTGCCTTCGCAGGTGCCGCGTTCGAGCACCGCCACCGGCATGTCGGGTGCGACGCCTTCGCCCATCAGCTTTTCCGCAATGTCGCTCGCGGTGGCGACGCCCATGTAGATCACCAGCGTGCGGCCCTGGCCCGCGAGCCCCGACCAGTCCTGATCGGCGAGCCCCTTGCACTGGCCCGCGACGAAACTCACCGCGCTCGAATGATCGCGGTGCGTCAGCGGCAGCATCGCCTCGGCTGCGCAACCCAGCGCCGCCGAAACGCCGGGGATCACCTCGACGCGAAGCCCAGCAGCGCGCACCGCCTCGACCTCTTCACCGCCGCGCCCGAAGATGAACGGGTCGCCGCCCTTGAGCCGAACGACGATCGCGCCCGTCTTCACATGCGCGACGATCAGCGCGTTGATGCCGTCCTGCGGCACGGTGTGGCGCGCGCGCTTCTTGGCGACCGAGATGCGCTGTGCCCCGGCGGGCGCCAGATCGAGCACGCGCGGATCGACCAGGCCGTCGTGGATGACGATATCGGCCGATCGCAGCGCTTCGACCGCGCGAACGGTGAGCAGCCCGGGGTCGCCGGGGCCGGCGCCGACCAGGATGACGCGTCCGCGCGCGGTAGGATCGAGGAGACTTGCCATGTAGGGTAAATGGTCGCTCGGTGGGGTACGGGCAACCGATGTTGCTTTGGGGCGGGGGAAGGGATTCTTTCCCTGGCCTATTCCGCGTCGTATTCCTCGGTCGGGATGCGGCGCTGCCAGACGATCGCGGGCAGGGCGATGCGTTGCCCCGCGCTGCCGTCCCATTCGACCGCGAACCCTGCCGCGCGCAACGCCGCGCTCACCGCCTCGCCGACCGCCAGGCCGGCCGCCGGATCGTCGCCCAGCGCACCGAAGGCGATCTCTAGCCCGTCGCCGTCGATCGCGGCTTCGACGTCCTGGCCGTGGAAGAAGCAATAGCCGCGATAGGTACCCTCGGGCTCCTCGGCGACGACCTCGCCCACATCGTCATGCCCGTCGGCGATCGTGTATCCGGCGTGCTGCAACGCGCAGATGCCGTCGTCGTGCAGCGCTTCGAACACCGCATCGAGCCGGTCGCAATCGGTTTCGGCGGGCCAGGTCGCTTCGGCCGCCAGCTTCTCGGCGAAGCTGGCGTCGATCGCGGCGCGCAGCGCCTCGACATCGTCGTCGGGCTCGACGATTTCCTCGAGCAGCTCGCGCGCCTCGTCGATCGTGTAGAAGCCCGACCACGCCCATTTGCGGATCGAATCGAGCGCATATTCCTCGTCGGTCATCACTGTCCTTTAGCTGTCGCGCATGCCGATGCCGATGCTGCCGCGCGCCTGTTCGGCTTCGCTCGACACCACCGGAAAGGCGCAATAATCCGCCGCATAATAAGCGCTGGGGCGGTGGTTGCCCGACCAGCCGACCCCGCCGAAGGGTGCCGCCGACGACGCGCCGTTGGTCGGGCGGTTCCAGTTGACGATGCCGGCGCGGATATTTGCCCAGAACTGATCGTATAATTTGGGGTCCTGGCTCACCAGGCTCGCCGACAGCCCGTAGCGGGTGTTGTTCGCCTCGGCGATCGCCTGCTCGAACGTATCGGTGCGGATCACCTGTAGGATCGGCCCGAACAGCTCGATATCGGGGCGTTCGCTCGCGCCCGTCATGTCGATGAGGCCGGGGGTGAGGAACGGGCGGCCCTCGATCGAGCGCTGGAGATAGCGGATCGGCCGGCCGCCGCTGGTCGACAGCGCCAGGAAGCTTTCGGTGAGCATGTCGGCGGTATCGTTGTCGATCACCGGCCCCATGAAAGGCTGCGGATCGGCATGCGGTTCGCCGATGATCAGCCGGCCGACCAGCTTGTTCACTTCCTCGACCAGCGGATCGTATAATTTGGCATCGACGATCAGCCGCCGCGCGGCGGTGCAGCGCTGCCCCGCGCTGGTGAAGGCCGATTGCACCACCACCACCGCGGCGGCGTAGAGATCGGGGGTCGACCACACCACGATCGGGTTGTTGCCGCCCATTTCGAGCGCGAGGATCTTTTCGGGCTTGTCGGCAAAGGCGCGATTGAGCGCGAGGCCGGTGCGCGCCGATCCGGTGAATAACAGCCCGTCGATATCGGGATGGCCCGCCAGCGCCTTGCCCTCCTCGGGGCCGCCGAGCAGCAGCCGTACGGTGTTTTCGGGCACGCCCGCGGCGCGATAGCAATCGATCAGGAACGCGCCGACCGCGGGGGTCTTTTCCGACGGCTTGAACACCACCGCATTGCCCGCGAGCAGCGCGGGGACGATGTGGCCGTTGGGCAGATGCGCGGGGAAATTATACGGACCAAGCACCGCGAGCACGCCATGCGGCTTGTGGCGCAGCGCCAGCCGCGCGCCCATCTGCGCTTCGATCCGGCGCTGCCCGGTGCGCTCGGAAAAGGCGGTGACCGAAATATCGACCTTGGCGACTACAGTGTCGACTTCGGTACGCGCTTCCCAGAGCGGCTTGCCGGTCTCGCGCGCGATCAGGTCGGCAAAGGCTTCGTGCTTGCTGCGCACGACATTGGCGAAGCGGCGCAGCGTCTCGATGCGGAAGGCGAGCGGACGCGCGGCCCATTCGGACCAGCCGGCGCGCGCGGCGGCGACCTCGGCATCGGCATCGCCCGCCACCCCCTGCCACAGCACTGCGCCGGTCGCCGGCTCGGTCGAAAAAAGGTCCTGTCCGGCCACTCGCACGCCTTCTTTATCTGGCAATCGCTGCTTCTGGCCGGCTTGTGCCGCAAATCGCGGCGCGTTGCCAGCGCAGTGGTTCGCGGCTCACGCCAGCGCTTCGCCCATCGCCCGGATCGCGGCGACCTTGGCGTGGAGCGGCGCCCAATCGTCACGCTCGTCGATTGCCGCCCATAACGCCTCGACCTCCTCGATCGGCATTCCGCAGGCGGGGTCGGCCCAATGCGCATGATCGCGCGGCTTGCGCGGGGTGTAGCGCGCCAGCAATTCGCGAACCCCGGCAAAGCCTTCGCCATACTGGTCGGGCACCGTTCCGCCGAAGCTGTCGTGGAAGAACGGATCGATCGCCGTACCGCCCGTGACCAGCGCCTGTTCGAGTGCCTCGACCAGTGCCGCATCGCTGGCATCATCGAGAGGCATCACCCCCAACCGCCACAGCATCGCGCGCACGATCTCGATCCGGTAGCGCTCGGCGAAGCGATCGAGCTGAGCAATCAGCGGCGGCGCTTCACTGACGGTGCGCAGCGCGACCGCGAGCTGCATGCAGTTCCAGTGGATCGCCTCGGGCTGGCGACCGAAGGCGTAGAGCCCGGCATGGTCGAAATAGGCGGCGGTGAAGCTCGGGTCCCAGCTTTGCGCGAAACGCCACGGGCCGTAATCGAAGCTTTCGCCGGTGACGTTGATATTGTCGGTGTTGAGCACGCCGTGGACGAACCCCGCCGCCATGTAGCTCGCCGCCAGCCGCGCGGTGCGGTCGACGACATGGCCGAGCAACCGGGCAGGGCCATCGTCGCCTACATCCTCGCCATAGTAATGGCGCAGCACATAGGCGACCAGCGCCTCCATATGCTCGGCGTCGCGCAGATAGGCGAGCCGCTGGAAGGTGCCGATGCGGATATGCCCGTGGCTGAGGCGCACGAGCACCGCCGAGCGGGTGGGCGAGGGCTCGTCGCCGCGTTCGAGCGCCTCGCCGGTCTCGATCACCGACAAGGTGCGCGAGGTTTCGACGCCGAGCGCCTCGAGCATCTCGGTCGCTAGGATTTCGCGCACCGCGCCCTTGAGCGTCAGCCGCCCGTCGCCGAAGCGGCTCCACGGCGTCTGTCCCGATCCCTTGGTGCCCAGGTCCATCAGCCGCCCGGCATCGTCGCGCAGCTGCGCGTAGAGGAACCCGCGCCCGTCGCCGATATCGGGATTATATTGCCGGAACTGATGCCCGTGATAGCGCAGCGCCAGCGGGGTATCGAGGCTGCCCGGCAGCGGCGGGAAGCGGGCGAGATGCGCGATCCAGTTGGCATCGCTCCAGCGATCCAGGCCTATGCCGGCGGCAGCGCGATCGTTGCGGAAGCGCAATATCGTCTGCGGAAAGTCGGCGCCCTGTACCGGATCGTAGAACGCGTCGCCCAGTTCGAGGATCGCGCGTTCGGGTCGTGCTTGCGTGTCATCGGCCATCCGGCGATATGGGTGGCGATGGCCGCTTCGCGCAACCTTGCCCGCTACACCGATGCCTATTGGTGGTCGAATGACGGGCTCCGCCTGCATTATCGCGACTATGCCGGTCCAGCCGACCGGCCCGCGATCCTGTGTATCCCCGGCCTCACGCGCAACGCGCGCGATTTCGAGGGCGTCGCCGAACGGCTCGCGGGCGAATGGCGGGTGATCGCGGTCGATCTGCGCGGGCGCGGCGAAAGCGCCTATGCGCGCGATCCGATGACCTATGTGCCGCTGACCTATCTGCAGGATATCGGCCGGCTGGTCGACGAACTTGCACTCGATAGCGTGATCGCGTTCGGCACCTCGCTCGGCGGCATCCTGACGATGCTGCTCGCGGCGGCGGGGCGGCCGAAGCTGGCAGGCGCGCTGCTCAACGATGTCGGCCCCGAGCTCGACCCGCGCGGGCTGGCGCGGATCCGCGGCTATGTCGGCAAATCGTCGCAATATCCCACTTGGATGCACGCCGCGCGGACGATCGCAGAGCATAATGCCGACGTCTATCCCGAATATGGCATCGAACAATGGCTGGTGATGGCCAAGCGGCTGTACAAGCTCACCTCGGGCGGGCGGATCGTCCCCGATTACGACATGAAGATCGCCGAGCCGTTCCGCCTGCCGGGCAACGAGGCTGGCCCCGATATGTGGGGCGCCTTCCGCCAGCTGAAGCAGGTGCCGACGCTACTGGTGCGCGGCGAGGCGTCGGACATATTGGCGGCGGGGGTGGCCGAGCGGATGCTCGCCGAATTGCCGCAGGGGGAGTTGGTGACGGTGCCGGCAACGGGGCATGCGCCGACGCTGGATGAACCCGAGGCGGTGGCGGGGATTGATCGGCTGCTGGCTACAATCCAGTCCCCCTCCCGCTTGCGGGAGGGGTTAGGGGTGGGCCAGGCCTCAGGCGGCGTGCCCGGTGCAGATTTAGTCCCACCCCCGGCCCCTCCCGCAAGCGGGAGGGGGGAAGAAGCCCCCGACCTGCTGCTTTGACCGCGCCCGTCCATATCCTCCACCTCCATTCGTCCTTCGCGCTCGGCGGCAAGGAGGCGCGCGCGGTGCGGTTGATGAACGCGTTCGGCCCCGCCGCGCGGCACACGATCGTGTCGGGTATGCCGGGCGAGCTCGGTGCGCGCGCGGCGATCGCGCCGGGGATCGCGTACGAGATCGCGCAAGACCCGCCGCCGCTCACCGGCAAGCCCTCGGTCGCGCGCTACGACGCGATTGCCGGCTTCATGCGCCGCTTCGATCTGGTGCTGACCTATAATTGGGGCGCGATCGACGGGGTGATGGCCAAGCGCGTCTTCCCCAAGGGCGCGCCGCCGGTGGTGCATCACGAAGACGGCTTCAACAGCGACGAGGCCAAGGGGCTCAACCGGATGCGCAACGCCTATCGCCGGATGGCGATGGGGGTGGCGCATGCGATGGTGGTGCCCTCGCACCGGCTCGAAGACATCGCGCTCAAGATCTGGAAACAGCCGCGCGAGCGGGTGCACCGCATTCCCAACGGCATCGCGCTCGCCAATTATTATGTCGAGCCCAAGCGCAACGCGATTCCCGGCTTCCGCCCCAAGGGGCGCCGTCCGGTGGTCGGCACGCTTGCGGGGCTGCGTCCGGTCAAGGACCTGCCGCTGCTGGTGCGCGCGGTCGGCGGCATCCCGCTCGACACCGAATTGGTGATCGTCGGCGAGGGACCCGAGCGCCAGACGATCGTCGATGCGGCCGAGGCGATGTTCATGGAGGACCGCGTCCACCTGCCCGGCTTCCTGCGCGATCCGCACAAATATATGGGGCTGTTCGACGTTTTCGCGCTGTCGTCGCAGAGCGAGCAGCAACCGATTTCGGTGATCGAGGCGATGGCGACCGGCTTGCCGGTGGTCGCGCCCGATGTCGGCGACATCCGCCACATGGTCTCGGAGGAGAACCTGCCCTATATCAGTCCCGATCGGCATGAGGTGCATCTGCGCGATCGGCTGGCGATCCTGGTGCAGAACCCCGAGCTTCGCGCGCGGATCGGCAACGCCAACCGGATCAAGGCCGCGCAATTGTTCGACGAACAGGCAATGATCGCCGCGTATCGCGATTTATATAGCGCGGCGATGCGTCGCCCGGGTGTGTTAGGACCGTAACTTTAACTCGCCAGCCTCGGCTGGTCCCGCTAACGCGCGCCCGGTATTTTGCGCGCAGATATATCGCCTGGAGGAAGTTTTGTTCAAAGGCCTGTCGCCGATCGTGTATAATGGCCGCGAGGTTTGGCCTCTGGTCGAGGGTGGAAAAGGGGTAGCCGCTACCAACCATGCATCGGCAGGCGCCTGGGCCGCTGCCGGTGGCATCGGCACCGTGAGCGCGGTCAACGCCGACAGCTACGACCCCGACGGCAAGATCATCCCGCAGGTCTATCGCGCGCTCACGCGCCGCGAACGCCACGAAGAGCTGATCGAATATGCGATCGAAGGCGCGGTCCAGCAGGTCGAGCGTGCTTATGAGATCGCCGACGGCAAGGGCGCGATCAACATCAACGTGCTGTGGGAAATGGGCGGCGCGCAGCGCATCCTGCACGGCGTGCTCGATCGTACCCGCGGCAAGGTGGCGGGCGTCACCTGCGGCGCGGGGATGCCCTACAAGCTCAGCGAGATCGCGGCGTCGTACAACGTCCATTACCTGCCGATCGTCAGCTCGGGCCGCGCGTTCAACGCGCTGTGGAAGCGTGCCTATTCGAAGGCCGCCGAATGGCTGGCGGCGGTGGTGTACGAGGATCCCTGGCTCGCCGGCGGGCATAACGGGCTGTCGAACGCCGAAGACCCGCTCAAGCCGCAGGATCCCTATCCGCGCGTGAAGGCGCTGCGCGACGTCATGCGCGAAGGCGGCATTCCCGACAGCACCCCGATCGTGATGGCGGGCGGCGTCTGGTATCTGCGCGACTGGAGCGACTGGATCGACAATGACGAACTGGGTGCGATCGCCTTCCAATACGGCACCCGTCCGCTGCTGACGCAGGAAAGCCCGATCCCCGAGGGGTGGAAGGCGCGGCTGATGGGGCTCGAGCCCGGCGACGTGCTTCTCCACCGCTTCTCGCCCACCGGCTTTTATTCCTCGGCAGTGCGCAACCCGTTCCTGCGCAACCTAGAGATGCGATCGGAGCGGCAGATCGCCTTCTCGACGCAGGAAGCCGGCGACCATGTGTTCCAGCTCGACGTCGGCGTGAAGGGAAAGAATTTCTGGGTCACCCGCAACGACCTGCTGCGCGCGCGCGAATGGTTCGGCCTCGGCTTCACCGACGCGCTCAAGACCCCCGACAATACGCTGGTGTTCGTGACGCCCGAGGAAAAGGGCGTGATCCGCAAGGACCAAGCCGATTGCATGGGCTGCCTCAGCCACTGCGCCTTCTCGTCGTGGAAGGACACCGAGACCAATTCGACCGGCCGGCTCGCCGATCCGCGCAGCTTCTGCATCCAAAAGACGCTGCAGGACATCGCGCATGACGGCCCCGTCGAGCAAAACCTGATGTTCGCCGGGCACAATGCGTATAACTTCAAGAAGGACCCGTTCTATTCGAACGGTTTCGTTCCCAGCGTCAAGCAGCTGGTCGATCGCATCCTGACCGGCGACTGAGCCGCCAGAGGCTACCGGGGCGCGATCGACGCGCCCCGGTGCTTGCGACTATTTCCCCGATTCCAGCACGATCAGCGATACGCCGGTACGCGGCAGCGTGAGGTCGAGCGTCGCGCCGTTTCGCTGCATCGTGATCGACGGGCCGGCGATGCTCGCCAGCTCGCCCGCCTTGAGCAATTCGGCGCGCTGCGGATTGGTCGGCGCCAGCGGCGACCCCATGTTCAGCCACGCGGCATAGCTGTTCGAGTGCGTGCGATCGACGCGATATTGCGTCACGCGCGGATTGCTGCGCAGCGCGGCGGGCAGGTTGGCGATCGCGAGGCGAACCGCGGCGTCGGGGCCGGGGCGGTCGTCGTCATGATAATGCCAGACCAGCATTGCCAGCCGATTGCCGTCGATCGCGGCGATGCTGCCGATATCGGGCGCGCCGCGCACGCCATTGGCGAGCACGTCGTCGAGCGCGCGTTGTTGATCGGAGACCGCGGGCACCACGCGCCCTTTCAGCATCGCGAACATCTTGAAGACGTTCATCACCGGCAGGTCGATTCCGCCCGAGGTGAGCTGGCGGAACCCCGCAAAGGGCGCCTGGTCCTCGAATTCGAACGCCCAGGTGAGGATACCCTCCAGGTTCAGCCCGCGCCGCTGCGCCAATTGCTGCAACCGCACGAACGAGGCGACGGTGTAGCTCGAATACATCGTGCCGTTGCGATAGGCGTTGGCTGGCCCCTGGCATGCCGCGCAGCCCTCCGGATCGGCCTCGCCGATGATGATCGGTTTCTTCCGGAACACCGGATCGGCGGCGATCTGCGCATATTCGTTCTCGGCAGCCTTGAGCTGGGTCGCCAGCCCCATCCGGACATATTGCCCTGCGCCTTCGCCCACCAGTTCGGGATTGCCCTTGGCGTGGAACGACACGAAGTCGGTGGGGGTGCCCGCCTGCTTCACATGCTGCATGAAGGCGGTGAGATATTGGTCCCCCGCGCCGGCGATGTCGGGCCCGCCGACGCGCGCTTCGGGCAGCGCCCGGCGCACGCCGCGGATCGCCGAATCGTGCAGCCGGAAGAATTCGGCCTGGGTGCCGCCCCAATAATATTGCGGCAGATTGGGCTCGTTCCAGGTCTGGAAATACCAGCTGGCGACTTCGGCGCGGCCATAGCGCTCGACGCAATGCAACACCCATTGGAAGATCAGTTCTTCCCATTTGGCATAGTCGGTCGGCGGATAGGCCCAGCCGGTGCGCAGGCTGCCGCTGCCCGGGCGCCAGTCATGCTGATAGGGCCTGGGCTTCGACGACAGCGCCTCGGGCATGAAGCCGATCTCGACATAGGGCTTCACCCCGCGTTCGCGATAGGTGTCGAAGATGCGGTCGACGATCGTCCAGTCGTAACGCGGACGCCCCTGCGCATCCTCGGTATAGGCGTTGGTCGATCCCCATTTGAGCGCCGCGGTGCCGTCGCCCGTCGTCAGCAAATTGTGCGTGCGGAAATAGACGCGGTCGGGCGCCAGCGCGCCGAGCGTCGCCAGCGTCGTTCGCCCGTCCTTCATCGTCGCGTAATTGGGCTCGTCGGCGCCGAAGAAGCGCCACACCGGATCGACCGGCGCGTCGGGGCTACCAGCGTCGACCGCGATCGATACCGGGATCGCCGCCGCTTGCGCCGGGGCTGCGGGCGGGGTGCGTCGTTCCTGCGCGGGGCCGGCGGTGGCGGCGACCAGCGCGAGCGCGGCCGAGGCGGCCTTGAGCGTGCGGCGCATCAGCGCACCATCGCCGCATCGGCCCACACCACCGCGGCGGGGTTGCGCGCGTCGCCGCCGGTGGCGCGCGCGACGAGTTCGACGATCCGCACGCCCTTCACATCGGCGCTGAGCGGTTGCGCCGCCTCGCCGAAGCGCATCGGTCGCGACCGCGCGAGCAACTTGCCGTCGCCATAGACTTCGAAGCGGACGCCGGCGGTCGCCGCATCGCTCGAATCGTCGACGCCTACCGACGCGGTGAAGCGCGCGAAGCCGTTGTTGCGCACCTCCATCCGCGATCCCGTCAGCACGCCGAGCCCGGTATCGTAGTTGCGCGCCGCGACGCGAAGCACCTGGCCATAAACCGCGCGATCGGCCTGCGCGCCGCCCCAGCCCGAATATTGCGCATGCTCGCCGGGCCCCCGCGTGCCGCGCCAATGCGTGACCGACTGGTGGATCGTCGGATCGACGCGCGGCGCGACGACGCCGTCGACCGCCGGATTGACGTTGCCCGGCTGCTCCGAAAGGAACAGCCCGTTCGGCAGCCGCCGGGTACCGCTGGTGCGGAACACCAGGGTTTCGTGCGGCGCCAGTTTGAAGGCCTGTTCGCCGGTGAAGCTGCTGCGCTTGCCGCTCCACAGGTCGGTCAGCGCGACCGGCGCATCCTCGCGATATTTGAGCTGCGCGGCGGTCAAATGCACTTCTGCCGGTTCGGCGCTGCGGTTGAACAACGCCACCGCCTTGCCGCCGTCGGCGAGTGTCTTGACCAGGAACTGCACATCCTCGGACTGATAGGCGATCACCGCTTGGTTGCCCGCCGGATCCTGGTTCAGCGCGACGATCTGCGCGTTGCCGAAGATCGTGCGCTGCGCCGCGGTCAGCTTGCGCAGGTCATAGCCGATGATGAGCGGCGAGTTGATCATCGCCCAAAGCGAGAAGTGCGACCGCGCCTCGGTCAGATGATCGGCATCGAAATCGCCGGTGCCGACATACAGCATGTCGGCATCGTTCCACGATCCCGGATGCGCGTAGAGCGGGCGGGTGATCGCGGTGTCGAGGTTGGTGAGCATCCGCCCCCAGTGCGGCGAGATGTCGTCGCTGGTGCGCGAGCTGTTGCCCATATCCTTGCCCCAGGCGCGGACATCGGCCGATCCCCACAGGCACAGCGAAAAGACATAGTCGCCGCCGGGCCGGTGGCGCTGGAGCGCAGTGCCGACCGACTGGTACAGCGCCTTGACCGCGCCGACATCGGTGCGGCCGAGCGACTGCATGTCGATGATCGGCGGCAGCGCGCGATACATGCCGCTGCGCACGCGTTCGGCATCGGCGGGCAATCCGCGCACGCCGCAACCATCGACCTTGATGAAATCGAACCCCCATTCGCGGAAGAACAGGCCGATGTCCTGGTCGACATGGCCGTACAGCCCCACTTCGCGCTCCTGCACGCTGCCTTCGGGCTGGTTCTTGAAATCGGGGGTGTAGATCTGGCCGCAGCTGTTGCGGCCGATGTCCGAATAGATCCCCGCCTTCAGCCCCATCGCGTGGATCTTGTCGGTGAAGGGGCGGAAGCTGGTGTCGGTGCTGCCGGGCTTGCCCGCCGAGGGGAACTTGTCCGAACGGATCACCAGCCGGCCATCGGTCTGCCGCCGCTTGAGCCACCAGCCATCGTCGATGTTGACGTAGCGATAGCCCAGCCGCGACAGCCCGGTATCGACCAGCACGCGCGCCGATGCGAGGACCTTCTCCTCGTCGATGTCGCTGTTGAAGGCGTTCCAGCTGTTCCACCCCATCGGCGGCACCGCTGCCTGGCCGTCGGTATTCGCCGACCAGCGACCGCTGGGGGCCAGCGGATCGGCGGCGGCTGCGGGGGCAGGGGAAACCGGTGCGCGCGGCGCATCGGGCGCCGCTGCCAGCATCACCGGCAATACCGCGATAAGCCACAGGCGGTTGGTCCTGATGGTCACGGCTGGGTCTCCGTCAGATGCTTCGAAAAGAAGGGCATCACATGATCCTGGAAGCGTTCGGCGACATGGCTGACATGGTCGCCCGAATAGATCTGGAAGCTGTTGGCGATGCCGTAGCGATCGAGCGCGGCGTGGAGCTTGGCGGCATCGTCCTTCAGCCCGTCGCGATCCCCGACGTCGATCGCGATCGCGGCATAGCGACGCAGATTGCCGACATATTGGTCGAGCATCGCCAGCGGCGCGTTGGCGGCCCAGCGCGCGAGCACGTCGGGCTGCACTTTGCCGTCCTTGACCGGCAAGTCGAGATAGAGCGGCGCGCGCGTCGGATTGGGCGACCAAGCCGCCGCACTCGCCAGGGTCGCGCGCAACATGAAGGGCAGCTTCGCCGAGTCCGCGGGCGTCTTGACGTTCTCGAGCGCCGCCATCGCCGCCGGATCGATCGTCGCGGCATTGCGCGGCGACAGGCAGCACGGGCTCATCATGTAGAGCGCGCCGAAGACGTCGGGATGCTTGAAGCCGATCCGCGTGGTGCCGTATCCGCCCATCGAATGCCCCGCCAGGCCGCGGCTGCGGCGATCGGCGATCGTGCGATAGTTGGCGTCGACATAGGCGACCAGATCGCGCGCGATGAACGCCTCGAAATCGCCGGTGGTGACCGAGCTCGAATACATCGATCCGTTGTGGACGGTCTTGCTGTCGGGGAAGACGACGATCATCTCGCCCGCGCCCTTGGCGAAGGCGCCTTCGATCGCCTGCGGCACCTGGATTTCCTTGGTCCATTGCTCGGCACCGATCGAATAGCCGTGCAGCGCGTAGAGCACGCGGTAGCGGCGCGTGGGGTTGGCGGCATAGCCGGGGGGCAGCACCACCAGCACGTCGCGATCGATGCTTTCGCCTTCCAGATTGCCCTCGATCGCCGCCGAGCGGACCTTGATCCGATCGACCGTCACCGCGCGGGCGCCGGGCACCGCCGCCAGCTTCTTGGTATCCACCTGCGCCTGTGCCGGCGCCGTCAGGCACAGCCCGAGCAGCGCCGCGCTCATCGCCAATCCGGTCTTCATCGTCGGTCGCATCGTCCGTCCCCCTCGTTGCTTCATTGCCGCATCAGCCGCGCGCCGGTCAGCGTGACCCGCTCCTTCGCTGCCAGTTCGATCTCGCGCCGCTCGCTTCCCAGCCGCACCGTCCATTTGCCCGGCCGGTCTGCGACCAGCGTCAGCCGATCGAGCTTGCCCGCCCGCCACGCCAGATCGACGCGGCAGCCGCCGCGCGCGCGAAGGCCGCTGACGCCGCCCTGCGGCCATGCGGCGGGGAGCGCGGGGAGCGCATGGATCACCTCGCCCTCGCTCTGCATCAGCATCTCGGCGATTGCGCGCGCGCCGCCGAAATTGCCGTCGATCTGGAAGGGCGGGTGCGCGTCGAACATGTTGGGATAGGTGCGCTGGGGGCCGAGCAGGAAGCGAAGGATGCTATGCGCATGCTCGCCGTCGCGCAGCCGCGCCCACAGATTGATGCGCCATGCCGTCGCCCATCCGGTCGCCTCGTCGCCGCGCTGTTCGAGCGTGCGACGCGCTGCCGCGGCGAGCGCAGGCGTGCGATCGAGGTCGATCTGCGCGCTGGGGAACAGGCCGTACAAATGCGAGACGTGGCGATGCAGCGGTTCGGGCGCCCCCGCGTCCCAATCTTCCTGCCACTCCTGCAACTGGCCCTGCGCGCCGATCCGATCGGGCGCGAGCCGCGCGCGCGCCGCCTGAATTTCACGCGCGAAATCGGCGTCACGGCCCAGGATCGCGGCGGCGCGTGCGGTCTGGTCGAACAGGTCGCGCAGGATTTGCTGGTCCATTGCCGGCCCGGCGCACACCGCCACCCCCTTGTGATGCTCGTTCTCGGGCGAGATCGACGGGCTGGTCATCAGCCGCCCGCTCGCCGGATCGGTCACCAGCGTGTCGAGGAAGAACATGCAGGCGCCCTGCAGCAGCGGATAGATCGAATCGAGGAACGCCGGGTCGCGGCTATAGTCGTAATGGTCCCACAGATGCGTGCATAGCCACGCGCCGCCGGTCGGCCACAGCCCCCATTGCGCGCCGTCGATCGGCGCGGTCGCGCGCCACAGATCGGTATTGTGATGCGTCACCCATCCGCGCGCGCCGTACATTGCGCGCGCGGTCTTCGCCCCGGTCACCGCGAGATCGCGCACCATCGCCACCAGCGGCTCGACGCATTCGGGCAGCGCCAGCGGCTCGGCGGGCCAGTAGTTCATCTCGGTATTGATGTTGATCGTGTATTTCGATTCCCAGGCGGGCTTGTTGCTGTCGTTCCAGATGCCCTGCAGGTTCGCCGGCTGGGTGCCCGGCCGTGACGAACAGATCAGCAGATAGCGGGCATAGGCGAAATAGAGCGCCGCCAGCGCCGGATCGTCGCGCTGCTGCGCGGCGATGATGCGCTTGTCGGTGGGCAAGGCGGCGCCGGGGCTGTCGCCCAGATCGAGCGCGACCCGGCGATAGAGCCTGCGATGTTCGACCGCGGTCTCGTCGGCCAGCCGTTCGAACGGGCGGGTCGAAGCATCGGCGATCTGCGCGGCGACGATCGCTTGCGGATCGCCGCCGACGTCGTCGAAGCGGCGAAAGCTGGTGGCGATCGCGACCAGGATGGTGACGGTATCGGCGCCGCGCACGCGCAGCTTGGCGCCCTCACGCGTCAACTCGCCGCCGCCCGGCACGACGCGAACCTGCGCTGCGAAGCGCAGCGCACCCGGTATCCCTTCAGCGGTGCCGTTGACGCCGGTCAGCACCAGCCGGTCGCCCTGCGCTGCCACGGTGGCGGCGTGCGGGGTGGTCAGCGCGATGTCGAGGTCGATCGCGCCGCGCCGATCCGCTGTAAGCTGCACCGCGATCACCTGCCGCGTCGGCGAGGCGATCACCCGCCGGACATAGTCGACCCCGCCCGCGGTGAAGCTGGTGGTCGCCATCGCCGCATCGAGGTCGAGCTCGCGGCGATAGGCCGAGGGTTCGCCCAGCGGCATCCGCAGTTCGAGGTCGCCCACCGTCTGGTAGGGCATCTGCTTCAGCGGCTTGGCCATCACCCGCTGGTTGGCAAGCGCCTGCGCCTCGGCATGGCGCCCCGCGGCGATCAGCGCGCGGACCTCGGGCAGCGCCGCCTTGGCATCGGGATTGACCGGGTCATAGGGCCCGCCCGCCCACAAGGTATCTTCGTTGAGCTGCAGCCGCTCGCTCGCGACACCGCCGAACACCATCGCTCCCAACCTGCCGTTGCCGATCGGCAGCGCCTGCGTCCATTCGGTCGCGGGGGCTTCGTACCAGAGCCGGTCGGCGCGCGGTGTCGGTTGCGCCGGCCGGGCCAGCGCCTCGGGCAGCGCGAGCACCGCCGACGCGCCGACCGATCCTTTGAGCAGCGCACGCCGCGTCGGCTGGTCGCCGGCGCGCGTCACGTGCGGTTGGCCTTCGAGTTCAGCTTCGGCAAATTGCCCTCCCCAATTCGGTCGCGATGCGCTCCCGCCGGGGCACCGTCGCGCGCAAGAAAGCCAAATTGTCCGAGTTAAGCAAGGAAATCCGGCGCTGCGCCTATTGCCGGCCCTGCGATTCCATCGTGTAGGCATGGCCGCCCGATGGATAGGGATTGACCGCAACGCGGGTGCCCATCTGCCCTTCGGGTCCGCCGAAGCTCGCGCGATGCCAATGGCCCTGTGGTGCCGAGATGACGTCGCCCGCGGCCGCGGTGAACACCCGCTGACCTTCGACCTGCAGCGTCACATTGCCCTCCATCACGAACCAGAATTCGTCATAGCCGACGTGGAAATGCCCCAGGTTCGACGCGGGCGGGGTGGGGGTGGCGCGGCCGCGGATGTTGTTCACGAACAGATGCTGGTCGGCGATGAAGGCGCTGGCGCGCGCGCCGCCTTCGACGACGTCGCCATAATAATCGAGGAAGGGCTTGCCGCGCTCGCCGATCGGGCCCGGGCCACCGGTGACGATGCGGCGATCATAGACCCAGCCCGCCGCCTTGGGCGCGGCGGTTGTCGTGTCGAGCGGATAGAGCGGCATGTCGCTCGCCGCGTTGATCTGGAAATACAGCGCGGGCTGGCTGCCGAGCGTCTCGATCGTGAAGGGAATGCGGAAGGGGATGTCGATCTCGAACCCCTTGCGCGCGGTGAAGGATGGCTGGCCGTCGAGGCTGACGCGCACTTCGCCTTCCCATACGATGATCGCGGTGCGGTTGTCCGAATAAGCGAGCGACGGCGTCTTCTGCCCGGGCGCCAGCTGGTGCCAGTCGGCGACCAGGTCCTTGTTGCGGACGATCGGCTGGGTCCAGCTGGCCTTGCCGCGGTGCATCGCCTTGGCGTCGGCGAGCTGCCAGCGCGGGCGATTGGGCGCGCGCCACGGCGTGTAGGGCGTCTTCTTGGGCACCCAGGCGGCGAGCGGCGGCGGCGGGGCGGGGCGCGCGGCCTGCGGCTGCGCAGGATTGGTCTGCGCCGAAGCCGCGACGGCGGTCGGCAGCAGCATCGCGCCGATGATCAGGTAGATGTTATTGCGCTTCACAAGTCTCTCCTAAGTACCGGACCGTTGTTCGGGTCTCTGGATATCGTGGCCGGGCTCACACCGTCGCCAGCGCGATGTCGGGATCGGCGGAGTCGGATGCGGCGGGCTCGATCGGGCGGCGCGGATCGACCACCGCCCAGGCGATCGTGCCGACCAGCACGATCGCAGCGCCGGTGCCAAACGCGGCGACCCAGCCATATTGCGCCGCGATCCAGGGGGTGAGCGACGAGGTGATCGCCCCGCCCAATTGGCAGCCGACGTTCATCAGCCCCGACACGACCCCGGTATGCTGCCCGGCAATGTCCGCCGCCGCCGACCAAAAGCTGCTCTGCGACAGATAGATCGCGCCGCCACCCATCGCGAGCACCAGCACCGCCAGCGGCGCATTGTCGACGCGCGAGCCGATCAGCAGGAAGATGCCGGTCAGCACGAACGCGACCATCGCCAGCCCCGATCGCCCGGCATACAGCCCGCGCCGCTTCGAAATCGCATCGTTGAGCACGCCGCCGAGCAGGCACCCCGCGGTCATCGCCAGGAAGGGCGCCATGCCGAAGATCGCGCTCGACTTGAGGTCGAGCCCGCGCGCTTCGGCGAGGTAGATGAAGAACCAGCTGAAGAAGATCCAGATGACATAGCCGAACGCGAAATAGCTCAGGAACAGCCCCCAAACGTTGCGGCTCGACAGGATCGCCTTCCACGGGATCGCCACCTGCGCGCCGAGCGACGCCGCGGGCAGGCCCGCCTTGATATGCGCTAGCTCCGCGGCATCGACGCGGTCATGCTCCTCGGGCCGGTCGCGCGCCATCGCGTACCAGATCGCGGCGACGATCAGGCCGATCGCGGCGCAGACATAGAAGGACGCGCGCCAGCCGGCGAACAGGATCACCGCGGTGATCAGCGGCGGGGTCAGCCCCGACCCGGCGCCGACTCCCGCGAAGATCAGCCCGTTGGCCTTGCCGCGCTCCTGCACCGGCACCCAGCGCGAGATGAACTGGCTGCTCGAGGGATAGACCGCCGCCTCGCCGATCCCGAGCGCGAAGCGGACGATCACCAGCATCAGGATCGCGTTCTGGCCGTCGGGCGGCACCAAGGCGGTGGCGACGCTGAACAGCCCCCACCACACCAATGCCCAGGTCAGCAGCTTGCGCGGGCCGTAGCGCGCGGCGAGCCAACCGGCGGGCACCTGGAACGCGGCATAGCCGAGCAGGAACGCACTGAAGACCCAGCCGAGCCGAGTCTGGTCGATGCCATATTCCTGGCGCATCTGGACGCCCGCGACCGAGATGTTGGTGCGATCGAGGAAGGCGACCGCGCTGATCATGAACAGCAGGAACACCAGCTGCACGCGTACCCGGGAGCGTTTGCCCGCCACCATGATCTACCTCCCCAGTCCTCGCGTTGTGTCGCGAAATATCCTATATGATTCGTATCTATGCTGGTTATACTGGCGCGTAAAGGCCGGACAGGCACAAATAGGGGAGGGGTGGATGCGGCGTTCGACTCTGGGTTCGACACTCGTGCTGGCGTCGTTGGCGATCGCGCAGCTGGCGGCACCCGCCGCCGCGCAAACGCTGGCGCAGCGGATCGGCCGTACCGACCCGGCCAAGATGCGCGAGCTTCGCGCGGTGCATGAGGGCGCTGGGAAGATGCAGTTCCAGCCGTTGCTCGGCGCCGATGCGGTGCGCAGCAACCTGGTGTTCGTCCATCGCGGGGTGATCCTGCCCAAAAGCGGCATCGGCCAGCATTATCACCACCAGGGCGAAGAGATGTTCGTCATCCTTGACGGCGAAGCGCAGTTCACGATCGACGGGCGTACCGCGACGCTCGCTGGGCCGGCGGCGGTGCCCGATCTGCTGGGGCATGCGCACGGCATCTACAACGCCACCGACAAGCCGCTCCAATGGCTCAACATCAACGTCGGCTTGGCCAAGGCGTACGACAAGTTCGACCTGAACGACCCGCTCGACAACGCTACGCTTGATCGAATCCCGCAGTTCGTCTCGCTGCGGCTCGACCGCGCGCTGCTCAAGCCCGTCGCGGCGATGGACGGCGGCACCGGCACGGTGCGCTATCGCCGCGCGCTCGAGCCGACGGTCTTCTCGACCGCCTGGAGCTTCGTCGATCACCTGGTCGTGCCGCCCGGCGCCAGCGTCGGCAGCGCGTACATCCCGGGAATGAGCGAAGTCCTCTATGTCGTGTCGGGCGCGGGCGAAGTGACGGTGGCGGGCGAGACTGCGCCAATCACTGCGGGGGACGCGGTGCCCGTCAATATCGGGCAAGCGCGCGCGATCCGCGCCACCGGTGCCGCGCCGCTCGAATTGATGGTGATCGGCATCGCCGAGGATCTGGCCACCAAGGCCGACTATGTCGCGCGCCAGCAACGGCCGCGCTGAGGAGAGGAATGCCCATGCAACGACGAAATCTACTGAAGCTGCTGGCGCTTGCCGGCATCGGCGCCGGCACCGGGGCCGCCACCGCCGCGATGCCGCAGGGCGCGGCGAAGCCCGCCGCGCGGAAACCGATCGTGCTCTATTGCGACCTGGCGATCGACCCCGCGCGCGAAGCCGAGATGCTCGATCATTTCCACCGCCGCTTCCGCCCCGCCGCCGAAAGCTATCGCGGGCGCGGCTTCCTCGATCTCAAGATGCTCAAGCTGCGCAACGTCATCCAGGGCGGCCCCGCACTCGCGCCGGGCATCAACTATCGCTTCCAGCTGACCTATGAGAGCGAGGAGCAGCGCCAGGTGTGGGCGGGGTCCGATCTCCACCAGCAGGTCTGGCCGCTGATCGAGAATACCGTGCTCAACCGGGACTATCTGGTCCTGCTCACCGACGCCGTTTGAGGAGCCTGCCGATGCGTCCCATCGCTACCGCCGTCGTTGCGGCGTTCTCAGTGCTTGCCCCAGCCGCTGCGCAGGAGCCCGCACGCACCGCGCGGATCGAGCGGATCGATCCTGCGCTCGACACGCTGATCGCCGCCGATGCGCCGATCGAGCGCGTCGCCACCGGTTTCGGCTTCACCGAAGGGCCGCTGTGGCATGACGGGAAATTATGGTTCTCCGACGTGGTCGGCGACAAATTGCGCACGGTCGATCGCGCCGGCAAGGTGACCGAGCTGCTCGCCAATTCGGGCGGCCTTGCCAACCCGCCCGCGGGCGCGAGCATCGGATCGAATGGGCTTATCCCCGATCGCGACGGCAGCGTGCTGATGGCGCAGATGGGCGCGCGGCAAATCGTCCGCGTCGATGCCGCGGGCAAGGTCACGCCCTTCCTTTCGGCCTATCAGGGCAAGCGGCTCAACAGTCCCAACGACCTGGTCTACGCCCCCGACGGTGCCTTGTGGTTCACCGATCCGCCCTTCGGGCTGTTCAACGGGATGGACAAGGATCCCAAGAAGGAGCTGCCGAATAACCCGGTGTTCCGCTACGCTGGCGGCAAGCTCGAAGCGGTGATCACCGATCTGAAGCTGCCCAACGGGATCGGGCTCTCGCCCAAGGGCGACACGCTCTACATCGCCGATTACGGGCAGGCGACGATCTTCGCCTACAAGGTCGCGCGCGACGGCGCGGTGTCCGACCGGCGCAGCTTCTTCGCCTTTCCCAAGGGGCCGGGCGGCGGGGCGGACGGGCTCAAGGTCGATCTGCGCGGCAATGTCTGGGCGACCGGGCCGGGGGGGATCTGGATCTTCTCGCCCGCGGGCAAGACGCTCGGGCGGATCCACATGCCCGAGACCGCGGCGAACCTCGCGTTCGGCGAGCAGGGCGACGCGCTGTGGATCACCGCGTCGACGAGCATCTATCGCGTACCGATCAAGGGCGTCGGCGCGCTCCCGCGCTTTGCCCGCTAAGCCGCGAGGGCGGCAGCGATGCCGCCCTCGACCGGCTCAGTCGATGCGCGTCAGGCTGCGCTTGAAATGCGCTTGGCGCGCGGCATAGCCCGCCGCCGACAGCCGCAGCGCCGCGATCGCCTCGGGCGACAGCTCGCGCGCCACCTTGGCGGGCGATCCGATGATCAGGCTGCCGGGGGGGAAGCTCTTCCCCTCGGTCACCAGCGCCCCCGCGCCGACCAGGCAATCGTCGCCGATCACCGCGTTGTTGAGTACCGTCGCGCCCATGCCGACCAACACGCGGTTGCCGATCGTGCAGCCGTGCAGGATCGCGTGATGGCCGATCGTGCAATCCTCGCCGACGCTGAGCGGCACCCCAGGATCAGAGTGGAGCATGCACCCTTCCTGCACATTGGTGCGGTCGCCCAGCACGATCGGGGTGTTGTCGGCGCGGATCACCGCGCCGAACCAGATACCCACCTCATGCCCCAGCCGGACATCGCCGATCACGTCGGCCGATGGCGCGACCCAGCTGTCGTCGGGCACCTGCGGCGCGGTGCCGTCGATCGCGTAGAGCGGCATCAGCGCGCTGCCGCCGCGGCGTCCACCGGCGCGGCGCGATGCGCGGCGAGATAGTCGACCATGATCTTCTGCTCCTCGGGCTCGAGTTCGGCGCCGCGGTCTATCATCGATTGCACCGTCGCTGCCCAGGCCGCGGGCGTCTTGCGGACATCGGTCACCTGTGCCGTCGAATGGCAATAGCCGCAACGCTCGTTGATCAGCTCGAGCCCGGGGCCGGGCGGGGGCGGGGCCGCGGTGCTTTGCTGCCCGGCCAGCGCAGTGCCGAGGCCGCCAAGGGCTAGCGCGAGCAGCGGCAATGCGATTTTGGGGATAAGCATGGGGTACCTCATGGCAGGGTATAGACGACGACTTCATCGGCCGTCGCCGCCTGGAATGCGAAGCCGCCGGTCGCGACCACGCCGACCGCTTGGCGGCCATCCTTCATCGCGAAGGTCATCGGCGTGCCGTAGTTCGATGCGGGTAGCTTGTCGGACCACAGCAACTTGCCCGTCCGCGTCTCGAATGCGCGGATCATCGAATCGCGCGTCGCGCCGATGAAGGTCAGCCCGCTCGCGGTGGTGATCGGCCCGCCCGCGCTGATCCCGCCAGCATCCTTGAGCGCGGGGTCCTCGTTCGCGCCGAGCACGCTGCGCCACACAATGTCGCCGCTGTTGACGTTGACCGCGACGAGCTCGCCCCAAGGCGGCTTGCTGCACGGATTGCCCGTCTCGGGATCGAGGAAATAGGCATAGCCGCCCTTCAGGCCCCAGCTGCCATCGGGCTGCTTCTCCATCTGCTGCGGACTGGCGAGGTTGTTGATGTTGACCACATACAGCCCGGTCGCGGGATCGAACGATCCGCCGCCCCAGTCGATGCCGCCGAAGCTGCCGGGGAAGAACGCCACCGCCGAATCGGCGCGCAGCGGCTGGAACGCCTTGCTCGCGACCACCCCCATGTCGGCGACGATCTTGTCGCAGGTCGCGCGAAGCGACGCGGGCGCCGTCACCATCTCGTCCATGCTGAACGTGAGGCGACTGAGCGGCGCGGGCTTGGCGGGCATCGGCTGGGTCGGCCAGGGCTGCTCGCCCGGCACGTCGGTGTCGGTTGGGACGGGTACTTCCTTGACGTCGTACAGCGGCTTGCCGGTCACGCGATCGAGGATGAACATGATCGCGGTCTTGTTCATCACCGCGATCGCGGGGATCGTCTTGCCGTCGCGCTTGACGTCGATCAGCGTTGCAGCGGGCAGATCGACGTCCCAGATGTCGTGGTGCATCGTCTGGAAATGCCAGAGATATTTGCCCGTTGCGGCTTCGACCGCGACGATCGAATTGCCATACAGGTTCATGCCTTTGCGATCGCCACCCCAGCGATCGAAGGTCGGCGCGCCCACGGGCAGATAGGCGATGCCGCGCTGGTCGTCGACGACGACGAAGGTCCACACATTGTTGCCCGATCGCCCTTTCCAGCTATCGCCCTCCCAGGTGCCGAAATTGGCCTCACCCGGCTGCGGAATGGTGTGGAAGGTCCAGGCGAGCTTGCCCGTCACCGCGTCCCAGGCGCGGACGTCGCCCGCCGCGCCCTTGGCCGGCATTTCCTGGACGCGCGACCCGGTGATGATCAGGTTCTTGTAGACCGCCGGCGGGCTGCTCATCCCCAGCGGGGCGCGCGTGCCGTTCATCACCTCGGGGGTCTTCATGTTGACCGCGCCCGCCTCGCCGAACCCGGCGGCGGGCTGGCCGGTCTTGGCGTCGAGCGCATAGAGCTTGCCCGTCCGCGTCCCGAAGACGATCCGCGCGCCGGTCTTGCCGTCGCCCGGCCAATAGGCGACGCCGCGCGTCGATGCCTGGTCGTTGCCGGGGAAATTGAACACCCAGCGTTCCTTGCCCGTCGCGGCATCGAGCGCGACGACACGGCGATAGGGGGTCGACAGATACATCGTCCCGTCGACCACCAGCGGCGTCGCTTCGGACGCGGAGAAGCCGGTCTTGAAGCGTTCGGGTACGCCGTCGGGCATCGGGATCGAATCGGCGGTCACCCCGGCGGGGCGCATGTGATACGACCACAGCTTCTTGAGTTTGCTGACATTGGCGGGCTTGATCGCGGTCAGCGGCGAGTGCCGGGCATGGCCCTCGTCGCGGCCATAGCTGGCCCAGTCGCCTTTTTGCTGTGCTAGCGCGGGGAGTGCGGCCAAGGCCATGGCAAGGGATGCGCCGGACAACAGGGCGCGGGAAGGTCGCAGCAATGGCATGGGCATTGGCAGGGGCAAGGCATCTCTCCACTTCGTCTGCTTTTCCGGTTCGGGCCCGGCGGCAAATCGCGTTGCGCCCATCGATAGACCGGCTATAAATCATATACAATATGATCTACGGCAGTTTTAAGCTGCGATGAGGAGAGGTTTGTCGATGTCCACTTTGCCACTTTCGGGCCTGCGCGTGCTCGACATATCGCAGGTGATGGCAGGGCCGTTCTGCTGCATGATGCTGGGCGACATGGGCGCCGATGTCATCAAGATCGAACCGCCCAAGACCGGCGATTCGACGCGGCACTCGATGGGGTTCCGGTTGAAGGGCGAGGATAGCCCGGGCTTCCTGGCGCTCAACCGCAACAAGCGCAGCATCACGCTGAACCTGAAGGACGATGCCGACCGCGAAGTGCTCTACGCGCTGGTCAAGACCGCCGACATCCTGGTCGAGAATGCCCGGCCCGGCGTCGCGGCACGGTTGGGGATCGATTACGATACGCTCGCGGCGATCAATCCGCGGCTGGTCTATGCCAGCATCTCGGGCTTCGGCCAGACCGGCCCCTGGGCGCAGCGCCCGGGCTTCGACCTGATCGCGCAGGCGATGTCGGGAATCCTCAGCTCGAACGGCTTCCCCGGCATGGAGCCCGCCAAGAATTCGATCGCGGTCGCCGATCTCGGCGCCGGGCTGTTCAGCGCCTATGCGATCCTCAGCGCGATCATCGGCCGGCAGGCGAGCGGCAAGGGGCAATATATCGACGCGTCGCTGCTCGAGGCGGCGATGGGGCTGTCGATCTGGGAGACCACCGAGTTGTGGGGCACCGGCAAGGCGCCGACCCCGATCGGCTCGGCCAACCGCATGTCGGCGCCGTATCAGGCGGTGCAGGCATCCGACGGCTGGTTCGTCATCGGCGCAGCGAACCAGGGGCTGTGGCTCACCTTCCTGGGGGTGATCGGTCGCCCCGAGCTGCAGGAGGATGCGCGCTATTCTACCAATGCCGCGCGAGTGCAGAACCGCCAGATCCTCATCGACGCTCTCGCGCCCACCTTCCTGACGCGCACCAAGCAGCAATGGATCGACGCGATGCTGGCGGCGGGCGTCCCCGCCGCACCGATCCTCGATTATGGCGAGGCGGTCGAAAGCGAACAGGCGGTCGCGCGCGACATGGTGCAGATGATCCCGCACCCGGTCGAAGGCGAGTTCAAGGCACTGGGCTTCCCGGTGAAGATGCGCGGCACCCCGCAGGAAGTGCGGCTGCCGCCGCCCTTGCTCAACGAACATTCGGCCGCGATCCGCCAGGAACTGGTCGATCGCGGGCTGCTCGCCGCGCCGAGCGAGGCAGCCGAATGAGCGTGGGGCAGATCACCACCACCCGCGACGGGGCCGCACTGCACGTCCGCTTCGACAACCCCTCAGCGCACAATGCGCTGACCGGACAGATGTGGTTCGATTTGCGCGACGTCGCGCTCGGGGTCGCAGCCGATCCATCGGTCCGTGTCGTCACCTTTCGCGGCGTCGGCGGCAAGGCGTTCATCTCGGGCACCGACATTTCCAAATTCGCCGACTTCACCACCGGCGAACAAGGCATCGACTATGAGCGCGGCATCGACGAGTGCATGGGCGCGATCGACGCGATTCCGTGCACGACGATCGCCGCGATCGAGGGATGGGCGGTCGGCGGCGGAATCAACATCGCCAGCGCCTGCGACTTCCGCATCGCCACCCCCGACGCCAAGTTCGGCTCGCCGATCGGGCGGACGATCGGCAATTGCCTGTCGGCGGCGAGCGTCGCGCGGGTCGGCGGCGCGGTGGGGGTGCAATTCGCCAAGCGGATGGTGCTGCTGGGCGAGATGCTGACCGCCGAGCAATTGCTCGCGAGCGGCTTCCTGCTCAAGCTGGTCGAACGCGGCGCGATCGACGGCGAATTGGCGGCATTATGCGCGCGCGCGGCGGAGAATGCGCCACTGACGACGCGCACGACCAAGGAAACGATCCGCCGGATGACCTTCGGCGACCTGCCCGCGATCGAAGCGCTGGTCGGCGAAGTCTATGGCAGTGCCGACTTCCGCCGCGGGGTGGCCGATTTCCTCGCGAAGACCAAGCGCCTACCCGATTGGGAGGGGCGCTAACCACCCCTGCCGTCACCCCGGACTTGGTGCGGGGCCCAGCTTGCCCCCCGCGGCGGCAGTGGTTGCTGCGCGGTGGACGCCGGACCAAGTCCGGGGTGACGGCTATTGGCTGACCTCCCCCCGTTACCAGCTCACCGCGATATACTTCGCCTCGCAATATTCGAGCATGCCGTGGTGCGCGCCCTCGCGGCCGAGGCCGCTCTGCTTCATCCCGCCGAACGGCGCGGCGGCGTCGGACACCAGCCCGCGATTGACCGCGACCATCCCGCATTCGATCCGCTCGGCCAGCTGCAATCCGCGCTTGAGATCGCCGGTATAGACATAGGCCGCCAGCCCATATTCGGTGGCGTTGGCGAGCGCGACGGCTTCGTCGACATCGTCGAACGCCATCACCGCCGCGACCGGGCCGAACACCTCGGTGCCGAGGATTTCCGAGCCCGGCTGGACATTGGCGATCACCGATGGCGGGTAAAAGAAGCCCGGCCGGTCGAGCGTCTTGCCGCCCAGCCGCACCTCGGCGCCGCGATCGACCGCGTCGGCGACCAGCCGCTCGATCTTGTCGATCGACTCCTGGTTGATCATCGCGCCGCACTGGGTCGCTGCGTCGGTCCCTGCGCCGACCGTCAGCGCCCCCATCCGCTCGCACAGCTTGGCCACGAACGCGTCATGGATTCCGCGCTGGACATAGAAACGGTTGGCCGCGGTGCAGGCTTCGCCCGCGTTGCGCATCTTGGCGACCATCGCCCCCTCGATCGCTTCGTCGAGATCGGCGTCGTCGAGCACCAGGAACGGCGCGTTGCCGCCCAGCTCCATCGACGAGCTGATGACCTGGTCGGCGGCTTCGCGCAGCAGGATGCGGCCGACCTCGGTCGACCCGGTGAACGACAATTTGCGCACCCGCGGGTCGTGCAGCATCGCGCTGCACGCAGGGCCGGGATCGCTGGTGTTGAACACGTTGACCACGCCCGCAGGCACGCCCGCGCGGCGCATGATCTCGGCCACCGCCAGCGCGGTCAGCGGGGTTTCCTCGGCGGGCTTGAGGATGCAGGTACAGCCCGCCGCCAGCGCGGGCGCGATCTTGCGCGTCGCCATCGCTGCGGGGAAATTCCACGGCGTGATCAGCAGTGCGATGCCGATCGGCTGATATTGCACCATGATCCGGTTGGCGCCCGATGGCGCCATCGTCAGCTCGCCGTTGATGCGCACCGCCTCTTCGGCATACCAGCGGAAGAATTCGGCGGCATAGGCGACCTCGCCGCGCGCGTCGGTCAGCGCCTTGCCGTTCTCGAGCGAGATGATCTGCGCCAGCCACTCCTGCTGCGCCATCATCGCGTGGAAACAGGCGAGCAGGATTTCGGCGCGCTTGCGCGGCGGCGTCGCGGCCCAGCCCGCGGCCGCCGCATCGGCGGCATCGACGGTGGCGATCGCCTCGTCGACCCCGCCATCGGCGATCGAGGTCAGCACCTCGCCGCTCGACGGATTGACGACGTCGATCCGCTTGCCCGAGGCGGCGGGCGCCCAATGCTCGCCGATCAACAACTCGGTGGGGATCGCGAAGGGGCCGGTCTGCCCGGCGGGGGCGAAGCTGTTAGCGGTCATGATCGGGTTCCGTCAGATGGCGACAAGGCGGTGGCGCTCGCCGGCATAGGCTGCCTGCGTGATCGCGCGCATCGCGGTCAGGTCGAGCGGGCGCGGGTTGTTCTTGATGAGCCGGGCGGCGTCGAGCGAATGTTCGGCGACGAATTCCTGCTGGTCTTCGCGCAAGCCCAACTCGGCAAGCGATTTGGGGATGCCGATCGAGGCGAGCAGCGCCGCGACGGCTTCGATGAACGCCTGCGATCGTTCCTCGACGCTGCCGTCGGGCAGTCCGACCAGCGTCGCCAACTCGGCGAAGGCTTCGGCGCAGGCGGGGCGGTTAAACTGCATCACGAAGGGGATCAGCGCCGCGACCCCCGCGCCGTGCGCGGTGTGCGTCAAATTGCCGATCGGATATTGCAACGCATGCGCCGCCGCCGTCCCCGCAGTGCCGAACGCGCAGCCCGCGGTGAGCGACGCGAGCATGACCCCCTCGCGCGCTTCGATGTCGTTGCCGTCGCGCCAGGCGCGCTCGAGGAACTTGAACAGATTGGCGATCGCCAGCTTGGCAAAATGGTCCGACAGCGCGTTCTTGCCGACGAACACATGCTGCTCGGTCAGCATCGCATCGCCAGTGCGCGGCGCCGTGGTGAAGGATTCGATCGCATGCGTCAGCGCATCGGCGCCCGAGATCGCGGTGAGCGACGGCGGGCACGACACGGTCAGGTCGGGATCGCAGATCGCGACCTCGGGGATCAGATACGGGCTCGCCACGCCGACTTTGGTGCCGCGCCCGGTATCGGCGACCACCGCGACCGGCGTCGCCTCCGAGCCGGTACCCGCAGTGGTCGGCACCGCGATCAGCGGCAGGACGGGGCCGGGCACCGCGAACTCGCCATAATAGTCGCTCACCTTGCCGCCATGCGCCAGCAGCACCGCGACAATCTTGGCATGGTCCATCGCGCTGCCGCCGCCGATCGCGATCACCAGATCGGGCGCGAAATCGCGCGCCGCATCGATGCAGGTTTCGATCGATTCGACCGGCAGGTCGGGAATGACGCCGTCGAACACCTGGGTGGTGACGCCGTGCGCCGCCAGATCGGCGAGGATCTCGGCGAACACCGGTTGCGCCGCCTGGCGGCCATCGGTGACCACCAAGGCGCGACGCCCCAGCCGCGCACTGGTCGATCCGAGCGCGCCGCGCTGGCCGCGCCCGAACAGGATCGTCCGCGGCAGCCGTGCCGCACCGAAAAGCGATAGGGGCTGGGTCACTTGCTTCCCACGGTCTTGAGATAGGCGACGAGGTTCGCCTGATCTTCGGGTTTGGTCACGGGCGGCGCCATCATCTTGGTGCCCGGCACCAGCTTCGACGGCCCAGCGACAAAGCGCGCGATCGTCGCATCGTTCCACACCAGCTTCGAATTCTTGAGCGCGGCCGAATAGCTATAGCCCGGCATCGCCGCGGCAGGACGCCCGACGACCCCCGCCAGGCTGGGGCCGACCCCCTTCTTGCCCGGCACTACCGAATGGCACGCGGCGCAGCGCGCGAAGACGGTCTTGCCCTTGGCGGCATCGCCCGGCGGTGCCACCGGCAGCGCGGTCGCCGCGGCAGCGCCCAGCGTCGCGACGGCCATCGCGGCGCAGGCAATCGACATACGGATCATCATATTCTGTACTCGCTATACTAGGCGCCCGGGGCGCTTCAGATATCGGTTGGTGATGGCGTCGGCGGCCCAGAAGGCGAGCGCGCCGACCGGGCCGGTCGGGTTGCGTCCGGCATTTTGCGGCAGCGCGCTTGCGCCCAGCACGAACACATTGGGCACGTCCCACGACTGGCAATATTTGTTGACCGCACTGGTGCGCGGATCGTCGCCGAACACCGCGCCGCCGGTATTGTGCGACGTCTGATACGGCACCGATGAGAAGCGCCGCCCGGGGATCAGCCGTCCCGGTGCCGGCGTGGCCGAAGCCTTCTTGCCGCTCATCTCGGCGGCGATCTGCTGGCAGATCGCGGTATTTGCGGCGATGATCTTCTGTTCGTTGGCCTGCCAGTCGAAGGTGACGCGCAGCAGCGGCCGGCCCCAGGCATCGCGATAGGTGGGATCGAGATCGAGGAAGTTCTGCCGGTACGACATCACCGCGCCCTGGAACCCGACCCCGGTCGAATGCTGATAGCCATCGGCCATCGCCTTCTTCCACCCGGCACCCCAGCGCGGTTGGCCAGGACCCGTCGGGTGATAGTTCAGCGGATCGCCGCTGTTCTGGCCCGCGCTGATGCCACCGCCGGCGATATAGCCCGCCTTGCCGAAGTCGAAGTTATCCCCGTTCCAATCGTCGATCCAGGTGCCGAGCGCGCCGGATCCCATGAACGGGTTGATGAAGGTGTCGCGCGGCACCTCGACGCGCGCGCCGCCCAGGCTCTGGAAGGCGTAGTTGCGCCCCACCACGCCGGTATTGCTCTGCGCGTCATAGGGCTTGCCGATCCCCGAATACAGCATCAGCTGGACGTTGCCGGTAACGAAGGCGCCGAGCACCACCAAATCGGCGGGCTGCTCATATTCGCGCCCGCGCGCGTCGACATAGGTGACGCCGGTCGCGCGCTTACCCTCGCTGTCGAGGTTGACCTTCATCACCATCGAATTGGTGCGCAGCTCGAAATTGCGGTTCTTGCGCGCCAGCGGGATCATCGTGAAATGCGGGCTCGCCTTGGCGTTCGCCTCGCACCCGTAATTGGTGCAGTGGCCGCAATAATGGCACTGGCCCAGCGCCACGCCGTCGGGGTTCACATAATCGCCCGAACAATTGGCGGTGGGGATGGGGAAGGGGTTGTACCCCAGATTCTTGGTCGCCGCCTCGAACATCACCATGCTCTGCGCCGCGGTCATCGGCGGCAGCGGGAATTCGTTGCGGCGCGGCGCCTCGAACGGGTTGCCGCCGGGCTGGATCTTGCCGCGCAGATTGCCCGCCTTGCCCGAAATGCCGCAGACCTTCTCGAACCGGTCGTAATAGGGCTCGATGTCCTTATAGGCGATCGGCCAGTCCTGCAGGTGCATGTCCGACGGGATGATCGACCGCCCATATTTCTCGACCGTGCCCGACAGCATCCGATGTTCCCATTCGGACCAGCGCCAGGTGAGCCCCGACCAATGCGCGCCCGATCCGCCGACATTCGTGCCGGGGATGAAGAAGCCATATTGCCGCATCGGCAGCGCGGTCTGGCTGGCGTCGTTGCGGAAGGTCACCGTCTCCTTCGACAGATCCTGCGCTAGTTCGAGCCGGCGCGAATATTTGAGCGCGTCGTGCGATTGCGGCGCGGCGAAATCGGGGCTGGTGTCCTGGAACCGGCCGCGTTCGAGCATCACGACCTTGAGGCCCGTCGGCGCCAGTTCCTTGGCGACGATTCCGCCGGTCCAGCCCGACCCTACGATCACCACATCGACGGGGGGAAGCTTGACTGCCATCAACCGAAATCCTGGATCGACATGGGTTCCTCGACGCGGAACGGCTTGTTGCGCCATTCGGCGATCTTGTCCGAATACATTTCGCCGACTCCGGGATAGCCCAGCAGCTTCCACGACGCCTTGCCCTTGTTCCCGCCATACAGCGGATCGGCGAAGAAGCCGTCCATCGCGAGCTGGAAGAGCATCCGGAAGAAGACCGGCGTCGGCACCACCTCGAGCGCGATCTTGTCGGCCTCGAGCGCGGTGACGATCGCCACGCGCTCGGCATCGGTGACGGTATCGAAGCTGTTGTCGGCATAGGTGTTGCGGACCACCGCATTCGCCTCGGCGATGCCGAGCCGCACGATATCGGCAGGCGTCAGCGCCGACTGGTACCCCTGCTCGGGGGTTCCCTCGACGAACGGGCCTTGCAGGTACATCGTCCGGCCCTGGCCCCAGGCCGAATATAATTGGCGATCGATGAAGGTCGCGACGCCGAGCTCGCTGCCCTTGGCGGACAATTCGTCGGCGGGGATCAGCGTGTCGACAAAGGCTTCGACGAACGCCGCCTCTTCGGTGTCGAGGAACATATAGCCCGCGGGTGCCGCGTCGGTCGCAGGGGCAGGGGTGCGCCCCGCCATGGCGTGGCCGGCATGGCCGCCCGATGGCGGCACCGGATTGGCGCCGGTCTGCGCGACGGGGTCGGTCTGCTGTGCGCCGAGCGTACCCGGCACCGCTGCGGCGCCCATGCCCAGCCCTGCGAACTTCAGCAGCGTCCGACGGTCGGTGAGCTTGTGGTCGGTCATGGCGCAGGGGGTCCTTCGACATAGAGCGGGCGCGATGCGTCGATCCGCAGGAACAACGCGGCGGCGATCAGGCACAGCACCGCGAGCACCGCGAACGCCGCGAACCACCCGCTCGCGCTGACGATATAACCGGTCACCGCCGCCGCGATCGCCGCGCCGATATTGCCGAGCGTGTTCATCACCGCCGACACCGAACCGGCATATTCGCCGCCGATGTCGAGCGTGACCGCCCACGAGACGCCGACGGTCAGTTCGAGCCCGAACAGCGCGACGCAGAAGCACAGGATGCTCGCGATCGGTGCTTCGATCGAAGCAGCGAGCGGGATCATCGCGGCGGCGATCAGGAAGCCGATGATCGCCACCACGCGGCGCGCCATCTTGAGCCCCGCGCCGCGCTTGACGAGCCGGTCCGAGCTCCAGCCGCCGGCCAAGTCGCCGACTACCCCCGCCATCAGCGGCATGCTCGCGAACAGCCCCATCATCGCCAGGTCATAGCCGCGCGCGTCGTGGAGATATTTGGGGAACCAGGTCAGGAAGATGTTGATGCAATAGGCGTAGCAGAAATACATCGCCGACAGCGTCCACAGCTGCGGCTGCGCGAGCAGCTTGCGCCAGGGAACGCTGCTGCGCGGCTTGCCCTGGCCGAGTTCGCCCTCGATCAGCGCGAGTTCGGCGGCGTTGACCGAGCGATGCTCGCGCGGGGTGTCGCGATAGAACCAGAACCACAGCCCCGCCCAGGCGACGCCGATCAACGCAAACGCAACGAAGGGCATCCGCCAGCCGAAGCTGACGATCAACAGCGCGACGAATACCGGGGTGATCGCGCCGCCCAGCCGCGCGCCGGCATGCGTCAGCCCCTGCGCCCAGCCACGCTCGCCGGGCAGGGTCCAGCGCGACAGCGAACGCGTGGCGATCGGGAAGGCGCCCGCCTCGCCCATGCCGAACAGGAAGCGCGAAACCATCATCGATCCCGCCGACCAGGTCAGCGCGGTCGCCGCTGTGAACATCGACCACCACAGCACGACCCCGGTCAGCGCCCGGCGCGGGCCGAAGCGATCGCCAAGCCAACCGCCGGGGATCTGGAACAGCGCATAGGCGATCTGGAACGAAGCGAAGATCCACCCCATCGTGACCAGCGAAAAGCCGAACTCTTCCTGGATCGAGGGCGCCGCGGTCGAGATGACGACGCGGTCCATATACGTGATCAGATAGGCGAGCACCGTCATCCACAGGACGACATGCCGCGTGCGCGTCGGGCGCTGGGCGGACTCGGTGGCGAGCGTCTCATCGGCGGTGAGGGGGGTGTTCATTTCGGCGCCTCGCCGCAGGCGTCGGCGGGGCGGCCGACGCAGGTCTGCCAGATCGTCGGCAATTTGCGCCCCGCGACATAGACGGTGCGGATCGCGCGGGTGTTGCGGATATCGGCGGTCGGATCGCGGTTGAGTACCAGCAGGTCGGCCCATTTGCCCTTTTCGACGGTGCCGATGTCGCGTGCGTCCAGGAAGCGTGCATTGGTGCCCGTCGCCGCGGTCAGCGCCTGCAGCGGGGTCACCCCGGCCTTGACCATCAACTCCAATTCCCAATGCGCGAAATAGCCGGGAAAGCGCGCGGTCGGGCCGCTATCGGTGCCCATGCCATAGGTAACGCCGGCCTTGGCCATCGTGCCGAAATTGGCCGACGCGTTGCGCAGTGCGGCGGGGTATTTGGCGAAATGCTTGCCCGTTGCCAACCGCTGCTGGCGCTCGGGGCTTTTGAGCGCGGCGATCGTCGCGGGGGCGACGCCGCGCGAGAAGAAGGGCTCGTCGACGAAGGGCAGCAGCTTGTAGGTGAACGACGCCTCGCGGCTAAGCGTCGAGGCGATCTGCCACACATCCTTCGCCTTCATCGACGTGAGAAGCGCAGGATCGACCGCGCGGTCGCGTACCTGGTGCATAAAGCCATCGACATCCTGGCCGACCAGCGCGGTCGCGTTGTCGTGGTAGAAGATGTGCGCCACCGCCTTCTTGCCGAGCTGGTGCGCGGTATCGATCGTCGGCTTGCTGATCGAATTGGGCATCCGGTCGGCCAAGTCGCCGAACTCGTCATCGACCCACAACTTCACGAAATCATCGCCCTTGGCGACTTCGCGCTGGACCATCGCCTGCGCTTCGGCAGGGGTGGCGACCGATTGTTCGAGCCCGGGGACGCCGCCATAGCTGCCCTTGAACACGACGCCGCGGCCCGAGGTGAAGGCGCGGGCGCTGTCGATCCGGCCGATGCGGCGCTGATCGGCGATGACGCGGTGGATGTCGTCGCCGTCGGTGCCGAGCGTGTAGACCGAGGTCACGCCATAGGCAGCGTACAGCTTCAATTGCTGCTCGATATTGTCGCCGTCGTAATATTTGGTGAAGTTCTGGTCGATCCCGTCGACCAGCCCGAGATGGACGTGGGCGTCGATCAGGCCGGGCATCACGAAGGCGCCGCGCAGATTTTCGCGCTTGGCGCCGCGCGGGGCCCGGATCCGGCTGGCGGGGCCGACTTGCGTGATCCGCCCGTCGACCATGACCAGCGACCGATCGCGCTGCGGCACCGAGCCTTTACCGTCGATCAACGTGAAATGTTCGAGAACGACCGTTTCGGCACGCGCAGTGGCTTGCGCCATGCAAAGCGTGACCGCGACGGCTATCATGCCAACAGGCCGCAGCTGTGATCGCCGCATCGCCCTCTCCCTATTTTCGTATCCTATACGATTCGAACTATGGGGGTGAGCGGGGTGTGTCAAGCGATCATCGGCGGTTACGCCGGTGCGGCTTCCTCGTTCTCGGCAAGCACGCTGTCCATCCGCTGCTGCGAGCGTTCGAGATGTTCGAGCACCGCGCGTTCGGCGGCGCCCGAGTCGCGCGCGACGAGCGCGTCGATGATGATTCGATGCTCGGCCGCCGCCTCGGTGGGGGCGTTGGTGCGATACAGCACGCGGAAGATGTTGAGATGGGCGTGGAGGCGCTCGACGGTCTCGGCGATCAGCCGGTTGCCGCTGAGCGTCGCGATCAACCGGTGCAGCCGGTCATCGGCCTCGGCGAAGCGTGGATAGGCGCTCGAATCGCCGTCGACGACGCTCGACATGTCGCGGTCGATCGTTCGCAGCACGTCGATCGCCTCCTCGGTGATCGCTTCGGCGGCGCGCGCGGCGGCATAGGGCTCGATCAGCTGGCGCAGCGTATAGAGGTCGCGGACTTCGTCGCGGGTCATCTGCGGGCTGGCGCGATAGCCGATATTGGGCACCTTGCAGACCATCTTCTCGGCTTCGAGCTGGCTGAGCGCTTCGCGGATCGGGGTCTGCGATATATTCAACCGGCGCGCGACCTGATCGATCGCGATCCGCTCGCCGGGGGCGATCTGCAGCGTCATCAGCGCGGTGAGCAGGTGGTCATAAGCCTGCATGACCATCGTCGGGCCGGCCGAGGGCCGGGCGCCCCGCGGGCGCGGCGCGGCGCCGTCCACCAGCGCATTGGGGTCGTTATAGGTCTGCCGCATCGTCGTTTCGCTTCGTAACAAGTATCTATACATGACCTATAGGATATTATTCTCCTGCGAAAGGGGCCGCAGCGGACCTGTGCCTGCCCAACGCACACCCTTTCGACCATCTTGCAAAATTCAGCGAATCGTAGGTCGCGGCCAGTGCGATCGCGACAGGGGGTCGCTTGGGAGGCGATTGGCGGGGCGGACCCGGTAGGTTGTCGGACAATATGCGAAGGGTGGATGGCAGATGCGCGAACCTGACTCCGAAATCTCTTTGGGCGATTCCGCAGGATCGGCAAATAATACGCACGAAGCGTCTGTTAAAATGTCCAGACCGGTAGTCCACCGATAGTCAGAAACATATCGTTATGGCTCATATAGTCCCACTCTATTGACTAATAGACCAGTATACCGAAGTAAAAAGCATATGCTATAGTATCTCGTGGTCAATAAATCAAATCAGATACGATTTGTTAAAAACCGCTTGAAATCTTTTCTCAGACATCTAATCCAATGCGGATAGAAATTCGCTTACGGCAAGCGGCGGTCTGCGCACCCTGAGGAAGGGGCGCGGCCCGTCGCGAGCACGATAAATGTCGATATCAATCCGGGAGATGATGTGATGCGAAACGGCGTTAATGGGTCAGGCCGCGCGACGGCGCATATTCGGTTCGCGAGCGTTCTGGCGATTGCGTGCTGCCTCGCGACGCCGGCGATGGCGCAAGAGGCCGCGCCCGCCGCTCCCGACGAAACGGCGCTTCCCGCGCAGGCCGAAGCCGACAGCGCTGCGTCGGTGCAGGACGTCGTCGTTACCGGTTCGCGCATCGTCTCGAGCGGCTTCAACGCCCCGACCCCCACGACGGTGATCGGCGACGCGCAGATCGAAGCCAACGCCCAGCCCAACATCTTCACCACCGTGTCGCAGCTTCCCTCGCTCCAGGGTTCGAGCGGTACGCAGGTCAACACCTTCAGCACCTCGAGCGGCGCGCAGGGGCTCAGCTCGTTCTCGCTTCGCGGCGTCGGCGCGATCCGCACGCTGACGCTGCTCGACGGCCAGCGCGTCGTCGGTGCCAACGTCACCGGTTCGCCCGACGTCAGCCTGTTCCCGCAGCTGCTGATCAAGCGCGTCGACATCGTCAACGGCGGCGCGTCGGCATCCTATGGCTCCGATGCGGTCGGCGGTGTCGTCAACTTCATCACCGACACCCGGTTCAAGGGCGTCAAGGGGAACGTCCAGGGCAGCATCACCGATTATGGCGATGACGAATCGGTCCTAGTCCAGCTCGCGGCGGGCACCAGCTTCATGGAAGATCGCCTGCATCTGGTCGTCAGCACCGAATATGCCGACGAAGCAGGCGTCGGGCCGGGCGAGTTCGGCATCGACCTTGCCAATGGTCGCGACTGGTACACCCAGCGAACGTTGGTCAACCGCGGCGTGCTCAACGACGGATCGCCGCAATATGTGATCCGCGATTTCGCGCAGTCGATCGGCTTTACCAAATATGGTTTGATCACCGCCGGCCCGCTGCAAGGCATCGCCTTCGATCAATCGGGCAGCCCGTTCGAGTTTGATTACGGATCGAACGGCGTACCCTCGGGCAATGCCGCGGGGACCGTCATCGGATGCTTCGCCGGCTTCTGCGAAGGCGGCGATCTTTCGGGCAACGTAGATGCTGGGCGTTCGCTCAAGTCGGGCATCGAGCGGATGAACAGCTATGGCCGGCTGGGCTTCGATTTCCTGCCCAACAACGAGGTCTATCTGTCGCTGAGCGTCAGCCAGGTGAAGACCAACAACCAGCCGATCAACGGCCAGAACCGCCCCAACCTCACGATCCAGTGCGCGAACCCGTTCGTGCCTGCGTCGGTGAGCGCACAATGCGCGACCGCGGGCATCACCAGCTTCCGCTATGGCACCAGCAACGCAGCACTCGGCAACACCCAGGTTTCGACCGACCGCCGCCAGTATCGCGGCGTCGTCGGTATCAAGGGCGCGCTGCCGGTGGGCGGCAGCGACTGGAATTACGACATCTATTACCAGCACGGCACGACCTATGCCGATATCGATGTCGACAACATCCTGCTGTCGAACCGCTTCAACCAGGCGATCGACGCGGTGATGCTGAACGGCGCGATCGTGTGCCGCAGCGCCGCAGCGCGCGCGAGCGGTTGCCAGCCGCTCAACATCATCGGCGGCAATCCGTCCGAGGCGGCGCTGCGCTATGTCCAGCCCGAACAGGGACCCTATCAGCGGACGCGACTGTCGCAGGACGTGATCGGGGTGAACTTCTCGGGCTCGCCGGTCGATCTGTGGGCAGGACCGTTGTCGGTCGCGTTCGGTGCCGAGTTCCGCCACGAATTCTACCGCGTCGAAGCCGATCCCTATGGCGCGGGCATCACCAATACGCCCAACAATGCCGACTACCCCTTCGACCCGGTCCTGCTCGCCGACGGTAACAACTGGTATGCGGGCAACTACAAGAACGGCAACGGCGCCTATGGCGTCAAGGAAGCCTATCTCGAGCTCGACCTTCCCGTCATCAATTCGGACGCGATGGGGCGTGCGAACATCAACGGCGCGGCGCGCATCACCGATTACTCGACCTCGGGCACCGTCTGGACGTGGAAGATCGGCGGCACCTGGGATCTGCCGATCGACGGGCTGCGCATCCGCGGCGTGACCTCGCGCGACGTCCGCGCGCCCAATTTGTCCGAGCTGTTCGCGGCGCCGGTCACGACGACGCTGCCCAATTTCTTCGATCCGTTCCAGAACCGCAACATCCTGGCGCTGCAGAACTCGATCGGGAACACCGAGCTGCGGCCCGAAATCGCACGCAACACCAATTTGGGGATCGCGCTGTCGGGCGCATCCTGGCTGCCGGGGTTCAGCGTCTCGGTCGATTATTATTCGATCAAGATCGACGACGTCATTTCGAGCATCGGCGCCGGCCAGATCGTCGATCTGTGCTTCCAGGGGCTGGTTCCCGAGACGTGCAGCGCGTTCAACCTGAACAACACCAACGGCCCGAACTTCATCAACGTCCAGGCCTTCAACCTGGCGTCGATCAAGACCAGCGGCTTCGATATCGAAGCGGGCTATCGCTGGGTCCAGCCGCTCGGCCTGCCGGGCAGCTTCTCGGTTCGCGCGCTGGCGACGCATGTGCGCGAGTTCATCACCGATACCGGTTTGCCTAACACCGTGCCGGCCGACAGCGCAGGCGTGAACCTGGGCAACACCCCCGATTGGAAGTGGCTGGCGACGCAAAGCTACGAGAACGATAATTTCTCGCTGCTGGTGCAGGAACGCTGGTTCAGCGACGGCAAGATCGGTGCGAACTATGTCGTGTGCGAAGCGGGCTCGTGCCCGGTTTCGACCTCGAACGCCCCGACGATCGACCAGAATTTCGTCCCCGGCGCCTTCTATCTCGACATCGGCGGCACGCTGAACGTGACCGAGGACGTCACCGCCTATTTCAAGGTCGACAACCTGCTCAACCGCGATCCGGCGCTGTCGCCCTTCTTCTCGAACCCTGCGCTGTACGACATGCTTGGCCGCACCTTCCGCCTGGGGATGCGCTTCAAGATGTAAGCCGGTCGATCGGGCGGTCGGCCAGCAGCGGTCCGTCCGCCGATCGCAAGGGACCGCGCCCCGTGGCGCGGTTTTTTGTGTCCGGGGACGATCGATGCCGCGACGATTCCGCCGGTCAGCTGCGGCGGGTGCTCATCGCCGCCGATCGTGTCGCGCAGGAATGCCAGCGCCGAGGGCGGTCCGTGCCGTTTCATTCGGCAAGGCGGCTCAGGCGCCCGCGGTGCCGAGGTTGAACAGCCGGTCGAGCCATTCCTTGCGGGTTTCGGTGTCGCCCTCGACATTGCCGATCAGCGTGTGCTCGACCGGGTCGATCCCCACCAGCTTGAGGATGTTGCGCTCGAAGCTCTTCACGCTGTGCGCGGCGTAGTAGAAGCGATAGAAAAACGCCGGCATCCCCATCGTCACCACCAGCCGCGCCGATCGTCCCGTCAGCAAGGGGCGCGGCATCGTCCCTTCGGCCAGCGCAAATCCGGGCCGCGCCACCTGCTCGAGAAACGCCTTGAGCAGCGCGGGCACGTCGCCGAGCCAGAGCGGATAGAGAATGACGAGGTGCTCGGCCCGGCGGATCGCCTGTTGCGCCGCGGCGATGTCGGGGGGCGGGGTGCCGTCGGTCCACTCGGCGCGCGAGCGCAGGAACGGAATGTCGATCGTCGCGAGCTCGAGGCGCTCTATCTTGTGCCCGCTGTCGCTTGCGCCGGCGGCATAGGCATCGGCCAGCGCATGGACATAGCGGCCGCGATCGGCATCGGGATGGCCATCGATGATCAGGATGTTCTTGCTCATCGCGCGACTGTGCCTGCGCGAGGCGACCACCAAAATACGTAGCTGTCCCAAGGGCCAGCACAGCGATCCGCCGATGGTCCTGCTAACATTCGATCCCCGGCGCCCCTCCGTAACATCCACAATGTCGAAGCCGCCTGGCTGCCGATAGCCTCGCAATCATTCGGTTGAGGAGGCAACGATGAAGAACGTGCTGGTGCTCTTGCATGACGATCCCGGCCAGGAGGCGCGGTTCCAGACCGCGCTCGACATCACCCGCGCGCTGAACGGGCATCTGACCTGCATCGATGTCGCGGTCGCCCCGATCTTCGTCGGCGACTATGCCGATATGGGCGGCACCGCGTTGCTGATGGCCGATGAACAGCAGCGTGAAAGCGCCAACCGGACGCGGATGGAGGCGCGCCTTCGCGTCGAGGACGTTCCTTATACCTGGCGCGATGCGCGCGGGTTTCTGGGCCAGTGCGTGCGCGATGCGGCGGTGATGACCGACCTGATCGTGCTCAACCGCGAGCTCGACGATATCCTCTACCCCGACATGCTCGAACTGGTGGGCGAGGTCCTGGTCAAGACCGGCAGGCCGATCATGGCGGTGCCCGCGACCACCAAGCGCTTCGATGCGTTCGGCAGCGCACTGCTTGCCTGGGACGGGTCGCCGCAATCGGAGGCGGCGCTGCGCGCAGCGATCCCGCTGCTCGAGCACGGCCGCATGGTGACGATCCTCGAGATCGACGACGGCTCGCTGAAGGTACCCGCCACCGAAGCGGCGACCTATCTTTCGCGCCACGGCATCAAATCGATGATCCGCCGCCATTCGTCGCTGATCGATCTGCCGAGCGCGCTCATCCTGGCCACCGCGGCCGAGCTCGGCGTGGCGTATGTCGTCATGGGCGGCTTCGGTCACAGCCGCTTCGTCGAGGCGACCTTCGGCGGGGTTACCAGGCGCATGCTCAAGCAATGCCCGGTGCCGATCTTCCTGGCACATTGAACACCGGTCTTGGGCTATTCTACTGAACCCGATGTCGGGATGACCGGCGATCGTCGCGCGTTGATCGTCGAGCCCGAAGACAGCGTCCGGCGTAGCCTGCAGCTGATGCTGCAGGGACTGCGCTTCGCGGTCCGTTCATTCGACGGCGTACCGCCCGCGCTTGCCGACGCCTATTCGCGTAATGCGCATGTCCTGCTGTTGGCGGACGGCGTTTTCCACGCCGGCGGCGGCGCGCTATTGTCGGTGCTGCGGGCTTCGGGATGGCAGGGCAGGGCGATATTGGTGACCCGATCGCCGCACCTTGGACGGGCCGCAGCAGCCAATAGTGCCGGGTTCGCAGCGGTCCTCATCAAGCCGGTGGGGCGCCTCGACCTGCTCAATGCGCTGGCGAAGCTATTCTAGCAGTCGCAAATGCGCGTTGGGCCTCGCTCAGCTTACCCGCGGTATCGTTTCGAATGGCCATCGGCCGATATCGCGCAAAAGACGGTTTTCTGATAATGACATAGCCACGCCATCGTTGCTGCGGAAACGCGGCGCACGGCGGGTGAGCGGATCGTGAGTGTTGAAAGGCGGGATGTAGCCCATTCGTATAGCTGCCCTGCAACCGCGCGTGTCTGGCTACGCCGTCGCCACCGGGGCGATCGGTGTGGCGGTGCTGGTGCATCTCGTCGCGATCCGCGCGCTTCCCGCTGCCTCTCCCTATCTGCCGTGCATCGTGGCGGTGCTGTTCACCGGCGTATTCGGCGGCGTCGGACCGGCGTTGCTGGCGACTGCGCTCAGCGTGGTGGTGGCGATGGCGTTCGGTTGGGATCCGGGCGGGGTCGGCATGATGGGGGTGTTCCCCTTCCTGCTCGCTGCCGCGGGGGTCATCTGGATTTCGCAGCGGATCGCGCGTCGGACAATCCAGGCCGACGAGCTCGCCGACGAACTCAATCTGATGATCGAGGGTGCGAGCGGCTATGCGCTCTACATGCTCGATCCGGCGGGGCGGGTGTCAATCTGGAACGAAGGCGCGCGCCGGCTGAAGGGCTGGCAGGCTGGCGAGATCGTGGGGCAGCATTGTTCGCTGTTCTATTCGGCGCAGGCCGCGGCGGCAGGCAAGCCGCAGGCCGATCTCGAACGTGCGCGAAAGATGGGCAAGGTCGACGAGGAGGACTGGCGGGTCCGTCAGGACGGCTCGGAATTCCTGGCGCACGTGCTGATCACCGCGCTGTACGACAAGGCCAATCGGCTGCGTGGCTATGGCACCGTCATCCGCGACGTTACCGAACAGCGTGCGGGGGAGCACCAGGCCAGCGCCAGCGCCAACCACCTCCGTTCGATCCTGTCGACCGTGCCCGATGCAATGATCGTCATCAATCGATCGGGCGACATCCTGTCGTTCAGCGCCGCTGCCGAGCGGTTGTTCGGCTATGCCGAGGGCGAAGTCGCGGGCACGAATATCAAGCGGCTGATGCCCACCCCCGATCGCGAACGGCATGATGGCTATCTCGAACGCTATATGCGTACCGGCGAGCGGCGGATCATCGGCACCGGGCGCACGGTGATCGGGCTGCGGCGCAACGGCACCACCTTCCCGATGGAATTGGCGGTGGGCGAGGCGGTGACCGATGGCGAGCGCGTCTTCACCGGCTTCATCCGCGACCTGACCGAGAAGCAGCAGATGGAGGAACGCGTCGAGGAATTGCGATCGAGCCTGGTCCATGCCGCGCGCGTCAGCGCGATGGGGACGATGGCCTCGACGCTGGCGCACGAGCTCAACCAGCCGATCACCGCGGTGGTCAATTACATGCGCGGCATCCGCAACCTGACGCGCGAGGGCGATCCGCAAGACCGCCAGATGATCGAGGATGCGATCGAGGACGCCTCGCGCGAGGCGCTGCGCGCGGGCGACATCGTCCGCCGACTGCGCGAATTCGTCGCGCGCGGTGAGGTCGAAAAGAGCGTCGAGGAATTGCCGCGACTGATCGAGGAAGCATCGAACCTGGCGCTGATCGGCGCGCATGAAAGGGGCGTGACCGCGACGTTCGCGCACGATCCGCATGCGGCTTGCGTCTTGGTCGACAAGGTGCAGATCCAGCAGGTACTCATCAACCTGATGCGCAACGCGATCGAGGCGATGTCCGACGCCCCTGTACGCCAATTGGCGGTGTCGACGCATGTCGATGCGCCAGGGTTCGTCCGCCTGACGGTGGCCGATACCGGCACCGGCATCGCGCCCGCGGTGGCAGAAAGCTTGTTCCGCGCGTTCAACAGCACCAAGGCGGGGGGGATGGGGCTCGGCCTTTCGATCTGCCGGACGATCGTCGAGGCAAATGGCGGCCGGATATGGATGGAGCAGCGCGAAGGCGGCGGCACCGCGTTCCACTTCACGGTGGTCCAGTTCGAAAAGGAAGCGGTGGAATGAGCGATCGGCGGCTGGTGCATGTGATCGATGACGAGGATGGCGTTCGGCGGTCGGCGAGCTTCATGCTGAAGACGTCGGGGTTCGCCACGCGTACCTGGGAATCGGGGGTCGCGTTCCTCAAGGAAGCGCGCCACGCCGAGCCCGGCTGCATCCTGCTCGACATCCGGATGCCCGAGATGGACGGGCTCGAAGTCCAGCAGGCGCTCAAGGATCGCGGGATCGCGATGCCGGTGATCGTGCTGACCGGCCATGGCGACGTCACGATCGCGGTGCGTGCGATGAAGGCGGGCGCGGTCGATTTCATTGAAAAGCCCTTCGACAGCGACGTGCTGCTCGGCGCGATCGCGCGCGCGTTCGACCGGATCGATACTGCCGCGCATGCGCTGGTGCGCGCCGCCGAAGCCGATGTCGCGCTGGGCGCGCTCACCGCGCGCGAGCGCGAGGTGCTCGACGGCCTGGCGCAGGGCTATCCCAACAAGACGATCGCCTATGACCTTGGCATATCGGCGCGCACCGTCGAGGTGCACCGCGCCAACGTCATGGCCAAGCTCGGCGCGCGCAGCCTGTCCGATGCGCTGCGGATCGCCTTTGCCGCAGGCCTGGGGAAAACCCACGGCTGAACGCGCGCGCGCGGATCAGCCGCCGATCGACCTGCGCACCGTCACTTCGCTCGCGCTTTCCGATCCGGGGACGATCGCGAACGCCGCCTCGCGTTCCAGCGCCAGCGCCGCCTGGTTTTCGCGGCTCTCGACCGATTCGATGACGTGCAGCCCCTCGGCGGCAGCATAGGCCATGACATGCTCGACCAATGTCCAGCTGACGCCGCGATTCTTGTACCCGGCATGGGTGGCGATCGCGAGCTCGCCGCGCACGCGATCTGGCTCGCTCGCCAGCATCGCGCTGGCGACCAGCACGTCGCCCGCGAACGCCAGGAAATGCATCGTGCGCGCATAGTCGATCTGCGTCATCGCGACGATCCGGTCGTGCCCGGCATGGCGGATGCCGGTGAGGAAGCGGAAGCGCAGATCGTCGGGCGCGACATTGTCGAACAGGGTCGTCAGCCGCGCTTCGTCGTCGGGACGCACCGGGCGGACATGCAGCTTGAGCCCGCTGCGCGTCACCAGGTCGGCCGACCATTCGACCGGCACGGGGCGGATCACCAGCCGCGAGGCACGCGGCGCGGGCGCGATGCGCGCGCGCGCATCGAGCGCGACGACGCCGTTGGCGGTCGCCACCAAAGGATTGATGTCGAGCTCGATGATGTCGGGAAAATCGACCGCGATCGCCGACAGCGCATCGAGCGTGCCGGCGACCGCGTCGATATCGACCGCGGGGACGTCGCGATAGCCTGCCAGCAGCCGCGCGATCCGCGTCCGCGCGATCATGTCGCGCGCCAGCCGGTCGTCGAGCGGGGGCAGCCCCAGCGCGCGATCGCGCAGCAGCTCGACCGCCTTTCCGCCCGCGCCGAACGCCAGCACCGGGCCGAAGGTCGGATCCTCGGCGATCCCGACCAGCAATTCCTGCGCGCCCCGCAGGTCGAGCATCGGTTCGATCTCGAAGCCGATGATCTTGGCATGCGGGTTCGACCGCGCGACCGAAGCCGCCATCTGGATCGCCGCCGCGGTCGCGGCGGTCGCGGTCGCCAGCCCCAGCACCACGCCGCCGACCTCGGATTTGTGGCTGATGTCGGGTGACACCAGCTTGAGCGCCCAGGGGCCGGTCGTTCCCGCGCACGCCGCCGCCACCGCCTCGGGGGTGCGCGCGAGCCGCGACGCGATCGTCGGCACGCCATAGGCTGCGAGCAGCGTCTTGGTTTCGGTCGCGGTGAGCATCGTGCGTGCTTCGGCCTGCGCGCCGACGATCAGCGCGCGCGCGCACGCGCGATCGCCTTCGGGACGCATCACCCGCGCCGGCGCCTGCAGCAACGCGCTGCGCGCCACCCCCGCCTGTAGTAGATAGCCGAAGCCGCTCACCGCATCGTCGATCGTGTCGAACAACGGCACCCCTGCCGCTGCAAAGGCGAAGCGCACCGATGCGCTGTTGGCGGGACCCATCCAGCAGGCGATGACGGGCTTCTTGCGTCCCTTGGGTGCTTCGGCGAGCACCGATAGCACCGCCTGCGCGACGTCCGCCCCGGTCGCCGCCGCGGTCGGGCAGTGGATCACCAGCAGCACGTCGATCCCCGGATCGGCCAGCGCCGCGCGCGTCGCGTCGGCAAACCGCGCAGCCGACGCATCGCCGATGATGTCGATCGGATTGGCGCGCGACCATTGATCGGGCATCGCGGGGTCGAGCGCCACGACGGTGTCGGGCGCCAGCACCGCGAGCGCGCCGCCGATCGTCGTCAGCGCATCGGCGGCGAGCACGCCCGCGCCGCCGCCATTGGTGACGATCCCCAGCCGGCCACCCTTGGCCGTAGGATAGCAGCACAGCATCTGCGCGGCATCGAACAGCTCGGTCAGGCTGTCGACCAGCACGATCCCGGCGCGCTCGAACGCCGCGGCGTGGACGTCGTACGATCCCACCAGCGCCCCGGTGTGCGATCGCGCCGCGGCGCCTGCGGCCTGCGTTCGCCCCGCCTTGATCGCGATCACCGGCTTGATCCGCGACGCGGCGCGCGCGGCGGACATGAACTTGGCGGGATTGGTGATGCCCTCGACATACAGCAGGATCGCATCGGTGTGCGGATCGGCGGCGAGCATGTCGATCAGGTCGCCGAAATCGACATCGGCCATGTCGCCGACCGACACGACGCTCGAAAAGCCGATATGCCGATCGGCGGCCCAATCGAGCATCGCGGTGATCAGCGCGCCGCTTTGCGAGAGGAAGCCCAGCCGCCCCGGCGCGGCGAAGCGCGGCGCGAACGATGCGTTGAGCTTGGCATAGGGCAGCAGCACGCCCAGGCAATTGGGCCCGACGATCCGCATCAGATGCGGCCGCGCGGCGTCGAGCAACGCCGCCCGCGATTCGGCGTCGGCGAGCCCCGCCGACACGACCACCGCCGCCTTGGTGCCCTGCGCGCCCAGCTCGGCGACGATCCCCGGTACCGTCGCCGCGGGGGTGACGATCACCGCCAGGTCGACGGTCTCGGGCAGCGCGTCGACCGAGCGCACCCAGCGCGCATCGTCGCGATCGACGCGGTTGGGGTTCACCGCATAGACGGTGTCGCCATAGCCGCCGTCGAGGATGTTGCTCAGGATCCGCTCGCCCAGCGATCCGGGCCGGCTCGACCCGCCGATGACCGCCACGCTGCGCGGCTGGAAGAGCGGTCCAAGGTTGCGAATGGTCATCTTGGCGGTTCCTGCGTCACCGGCATGGTTGCCAAGCGCTTGGTCCCACTCGACGCCTTATGCCGCGTCGCCGCCATTAGTATTGAACCGGATAGCCGCCGCTCCCCTACGCGATACGCTGAGCCTTCGAGACCCGGAAGGAGCGACTCATGCCCTATAAGGCGATTGCAGTTTTGGTGGTTTTGACGGGAGACCGACGGTGACCGAGTCGCCCCCTGATCCCGGCGTCTCGGTGCCGATCCAGCATCTGGTGGTGCTCGGCCATCCAACGGCGGGAAGCTTCAACCATTCGGTCGCACGGACCTATTGCGAGACGGTGCGCCAATGCGGGCAGCGGGCCGAGCTTCGCGATCTGTACGCGATCGGCTTCGATCCGCTGCTGAACCCGGGCGAACGGCGCGGTGCGGCGCGCACCCGGCTTCCGCGTGACGTCAAGCAGGAGCTTGGCTACCTCGCCGACAGCGCGATCGTGACGTTGATCTACCCGATCTGGTTCGGCATGCCGCCGGCGATCATCAAAGGCTATGTCGATCGCGTGTTCGGTGCGGGCTTCGTCGCGCGCAGCATCAAGGAGGGCAGTATCGACTCGGCGTTGCACGGAAAGCGGCTGATGATGTTCAGCACTTCGGCCTCGACCCGCTGCTGGCTCGAGGAGCAGGGCCAATGGCTGGCGCTGCGACGCGCGTTCGATACCTATCTCGCGACGATCTTCGGGATGGTGCGAAGCGACCATGTCCATTTCGATTCGATCGTCGACGGGCTCGATCCGCGCGCGGCGAACGAGGCGCTGGCGGTGGTCCGCGAAAAGACCCGCGCGATGTGCGCGCTGCTGCTGCAGGCGCGGCACCAGCATTATGCGCAGCACCTGATGCAGCGCTCGACCGGTCCCGCATCGGCGGGCGCCGCATGAGCCAAGGCTTCCCTCAACGTCCATCTAGCGAGGTTTTGATGCCCCACAATCCCGATCCGTCGTTGATCGAAGCATGGCCAAACCAGATGCTGCAGGCGGCAGCCGCGGCGCAGCATCTGCAATATATGTTCGCGACCCAATGGTGGACGATGGCGATGGCGCCGGGGCTGCTTGCCTTCCCGCGCAATTGGGCCGGGCGGTTTGATCACCAACTTCCGGTCCCCGACCCTATCGAGCGCGACGACGAACGCGCCTTGTTCGCCTGAGGTTGCCGCGGGTGCCCCACGCGCAGCCGGCGGCGTCGCGCGCCCCCGCCGCCGACATCGGCGCGCTTCTGCAAAGCGGTGCCTTCGGCGAAGGCGCCGCCGTCCGCCGTATCGATACCCATGCCGCCAGCGTATTCCTGACGCACGACCGCGCCTGGAAACTCAAGCAGCCGGTGCGGTTCGACTATCTGGATTTCTCGACCGCGCCGCTACGCAAGGCGGCGCTCGAGGCCGAACTCCGCCTCAATCGTCGCCTCGCCCCCGATCTGTACCTCGCGGTGCATCCGATCACGCGTGAGGGCGAAGGTACACTCGCAATCGACGGCGCGGGCGAGGCGGTCGATTGGCTGCTCGAAATGCGCCGGTTCGACGATGATGCGTTGCTCGACGACCGCGCACGCCAGGGGCCGATCGACCCCGGGCTGATGGCGCGGCTCGCCGAGCACGTACACGCCTTCCACGCGGCCGCCGCGATCAGCGCCGATCCCGCTGGCGCTCCGCGGATCGAACGCGTGATTGCGGGCAATGCGGCGGCGCTCGATCGTTATCCCGGCGCGTTCGATCGGACCGAGGTCACCAGCCTGTTGTCGGCCCAGCGCAGCGCGCTGTGTAAGGTCGCCGACCGGCTCGATGCGCGCGCGCGTCGCGGCCGGGTGCGCCACGGGCATGGCGACCTGCATCTCGCCAATGTCGCGATGATCGATGGCGAGCCGACGCCCTTCGACTGTCTCGAATTCGATCCTGAGCTGGCGACGATCGACACGCTGTACGATCTGGCGTTCCTGCTGATGGACCTGTGGCATCGCGGTCAGGCCGATGCGGCCAACGCCCTCTACAATCGCTATTGCGACCTGTCGGGCGACGATGCGGACGGGATTGCCGCGATGCCGCTGTTCCTGTCGCTTCGCGCGACGATTCGCGCGCACGTCGCCGCGGCGCGCAGCGAGCGATCGGCGGGCGAAGACGATCGTGCGCTGGCGCGCGACTATCTGCGGCTCGCGGCCAGCTTTCTCGCGCCTGCGGTACCGCGGCTGGTGGCGATCGGCGGGCGATCGGGCACCGGCAAATCGACGGTCGCGCGCGGGCTCGGCGGCAGCATCGGCGCGGCGCCCGGGGCGCGGATCCTGCGCTCGGACGTGCTGCGCAAGCGGATCGCCGGGGTTGCGCCCGAAACCCCGCTGCCCGCCGATCACTACACCCCCGACAGCGCCGCCGCGGTCTATCGCGCGCTCGGCATCCGGGCGCAGGCGCTCCTCGCCGAAGGGGCGAGCGTGATCGCCGATGCCGCGTTCCTGTTGCCGGCGGAGCGGCAAGCGGTACGAGCGGTGGCGACCGAGGCCGGGGTGGCGTTTAACGGCCTATGGCTCGAAGCCAGCGAAGCAGTCCGGATCGAGCGCGTCACCGCGCGCCGCGGCGATGCCTCCGATGCCGATGCGCGGGTGGCGCGGATTCAGTCGCGCCGCGCGATCGGATCGCTCGGGACCTGGCGGCGAATCGCAGCTGGCGGCCCGGCGCACAGCGTTGTCGGCGCGGCGCTTGCCACGTTGCAGGCACCGCCGGCGGGCCGTTGAACGAAGCGCGCGGCGGAGCGACATGCCGGCGGCGCCACCGGGTCGCCGTGGATCAAAGCCTCGGCGTCCGTGGCGCGCGCGCGCGTCACGGCCGGATCGCCACCTTGAGCACCCCGTCGCGCTGGTGCGCGAACAGGTCATAGGCGGTCTCGATATCGTCGAGCCCGAAATGATGCGTGACCAGGGCGGCGGTATCGACCCTGCCGCCCGCCACCGCCGCCATCAGCCGCCGCATCCGTTCCTTGCCGCCGGGGCACAGGGTCGTGACGATGCGATGATCGCCGAGCCCCGCGGCAAAGGCGTCGAGCGGGATTCGCAGGTCTTCGGAATAGACGCCCAGCGACGACAGCGTGCCGCCGGGCCGCAGGCATCGCAGCGCCCATTCGAAGGTCTGTTGCCGGCCCAGCGCCTCGATCGCGACGTCGACGCCGCGTCCGCGGGTGATCCGCATGATCTCGCTGACCGGGTCTTCGTGCGTAAAGTCGACGACATGATCGGCGCCCATCTTGCGCGAGATCGCCGCGCGCGCGGGCAGGCTTTCGACTGCGATGATCTCGGCCGCGCCCATCGCGCGTGCGCCGGCGGTGGCGCACAGGCCGATCGGACCCTGCGCGAACACCGCGACGGTGTCGCCGATCCGGATCTTGCCCGCCTCGGCGCCGCCGAAGCCGGTCGACAGGATATCGGGGCACATCAGCACCTGCTCGTCGGTCAGCCCGTCGGGGATCGGCGCGAGATTGGCCATCGCATCGGGAACGAGCAGATATTCGGCCTGCGCGCCGTCGATGGTGTTGCCGAAACGCCAGCCGCCCAGCGGCTTGAACCCGTGCGGCCCGTCGCGCCCGCATTGCGAATGGCAGCCGTCGAGCGAGGCGTTCGACCAGCCCGACGGGGTGATGGCGCCGGCGATCACCCGCTGCCCCTCTTCATAGCCGAGCACCGCCGAGCCCAGCTTCTCGATCACCCCGACCGGCTCGTGGCCGATGGTGAGCCCCGACGCGACGGGATATTCGCCCTTGAGGATATGGACGTCGGTGCCGCAGATCGTCGTGGTGGTAATGCGCACCAGCGCGTCGAGCGGGCCGATATGCGGGATCGGCTTTTCGCCGAGCACGATCCGCCCGGGTTCGAGGAAGATCGTCGCGCGCATCTTGTCGGCCATGGCTTGCTCCTCTTTTGAAAGGCTTTTCGCGTGCCGGGCCGGGCGCGTCGCTACGGAATGTCCCTAGGGCCGCGCCGGCGTTTGCGCTTCAGTCGTCCTTGGCTCGGGTTTCGAGCTCGAGCTCAAGCAGCCAAATGCGGCTGACCACCGCGAAGAAGAAGGCAGTCGACCAGCCGAGCAGGATGATGCCGTTGGCGCCCTCGATCGCCCCGAACACCCGCCAGCCGGGGGGCAGCACGACATCGCCATAGCCGATCGTGGTGTAGGTCGAGGTCGAGAAATACAGCGCTTCCTCGAACGATCCGAGTGCCCCCGTAGCAGCGTAGAGCATCGCATAGGCCCAGATCTCGATCGCATGCAGCGCGAACAGCCCGAACGCCGCCGCAAGGATACCGACGCTGTCGTGCAGCAGGACATAGGCAGCGGGCCGCCCGGCGTGATGCCGGCGCAGCAGGCTGAGCAGCGCCGCCAGCCCGCCAAGGTGGACGCCGATCGTGAAGGTGACCATCAACGAGGCCAAAACGAGCTGGGCGGGCAAGGTCATCGCGCCACTATGCGCGAACACAGCGCCGCCAACGATGCGGCGATCTACGTAGCGCCGCGCTGCGCGCATTGGGAGCATTACCTAGCGCCCGCCGCTTCGCCGCGCGCTATGCCGGGGTGCGTGGGAAGGAGATGCGCCGATGACCGAAATCCGCCGCAAGCTGACGATCGCGATACGACCGTGCGAACCGCCGCCCGACACGATCGACCCGCATGGCCGGCCCGAAATGCCCGCGACCGCCCGCCCGAACGAAGTGCCGACCGAGGAGCCCCTAAGCATGGCCCCTGCGCCGGCGTTCGAACAACCGCCGCGGTCGACGCCCGAAATCCCCGCGTTCGGCGACGACGGACGCTAGCGCGTGGGGGGCCGGGTAGCGATGGCCCGCGCCCGATGCCCGCGGTAACCCCGCGCAGCGATCCGATCGACGCCGATCTGATGACGCGGATCGACCTCGAACTGTGCCCGGCGCCCGCGCGCGTCGTGTTGCGGCCCTTCGTTCCCGCCGAGAGCGCGATCGATGCAGACCCGCGCGATGGATCGCGCGTCGAACATATCCTGCGGCATGTGCTCGCGCTCGATAGCGCAGGCCTCGACGCCGAGCTCGATTGGGTGGTGACCAGCCTCGCCACCCGCCACCGCGACGTCGAACGGCTGCTGCAGCGACGGTTCGAGGAGATGGCCGATCGCTTCCTCGCCGGACGCAGTGTCAGCCCCGGCCAGGCGCTGCTGGCGGGGGCCTATTTTGCCGAGGAATATGCGTTCGAGGCGGTCGCGCTCTTTAACCCCAGCATCGTCGCGCATCCCGACCAAAGCGGGGTGGAGCCGGGGGCACTGCGCTTCGTGCTGTCGCTGCGCGGGGTGGGGGAGGGACATGTGTCGTCGGTCAGCTTCCGGACCGGCCAGATCAGCGCGCAAGGCACCATCGCCGTCGACCCGCTCGATCGCTGGGCGACCTCGCCGGTCATCGATCGCATCGCCGGCGATCGGCCCGACGATCCTGCGCTCGGGCTCGATTACGGCCCCGCCGGCGATATCGCGCAGGTCGTCATCTTCCCGATCAGCTTCCAGCAGCGTCATGGGATCGAGGATCTGCGGCTGGTTCGTTTCACCGACGATGACGGGCGCGCCACCTATCTCGGCACCTACACCGCCTTCAGCGGCGAAACCGTGCGGCAGGAGCTGCTGCGCACCGACGATTTCGTGACCTTCGAGCTCGACGCGCTGCGCGGCGGCCTCAGCGCCAGCAAGGGCATGGCGCTGTTCCCACGCAGGCTCGACGGGCAATATGCGATGCTGGGGCGCCACGATCACGAGAATATCTGGCTGCTCAAATCGGACGACCTGTATCGCTGGGACCGCGGCAGCGTGATTGTGTCGCCGCAGTGGCCGTGGGAGTTCATCCAGATCGGCAATTGCGGCTCGCCGATCGAGATCGACGAGGGCTGGCTGGTCATCACCCATGGCGTCGGGCCGATCCGCAATTATTGCCTGGGCGCGTGCCTGCTCGACAAGCACGATCCGTCGAAGCTGATCGCACGATCGACGCGGCCGCTGATCCGTCCGAGCAACGACACGCGCGAGGGTTATGTGCCCAATGTCGTCTATAGCTGCGGCGCGATCGTGCTCGGCCGCGCGCTGTGGCTGCCCTATGGCGTCGCCGATTCCTTCACCGCCTTCGCGACGGTGCCGCTCGACGCGTTGCTGGCGGGGATGGCATAGCCGCTACAGCGTGAAGGCGAAGAACAGCGCCGATGCCGCCGCCATCACCAGCGTGGCGATCCACCCCATCAGCGTCGCAATCGGCGACAGCGTCAGCCGCCCCATCGCGCGCTTGTTGCGGACGATCAGCATCATCATCGCCATCAGCGGCGCGGCGAGCACGCCATTGACCACCGCCGCCCAGTACAGCGCGCGCACCGGATCGACCGCGACCGACGTCAGCGCCGCGCCCGCCAGCGTGGTTAGCGCGATCGTCGCGTAGAACAGCCGCGCCTTGAGCGGCTTGGCGTCGAGGCTTCCGGCCTTGCCCACCATCTCGGTCACCGCATAGGCGGCCGATCCCGCCAGGATCGGCACCGCGAGCAACCCGGTGCCGATGATCCCCAGCGCGAACATCGCAAAGGCGAGATCACCGGCGATCGGGCGCAGCGCCTCGGCCGCCTGGGCCGAGGTGGTGATGTCGGTGATGCCGTTGGCATTGAGCGTCGCGGCGGTCGCGAACACGATCGCCAACGATACGATCGAGCTGAACGCCATTCCCACCAGCGTGTCGGTGCGAATGCGCCGGAGTTCGGGGCCGGCCTCGCGCGGGGCGATGCACAGTGGCTTGGCGTGATGGCGGCGCTGCTCTTCGATCTCCTGGCCCGCCTGCCAGAAGAACAGATAGGGGCTGATCGTGGTGCCCAGGATCGCCACGACCGCGGTCGCATAGGCTGCGTTCCATTGCAGTTCGGGCACCACCAGCGCGGTGAGCGCGCGGCCCCACGGCACCCCCGCGACCATGACCACGCCGACATAGGCGAACAGCGACAGCGTCGTCCATTTGAGGATCGCGGCGTAGCGCGGATAGCTCAGCCACACTTCGAGCGCGACGCAGACCACGCCGAACAACAGCGTATAGGCAACCGCGTTCCCGCCGGTCAGCAGCACCATCGCCGCGCCCATGGCGCTGAGATCGGCCCCCAGGTTGACGATATTGGCGATCAGCAGCAGCACCACCATCGTCCACAGCACCGGCCGCGGGTAGTGGCGCCGCAGATTCTGGGCGATGCCGCCGCCGGTGACCCGGCCGATCTCGGCGGCGACCTGCTGGATCACCACCATCAGCGGGAAGCTGAGGACGAAGGTCCAAGCGAGGCCATAGCCGAATTGCGCGCCGATCTGGCTGTGCGTGCCGATCCCGCTGGGGTCGTCGTCGGCCGCGCCGGTGACGAGCCCGGGGCCGAGCGTGCGCAGGAAGCCTATGCGCGGCGGTGGGGAATCGTCGGGCTGGGTCGATTCAGCGGCGATTGCGACCGGGAGCTCGGTCACGCCGCGCCCGCTGCGCGGCGGGGGCGTTCAATCATTGGCTCGCGGGGCCGCTTCCACCTTCGCGCGCGGCAATATCATCCGGCACACGGCACCCTCGCGGGGATATTCGAGGATCACGTCGGTGCGAAAGGTGGCCTTGGTGATCTGCTGGATGAAGGTGGTGCCGAACCCCTGGCGCGTCGGCGGGGTGACCGGTGGCCCGCCGGTTTCGCGCCATTCGATCTCGTAGTGGCTGCCATCGGCGCTGAAGGCGGTGGTGATAGAGACGTGCCCGCTCGTGGCGCTCAGCGCGCCATATTTGGACGAATTGGTCGCAAGCTCGTGAAAGACCAGCGCCAGCGTTTGTGCGGCGCGCGCGCCGACCAGTATCGCCGGGCCGTCGACGACGATGTTGGTCCCGTCGGCGGTGCGGAACTGCTCGAGCTCGGCCCACAGAAGCGCGTCGAACCGCGTGCTCTGTTGCGCCCCGAATCCCAGTACCGCCTGCGTGGCGGCCAGCGCATTCACCCGTCCGAGCAACGATTCCTTGAATTCACCGACATCGGCGGCGCATTGCGCGCTGAGCGAGACCAGCGCCTTGACGACCGAAAGCACGTTGCGCGTCCGGTGATCGAGTTCGCGCGCGATCGCATCGTTGCGTTCCTCGATCGCCTTGCGTTCGGTGATGTCGCGATGGACGACGGTCAGCACCGTCCGGCCGGCGATGCGGTGGCGCGACACCATCGCTTCGGCGGGAAACTCCTCGCCATCCTTGCGCCGGCCTTTGACCTCGCGGCGCTTTCCCATGAACCCGCTCGCGGGGCCGTTTCCCTGCGCGAAGGAAAATACCTGGCGCGCATGCTCGGCGCGGTTACGCTCGGGAAGCAATATTTCGATCGGCTGGCCGATGATTTCGATGGCCGCATAGCCAAAGGCGCGTTCGGCGGCCTGGTTGAACAGCAGGATGCGACCCTCTTCGTCGGCGCAGATCACTGCATCGGCGACAAGCGCCATGACATCGACGCTCTCCAGAGCCGGCAGCGGCGCGGAAACAAGCGAGTCGGACACGGTTACCGCCCTTGGCCAAGGAGCCTGACCTTGGAACTGCACTATGCCGTATCGGCAACGAAAAGTCGAATGTCGACGCTTGATCTATATTGTCCTACCATCGTCTTCCGGCGGCGTTCGGGTGGTGTTCCAGCCAAATCAGCGCGGGCGAAGAGGGGCGCATGGGCGACGAAATCGAACTGAAGCTTGAGCTGACGCTGCGGGCAGCCGATTTGATCGAAGCCAGCGGGCTTTGGCCGGGTAGTGCCGAGATCTTGGCGCAGCGTTCGATCTATTTCGACACCCCCGATCTTGCTCTCGCGAAGGCCGGGCTGTCGCTGCGGGTCCGCCATGCGCGCGGCGGCTGGGTGCAGACGGTGAAGGCCGATGGCGCGAGCACCGGTGGGCTGTTCGCGCGCGCCGAATGGGAGTTTCCGGTCGACGGCGACACCCCGGTGCTCGACGACCGGACCCCGGTGGCTGCTGCGCTCGGCTAGGCAACCGACGCCATCGCGCCGATCTTCGACGTGCTGATCGAACGCCACCGATCGATCGTCGAACAGGACGGCGCTGTCATCGAAGTGGCGCTCGACCGCGGCGAGGCGGTGGCGGGCGAGCGGATAACGCCGATCTGCGAACTCGAACTCGAGCTCAAACAGGGCGATCCCGCCGCCTTGTTCGCGCTCGCGCGCCGCGTCGACGCGGTCGCACCCGTTCGGCTCGAGGTGCTCAGCAAGGCCGAGCGCGGCTATCGGCTGTCGGCTGAGGCGCCGGCGATGGTGAAGGCGGGGCCGGTGGTGCTGCCTGGCGCCGCCACCGCCGCGCAGGCGTTCGGCCGGATCGTCCAGGCCAGCATCCGCCAGTTCCGGCTCAACGAAGCGCTGCTCCAGGCAGGGCGCAATCCGGCGGCGCTGCACCAGGCGAGGGTGGCGCTGCGCCGACTGCGATCGGCCTTCGCGACCTTCAAGCCGATCGTCGCGGGCGCCACCCAGGCGCACCTGGCGGCCGAATTGCGCTGGCTGGCTGGCGAACTGGGCGATGCACGCAACCTCGACGTGCTGCTCGATCGGGTCGGGCCGGGCGGGCTGCACGACCGGCTCGCCGCGGCGCGCGACGCGGCCTATGCGCGCGTCGAGCAGGTGCTCGGCTCGCCGCGCGTCCGCACGCTGATGCTCGATCTGGCGGCTTGGACGTTCGCGGGCGATTGGACGCGCGTGCCCGCGCTGGCGCCCGACCGCGACGAACCGGTGCGCGAAGCCGCGGGCAGGGCACTCGACCGGTTCCATCGCAAGGTCATGAAGGGCGGGCGTCACCTCGAAAGCGTTGACGACGAGGCGCGGCACCAATTGCGCAAGGATGCCAAGAAGCTGCGCTACGCCTCTGACTTTTTCGCCAGTGTGTTCGGCCGCAAGCGTGAACGGCGGCGGTACCGCAAGTTCGTCGCGGCTTTGGAGGCGCTGCAGGACCAGCTCGGCGCGCTCAACGATCTCGCGACCGCGCCGCAGCTGCTCGCGACGCTGGGCATCGCGCCCGATGCTACGCCGCTCGCCAAGGGCGGCCATGGCGCCAAGCTGCTGAAACAAGCAGCGCGCGCGCACGCCGAGTTGCACGAGCGCAAGCGATACTGGCGGTAAGACAGCGATCCGCGCCAGGAACCGTCGCGCCGCCCGCGCGTCATCGTGCAACGGGCAGCCAGTGCATGAGGGAGCGCTACGCGGATGCAGCATTCGATCGGCGTACGGCGGCATTTGTTGTGGGGCAATTTCTGGGCGCTGCCCTGTGCGATGATCCTCGCGGCGGTCGCGGTGACCTGTGTGTTGCTGGTGATCGACGACCGCGGTGGCGCGCTGTGGATCGAAGCACTCGGCTGGCCCTTCGCGATATCGCCTAGCACGGCCGATACGCTGGCAACCGGCCTGGTGACGATCCACGCCGCCTTTTCGACGCTGTATTTCTCGATCACGCTGCTGGTGCTCACGCTTGCGGCTAGCAATTTGGGCGTGCGGCTGATCGATCGCTGGATCGGTGACTTTACGATCCGCTTCACGCTAGGGCTGCTGCTGTCGCTGCTGAGCGCGTCGTTGATCCTGCTCTATGCCGTCGATACCGACGCACCCTTGGCGCGCGTTCCGCGCGTGTCGCTCACCGTGCTGGCCGGCGCGACGATCCTGACGATCGCCTGGATGAGCAATGCGCTCCATCATCTCGGCCGCACCGTCCAGGTCGATACCTCGATCGCCAGGCTCGGCCGCGATGCCGCGAACAATCTGCCCCCCAAGCGCGCGGGTGGCGCCGCACCGACCGGGCGCGCGCAGGTGCCGATCCTCGCCAGCGCAACCGGCTATGTCGGTGAGATCGCGTCGACCGCGATGGTGCACGCCGCAGCGGCGCGCGACGCCTATGTCAGCCTCTCGCTCACACCCGGCGATTATATGATCGCCGGCGAACCGATCGGCTGGATCGCGGGCGATCCGGGCAGCGCCTGGGTGACTGCGCATATCCGCCATGTTCCCTATCGCACCGACAGCGGCGGCGCGGCGTTCGAGATCAATTTGCTGATCGAGGTCGCGGCGCGGGCGTTGTCGCCCGGCATCAATGATTTCTACACCGCGCTCGCGTGTTGCGATCGGCTGGGCAGCCTGCTCGCTGCCGCGTTCGATCAGGGTGAAGATGGCGATTGGTTGTGCGATGCCGCCGGGATCGCGCGGCTGCACTTGCCGCGCGATCGGGTGACGGTGTTCATGGACGGCCCGCTCAAGGCGCTGCGCCAATCGGCGGCAAACTATCCGTCGGTCGCGATCCACATGATCGACTTGTTCGCGCGCGCCTGTTCGGCGTTGGCGGTCGACCAGAGCCTGCGCGCGTTCGTGCTGCGGCATGCCGAGGCGTTCGCGCAGCATGCCGACGCGCGCGCGCAAACCGACAGCGACCGCGCCGACATCGCCGCCGCGCTCGTACGCGTGCAATCGGCGGCGTCGGGCACTGAAACGCTGCCCCGGTGAATCGCCGTCATTCGGCGCGCCTAGCCGAGCAACGCGCGAAGCCGCAGCGCATCCCCCGTTGCCGCCCCCGACGCGGTGTTGTCGAAGATGCACCACACCTGCGCCTGCGCCTGGGCGCCCGCGGCCATCGTCGCTGCCAGCGCCGCGAGATAGCTATCGTCATAGGACGAATAATACATGCGGGGTGATCCGTGGAGGCGGTGGTAGCGCAGCCCCGGCCAGCCCCCGGTGCGCTCGCCGCCCTCGGCCCGCGCCGGATCTGCCGCCACCCGCGCGACGCGGTGCTCGACCAGGCACGCTTCGGCGTCGGCGGCGAGCCACGACGCGTGGCGCGGCTCGCAGGTGATATGGACGTGCGGTGCGAGCCGGCGGCGCAGGCTTTCGAGGAAGCCGGGGGCGATCGCGGGGTCAAAGGCCAGGCTCGGCGGCAATTGGAGCAGGACCACGCCCAGCTTCGCGCCGAGCCCGCCCGCTTCCTCCAGAAACCCATCGAGTAGCGCATCGGTATCGGCCAGCTTGTGCTGGTGCGAGATCGTCCTGGGGATCTTCACCGAGAAGCGGAAGCGATCGGGGGTGCTCGCTGCCCAGCGTGCATAGGTCGAGCGGCGGTGCGGCCGGTGGAACGACGAGTTGATCTCCGCCGCGGGCATCACCCGCGCATAGCGTTCGAGGTGGCTGCCCGCGCCGGCAAAGGCATCGCTCGCCTCGCGCGGGATCGACCAGCCCGCGGTGCCGATCATCATCGGTGTGGCAGCGTCAGGGTGCGTCATGCGAGAACCAGTCCAAGCTTCGAGACAAAGGACTCGCGAGGATCGCCGCGGGTTCCGGCGCGATCGCTGCGCAGCCGCGTATCGGCGACGCCGCCGCCATGCTACGCGGCGCGATGCCAGCGCCAGCATCCGCCCCGAACCCCCGCGGCGCCGCGATCCCCACCGCGTTCTTCGATCGCGACGCCAGCACCGTGGCGCGCGCGCTGATCGGCACCGAACTGCGCGTCGATGGCGTCGGCGGGATCATCGTCGAAACCGAAGCCTATGACACCACCGATCCGGCGTCGCACAGCTTCAAGGGCGCGACCCCGCGCAACGCCGCGATGTTCGGCCCGCCCGGCCGCGCCTATGTCTATCGAAGCTACGGAATTCATTGGTGCCTGAACTTCGTCTGCGAAGGCGAGGGGGTGGGCAGCGCGGTGCTGATCCGCGCTATCGAACCCACCATTGGTATCGCTGAAATGGCGCGCCGCCGCGGCATGGCCGATGCGCGGCGGCTGTGCTCGGGCCCCGGGCGACTCTGCCAGGCGCTCGGCATCGACGGGTCGGTGAACCACGCCCGAATCGATCGCCCGCCCTTCGACCTCTTCGAAGCGGCACACCGGCAGCCGATCGCCGCCGGCCCGCGGATCGGCATCACGCGCGGCACCGACCTGCCCTGGCGCTACAGCGCCAAAGGATCGAAATTCCTCAGCCGCCCGCAGTGAAGGCTGGGCGCCCCGCCCCACCTTTTTTGCGAACTGCAAATGGCAGCGGAAATTTGCCGGACATATTGGGGCGCAAGACAGGTCGGGACGCGGCCCAAGCGCCGAGTGTCGTTGTTTGTCGCGCCCTCATCGTCGAAGCTGCCCCCCCCCGAAGTTCGACGGTGAGGGCGCCATGCTGTCGAACCGCCCCAACCAAGAATCGCGCCCTGTCGTCAGCGATCACGCAGTCCATTGGACTATCGGCAGAAACAGATACCCGCGCCGGTGTACGGTCCGGATCACTTCCTCGCCCTCGGCCTCTAGCTTCTTGCGCAAGCGGCTGATTGCGACATCGATCGAACGCTTTCGGCGTTCGGCGTCGGTGATCCCCAGCGCATCGAAGAACACCGTACGATCGACCACCTTCTGCGCATGCCGCAGCAACACCGACAACAGGCGAAAGTCGAGCGGCGTGAAGTCGCGCCGGATCACTGTGTCCCGCTTCATCAGCTGCTCGATGAAATCGATTTCCCACCGGGAAAACCGGCCTATCTTGCCCGCCTGTCGCACCGCCGCACCCGCAATCGGCGTCCGCCGGCGCCAGATCGCGTTGATCCTCGCATAGAGTTCGCGATCGCTGCAGCTTTTGCCGACGCAGTCGTCGGCACCCAGTTCCAAGCAGGCGATACGGCTGCCGAGGTCGCCGACGGGCGACAGGACGATGACCGAAGGTTGGCTCAGCGACCCCCGGATCGATTGCAACGCCCTGGTCATCGCCGTCCCCGGCCCCGGATGGTCGAGCACGACCAGCGGCGGCGTCGAAGATGCCAGCGTGCGAACCGTCGACGGGGTAGGCGGCAGATAGTCGACGGCAAAACCGGCAGCGGCCAGCTGGACGCTCAACTTGGCATAGCGGTTGCGGTCGGGGGAAACGATGGCGATGCGCGCGCCGTTGATCGGTGCGGCGAGGGGATTTTTGGCCAGCATCATCGTTGCCGCTATCGCCGACACCTGTTGCTGGCGTTTGTCGCTTGGATGTCCGCTGCGTGCCGGCGTTCCGGCGCTTAAGGGGCGATCGTTATCGCCGGCGCCCGCAGGGGCGAGCCGCTACCCCAGCGCGCCAGTCGCGGAAACATTCCAGACAAACGCGTCGGGCATGCGACAGCGGTGCATAGGAATCGAACATCATATGTCGTTGCCTGCGCTGCTCCGCTGAAGTCGGATCGGGTTTGACGAGATGGCGGGCGGCGGCTTGGAACCAGGTCGCGAACGAGCAAGGCCAAGCCCTGGGCGCGCTGGCCAAGACCGGCCGGCCCTGGGCCTTGGCGCGGCATGTCCAACGCCCTTTTTGTCCGTGCGATCGCCGGGGCGTGCGGGAATTTCGCCTTGACCGGGCCGATCGCTCGCTACAGTCGCATGTTGGGCGCCTCTTCCCAGGACGTGAAAGCAATGGTGACGCCTTGTGCGTTGACGACATCGGCCTCGTCGATGATTGAAGACGAGCCGTTGCCCGCGGCCGCCGAAGCGCCATCGCATGTGCTGATCGTCGACGACGACGCCGAGCTTCGCGCGTTGCTCACCAGCGCGCTGGAGAGCTGGGGCTATTGCGTGTCGGGTGCTGCCAATGCGGCCGAGATGGACCAGACGCTGCAGCGGGTACCGGTAGACCTGGTCATCCTCGACGTGATGATGCCCGGTGAGGACGGCATCTCGATCTGTCGCCGCCTGTCGCAACAGCCGACCCCGCCGATCGTGATGCTGAGCGCGTTGGGCGACGAGCAGGATCGGATCCTCGGCCTCGAACTCGGAGCGAGCTATTATCTGGCGAAGCCTTGCAGCGCGCGCGAAGTGCTCGCAACGGTTCGCGCGGCCCTGCGAACGCGCGTGAAGTTCGAGAACGAAACGCTGCGCTACCTGCGTTTCGACGGCTGGCGGATGGACGTGCTGGCGCACGAACTGTTCGATGCCGATGGCACGCTCATCGATTTGACCGATGGCGAATTCGCGATCCTTCGGGTGCTCGTCGAGCGGCCGCGGCGCGTCCTGTCGCGCGACCAGCTGCTCGAAGCCGCGCGCGGGCCCACCTCCGAGGCATTCGACCGCGCCATCGACGTCCAGATCAGCCGGCTTCGGCGAAAGCTCAGGGCGCCGGGCGACGACCTGATCCGCACGGTTCGGAACGAAGGCTATATGCTGGTGCCCGCGGTTTCGCGCCAATGAGCCGACTGTTGCCAACGGGGTGGCCGGTGTTCTGGCGGGTGCTGGCGGTCATGGTCGCCTGCGTTCTGTCGGTCCAGATGCTCAACGGTTTGTTGTTGTTGGTCTTTCGTCCGCCCGAGCCGCCGATCTTCACCGTGCAACAGGTCGCGACGGCAATGATCCGGCCCGGCGACGCCCGCACCCCGTTCCGCGTCGTGGTCAACGCCCCGCCTCCGACACAGGAAGCCGATCCGCGCGCGACCAGGCTGGCCCGAACGATCGCGGTCGCGATCGGCGCGAGCGCCGACGATGTCAGGGTGAGGCTTGGACGCCCGCCCTTTCCCTTCCGTTTTGTCCCCCGTCAACGCGTCGACCGACGACCTCCGCCGGGCGCCCGCACCGATTTGCTGATCGGCGATTTCCGCGTGTCGCGGCGCGAAGGCGATGGGAGCTGGACCAGTTTCGCGCCGAAGGAAAACGCGCTGGCCAGCTGGCGGTGGAGCGGCCTGCTCGGGCTGCTGGTCGCGCTTGCCGCGGTGGTGCCCTTTGCGGTGCTGCTCGCGCGCTGGGTTGCCCGTCCGATCACGCTGTTTGCCGCCGCCGCCGAACGACTGGGGCGCAATCCTGACATGTTGCCGCTGAAGGTCGATGGGCCGCCCGAGATCGCCGACGCCGCCGCGGCGTTCAACGAAATGCAGCAGCGGCTGGCGCGCTATGTCGAGCATCGAACGATGATGCTGGGCGCGATCGCGCACGACCTGCGGACGCCGCTGATGCGGTTGTCGATCGGCCTGGAGACGCTCCCCGAATCGGTGCGCGCGGGCTGCGAGCACAATCTGGCCGAGATGCAGGACATGCTGGTCGCGGCGACCGCCTATGTGCGCGACGTGACACAAACCGCGACCCGCCGTCGGCTCGATCTTCGGTCGATCGCCGAGAGTGTGGTCGACACCCATGCCGACCTGGGCGAACAGGTGTCGATCGAGCCCGGACCGCCGCTGGTGCTGGAGGGCGACCCGGGTCGGCTCAAATCCGCGATCGATAACCTGATCGACAACGCGGTTCGCTACGGTGCGTCGGCCCGCGTATCGCTCACCACGCGCGACGACACGGCGATATTGGAGGTGCGCGATGCAGGCGAGGGGATCGCCCCCGACCAACTGGTCCGGGTGTTCGAGCCCTTCTACCGCATCGAGAATTCGCGCAACCGCGCCACCGGGGGGACCGGGTTGGGGCTTTCGAGCGCACGCGGGGTCGCGCGCACGCATGGCGGCGACGTGACGCTCGAAAATCAAAGCAGCGGCGGCGTTTGCGCGCGATTGACCCTGCCGATCTGACTGCCACCCGCGCCGCTCCAGAACGCTGGGCGATCGGCTACTGCACCGATGCGGCGCCCGCTACGGCGCGCGACGGGCTTAGCCCATGATCTTCGAGATAGGCGTTGAGATTGACGACCAATCCCTGCGCCGCGGCGACCGTCAGGGCGAGGCGGCCGACGATCACCCGCTCCATGACGGGCTCGGCTTGCGAATGATCGCAGCGCGCGCATTCGAAGGTCACCACCAGCACCCCGCCGACATCGGCGACGCCCGCGGTGCCGGTGGCGAATATCTCGGTGAGGAACGAGTTATCGACGATGGCGGGGATCGCCGCCTCTGGAGACTGCGCCGCCTCGAGCTTCGTGGTCACGAACATGGCATTCTCCGTTCATTGCTGGCGTTGCGGTCGCTGGGCCGGACCGCTTTGCCCTTCGTGTTTGGTTTGGCGGGTGCCGGTGGGCGGTCGGCACGTTGAGGCCTAAAACCCCGCGCCGACATTGAAGGTGAGCAGCTTGGGATCATCGCCATCGACCGAGATCAGGTCCTTGGCGAGATCGATCCGAAGCGGCCCGAACGGCGAGTTCCAATTGACGCCGATCCCCACGGTGATCCGCGGCTTGGCCGAGTTGCCCAGGAACCGCTCGACGAAGGGCGTGGTCGTGTTGACGACGGCGCCGTTCTGGTCGCTGCCGCTACACGTGCCGCCATAGGCGTCGGCATAGCCGGTCGAACAAGTGGTGTAGCGCGTCCCGGCCACCCCGTCGGTGCCGGTAAAGCTGTTCAAATATAGCGCGGCTCCCGCGTCGGTGGTGACCGGCGTCACCAGCGATTGCAGGCTCGGCGAGCCGTCGACGTTGAACACGGGATTGCCCGACTCATCGGTCGCTTGGGTGAAGTTCACCGTCGGCAACGGCTGGGTGACGCTGAACAAGGCGCCGGCCATGACGTAGATCGAAGGGCGCAAGCCGAGTTCGGCGGCACCCGTTCCGAGCGGAATTTCGATCTCGGCCTTTGCCAGATAATAGGCATTGCCACCCAGCGCATCGTCCGAAATCTGGTCGCGATCGGTGACCAGGATGGTGTTGCCGTCGTCGTCGGTAGTGAAGGGAATGCGCTGGACGCGCGGGCCGACGCCGCGGATGTCGAAGCCGCGGAACTGCGGCTCGCCCAGGTAGAAGCGATCGATGATCCGGACGGGGTCGATGCCGGGGCCCGCGCTTTCCTCGAGCGCCTTGATGTACCCGCCCTGCGCCGCGGTCGACAGGACAAAGCCCGATCCCATGTTGAAATATTTGGTGCCGTCGAACCGCGCACGGACATAGCGGACGTCGCCGCCGATGCCGGCGAAATCGAGCCCCAGCAGCAGGCGTTCGCCGTCGGTCGGCCGCAACCGGCTATTGAGGCTGTCATAGACCAGCGAAAGCCCGATCGACGACGTCAGCCGCTCGCCGAGCTGCTCGCAAAGATAGCGCCCGGCGAGCAGCGGGTCGCAGCTGCCGTTCGAGAAATAGGTGCTTTCGTCGAGCGACACATCGTCCTGCTGCAGCGTGTAGCGCCCCGACAGCGACCAATATTCGGTCAGCGGGATGCCGGCGACGATGTTGAAGCCCGTCGACACCTGCGAATAGGTGGTGTTGCGTTCGTCGCCGACATAATTGAAATTGTTGTAGTCACGGCGGAAGATCGTCCCGCCCAGCGCGATGTTCTTGTCGAGCAAATAGGGTTCGGTGAAGCCAAGCTCGAGCGATTTGGAATAGATCGAATAGCTTCCCGACAGCCGCAGATCCTGCCCCTTTCCGCGGAAGTTTCGCTGCCGGATCGATGCCTGCAGGATGAATTGCTCAACGCTCGAAAAGCCGGCTGACAGCGAAAGCTCGCCGGTCGAGCGTTCCTCGACGTTGGAGGTCAGGATGACGCGGTCGGGGGTCGATCCCGGCTGCTCCTCGATCTCGAACTTGTCCTGGAAATAGCCGAGCGAATTGATCCGGTCCTGCGATCGCTTGCGCAGGAACGAGTTGTACGCATCGCCTTCGGCGATCCGCATCTCGCGGCGGATCACCTCGTCCTGCGTCTGGGTATTGCCGGTGATCTCGATCCGCTCGACATAGGTCCGCTGGCTCTCGGCGATGTTGAAGGTCAGCCCCATCGTCAGCGTCTCTTCGTCGCGCTGATATTCGGGGCGGACATCGGCAAAGGCATAGCCGAACAGCCCGGCCGCCTCGCTGAGCGACGTCACCGAATCCTCGACCAGCTTGGCGTTGAACCATTCGCCCTTCTTGATCTGCAGGCTCTTGGCGAGCTGCTCGCCGTTGAAGTCGCGGATGCCGCTGTCGACGGTGACGTCGCCGAACTTATAGCGCGGGCCCTCCTCCACCACATAGGTGATGATGAAGTCTTCCTTGTCGGGGGTCAGCTCGGCGACCGCCGAAATCACCCGGAAATCGGCATAGCCCTCGGTCAGATAATATTGCCGCAGCTTCTGCTGGTCGTAGGCGAGCCGATCCTGGTCGTAGCTCGTCGCCGAACTGAAGAAGCGGAAGAAGCGCGCCTGCTTGGTCGCCATTTCCTTGCGCAGCGCATTGTCGCTGAACTGCTCGTTGCCAAGGATGTTGATCTGGCGGACCTTGGACTTGGGCCCCTCGGCGATCTCGAACACCACGTCGACGCGGTTCTGGTCGAGCACGACCTGCTTGGGCTCGACCACCGCGGCGAAGCGGCCCTGGCGGCGATACAGCTCGACGATCCGGCCGACATCGGCGCGCACCGCGGTGCGGGTGAAGATCTGGCGCGGCGCCAGCTTGATCTCGGGGAGGATCTTGTCGCTCTTGAGCCGGCGATTGCCCTCGAGCACTACGCGGTTGATCACCGGGTTCTCGCGGATGCGGACAATAAGATCGCCGCTCTCGACGCCCTCGATCTGCGCCTCGGCGATCAGGTCGCTGGCGTAGAGATCCTTGATCGCGGCATCGACGCTCTCGTTGGTGTAGGGCTCGCCGACGCCAAGCTTGGTGTACGACAGCACCGTGTCGGGCTCGATCCGCTGGGCGCCGAGTACCCGTAACGAGCGGATCGTTCGAGCAGGTCGAACCGGCAGTTTCAGTTCACTTATCCCCGATACCGGATTTGTGGAGGTCGATGATGCGGATTTGTCGATAACGTCCTGACCGTGGGCGGAGATCGGAACAGCAGTGCCTGCAACAAGGATACAGACGAACGGCTTTCCAATATTGCGGAGCAAGTGTTTACGCATAGCTGCATCTTTTCCAAAAAACCCGAAAGCGGAGAGGCCTCGATCTGGGCATGCTTGTATTGGCAGGCGTCGGCAGACGCTTCGTTTCGGGGATGCGAACAATCACCAAGTCATATTCTCGACGCGAAACCGCACGGGCGCTTTAAATGCTCGATCTTCGGGCACGTGCGGTTGCCACGTGTGTTCTTTGTTTCATTGGGGAAACCGGACCCAGGGGTACCCCTAAACCTACGCGTTAGGCGGGCGGCCATCGCCACAGGGATCAATGGCCGCATTGCCATTTCATCGGGATGAGCGAAGTATTTCTGCGCGGAAATATTGCGATCATTCGCCTTCAAGCGCGACTTGGCCGCCGACATGGGTCGACCGATGTCTTTCAGAGCGAACGGAGCTGGCAGGCGCGGGATTCGATCGACGCGCGATCGGCCATTGCTGCCCCGCAGGGCGAACGGCGTGCCGAACATCGATGATCGCCGCGCACGAACGTGCATCCCCGCGGCGCGCGCGGCGTGGCGTTCGTTCTGACGGGGCGAGCGTGACGCGACGCTAGGCCACGCCGATCGCTCGGCGCTTCATCGGACACTCCCCGCTCCGGCGCCTATCCGATAGGGTATTTCTCAACCGCAGGGGGCAATGCCGGTGCGGGGGGCGGTACTGCCCTCGCCCGCCACCAAAGGCGCCTACACGGGCAGACGGTAGGGCGCGCGGTAGCGCGGGGTGATCAGCGCATTGGCTTCGGCGTCGCCCTTGAACTGCCCCGCCGCGGCGTCCCATTCGACCTTGCGGCCGGTGCGCCAGGCAACGTTGCCCATCTGGCAGACGATAGCAATGTTGGCCGCCGATTCGATCGGACAGGCGGGGGTGCGTGCGCGATCCTTTACGCAAGCGATGAAGTCCGCCGTGTGCCGATCGAGCCCGTCGTCCTTGGCCTGGGTCACGGGAATTGCCGGAGTCATCGCCTTGCCATCGCTCATCTCGGGCGAGACCCACCATTTGCTGCGGTCCACCACCAACGTGCCGGTCTCGCCGACGAACGCCACGCCATGATCATGGCCGCCGAAGGGACCGTGGCTGATGCCCACCGCATGCTCCCATTCGACCGAGTAGGCACCGAAGTCGAAGAGCGCGGTCTGGGTGTCTGGGGTCTCCATCGCCGAGTCGGGATAGCCATAGGCGCCCCCCAGCGAACTGACCGAGTCGGGCACCTGCGCCTTCATCCCCAGCAGCGCGATGTCCATCAGGTGGACGCCCCAGTCGGTCATGAGGCCACCGGCATAATCCCAATACCAGCGCCAGCTGAAGTGGAAGCGGTTGGGGTTGAAGGCGCGCAGCTGCGCCGGGCCGAGCCAGCGGTCATAGTCGACGCCCGGCGGCGGCGCCTGGTCGGGCTGCGGTGCGACGCGCTTCATCCAGCCCATATAGGCCCAGGCCTTCACCTTGCGCACGCGGCCGATCCCGCCCGAATGGACATGCGCGATGGCATCGGCCCAATGCTGATTGCTGCGCTGCCACTGGCCGACCTGGACAACGCGGTTGTGGCGTTGCTTGGCGGCGACCATCGCGCGGCATTCGGCGATCGAATTGCCGAGCGGCTTTTCGCAATAGACGTCCTTGCCCGCCGCCATCGCGTCGACGAGCTGGAGCGCGTGCCAATGGTCGGGGGTCGCGATGATTACTGCATCGACCGATTTGTCGTCGAGCATCTGGCGGTAGTCGCCGTAGAGCTTCGGGGCGCGGCCCGATGACTTCTTGAGCTCGGCACCGCGCTCAGCAAGGACCTTGGCGTCGACGTCGCAAAGCGCGACCGGGGTGACGTCGGCGCCCTTGCACATCGCGGTGAGGTCCGCCCAGCCCATGCCCTTGCAGCCGATCAAGCCCACCTGGACCTTGTCGTTGGCAGACCTGCGGCGGACGCTCTGCGCGAAGGCTTCGTTCAGCGGAACCACGCTCGCGGCCGAGGCGGCAAGGCCGCCGGCCAGCAGGGCACGGCGATCGAAGCTGGCGGTCATGTTGGTCCCCCCTGAATTATTGTTGCGACCTTGGTAGCGCGAAAACATCATGTCGCAAGGCCCCAAAGCGCGCTGACCGGCCTTCAGGGCGCGCTAAGGACAAGCGCCGTGCCGGGGCCGGGGGCGCAGCGGCGTCTTCGTCGCATCGGTCGGTCCGTGGACGTTCGCGTCAGGCGGCCAGTCGTTCCTTGCGCGAAAAAGCCCGAGCAAAGTTCGGCACCCGCGAAGCGGGGAGGGCTTTACCGTACAAGAACCCCTGCCCGAATGGACAGCCCAAGCCGGCCAATAGCTTCTCTTGGTCGAGCGTTTCGATCCCCTCGGCCACCACCGCGATATTCAGGCTGCGTCCCAAGCTGATCACCGCATCGACGATCGCAACGCCGCCGGCATCGGCAGGTAGCCCCTGCACGAACGAGCGATCGATCTTGATCACGTCGACCGGAAATTGGCGCAGATGCGACAGAGAAGCATAACCCGTTCCGAAATCGTCGAGCCCTATCTTGACGCCATGCGCACTCAGCAGCTTGAGCGCTTGCTCGACATATTCGGCACCGCGACCCAGGAAGACGGTCTCGGTTACCTCGATCTGTACATAGGCGGTGGATATATCCGCGGCCGCCAGCTTGCTCAGCAGCTGTTCGGCAAAGTCGCCCCTTCTGAACTCGGCTGCGGCTGCATTGATCGTGACATGGCCAAATTCTATCCTCTTATCGAGCCAACGTCGTATATCGGCCAATACGCAGGTGATCATGCGTTCGCTGATACGAGCCGCAAGCTCTGCATCCTCGAAGGCGGCCTCGATCGTACCCGGCAACTGCACGCCGCGGGTTCGGTGTCGTAAGCGGAGCAAGGCTTCGAACCCGACGAGCCTTCTGGTGCGCAGGTCGACCATTGCCTGGTAGCAGGGGAATATCAGATCATCGTCAAGTGCTGCCCTGGCGCGCGCCAGCATCGTGGTTCGGCGCTCGGTCGCCAACCGCATCGGCGGATCGTAAAGGACGACTTCGCCGCGACCCGAAGTCTTTGCAACATACAGTGCGATGTCGGCATTTTTCATCAGCAGCGGCTGGACGTCGCCATGGTCGGGGAACAGGCTCGCGCCGACGCTGGCCGCGCAATCGAAAAGCCGGCCGCTGTGGAGCCAGGGTTGTTTCAGATGATCCGCTATCCGGTCGGCGCGGTTGCGGGCATCGGTGTCGCTCGTCAGGTTGCGCAAGATCACCACGAACTCGTCACCGCCGATCCGAGCGGCGAAATCATGGCTGCCGATCGACGACACCAGGCGATTGGCCAATTCAATCAATAGTGCGTCGCCTGACTGATGGCCAAGCATGTCGTTGATGCGCTTGAAGTTATCGACGTCGAGTATCAGTATGCAAAAGGGCTCGCCGTCGGCCAGCGCGTTTGCGAGCGTTTCATGGAACAAGATTCGCGAAGGCAGATTGGTCAGTGCGTCGTGCGAAGCAGTCCATCGGGCCTCTGCCTCCCTTAGTTTCTGCCGGGTGATGTCGCGGGCAATGACCGCAAGCCTGAACACGTCGCCCGCGTCGTTTTGGATCGGCGAGATCGCGGTATCCCACCAGCGCAGTCCCTGTTCGGGGGAATCGAACGCCAGCGTCATGCTATTGGTATGGCCCGAAAGGGCCGTCTCGACCGCCAGCTTTGCCGCCTTGTGCAAATCCGATGGGAATCCGGCGCCCCAGACGCTCCCCAGGCCGTAGCTGCCCCCGCTCATGATCGCGTTGAGGCGAAAGGCATCGTTCATGAAGAGCACCGTCCCGGCAACGTCGAGCACGCCGATGCAGTCGGGGCTGGCTTCGATGATGCCCTTGGTGAGCGCCTGGCTTGCCAGCAGGTCAGTCTCTGCCTCCACCCTTGCGTCGATATCGGTACAGGTTCCGATCCACCCGGAGACTTCTCCGTGTTCGTCGAGCTTCGGCTCGCCCTTGGTCGATACCCATCGATATCCGCCGGAAAAATGCTGGAGGCGGAACTGCCCGTGATAGGCGTGCCGCCTGGCCCGGCACGCTTGCCATTCGGATAAGACGCAGGGTCGATCATCGGGGTGGATCAATTCGATCCATTCCTGCGCATTGGCGCGGGAACTGCCGGTAAAGTCGAACCAGCGTTGATTTTGATAGACCCCGGATCCGTCCGCGTCGGTGGACCAGATGATTTGCGGTACGTCGTCGAGCATCTTGCGCCATCTTTCCTGCAAATGCTCGGCAGCGGCCAACGACCCCGCCGCTGCTTTCCTCCGCAGATAGGCACGATGGTCTTGAAAAGCTGCGATGATTCCGACGGTCAGTACGAATAATGTGACTGCAGCGACGCCGTATGCGACATTATCGGGAGAGAGCATATTGGTCGGACGCAACCCGTCCACACCCGCACTAGAACCGGTCATCCTGATGTCGACCGCCGCCATCCCCACATGGTGCATCGACGTGACGGCCGTGGCCATCACCGCGGCGCCGGCCAAGCGCGCTCGGTCGCGGTTCAGCTTTGCGACGAGCCAAAGCGCGGCGATCGACGCAACCACCGCGATGCCAACCGACAGCAACACCAAGCCGATATCGTAGGTGAGCACGGCATCGATGTTTATCGCACTCATGCCGAGATAGTGCATCGATGCGACACCGATGCCCATCACCGACCCGCCCCCGAGAATTACCCAGGTCCGCACTCCCAGCATCGAAACCGCGCTCAGCCCGATCGCAGTGGCGCCGACCGCCACGAACAGCGACAAGACGGTCCGTTCCATATCGTATCCGATCGTCATCCCGTCGAACTGGACCGCGAGCATCGCGATGAAGTGCATCGCCCAGATCGCGCCGCCGCCGATCGCCACGGCAGAAGCAGCCACCCACCAATGGCGAGCCGTGCCAGCACGTTGGGCGGATAGCTGGAACAAGCGAAAGGCAGTGTACGAGCTGAGAAAGCTTACTAGGCTGGAAAGGATTAACAGGCCGGTATTGAAATGATGCTGCATAATGCACTTCCGCGATCACTATGGGGTAAGTTACGCTGTCGTACTTCTGTATAGCTGCAAGAAATCGAACTTTTATATGAAATCACGTGGTCTACGGTGCGCTATGGTCGATGGCGTTCGCCGTATAAATATATCACAATGTCGACGATGATCGATGATTCAATATGGTTAACTGAATATGATCCGGGGAAGAGCGTGAGCGTCGGTGGTTGGCCGCCATCCAGTGCTTGTTCGCCCCGGGCCGATCTGATGGTTGTTGTTGGAAATATCCGATAGGCGCGGCCACATGCCGCACCCCGGAAACGAACGTTCTGGCGGCTCGCAACCGTACCGTTCTCCCTGTGCACCTCGGGGTTCTGGGAAAGCGCAATCGGGAACAGGTTTCGGGAAATCGGTCCGGCCAGAGGCATGATGGATACCGGCCCTGCCCCCGCTGTCGCGCCGAACCTTCGTTTTAGGAACAATCGGCTCGCACGCATTTTGGGGGTGGCCGTCACGTGGGTGGCCCCCCGGATCTTGCTCACGCAGCGACGGGTGCGAACACGCGGAGCCGGTGACCGTCAGGATCGCGTGCGACGAAGGTCATGCCGAAGCTCATCAGCGTCGGAGCCTGAATGATTTCGCTATTCCCCGGACACGGTCAGATGGCGCGCCGCCTTCAGGTTTACCTGCGTCTGGTAATAATATTTATCGGTCATCTTTCCGCTGCTGTAAAAGTGAATCCGAATACGCCGCGCGGTGCCGCGAACGGCGATCGTCTTGCCGGACAAATGTTGATCCACCGCGGTCCCAAACCGTTGGTGCAGCGCATCGGCAATCGGCGCCGCGATTGCGATCGTCAGACAGCGCGGGTCGCGGTAATCCGCTTCCGAATTCAGATACAGGATTCCGTCCTGGCGACCGCTGTTGCGGACCTGCATCTCAAATATCGCGCTGACCCCCGCGGGCGCGACGGCGGCGGCGTTCATCACGGCCTGTTCGGGAGCAATGCGGAGGCCGCGTTGCGCGGCGATCGGGGAGGGGCCGGGCGCGACGCCGCCGGCGCAGGACGCAGGTAGCGCCAAGGCGGCCAATGCGGCGATACGGATGGCGTTCATTGTCAGTTCCTCGCACCTTGAGACCCGGGTTAATGGCCGACAATCATGACGTTACCGCGTCTACCCATCGGATTTTCACGGCGCGTCAGGCGACGTCGAACGCCACCGTAAGGCGTTCGCCGGTCCCGAAGGGAATAGTGCCGTGATACAGGAAGCTGGGAAACAGGATCATTCGCCCCGGCACCGGTGCGAAGCTGACCAGGGGTTCGAGCGGCAGCGCGATGTCGGCAGGCGGGCGCCCGAGTTCGAGCCAGCCTTCTTTGCCGGTGGTGCCCGGCGGCACCGACAGGTGCAACGCCGAACTGAGTGCGCCGCCCGGATGGACGTGCGCGACGTGATGCCCGTGGCCTTCGATGCGGATCGACCATGCGCTGGTAATATTGCCAGCGACTGTCGCCAGCGGGTGGTGCGGGTCGGCCGCGCGTACGTTCCGGGCCTGTTCGGCAAGCAACGGCCTCAGCCTGTCGAACAGCAGCGCGATCGAAGGCTCGGCGTTCAGCGCGAGGTTGCCGCGCGTCTGGGTGCCGCCGCGGACGCTTTGCCCGAGCGCCGGCCAGCGGACGCGATGCAATCGGCGTAGCGCCTCGATCAGGCTGCTGCGCGTATCGGCATCGGCAACGACGTCGACCGCGGCGATCATCGTGTCGGCGTCGATCAACCAACGGTGGCGTGGGTCGTCGGTCGCGCGCCAGGCGAGTTCGGTAAGCGCCCACAACCCGATGTCGGCCGGATCGGCTGCGCGCGCGCGGTCGAGGATCGGCACGGCGGCTTGCGCGTCACCGCGTTGCAGCCGGTAGCGCGCCGATGCCACGGCATGGTCGGGCATTGCCGCGTCTAGGTTACCGAGCAATGCTGCGGCGCGATCGAGCGCGCCCGCGGCACCGGCGTGGCGCGCTTCGATCAGCCGGAGCGCGGGGGCGTCGCCGCCGCTCCGACGCAGATCGGCGGCGACCTCGGCCGCACGCAAGGGCTGTCCGCTTTCGGCGAGCAGCTCCATGTAGCGCATCCACAGCCCGGCATGGCGCGGCAGCACGCGCAGCGCCTGTTCGATCGATGCCGCGAACCCATTGCGATCGCCCGCGCCCCAGCGCAACCGCGCCAGCGCGACATGCCCGTCGATCCAATCGGGCGCGCGCGCCAGCATCGCGGCCAATCGATCGAGCGCGACGGGGCTGCGCTGTTCCAGCGCCAGCGTGGCGTCGGCAACCAGCACGCCGCCGTCTAGCGGATCGGCGGTGAGCGCCGCTGCGACCAACCCTGCAGCATCGTCATCGCCGCGCGCATAGGCTGCAAGCGCATGCGCCCGCAGGCTGGGCTCGGGGCGGTCGATCGAACTGGTCATTGGGCGGCGCTATCAAGAACGACGGCGGGCGGCCACCCCGGCAGCCTGTCGCGGAACCGACTGGTCGCCGAACCCTCGTCAATACGGCACATCATTCCGTCGCGTTTCATCGAACTGTCCGCGCGCTGTCATCAAAGCGCAATTCGCGACCCCCAATGGGCGTGCGACAGCGGCCGACCAGAGCCGTTTGCGTTGCCATAATCGGGGAATACTCATGCGCCACACGTTGTTCGTGGGCGCGGCCATCGCCGCGCTCGTCTCTCCTGTTGCCGTTTCGGCGCAGCAGATCACCTCGGGGATCGAAGGGTCGGTTCGCGACGCCGCGGGCGCCGCACTGCCGGGCGCCGAAGTGGTCGTCACCGACACGCGCACCGGCGCGTCGCGCACGCTGACGGCGAACGACACCGGCGCTTTCCGCACCGATGGCCTGGTCACCGGCGGCCCCTACACGATCGCGGTCACCGCGGCGGGGTATGAAGGGCAGACGATCGAACAGGCGTTCATCGATCTCCAGGGCAACACCAGCTTCAACTTCGCGCTGGTCGAGGGCGCGGGCGAGATCGTCGTCACCGGCGCGCGCGCGCAGCAGACCCAGCTCGCGATCGGGCCAGGCCAGTCGTTCGGCACCGAAGACCTGCAGGATTTCCCCTCGATCACCCGCGACATCCGCGACATCATCCGCTTCGATCCGCGCGTCCGGCTCGATCGCGCGAACGAAGTCGATCGCATCTCGTGCCTGGGCGGCAACGACCGGTCGAACACCTTCACCGTCGACGGTGCGATCCAGACCGACACCTATGGCCTGAACGGGACGCCGTTCGCATCGCGCAACACGCTGCCGCTGCCGTTCGACGCGATCCGCGAAACCTCGGTCGAATTCGCGCCCTATGACGTTCAATATGGCCAGTTCACCGGCTGCGCGATCAACGTCGTGACCAAGTCGGGTGAGAACAAATTCCACGGCTCGGGTTTCTATACCTACACCGACGGGAGCCTGCTCGGTTCGAAGATCGACGGCGAGGATTTCCCGCAGGTCAGCGGCAGCGAGAAGCGCTTCGGCGGCACGCTGTCGGGTCCGATCATCAAGGATCGGCTGTTCTTCTTTGCTGGCTATGAGCAGACCGAGCTCGGCGATACGCAGAACCTGGGCCCGATCGGCGCAGGCTTCCCCAACGAACAGGAATTCATCACCGAAGCGCAGTTCAACGAAGTCTCGACGATCGTCCGCGACGTCTATGGCATCGACAGCGGCGGTATCGCGCGCGACCTGACCGAGAGTAGCAAGCGCTATTTCGGCCGGCTCGACTGGTACATCACCGACGGCCAGCGGCTCGAAGTGTCGTATCAGCGGCTCGAGGAGCAGAATACCGAAGCCGACGGCCTCAACACCACCACCGCAACCGGAATCAACAGCTTCGAATCCGAAGGTACCGTCTCGGATTACTACGCCGGCCGCCTCTATTCGAACTGGACCGACAACTTCACCACCGAACTGCGCGTGTCGCACGCCAAGGTGCAGGACGTGCAGGGCCCGGTCGGCGGCGGCGAGGCGCAGTCGGACAACCCGCAGCCGCGCATCGTCGTCGGCATCCAGAACGGGACCGAGCAGGGCAGCTTCTTCGCCGGCCCCGGCTTCTCGCGCACCTCGAACGAATTGCTGACCGAGATCACCCAGGCCAAGGCCAAGGCCAGCCTGACTGCGGGCAACCACACGTTGACGCTGGGTGCCGAGCTCAACCATCTGTACGTGCTCAACCTGTTCGGCCAGAACACCACCGGCACGTTGACCTTCGCCAACATTGCCGATCTTCGCGCAGGGCTGCTGTCGGGCGGCACCAACACCAACCCCAATGCCGAGGCGATCCTGGGGGGGCAGGGCGCGGGCGCATATGGCAACTTCACCGCATCGGGCGACATCAACGACGCGACCGCGATCTGGTCGCGCTCGATCTACACCTTCTACGCGCAGGATGACTGGCAGGTTACGCCGCAGTTGAGCGTGCTGGGCGGCGTTCGCGTCGACTGGTTCGATGGCGATGCGCCTACGAACAACCCCAATTTCGTCAACCGCTACGGCTTCAGCAATTCGGTGCCGTTCAGCAAGTTCGATCCGGTCGTGCTGCCGCGCGTCGGCTTCACCTATGATTTCGAGAATGACGGCTTTCTGTCGCGCACCGTCATCCAGGGCGGCGCGGGCATCTTCTCGGGCGGCGACCCAGCGGTCTATTTCTCGAATGCCTTCCAGAACAACGGCATCGCGCTCGGCTTCGGCTCGACGGGCACGACTGCGGCGCAGGGCGGTAGCTGCGGCACCGCGCGGATCAACGTGCTGCAGGGGGGGCAGTTTACCGGGGTGCCGCAATGCATCCGCAACGACGCCGCTACCCAGGCGGGGGCAGGGCTTGCCGACACCCAGTCGGTCGACCCGAACTTCGCCCAGCCGACCGTGCTGCGCGCCAATATCGGGCTTCGTACGCGTTTCGGCGTCGGCACCGGCTTCTTCGACGACTGGAGCATCCAGCTCGACTATATCTACAGCCGGTTCCGCAATCCGATCAGCCTGGTCGATCTGTCGCAGGTCGTCGACACTCGGCTCGGCCTCAATGGGTACAGCATCGACGGTCGGCCGATCTATCGGGCGATCGATCCCAGCCGCAGCGGCTGCGACGCGGTGCTGCTAGGCGGTGGCGGTTCGCCGCCACAGTATAGCAACGTCACGACGCAATGCTTCGGCGGAACGCGCGACGACGAACTGCAGCTGACCAACGGTCGCAGTTACGACGCGCACACCGTGTCGGCGATCCTGCAGAAAACCTTCCCGGGGCTGCTGACCGCGGGTGGCCAGACGCGCTTCAACCTTGGCTATGCGTACAACAACGCCAAGAACAACCGCTACAACAACGGCACCACCGCCACCGGCAATTTCGACGGCGCGGCGGTGTTCGATCTGCAGGACGTGGCAACGGCGACCGCCGAATATGAGACGCGGCACAACATTACCTTCGGGCTCGACTTCAGCGAGAAGTTCGTTGGCGACTATGCAACGCAGTTCGGTATCGCGTTCTTCGCCAGCGAGGGGACGCCGTACAGCTTCACGTTCAACCAGCCCACCAACCTGACCCCCACCGCGACCGCACCGTTCGTGCGCTTCGCCGACGAGCAATCGGGTGCGGGACAGCTGCTGTACGTGCCTACCGGTCCGAACGATCCCAACGTGGTCTATCAAAACGGCACCACCGCCACCCAGCCCAATGCGGCATCTACCCGCGACCAGCTCGACGCTTACGTCAACGCCGACGAATGCCTGTCGAAGGCGCGGGGCAGCAGCATATCGCGCAACACCTGCCGCAACGACTGGTATTATGATCTCGATCTTCGGATCAGCCAGGAACTGCCCGGGCCGGGCCGACTGCTCGGCGTCAACGACAAGCTGCGCGTCTACGCCGATTTCGACAATTTCTTGAACATCCTCGACAGTGCCTGGAACATCCGCCGCAGCCGCGGCACGTCGATCCCGGTGCTCAGCGGAGGCGTCGATGCGCAGGGGCGGTATAATTACTACAACTTCAACCCAAACGACGACAACGACGTGACGACTTCGGCTTCGCTGTGGCGGATCCAGGTCGGCGTGAACTATTCGTTCTAAGGACATAAAGACCATGACCGATCGGCAGCGCACGACCCGCCTGGATTTGTCGCGGCGGCATCTGCTCCGGTGCTTCGGCGCCGGCGCGGTCACCGCCTTCGCCTTGCCCTGGGCGGGGCGAGCGCTCGCCGATCCCATCTTTTCGACCTATCCGTTCCAGCTCGGCATCGCTTCGGGCGAGCCCGCGCCCGACGGGTTCGTCATCTGGACGCGGCTGGCGCCCGATCCCTTCGCGCTCGATCACGGCATGCCGTCGGCGGGGGTCGAGGTGGCATGGGAAGTCGCCGAGGACGAGCGCTTCCAGACCGTGGCGCAAAAGGGCGTCGCGGTCGCGCGCCCCGAGCTTGGCCATGCGGTGCATGTCGAGGTCGCGGGGCTCAAGCCGGGCCGGCCTTATTGGTACCGCTTCGTCGCCGGACGCGAGCGCAGCGGCACCGGGCGTGCGATGACGACGCCCACCTTTGGCGCGCCGCTCGACCGGGTGCGCTTTGCAGTCGCAGGGTGCCAGAATTACGAACAGGGCTATTTCACCGCGCACCGTCATCTCGCCAGCCAGAACCCCGATTTCGTGTTCTGTTATGGCGATTATATCTACGAAGGCCGCGGCAATCGCCTGCGCAATGGCCCCGACGGCCCGGTCGAGAGCGTCCGCCAGCATTTCGGCGGCGAGATCTATTCGATCGAGGATTACCGCCGCCGCTACGCGCAGTACAAGATGGACACCGACCTGCAGGCAGCGCATGCCGCAGCGCCCTGGTTCGTGACCTGGGACGATCACGAGATCGACAATAACTGGGTCGATTCGCTCGATCAGGATGGCACCCCGGCACCGGTCTTCGCGCTTCGCCGCCAGATGGCGATGCAGGCCTATTACGAGCATATGCCGCTGCGCGCTTCGTCGCTGCCGGTCGGGCCGTCGATGCAATTGTACCGCCAGGCGCGCTACGGCAATCTGCTCGACCTGAACCTGCTCGACACCCGGCAATATCGCACCGACCAGCCCTGCGGCGACCGCTGGGGCGCTGGCTGCACCGATATTTCCCAGCGTCAGGCCGAGGTGCTCGGCAAGCGGCAGCATGACTGGCTGATGGGCAATCTTTCGGGGTCGAAGGCCAAGTGGAAGGCGCTCGCGCAGCAGGTGATGGTCATGGACCTCGACCGCGAGCCGGGGCCCGAGACGACCGAAAATCTCGACAGCTGGGCCGGCTATCGTGTCCCGCGCGAGCGACTGTTGGCGGGAATCCGCGACCGTCGGGTGTCGAACGCCGTCGTGCTGACCGGCGACGAGCACCAGAATTATGCCGGCGAATTGCACATCGACGGCAAGAACCCAGGGCGCGACCCGATCGCGACCGAATTCGTCGCAACCTCGATCACCAGCGGCGGCGATGGCGAGGACCAGCGACCGCAGACCGTCGAGATCCAGAAGGTCAACCCGCAGCTCAAATTCCACAATTCGCGGCGCGGGTATCTGATGTGCGACGTCGATGGCGAGCGCTGGCAGACCGAGTATATCGTCATGGACCAGGTGAGCGATCGCAAGGGAATCGCTAGTTCGCGGCAGAAGCTGGTGGTGGAAGCAGGGGCCGCGCGGCTGCAGCTGGGCTGACAGCTTAGCGCGGCGGACTTCAGCGCCAGCGCCCCATGGTCTACCTCGCCACCGCCTTCATCAACCCACGATGAAACCCACAGTTCCTGGCCTGAATTCGCCAAGATGTCGTCGCAGGGCGTTGATCAGGTGGGTGCGTTGCCCGACAAAGGACTGGTGGGTTCGGAACGCGACCGCCGCGAGAGCTCTACCTGTCGCTTCGTCAGCGAAGCGATGCTAGCGTCGCGTCGATCGGTATCGGGTTCGTGATGCCTCTAGGACGACCTATGCGCGCCATATGGTCGGGGGGCGCCTTGGTAGGATATCCCGGCTAGGAATGTAGGCCCAGTCCCGATGCGCGGATGCACAGGTGGTCCAAGTTCGGATCCCGACGCGGAGCGAAGGCGACGACATACTTGACGCCAATCCCCTTGCGACGCGCCCAGATCTAATACTTGCGATATGAGATTGGCCATTTTCACGCCAAGTACCTTTGCGTCGTGCGACCTTCCGATCGGAAGTTTGAACCATTATGAATTAGCTCACCCTTGACGTATCATATTTCCGATGATGCAATTCGGCTCGATCGGGCTGCAAGTTCCATATCGGCTTTACAGGTGCCCGCCAGGGAGAAAGACCATGAGGCGCATTGTACTTGCTGCAAGCCTCTTGTTCTCTACCGTGATGCCGTTCACGACGGCACATGCAGCGCCGGCAGCGGTGGAAGCGAAGCAATCCCTTGTTGAGTATCTCGGCTCGTTCGAGTCGGGCGGTGTGACGTATGACGTCTATCTCGTCACCGACTTTGGCGGCGGCGTGTACTGAACATCAGGACAGCGTAGAGAATAGGTCGAGACGGAACCCGTTTATCGATTATCCGTCTTGACCATTCTTGACGATGTCAGGCTTCTAAGAGTGTCGCATTATAGTATAGTAAGTTATCGAACGGGGGCGGCATGTTTCTGGGTTTTCAGGTTGCATTTGTGAAGGTGGCGTGTCTGGCCGTTTGCGCTGCGGTTTCGATGCCCACTTTTTCGGTCGCCGCGCAGACTCTGGTCGCGAACGGCGTCGCGGGCACATGGGCAGGATCGTTCGCGCAGACCGAGTGGATTTTCGAATTCAAGCGCGAAGGCGACGTCTGGTCCGGACGCTACATGTCGGCCAAGTCTAACAAATGGCTTCCCATGCAATCGCTGACGGTTTCGTCGCGTACCGTCCGATTCACCTTGGACTCGAGACCGCCGGTGACCTTCAGTTTGGAAGTCGATCCGACGAACCAAACCTTGGCTGGTGACGTTAACGTCTTCGGTAAAGATCTGCCCTTTTCTGCGGCGCGGAGGTCATGACCGCGTGCCTCCGATGCGAGCAGCGATCGGGGTGGCGTTGTTGATCCCGTTGACCATGCCAAGTTTCATGACGGGTCAGAGCAGGATCAGCAGAGTGGAGGCGTCCTTTGGATACGTCGAGGTGGGGGCCGATGAGGTCGAAACCGCACTGACCGAGGGCCGGGCGGCGCACATCGCGGCTCGCGAAGTGCTGGCGCTCCCCGACATGCGCTTCGGCATAGCCGATCTTCAGGGCGGAAACTCCAAATGGGTCAGCGTGTCATCGGACGGAGCGCCCGTTTATGGCTGGATGTTCAACAACAAGTCGGGTGACCGAAAGCCGATTCCGCCGAGTTACGCGTTGCGTCATGAGATCGGGCACGATCTGTTCATCCGCTACCTCGTTCCCAGCTCCAGGCATGATCAATATGGCGGGGACGCTCCCGATTGGCTGGACGAGATGGCCGCGGTCGCTTTCGAAGGCGAGGAGCTGACGGCGAGCCGGCGTCGTGACGCCGCGCGCTTCGCCAGGACAGGGACCTTGATACCGTTGAATCGGTTCTTCACCATGACCCACCCCGAAGCGACCGCCGAGTCGGCTTCCACGACCGCCGAGTCGGCTTCCACGACCGCCGGGCCAGCTTCCGCGCCCTCCCGGCAGACCGTCCGCATAAGACTGGCCGTCTCCGAGGACACGCCCCGATTCTACGCCATGGGCCGCGCCTTTTACGAGTTCCTGGTCGACCGGACGAAGTCGACCGCGATCGTGGCCGAGCTGGCGACCGCGTTCCGCAAGGGCGAGCCACTCGACCGCTGGGTACTGACGCGAACCGGCCACGAAGGACCCCCGACCTCCCTGGAGGCATTGGACGCTGATTTTCGTGCCTGGATCGCGTCGGACAGGCGATATCGGCCCGATCCACCATCGGAGACGAGGGGCGGCGACCATTCGACAGCAGCCGTGAAGCTTCGGATCGGCGAATAGATCGCCCCATGGCGCGCGGCGAGCAGTGGTACGAGAAGCGACACGGCCAAGCGGAGTTCAACGCCGCAATACGCGCCGCCGCCGTGACGACGTTCCGGCTTTCAGGCGCGAAGATGATCCAGCCGCCAACCGTGCAGATGAGCGGATCGTACGCGCGACGGGAAGCATGGACGTGATATCCGGCTTCGCCCGATTCGGCAGAAGGCGGACGCGTGTCGGTGGGGCGCGATGAGGTTTGGACGCGCTTTTTTGGCGGGGTTGCTCGCGGGTTCGGCATCGACGCCACTGCAAGCGCAGGAAAAGGCGGGGAACGTCGTGCAGTCGCCGCCGGCACAGCGCCGCGCACCTCCCGCACCGGCTCCGACCGAGACGGTTCCTTCTGGCCCCCGATCCGCCGAGGCTAGGCCCGCCCAGGACATATCGGAGCCGACGATCGAGTTCCAGGGAGCAGACGGCGAGGCATTATCGCCCGAAATCCAGCGCGAGCTGCTGGAGCAGGTCAAGAAAGACCCGCCGCCCGTCGACCGCGTGCCGCCATCCATAACGAGTCCGGCGGCCGCGGGCTCGAATGACGACGAGGTTGTCGTCACCGGTCAGCGGCCGCGCGGATCGGTCGTCGGCGACTTACCGCCGGAGCGGACGTTCAGCCCGATCGATATCAGAGCTTACGGGGTCAACGACATTGAGGAACTTCTCGACACCGTCCGGCCGCAGGTCAGCAGCGACCGGGGCCGGGACGATGGCGATCCCGTCGTGCTGCTGAATGGAAAGCGCGTGTCGAGCTTTGCCGAAATCGCTAAGATCCCCACGGAAGCGATCGAGCGGATGGAGGTGTTTCCCGAGGAGCTTTCGCTCGAATACGGGTACCCGGCCGACCAAAAGGTGGTCAACGTGGTCACCTTTGAGAGATATAATTCGGGAACCGGTCAGCTCAGCCATGCCATGCCGACCGAAGGTGGGCGTGACACGGCCGGGATCGACGCGAGCTACCTGCGCATACGCAACGACACGCGTTTCAATTTCGACGCGGACTATGATCGGGCGAGGGCGTTGCTGGAGAGCGAACGCGACCTGGCGCGGGTTTCCGGCGCGCGGGATGACGGGCGGTTTCGGACCTTGCTGCCCCAAACGGAGCGGCTTGCGCTTACCGGGACTGTAAGCGGCAACCTGTTGCGCGATGTGTCGGCGACGCTCAACGGCCGCTTCCAGACCAGTGACACTCGCAGCCTTTTGGGCCTTGCCGGCGATCAACCGCTGACACGCGACACCGAGGCGAACGCCATCCACCTCGGAACTTCGCTCAGCGGGTCGGCGGGACGGTGGCTGTGGTTCTTCACCGGCAACTACGACCGCGCCACCGCCGACACCTTCACCGATGCCGGCGGCGCGCTGGAGATACGGGAGGAGGCGCGATTGGTGAACGCGCTCGCCGATGGCGAACTCGTGTTCAGCGGTTCGGTGCTGAACCTACCTGCCGGCCCGGTGTCGATGAGCCTTCGCGGGGGAGCGGAGTTCCGCGATTTCCGCAGCAGATCGTTGCGCGGCGGTGACGAGCGGCGGGCGGACTTTTCCCGCGACAGGGGCGCGGTCCAGGCCAGCCTTGACGTGCCCATCGCTAGACGGCGCAAGCAGCCATCAAGTTGGCTCGGTAATCTTTCCGCCAATGCCAACATCGAGGTCGAGGAGCTTTCCGACATCGGCACGTTGCGGACGTTCGGCTATGGCCTCAACTGGTCGCCCGTCGAAGCGATCAGCGTCATCGCGTCGGTCACGGACGAAGAAGGCCCGCCGACGGTTGAGCAGCTCGGAGCGCCGCTCGTCGTCACGCCGAACGTCCGCACCTATGATTTCATCAGGCGCGAGGCGATCGACGTGACACGCGTCTTCGGCGGCAATCCGGATCTCCGTTCCGACAACCGCGACGTCGTCCGGCTCGCGCTCAACGCCAAGCCGTTTCAAGCGACCGACATCACCTTCAACATCGACTACATCCGAACGCGAATCGAGGATCCGATCGCACCTTTTCCCATCGCGACGCCCGAGATCGAGGCCGCATTCCCGGAACGGTTCACCCGTGATCGCGACGGGCGGCTTGTGCGGATCGACAGCAGACCGCTCAATTTCCAGCGGTCCGACCAAGAGCAAATGCGCTGGGGCGTCAACTTCACCCGGCCTTTGGGACTGGTGCCACCCGGATCGCAGAACGCCAATGTCCGTTTCGTCAGCGGAGGAGAGGCCGGCCTGCAAGCGGCGATTCCCCCCGGCGCCAGGATCGTAAGGCCCGAAGCAGGAAGCGCCGCGGCGAAGCGCGTCGAGAACCTTACGAGCCGCCTGATCTTCAGCATTTACCACACATGGCGCTTCACGGACGAACTCCTCGTCCGCGAAGGCGTGCCCGTCCTCGACCTACTGGACGGATCCGCGATCGGCGGCCGCGGGGGCAGACCGCGCCACGAGCTCGAACTGCAGGCGGGGGCCTTCAAGGGCGGACTCGGTGCGCGGATCACCGCGGCCTGGCAGAGCGGAACTGTCGTGAGAGGCTTGGCGTCAAGCCCAGGCGGCTCGACGGGCGATTTGCGCTTCTCCGATTTCGCGAGCTTGAATCTCAATTTGTTCGCGAACCTTGCAGACCGTTTCGGGGGAGCGCGGGCTCCCAATTGGCTCAGGGGGACGCGGATCACCATCGGCATCGACAATCTGTTCAACAGGCGACCTCGGGTGCGGGACGACGCAGGATCGACGCCATTCAACTACCAGCCGACTTTTCTCGACCCGCTCGGCCGTTCGTTGAGCTTCGGTCTTCGGAAGATCCTGTAGAGTCCCCCCCGGTACACGGCGATCATCGACCCGCCGCCGCCCCTTGCCGTTGGCCGGCACCCTCGAACCTGCCGTGCCCGCAAGCCCTGGCAGTATGCCGGCGCCCTCTGTGCTTCCCGATTGGGTTTGTGCGACCCAGGCGTCCACATCCCCATTGGCCCCGACGAACGGCGGGAAGTGGGAAGCGGCAGGGCTTCTTGAACCTATGGGTATGCGTCGGCATCGACGCGCGCAGTCCGGAAAGGTTGTCAGCGTGAGCTAGGGCCAAATTCGATCATCGAGCTGACCGGAGGCATGTTGCGCATCGGCCGGCGACCCTGTGCCTTGGGCGCGCTGGCATGTTAGAGTGCCCCTATGTCAAACTTCCGAAGCAATGCCGGCATCGTTGATGTCGATGGCGTCACATATGACTGGCATCTCCAGCGCGAACCGCATCCGTTGGATGACGGGGGTTGGAAGGGCATGACGGTTTCGCTTCTCCAGCGGGATGCCAAGCGTGAGGCATTGCTGGAATTCCCGCCGCCCAAGCGGCTATTGAAGGGGTTGCCGCGCGGTCGCCTCCAGCTTGATGACGCGACGATTTCACGGTGCGTGCGCGCCGCTTTGTCGGCCGGCTGGGAGCCGATGTCGCGCGGCAAGCCGGAGGTGTTCACGGTGGACGCCGAAGGCAATTGAGGCCCTGATGCGGACCGACTTCGCACCCGCGAACCGCGCGTGCGACCCCCACGACAGCCGTAGCGACCATCAGAAGCTTGCGAGTTTGATGACCGCGTGGATCGATCCGCAGCCTGAATCGTGGAGTGCGCGCCGGGGCGGCTGGTAACGCTTGCCACAAACGTAACTCGCCCGATCTTGCACCCGAACAGCCCCTTACTTTTTGCGCGAAATTCCCGCTTCAAAATTCATTCCTTAGGCACGCGCGAAAGCGCAAGAACGGGCTCCTTGTCGCAAGCGTCCCGAAGCGACCGCGCGCTCAACAAGAGTGAATGGCCAAGGTTGGTAAGGCCTAAACGGCCTGCCAATGGCCGACTTGGGTATTCCAGCAAGCGATCCTCATCGGCGGTAGCGTGCCGACGCGCCGCGCAGGATAGCCATATCGATCGGCCGCTTACGTGCCTCGTTTGGATTTCCGGGGTTTGGGTACCGGCAGCTCTGCCGCCGTAAAGCGCAGCAGGTCACCTAGCCACTCGGCATCGTCCCAGCGATCGGCCTCGATAAGCAGGTGCGGCTTGGCCCCTGGATAGGGCGGCGCTTCCGCCACCGGCTCGGCATGGAGGCGACCGGATGCCGTCGGCTTCACGTAGAGCTGATCGTCACAGATCGAACCGATCATCTTGCCGTCGACGTATACGCCGTATTCGCCGAACATCGGCCTGGTCGACACCGTGCCGGCGCCCGTTGCCTGTTCGAGTAGGTAATCGACTGTGCGTCGCTGCGTTGCCATATCGTGAACCTAACCGACGAGCCCCGCCGCGAGCAATATACCGACCATCGTCCGCGTCGCCGACCGCAATGAACGAACGTTCATTTTCGTGGAGGATCAAGATGTAGCTGGATGACCGACTCTGGGTCTTGTTGTCGTCATTCTGAAGCTAAATACGACGCAGAACCACCGAATGGTTGTTCGCCGGCATCTCGACGATGGACTCTGGAACGAACCCTGCTGCCGATTGGATCATCCCATCCAGGTCCCGCAAGCCCCAGCGCGCGTCACGCTCTTTGAGCGAGGCGTCGAACGCTTCATTGGACGGCGCTGTCGGGAAACCGACCCGGCGATACGGGCCGTACAGAACAATCGGCCCGCCCCGTCGCAATAGGCGGGCGGCGCCGGCAAGCAGTCCGAGCGTCGCCGGCCAAGGGCTGATATGGACCATGTTGATGCATAATATCGCCGCCGCGCTTTCGATCGGCCAATCGCTTGAGGCGGCGTCGAGATCGAGTGCCGGGTGCACGTTGGTCAGGCCCGCGCACCACGCATCAATCGAGGCGCGGGCGGCGGAATCCGGATCACTCGGCTGCCAAAGGAGGTGGCGGAAGCGCTCGGCGAAATAGGCGCAATGTTCGCCTGATCCGCTGGCCACCTCGAGCACCGTGCCGCTTGAAGGCAGGATGGTCGCTAGCAGATCGGCGATCGCGTCGCGGTTGCGCAGCGTGGCTGGCGCGTGCCGACGCGACATCTCCGAGGGTGCTTCGTCAGCAATCCAGGGGGCGGGCCTAGTCATGGCGAGGGAGGGATTCGGGGAGCATGCGTTCAACCTGCCCGGATCGGGCGGGGCGGGATAGTGAAAACCGATCCGGACGCGGGCCAATTTCGTCGCTTCCGAAAACCGGACGTTGCTTGATGCGCCAAGCTCCGTGCTGAATCGGGCCGCGGGAATGACCACCGCTATAAGCCGGCCGTGGATACCGGAAGACTGCAGCACTCACGCGAGATAGAAGCCGTCGTGCGCGGCTCCGGGTCGAAACAAAATGGGTCAGCACGAACCCTGGTTCGATAGTGCGGTTCGGCCGATCTATCGCAAATACGTGCTGGGCTATTTCCGCTGATTAGCGGAGTCAGATCGCCAAACGCCATAACCAACCAATGTCGGCTTCCCACCACCTAGCGGCGTTCCGGCGCTGGCGATCGGCTCTCCCTGCCCGGAAACAGACCGGCGGCTACCGGGCTGGCGGCAGTCGCCCAATTGGAGACTCTAACGATCACTGGTATAACCGCTTTCGAGAAGCAGCATGGGAGTAGGTCGTATGACGAAAAATGATCGGCTGTGCGTAAAGGTCGCTCTTTGGCCGGTGACGACGTTCGTTGTCGCACTGTTGGGGTTTATGGCCCTGCGCACTGCAAACGGGGCCAGTCCGCTTCCTGATGGCACCGGATTCTACATTCCGGTCCTGATCCAGTTCGTGACATTCGGCGCTATCATTACAGCGAGTCTTCTGCGCGTGAGGCTCGGGCGCACAGTCCGTTAACGGCCCTTCTGCTCACCACCAATTACGGTCGTAAATCCGGCGCGACGGTTCGCCCCCAACCGACCAAAGATTGAGATGAATCAGTGTCCGGTTTCGGGACGCGCCTGAGCGATGCTGAGTGACCGCAAATGGGTCCCTTTGCGACGAGCGTGCCCACAGCGATCACTGGTCAGAAGTGCGTTCGAGTCAGGCGAAATCGCCCAGGCTTTCAGCGTCATCTTCGGGCAGGTCACGATTTTCGGGCTGATTGACCGGTATTTCGATGCCGGGCTCGGTCGCCATATCACCAGGATCTGGCTCGTTGCCAGGAATGTGCGTCGTATTCATAGTCCGTCTCCTTTGCTATCCGACAGGAACGCACCAAAACGGGAAAGCGGCAAACATTCCGCCTTCTGAAAGAATTGCAGAGATAGGAGAGGACGCGAAGCGCAGGGAATATCCGCCGGGTTGCAGATAGTCGGTGGCGATCACGACCGTTCGCTCGATACCGATCGCTTCAAGGAAGCGGACGTCATGGCTGACGACCAAGAGCGCGCCGTCGAAGGACAGGAGCGCCCGCTCCAGGACCTCGATCGATGACACATCGAGATGGTTGGTCGGCTCGTCGAGGATCAACAGCCAAGCGGGTTGTGGCCCGGAAAGCGTGGCCGCCAGTCCCGTACGCAGGCGCTCTCCGCCGGACAAACTTCCAACGATACGCTGTGTGTCTCGGTTGCGAAACGCGAAGCGGGCACAAGCCGCGAGGCTACCAACGATAGTGTCTGCCTCGTCAAGCGGATCGACGTGCTGGTCGAGCATTACCACGCGTTCGCGACGCCGACGGATTGTGCCACTGGTTCAAGGGCGTGGTGATCGCGGCGCGATGAACCTGTTTGGGCACGATTGACGCGCCCCGAAGGTCGGCCGCGACATCGCGTTCGGCCCGGGCAATAGCGATGGGAAAATCTGCGAGCAGGTGCTGCGCAGGCGCTTCGCCGCTTCGTAGCGCCCTTTGGCCTCCATCTTGCGCAGCATGATGAGCAACTCCTGCGCCTAGATCGAGGCGACGGGGCGCTGCCCAATCGCTGCGTTGATGAAGCTCAGCAGCCAGCGCAGCTTCGTCAACGTGACCGCCGAGCGGCCCTCTTTCTCGACTATGAGCAGCAATTCGTCGGCCACGGCTTTGAAGCTGTGGGATGCCGCTACAGCGGCGGCGATCCGATCGAGCTTGATCCGTTCAGCCGGATCATCGCCCCGAGCCCGCAGCTTGCGCGCCGCGTCACGCGCTGCGCGAGCCTCGGCCAGCCCGGTATCCGGCCACACGCCGAACGCCAGGGTCTTCTGTCGCCGAGACAACCGACACCGCCATGATGGTATCTCCGTCCATGCGACCGGCGCGGTGCCGTCAGAGATACCATGAGATTGCTGGTATGGAGTGGCTTTTCGCCGATCCGACCGGGATGGTTGTACCGCGAAACCGGAGAACGCAGCCGATTATGGGACGCTGTCGATAGTTCTGGGATCGTGTTTTGGTGACCCCTACGAGAATCGAACTCGTGCTTACGCCGTGAGAGGGCGTCGTCCTAACCGCTAGACGAAGGGGCCGTTAGCGAACCGCGCATCTAGGGCGGGGGCGGGGGGGCGTCAAGGCGGTTTGCGCGGGGGCTTAGCTCAGGCCTGCGATGCTGCCGTCGGGGCCCAGGCCGATATGTTCGGCGGCGGGGGTGCGGGGGAGGCCGGGCATCGTCATCAACTCGCCGCAAATCGCGACGACGAAGCCCGCGCCCGCCGCCAGCCGCACCTCGCGCACCGGCACGACATGGCCGGTCGGCGCGCCGAGCTGCAGCGGGTCGGTCGAGAAGCTGTACTGCGTCTTGGCCATGCACACGGGTAGATGGCCATGGCCTGCCGCCTGCCAGCGTTCTAGCTGGGCGTGGATAGCGGGCGATGCGGTCGCGCGTTCGGCGCGGTAGATCCGCGTCGCCACGGTGTTGATCTTGTCGAACAGCGACAGCTCGTCGTCGTAGAGCGGGGTGAACTGCCCCGCATCCTTATCAGCCAGCGCCGCCACCGCGTCCGCCAGCGCTTCGGCGCCCGCGCCGCCTTCGGCCCAGTGGCGGCACAGGATCGCCGCGGTGCCATGCGCCGTCGCGCAGCGCTCGATCGCCGCGACCTCAGCTGCGGTGTCGGTGCCGAAATGGTTGATCGCGACCACGGCGGGGACGCCGAACTGGCGGATATTCTCGATGTGGCGAACGAGGTTCACCGCGCCGCGCTCGACCGCGGCGACGTCTTCGTGCGCGAGATCGGCTTTCGCCACGCCGCCATTCATCTTGAGCGCGCGCACCGTCGCGACGATCACCACCGCGCCGGGGGCGAGCCCCGCCTGGCGGCATTTGATGTCGAAGAACTTCTCCGCCCCCAGATCGGCGCCGAAGCCCGCTTCGGTCACGACATAATCAGCGAGCTGGAGCGCGGCGCGCGTGGCGATCACCGAATTGCAGCCATGCGCGATGTTGGCGAAGGGGCCGCCATGGATCAGCGCGGGGGTGCCCTCGAGCGTCTGGACGAGGTTGGGCTTGATCGCCTGCGCCAGCAGCACCGCCATCGCGCCGCTCGCCTTCAGATCGGCGGCGGTGATCGGGCGGCGATCGCTGGTATAGGCGACGACGACCCGCGCGAGCCGCGCCTCCAGGTCGTGCAGGTCGTTTGCCAGGCACAGGATCGCCATGACTTCGGAGGCGACGGTGATGTCGAACCCGCTTTCGCGCGGGTAGCCGTTGGCGACCCCGCCGACGCCCTGGACGATGTCGCGCAGCGCCCGATCGTTCATGTCTAGCACGCGCCGCCACACCACGCGGCGGACGTCGATCCCCAGCTTATTGCCCCAATGGATATGGTTGTCGATCATCGCCGCGAGCAGATTGTGCGCCGAGGTGATCGCGTGGAAATCGCCGGTGAAGTGGAGGTTGATGTCTTCCATCGGCACCACCTGCGCGTGGCCGCCGCCGGTGGCGCCGCCCTTGGTACCGAAACACGGGCCGAGCGAGGGTTCGCGCAGCGCCAGCATCGTCTTGCGGCCGGTGCGATTGAGCGCGTCGGCGAGGCCTACCGAGGTGGTGGTCTTGCCCTCGCCCGCAGGAGTCGGGTTGATCGCGGTGACCAGGATCAGCTTGCCGGCGGGCGCCGGGTTGGCGGCGAGCCAGTCGAGGTCGAGCTTGGCCTTGTGCCGGCCATAGGGCTCGATCGCTTGTAGCGGCAGGCCGGCGCGGTCGGCGATCGCCTGGATCGGCTGGAGCGTGGCCGCGCGCGAGATTTCGATGTCGGATAGCATGGCACAGACGTAGCGCCCAGCCGCGGCGGGGGGAAGGTTGCTTTAGGCCGGGTTCGGTCCCCCGCGATCAGCCGATCGGCTGGAGTTCGATCTTGCGGAACTCGACGGGATGTCCTTCGCCCTGCAGCGCGATATAGCCGCGATCGAGCTTCAGCCTACCTCCTGCAGCAGCGATCACCGGCTTTGCATCGGCATCGTCGGGATCGAGTTCGGGGTTGGCATAGCGCAGCACCACCTTGCCATCGATCCGGTGGGTGATGCGACCATCGGGCAGGACCTCGAGTTCGGCTGTGGTCCAGCGTCCGGCGGGGAGTGGTTCGCCGGTGGCCAGGATGCAATGGCGCGGGTCGCGCTTGCCGTCGAACGTCACGATCGTGCCGGGGGTGCACAGATTGCCCGATGGCTCGCGGGTGGCGCGGGGCACCGCCAGCAGCTGCATCTCGAGGCTGACAGGGAATTTCTGGTCGCGCGTCATCGTTGCCGGGGCCTGGGCGTGAAACATCACGCCGCTGTTGCTCTGCTGCCAGGGTTCGACGCCGGGCAGGAAGTCGCCGAACAGCCGATACTCGTAGCGCAGCCGATAAGCAGCGACCGGCGACTTCAAGAACAGATGGCCGAACTCGCCCTCGAAGCGCGGATAGTTGGCATGCGACACCCGGATCGCGCCGTTGTGGACGATGAACATGCCGCGCGGGTCTTCGCCGACGCTGCGGCCCGCGATCTTGGGGGTCCAGCCGGCGAGCGTCTTGCCGTCGAACAGCGACTGCCAGCGCGGCGCGGGGGCGGCGCCAAGCAGCGCAAACGCGGGGAGCAACAACAGGGTTTTGGCGGCGCGGCCGGCGAAGTCGCTTGGCATTGGCTGTTCCTTCATTCGATCGTGAGAGCCCCCACCGTTCGTGCTGAGTGGCCGCTGAGCTTGTCGAAGCGGCGTATCGAAGCAGCCTTCGTTGGGGCCGAGGTCCTTCGATACGGGTCTTCGCCAAGCTCAGCCCCTACTCAGGACGAACGGTGGGGGAGGACGCGCTTACGCCGCCACCTTGCGCCGTTCGGCCATTTCCTCATTGAGCATCTCGGCCAGCAGGAACGCAAGCTCGAGGCTTTGCCCAGCGTTCAACCGCGGGTCGCAATGCGTGTGGTAGCGATCGCCCAGCGACTGTTCGGTCACATCGACCGCGCCGCCGGTGCATTCGGTCACGTTCTGCCCGGTCATCTCGGCGTGGATGCCGCCGGCATGCGTGCCCTCGGCGCGATGCACCGCGAAGAAGCCGCGCACTTCGGCGAGGATCCGCTCGAACGGGCGGGTCTTGTAGCCGTTTGCCGCCTTGATGACGTTGCCGTGCATCGGGTCGCAGCTCCACACCACCGGATGCCCCTCGCGCTTCACCGCGCGCACCAGCTTGGGCAGCAAGCCCTCGATCTTGTCGTGGCCATAGCGCGTGATCAGTGTCATCCGCCCGGGGACGCGACCGGGGTTGAGCGTGTCGAGCAGGCGCAGCAATTCATCGGGTTCTAGCGTCGGGCCACATTTCATCCCGATCGGGTTGCCGATGCCGCGCAGGAATTCGACATGCGCCGATCCCTCGAAGCGCGTGCGATCGCCGATCCACAGGAAATGCGCGCTGGTGTCGTACCAGTCGCCGGTCAGCGAATCCTGCCGGGTCAGCGCCTGTTCGTAGGGCAGCAGCAGCGCTTCGTGGCTGGTGTAGAAATCGGTCGCCTTGAGCTGTGGCACCGTTTCGGGATTGATCCCGCACGCTTCCATGAAGTCGAGCGCTTCGCCGATCCGGTCGGCGACGTCGGCATATTTGGCGGCCCAGGGGCTGCGGCCCATGAAGTCGTGGGTCCAGCGATGCACCTGCTGGAGGTTGGCGTAGCCGCCTTGCGCGAAGGCGCGCAGCAGGTTCAGCGTTGCCGCCGACTGCGAATAGGCGCGGATCATCCGCTGCGGATCGGGGACGCGACCTTCGGGGGTGAAGGCGATGTCGTTGACATTGTCGCCGCGATAGGAGGGCAGGGTGGCGTCGCCGATCGTCTCGGTATCGGTCGATCGCGGCTTGGCGAACTGCCCCGCCATCCGGCCGAGCTTCACCGTCGGCAGCTTCGAGGCGAAGGTGAGCACCACCGCCATCTGGAGGATGACGCGGAAGGTGTCGCGGATGTTGTTCGCGCTATGCTCGGCGAAGCTTTCGGCGCAATCGCCGCCTTGCAACAGGAAGCCGCGCCCTTCGGCGACCGGCGCCAGCTCGGCGGTAAGGCTGCGGGCTTCGCCGGCGAAGACGAGCGGCGGGAAGGTTGCGAGTTGGGCGGTGGCGGCGTCGAGCGCTTCGGCGTCGGGATAGGTGGGAAGCTGACGCGCTTCGGCATGAGTCCAGCTATTGGGGGCCCAATCGGCCATGTCGTTCTCCGCGTTGCGTAGTTTCACGAACCAGTCGGCGTGATGCGCGATGCCGTTGGCGGCGATCTGGTTGACCACCGCCGCCTGCGCGCGCTTGCCGTCTTCCTCCCAGCCCTGCACCGTGCTGCCGGGAGTGCCGTACCATGCGCCGAACGCGGCGCGGGTTATGCCGCGTTGTTCGCGGAAGCGTTTGATCTTGGTGCCGGCTAAGGTTGTCATGTCCGGGCATTTACCCGATCGGGGTAAATCCGCAACCCCTCAATAGCCCGCCTCGAGATCGACGACGTTGCGCATCGGTTCACCAGCCATGAACGCGGCGAGGTTTTCGAGGAACAGCGTGGCTGCGCGGGTGAACATCGTCGTCTGGCTGCGGCCCGAAAGATGCATCGAGTGCAGCGCGTTGGGCGCGGACCATAAGGGGTGGTCGGCTGGAAGCGGTTCGGGATCGACGGTGTCGAGGAACGCGCCGGCGATCTGGTGTTCGGTGAGCGCCTCGATCAGCGCCGGCTGGTCGATCATGTCGCCGCGCGCCATGTTGATGACCCAGGCGCTGCGCTTCATCGCGGCGAATTCGGGTGCGCCGAGCAGTGCTGCGGTCTCGCCGGTCGAAGGCGCCGCAAGGATGATCCATTCATAGTCGGCGATGCGCGGCTTCCAGCCATCGGGGGTCAGCGTGCCGTCGCGGCCCGATCGCGTGACCCCGGTCACCGCGACTCCGAACGCCGCCAGCCGATTGCCGATCAGCCGGCCGATCGTGCCATAGCCGATGATCAACGCGCTGGTGCCCGCGAGTTCGACGGTGCCAGGCGCGACGGTCGGCCAATCGTGGCGGTCCGCCATCCGGACGACCTCGTCATAGCGCTTTGCCGCGGCCAGCATGCCGAGCAGCGCATATTCGGCGACCGCGACCGGATTGAGTCCGGTGCCGTTGGTCATCACCGTCCCACGTTCGCGGAGGAGCGTGGTATCATAGGCGTCGATCCCCGCGCGCATCGTCGACAGCCACCGCAGCCGCGCGCCCAGCGCCGCGACTTCGGCCGAATCCTGCGGGCTCTGCATGTCGACCCAGGCGATATCGGCATCGACGATCGCGGCTTCGGCCTCGGCGCGCGTGGTGAACCAATGCAGGTCGAGACCGGGCGGGAGGTGCGGCTCGAGCAACGGCCGGGCAAGCGCGGGGAGGAGGGTTTTCATCGGCAGAGTCCGTTGTTGAGGCGAATAATGATTCCTCCCCCGCCAGGGGGAGGGGGACCAGCGAAGCTGGTGGAGGGGGCGGACCCCCTACGGCGCGCTCGTGTCCGCCCCCCCCCACCGCTACGCGGTCCACCCCCTTCCGGGGGAGGATTATAGCTTCCAATCCCAGCCTAGCGGGTCGCCGTCCATCACTTCGACCCCTGCTGCTGCCAACTCGTCGCGCAGCGCGTCCGATCGAGCAAAGTCCTTCGCGGCGCGCGCCTCACGGCGCTCGGCGAGCTTGGCTTCGATATCGACAGCATCAATCGTCGCGGTCGCCGGACGGACGCGCAGATCGGCACGGGTAAGCGCCGCCAACTCCAGCCCCAACGCCGCGTCGAACGCCTCGGCTGCCGCAAACCGATCGGCGGGCGACAGCGCCTTGTCGGCCAGCAATTCATCAAGCACCGGCAACGCACGCGCGGTATTCAGGTCGTCCGACAGCGCCTCGTCGAAGCGCGAACGATACCCATCGGCGGACGTCCGCGAAGGCTTGTCGGGCGCCGCACGCAACTTCTCGATGCTCTGCACCAACCGCTTCAACCTAGTCTGCGCGGCGATCGCGCCCTCCCAGGTGAACTCGAGCTCGCTGCGATAGTGCGCGCTCAGGCACATCAGCCGGTACGCCAGCGGGTGGATGCCTCGATCGACCAGCGTCTGCAGCGTCAGGAATTCACCCGCCGACTTCGACATCTTGCCCGCGCGATCGACCAGGAAATTATTGTGCATCCACATCCGCGCGCCGGTGAAGCCCGGCTCCGCATCGGTGCAGCCGCAGAACGCCTGGTTCTGCGCGATCTCGTTGGGGTGGTGGATCTCGCGATGGTCGATCCCGCCGGTGTGGATGTCGAACGGGTGACCAAGCTGCGCGTTGCTCATCACCGAGCATTCGAGGTGCCAGCCCGGCGCACCGCGGCCCCAGGGCGAATCCCATTCCATCTGCCGAGTTTCGCCCGCCGGGGTCTTGCGCCAGATCGCGAAGTCCTGCGGGTTGCGCTTGCCGCCGACCGGGTCGATCCGGCTCTCGCCCGCATCGGTGGTCTGCCGCGCCAGCCGGCCATACTCGGGCACGCTCGACACGTCGAAATAGAGTCCGCTGTCGAGCTCGTAGCAATGCTGCGCCGCGATCCGCTGCGCAAAGGCGATCATCTGCGGGACATAGGCGGTCGCCACCGTCCATTGCGCGGGCGGGGTAATGTTGAGCCGCGCGACATCGGCCTTGAACACCTGGGTATAATGCGCGGCGATCTCCCAGATCGATTTCTCCTGCGTGGCCGCCGCCTTCTCCATCTTGTCGTCGCCGGCATCGGCGTCTGAGGTCAAATGGCCGACATCGGTGATGTTGATGATGTGCTTGAGGCCATAGCCCTTCCAGCGCAGCACGCGCCCCAGCGTATCGGCGAACAGGAACGCGCGCATGTTGCCGATATGCTGGTAATTATAGACCGTCGGCCCGCAGGTGTAGACGCGCACGGGCCCGGCAGGGTCGATCGGCACGAAGGGTTCGATGCTGCGGGTGAGCGAATTATAGAGCTTCAAGGGGGCGGCGTTCATGCCGCCCCGTCTAAAGCGCGTGGCCGCGAAGGCAAATGGGGTTTGCGCGCCCCGAGGACGTCAAGCGGCAGGCATCAGGCGGCGAGGCGCGCGGGCCGGCTTCCGTTCGACACACGGAAGATGCTGTCGCCCTGCACTTGACCAGTGCGGATTGGCAGCGCTGTTGCGCAAGTCGCGCATTCGGCGGTCACCCGTCCCACCAGCCATTGCGAGCCGCCACAGCCGGGACAGTGATTGATTTCCTGCAGCCGATAGCCGGGCTCGCCGGCGCGGACGGGGTGCTGAACGTGCATTACGATGAAGTCCTGATACTGGTTCGACCGCTTCAACCAAGGCGGTTCGCGCTTGGTTCCGCGTTCACGCCAACGACGATCAAGAACGTTTCGTCGTGACATGCCGGCAACAGCCGCACGGAGGCTAGTCGCGCGGCGGCGGCACCGACACGCCGGCATCGGTCTGCACCACCGGCTTCATCAATCCGTTGGCGTCATATTGGAGGTGCTCGGCGGTCACCGCGCGGCGACCGATCGAGCCTTTTAGTTCGCCGATCGTCAGCGATGCGTTGTGCGCGAACAGATACCAGTTGTTCTTGAATTCGGCGATTCCAGGATGGATCGTGAAGCTGGCTTTGCCCGATCCGGTCAGCTCGCCGCGATGCGTCCAGGGGCCGTCGAGCGAGGTCGCGGTCGAATAGGAAATCCGCTCGTCGCGATGCGTCTTTCGGTCGAGCGAGGCGTAGGTCAGGTAATAGAGGTCGCCGCGCTTGTGCAGCCATGGCCCTTCTTCAAAATGCGGCGGGGTGATCTCGCGGATCGGCCCGTCTATTTCGATCATGTTGGGCTTGAGCTTGGCGATATAGGCCTGGCGATTGCCCCAGGCGATCCAGGTGGTACCGTCGTCGTCGGTCAGCACCGTCGGATCGATATCCTCCCAGCTATGCGTCCCCTTGGGGGTCATCTCGTTGGTGATGAGCGCCGATCCCTTGGCGTCGACGAAGGGGCCGGTCGGCTTGTCCGCCACCGCCACCGCGATCGCCTTGCCCGGATGCGTGGCGTCGTGCTCGACCGTGGCAAAGAACCAGAATTTGCCGTTCTTCTCGATCGTCTGCGCGGCCCAGGCGTCCTGCTTGGCCCATTTGAAGTCCGACACCTTCATGATCGATCCGTGATCGCTCCAGGTCTTCATGTCGGTGGTCGAATAGACCAGCCAGTCGCGCATGTTGAACATCTGGTCGCGCTCGGCCTCGTCATGCCCGACATACAGATACAGCCGGTCGCCGACGACCAGCGGCGCGGGATCGGCGGTGAACTTGTCGCGGAACAACGGGTTCGATCCAGGGGCGGGTGCGGGCTTGCTCTGTGCCTGTGCCGCCGGCGCGTCGATCGCGGCGGCTAGCGTCACCGCGCCGCCTACGGCGAGCAGCGCGATCGCCGATGTGAGGGTGCGAAGAGGGAGGCGTTTGGCAGCGATCATCATTCGGCTCCTACGGGCAATTCGAACGGTACGGCGGGCAGCGGGGCTTCGTCGAACAGGTTCACCACCGGCGCATCGGCCCAGGCATAGCGGACGCGGTCGACCGCCTGGCCGTCGCCCTTGAGCCGGACGGTGCTGCCTTGCGCGCGCGCCTCGGCGAAGCGACAGCTGGTCGGACCGCACAGCTCGAAACCGATCGGCCCCGCCGCGCTCGACGCCGCAAGCTTGCCCTTCACGCCTTCGAAGGTGACGACGATATCGCCGGCGGCGCGGCGCGCATGCAGTGGCAGCGGGCCCGAGGGCGGCAGCTTCGCGCCATAAGCGAGCACCGATGCCGCCTGCGCCATGCGCTTGGCAAGGTCGTTCTTGTTCGCCGGGTGGATGTCGGTCGGCTCGCCGATATCGACCGCGGTGACGATCGCGGCGTGACCATCGGCGAGCGCGGCGCGGCGCTGTTCGTCGCGCACCACCGCCCAGCCGCTTTCCTGCGGCGCGGTCGGTGGCGCGCCGAAATTGGCGAGCCCGACGATGATAAAGGGAAGCTGCGGATCGCCGAACTGGCGCCGCCATCCGGCCATCAGCGCCGCCATCCGCGCGTCATAGCCGGGCATCCCGGCGTCCGACTCACCCTGATACCAGGCGGCGCCCTTCAGCGCGATCGGCCCGAGCGGCGCGATCATGCCGTTGTAGAGCGTCGAAACCCCGGCATGGCTTTCCCACGGCATCCGCGGCGCGCGTCCCAGATCGGCGGTCTCGACCGAATAGCGCCAGCCCTTGCCCAGCGGCACCGGCGCGGCACCTGCCGGGGTGATGCGGATCGCTTCGGCGGGGCCGATCATCCCGCCGGTCTGCCAGCTGTCGCCGACCGACACGATCACCTCGTTGCTCCCCTGGCGCAGCACCGATGCGGGCACCGTGTAGCTGCGCGGGCTTCCCCAGCCGAAGGTCGATCCGACCGCGATGCCGTTGACCCACACCACGTCGATCTCGTCCACCCCGCCCAATTCGATCAGCGCGTCGCCAGTGGGCGCGGCGGATAGGTCGAAGCGCTTGCGGAACCACACATGCCCGCCCGATTTGGCGGTCTGCGGATCGCCATAGTCCTGCCAGACGCCGATCTTGGGAACCGGCTTCCACTGGCGCTTGTCGGGCGCGGCCCAGGGTTCGGCGCCGACCGCGTCGCCGGTCTTGGCGCGCCACCATCCGCCCCATTGGTCGGCATATTGGCGGATCGCCGCGGTGCGGTCGCGTGCGTACAGCGCGAGCAGGTCGACGTCGGCGGCGGTGTCGGGCAGCTTGCGCGCATCGGCGGCGGCGATCCACGGGCGGATTCGCGTGCCGCCCCAGCTCGAATCGATAGCCCCCATCGGCACCTTTGCGTCTGCCTTCAGCGCCTTGACCATCAACAGGCAGGCGGCGGAGAAATCGGCTGCGCTTTCGGGGGTGGCCGCCTGCCACATCGGGCGTTCGGGCAGCGCTTCGTCGGCGGTAAGCCCGACGCGCTGCGCCATCGACAGCAGCCGGATGTCGGGATCGGCGGCGGCCTGGACCAGTCCTTCGCCGTTGAGCGCCGACTTCAGCGGATATTCCATGTTCGACTGGCCAGAGCACAGCCAGACATCGCCGATCATCAGGTCGCTCGCGCTCGCGGTGCCGTCGGCGCCGGTGACGTCGAGCCGGAACGGGCCACCCGCCTTTCGCGGCGCCAGCTTGGCTTGCCACGCGCCATTGGCGGCGGCGCGCACGCGCAAGCTCTGGGTGCCGAGCTTCACCGTCAGCCGTTCGCCGGGCTTGGCGGTGCCCGTGACGACGATCGGCCGATCGCGTTGCAACACCGCATGATCGCCCATCGGCGTCGCGATCGTCGGCACCTGTGCCGACGCCCCGACTGCGGCGGCGCAAGACGCGGCGGCGAGCGCCCAATAGCAGCGGCGACGTACGGCGGATGGCGTCATGCTCTCACTCCCAAACCTGTTATTTTCGCGTGCTATGGCGATGCCGGGTTGCCCCCGGCAACGATAATCGTGGCACTCAGCGCACCGAAAAGCGGCTGCGGTCCTTGTTGTCGGCGGTCGCGCCGGGGCTGTCGGCGCGCAGGCTGCCGTCGTCGGCGACGTGCAGATAGCGATTGGTCTCGAGCGACATCAGCAACGCGCCCCCGGTCAGCGCCTCCATCCACTGGAATTGCTGCGCCGCCCCGCCATCGGCGCGGCGCATCGTCACCGCGCCGTCCTCCGCCACCGTCAGCGCCTGGCCCCCGCGCAGCAGCGACACGCGGCCGAGCGGATGCTGCTGCACGAGCAATGGTTGCGCGAGCATCGGCGATCCGGCTGCGCCGATCGGGATGAAGCGCACCTGCTTGCCATAGGGGATGGCCGGGCGGCTCTCGGCGCGCGGCTCGTTCACCGCGAAGTCGAGGAAATCGGCATGGCCGCCGGGCTTGCTGCCCTTGTTGTACGCGAACAGGCTGTAGCGGACGCCCTGGAAGGTCAGCAGCTGGTACGGCATCGTGATCGGCGTGCCGATATTGCTGAAGCGGCGGCCATCGGTCGACACCGCGAACTGCGCCTGGTCGGTCGCGAAATCGCCATCGGCGCGAAGCCACACGCGATCCGACGACATCTGCTGCCGCGCGATTTCGCCGCGCAGTTCGTCGGTTACGACGAGCGCGAGCCCAGCGCCGGTGCGCTCGATCGCGATCGACGCGTGCGGACGGTTGAGCAGCGCCAGCCCCGCAACGTCACCAGTGCGCAGACCGCTCGCGTCGATTTCGACCACCGCCGCCGATTGCGGCCCCATCGCGCGCTGCGTCAGCGTGTTGCGCGCCTGCAGGAAGCCAGCGGCGGGGAGGGTGGTCAGCCGCAACGCCCCCGGCCGTGCCCGCAGCGACCAATTGGCGTCGACCGGCACGTGGTTCCATTGCCACACCGCGCCGAGCGCCGGCCCGTCGAAACGGTCGCCGCGCGCATAGGGCGCGCGGATCGGTTGGACGGGCAGCGCGGGCTTGACCCAGGTCCGCGGCGTCCGGCCGAGATTGCCCGGCAGCCCGAAATAGGGCCAGCCGTCCTTCCAGGTGATCGGCGACAGCCCGGTCAGCCGCCCGACCGAATTGCCCTCGAACATCGACCAGCCCCACCATTCGCCCGCAGGGGTCTGAATGATGCCGCCCTGGTGCAGCGCCAGCGCGCCGCGCGCGGTGCTCGGCGGCACCAGCGTGATCGGCTCCTTGTTGCCCGCCACGCGCCAGCCGTTGATCTGGCCGAAATCCTCGTCGATGCTGATCGCGCGATTGACCTCCCACGGGCCTGTCAAGGCATCGGCGCGCGCCGCGGGCATGCGGAACGGGCTCGCCCATTCGGCGCTGGTGATGAAGTAGCGGCCGGCGAATTTGTAGAAATGCGAACCTTCGCCCATCCCCTCGCCCTTGCGGATGATGATCCGCTCGGTGCCGGGCACGATGTCGGTCAGCGTCGCGTCGAGCTGCGCCAGGTGAATGTCCTGATAGCCCCATACGACCCAGGTCTTGCCGTCGTCGTCGAACAGCACCGACATGTCGTGCAGGCTGCGCTTCATCGGCGTGCGCTTCCACGGGCCCCCCGGCGACGTCGCGCTGAAGATCTGGCTGTTCTGCCCGTTGATGTTGGTGAAGATGTAGAAGACGCCGTCGCGATAGCGGAAGCTCGGCGCCCAGATGCCGCGGCCATAGACGTTCTTGCCGCCCTCGAGCCGGAATTCGGGACCGAGGTCGAGCTTGTCCATCGCGTAGCCGACGAACTTCCAGTTCACCAGGTCGCGCGAATGCAGGATCGGCAGCCCCGGCATCGCATGCATCGTGGTGCCGGTGAGGTAGAAATCGTCGCCGACGCGGATCATGTCGGGGTCGGAGAATTCGTCGAAGAACAGCGGATTGGTGAAGGTGCCGTTACCATTGTCGGCGGTCCAGGTCGCTGATTGGGCCAGCGCCTGTCCGCCGCCCGCATTCGCCGCGGCGATCGTCGCCGCCATGGCCAGCGCGAGCCCCAGCCCCAGACGTCGTCCTGCCATCGCATCCTCCCCCGTTCGGTCGTTATGTCCGTCGTGCGACCGTTTGCACTTGCTTAACTCGGACAATATCGGTTTTCTAGGCGGAATGATGCAGCGCGCGCGCGCATCGCAGATAAACCAAGGGGAGAGAGAAGTGCTGAAGCGATTCCATCTAGGGCTGGCCGTATCGTTCGCGGCATTGGTCGCGGCGCCCGCCGCGCTCGCGCAACAGGCCGCGGGTCAGGCGCCCGCCACCGCGACGCTGTCGGGCGACAAGCCGGGCCCGGTCATGCATCGCAACGTCTTCGGCCAGTTCGCCGAGCATCTCGGCACCGGCATCTATGAAGGCATCTGGGTCGGCGGCAATTCGCGTATTCCCAACGAGGGTGGCTATCGCCGCGACGTGCTGGCCGCGCTCAAGGCGATCAACGTGCCGATGGTGCGCTGGCCCGGCGGCTGCTTCGCCGACGAATATCACTGGCGCGACGGCATCGGCCCGCGCGGCAAGCGCCCGGTCAAGGTGAACACGAACTGGGGCGGTGTGACCGAGGACAACAGCTTCGGCACGCATGAATTCATGGGCTTCGTCGAGAAGCTGGGGGCCGAGGCCTATGTCTCGGCCAACCTCGGCAGCGCACCGCCGGCCGAGACCGCGCAATGGGTCGAATACCTCACCGCACCCGCAGGCACGAGCGTGCTCGCCAAGGAGCGCGGCGCCAATGGCCGCTCGCAGCCGTGGAAGGTCCAGTATCTCGGCATCGGCAACGAGCTATGGGGTTGCGGCGGCAACATGCGCGCCGAATACGCCGCCGACCTGACCAACCAATATTCGCAATTCGCCAAATCGACCAACGGGCCGATGCTCAAAATCGCCAGCGGTCCCAGCGATTCGAACTATGACTGGACCGAGACCTTCATGAAGATCTCGGGCAAGCACATCAACGGGCTGGCGCTGCATTACTATACCCGCCCGCGCGACAAGGACTGGAGCGACAAGGGCCCGGCGCTGGGCTTCCCCGAGCGTGAATGGGCCTCGACGATGGCGCATACGCTCCAGATGGAAGAGTTCATCACCAAGCATTCGGCGATCATGGACAAATATGATCCCGAGAAGAAGGTGATGCTCGCGGTCGACGAATGGGGCACCTGGTATGATCCGACGCCCGGATCGAACCCCGGCTTCCTTCAGCAGCAGAACTCGCTTCGCGATGCGGTGGTGGCGGGGCTCAACCTCAACATCTTCGCGCATCATGCCGATCGCGTGAAGATGGCGGCGATCGCGCAGCTGGTGAACGTGCTGCAGGCGATGCTGCTGACCGACGGCGCCAAGATGGTGAAGACCCCGACCTATCACGTCTTCGACATGTACCAGCCGTGGATGGACGCAACCACGCTGCCTATCGAGGTGGAATCGCCTTATTATCACAACGCCGAATTCGCGATGAAGGCGGTCAGCGCATCGGCGGTGCGCGACAAGAACGGGCAGGTGCACGTCGCCCTGGTCAACCTCGACCCCAACCGGCCGATGCCGATCTCGGTCGCGATGACCGGAGTGCAGGCGACCGGTGCTACCGGGCGGATCCTCACTGCCGAGGCGATGGACGCCCACAACAGCTTCGAACGGCCAGACACTTTGGTGCCGGTGGCGTTCGATGGCGCGCAGATCGCGAACGGCACCTTGTCGGTGACGCTGCCGGCGAAATCGGTGGTGGTGTTGGCGCTGCGCTAAAGGCCGCAGCTTCGGCGTCGCCATCCCGGCGGCGCCGACGTGGCACCGGCCCCGCGCTGAACGGGGCCGGTGCAGACGATCACAGGAAGCGGTTGATCAAATTCTCGATCCGCTCCTGCTGGCCCGACACCTGGTGTGGGTTCAGGTCGCGCTCGACTGCCAGATCGGCGATGCCGGCGAGGTCGAGCCCGCCGATCGTGCTGCCGATATCGGCATCCCAGCCGGCATAACGCTCGGCCTTGATCGCATCGACGCGGCCGTCCTCAATGATTGCCGCTGCTGCCAGCAGGCTCTTGGCAACGACGTCGATGCCGCCGACATGGCCATAGAACAGATCGGCAGGATCGATGCTCTGGCGACGAACCTTGGCGTCGAAGTTGAAGCCGCCATCGGTGAAGCCGCCCGCACGGATGATCTCGATCATCGCGAGCGTCAGCTCCTCGACCGAATTGGGGAACTGGTCGGTATCCCAGCCATTCTGCGGATCGCCGCGATTGGCGTCGATCGAACCGAAGATGCCGAGCGCCGCAGCGGTCGCGATCTCGTGCTCGAACGTGTGGCCCGACAGCGTGGCGTGGTTCGCCTCGATATTGACCTTCACTTCGTTCTCGAGGCCGTAGCGCTTCAGGAAGCCGTACACCGTCGCGGTGTCGAAGTCATACTGGTGCTTGGTCGGCTCGTGCGGCTTCGGTTCGATCAGGATCGTGCCCTTGAAGCCGATCTTGTGCTTGTGCTCGACCACCAGGCTCAGGAACCGCCCGAAATTGTCGAGCTCGCGCTTCAGGTCGGTGTTGAGCAGCGTCTCATAGCCTTCGCGACCGCCCCACAGCACATAGTTCTGGCCGCCCAGGCGATGCGTCGCCTCGAGCGCGTCGCGCACCTGCAGCGCGCCGAAGGCATAGACTTCGGGGTTGGGGTTGGTCGCAGCACCGGCTGCGAAGCGCGGGTGGCTGAACAGGTTGGCGGTGCCCCACAGCAACTTGCGGCCCGACGATTCCTGCAGCTTTTCGAGATGATCGACCGCCTCGGCGAAATAGCGGCGATGTTCGTTGACGTTCGCCGCATCGGCCATCACGTCGATGTCGTGGAAGCAATAATAGGGCACGTCGAGCTTCTGGAAGAAGTCGAACGCCACTTCGCGCTTTTCGGCAGCTGCCGCGCTGTCGTTCGCGCCGCGATGCCAGGGGCGGTTGAACGTCCCGCCGCCGAACACGTCCGAACCCGGCCAGCAGAAGGTGTGCCAGAAGCAGGCGGAGAAGCGCAGATGGTCCTCCATCCGCTTGCCCAGCACGACCTTGTCCTTGTCGTAATAGCGATAGGCTAGTTCATTGGTCGATTCGGTACCTTCGTACTTGATCGTTGGAATGTCGGCGAAGAAGTCGGACATCATGCGTTCCTTGTCGTGGATTTGGTGGTGATCCGGGGATAGGCCAGTTGGAAAGCCGCTTTTTTCTCCGCCAACGCGGCGACGAGCTGGGGATCGGGGGCGATGCGATGCGCCACCGGCGGCGCGACGCACACCTTGGCGGGATCGCCGCCATCGACCGCGAGTTGCGCGAGCCGCGCCGCGCCGAGCGCTGGGCCTACTTCGCCGCCCTGGAGGTAGACGAGCTCGACCCCCATCGCCGCGGCGATGACCTGGCCCCAATAGCGCGACCGCGCGCCGCCGCCGATCACCGACAGCCGCTCGACCACGGTACCCGCCTCGCGCAGCACCTCGAGCCCGTCGGCCAGCGCGAACGCCACGCCTTCGAGCACCGCCTGCGAGAGCCGTCCGGCGTCGCTGTCGTTATCCAGCCGAAGGAACGCGCCGCGAACCTCGGCGTCGTTGTGCGGCGTGCGCTCGCCCGACAGATAGGGGAGGAACAGTTCGGGGCCGCTGGCGGGGCCGGCGGCTTCGGCGCGCGCGAACAAATCGGCCGCGCCCGCCGCGCCGGTGATCCGCGCGACCCAGTCGATGCACGATGCCGCCGACAGATGCACCGACATCTGGTGCCACATCCCCGGCATCGCATGGCAGAATGCATGCACCGCGCGATCGGGGTTGGGTCGGAATTCCTGGGTGGCGACGAAGATCACGCCCGAGGTGCCGAGCGACAACAGCGCATCGCCGTCGGAAACGACGCCGACGCCCACGGCGCCCGCAGCATTGTCGCTGCCTCCGGCCGCCACCGGCACCTGCGGCATGCCCCAGGCTTCGGCGACCTCAGCGGTCAGCGTGCCGGTAATCTGCGTGCCCTCGAACAGGCGAGGCATCTGCGCGCGGGTCAGCCCGCATGCGCTGAGCAGCGTATCGCTCCAGTCGCGCTTGGCGACGTCGAGCCACAAGGTGCCCGCGCTGTCCGACAGGTCCGACGCCTTCTCGCTCGTCATCAGCAAGCGGACATAGTCCTTGGGCAGCAGCACCGTTGCGATCTTGGCGAAGGTCTCGGGCTCATGCTCGCGCACCCACAGCAATTTGGGCGCGGTGAAGCCGGGCATCGCGATATTGCCCGCGATCCTGCGCAGATCGGGGACTGCGCGTTCCATTGCCTCGCATTCGGCGTGGCTGCGGCCGTCGTTCCACAGGATCGCCGGGCGCAGCGGCACGTCATCGGCATCGAGCAGCGTGGCGCCGTGCATCTGTCCGGCAAGCCCTACGCCGCGCACCGACCGGCGAATGCTCGGCTCGATCGCCTGTACCGCGGCATTGGTCGCGCGCCACCAAGCTGCGGGGTCCTGCTCTGACCAGAGCGGATGCGGGCGCTGGACGGTCAAGGCGGCGACGCCCTGACCGACCACTGCGCCGGTCTCGTCGAGCACCACGGCCTTTACGCCCGAGGTGCCGATATCGATGCCGAGGAACATGCGCGATCAGTCCTTGAACGGATTGATCGGGACGATCGTGCCGTCGGGGTTGAAGGTCATCTCGGTCATCTTCACCGACCGCAGGTAGTTCTTATTCGACAGCTGGGTGTCGTGGTAGAACAACCACCATTTATCCTCGAACTTCACGATCGAATGATGCGTGGTCCAGCCTTGCACCGGCTCCATGATCCGCCCGGTGTAGGTGAACGGGCCATAGGGATTGTCACCCACCGCATAGGCCAGATAATGCGTGTCGCCGGTCGAGTACGTGAAGTAATATTTGCCCTCGCGCTTGAACATCCACGCCGCCTCGAAGAAGCGCCGCTCGTGATCGCCGCCAAGGATCGGCTTGCCTTCGGCATCGACGATCTGCACGTCGCGCGGCTTCTCGGCGAAGGTCTTCATGTCGGCCGACATCCGCGCGATCTTGGGCGCGAGCGCAGGCTTGTCGTCCTGCTTCAGGTCGGTGTCGCCGCCCTGCGCATTGTAGCTGCCGTTCGCCCAGCGCTGGAGCTGGCCACCCCAGATGCCCCCGAAGAACATGTAGCTCTCGTTGTCGTCGTCGGTGAATACCGCCGGATCGATCGAATAGGCGCCGGGGATCGGCATCGGCTCGGCGACAAACGGGCCGGTCGGCGACTTCGAGGTGGCGACGCCGATGCGGAAGACGTCGTCCTTGTCGCGCGCCGGCATGTACAGATAGTAAGTGCCGTTCTTGTACGCCGCGTCGGGTGCCCAGGTCTGCTTCGAGGCCCAGGGAATCTGCGATACGTCGATCGCGACCGGGTGGATCGTCACTTCGCCGCCCGGGCGGTCCATGCTCAGCACGCGATAATCTTTCATCGCATATTGGGTGCCCAGATCGTCATTCGGGATGCCCGCGTCGATGTCGTGGCTCGGATAGACGTAGAGCTTGCCGTTGAAGACATGCGCCGACGGATCGGCGGTGAAGATCTCGCTCACCAAAGGCTGGTTGAGATAGCGCTTGCCCTCGGGGCTGCGTGCCTCGCCACCCGCTGCCGTGTTGCCGCCCGCTTCGTTGGCGACCGCCTCGTTCGAGGTCGCGGTCTGCGACGCGTTGCAGCCGCCGAGCAAAATGAGGGGAAGCAGCATTGCGCTGGCCTGGAGCCCGATTTTCATGCCTTCGATCCTTTCCTATCGTCACGATCTTCTGCGAGATCGATGGTTCGTCAAAAATTACGTTAGCGCTATCATAGACGGACGCCCGGCTGGTACAAGCCTAGCGTGCCCCCGCAGCGGGGGGAAGGGCGTCCATCGCCGGGACGCGCGCTGCGGCGTCCCGGTCGGGCTTCCCTTTTCCCGCGCGGATGCCGACGCATCGGCCTCGACTCGTGCCCAAAGCTCAGTGATTGTCGCGCGGCAGGCCCATTGTCTGGGCGATGCGCTGATATTTTTCGGCACCTTCCAGGATTGCCCCGGTCTGCAACTGGCCGACGGTGGCGCGCTGGATTTCCTGCCACGGCGTCTGCGAGGCGGGATAGGCATAGCCGCCAGCCTCGGTAAGCGCGCGGCGGCGCTCCGCTAGTTCGGCGTCGTCGACCAGCACGTCGGCCGAGCCCTTGCCCAGATCGATCCGCACGCGGTCGCCGGTGCGGATCAGTGCCAGCCCGCCCATCGCCGCCGCTTCGGGCGAGGCGTTGAGGATCGAAGGGCTGCCCGACGTTCCCGACTGGCGACCATCGCCGATGCAGGGGAGGGCGTGCACGCCTTCGCGGATCAGATAGGCCGGCGCGCGCATGTTCACGACTTCGGCCGCCCCCGGATAGCCGATCGGCCCGGCACCACGCATGAACAGCAAATGGCTGTCGGTGATGCCGAGCGCGGGATCGTCGATCCGCGCGTGATAATCCTCTGGACCATCGAACACCACCGCAGGGCCTTCGAACGCCTCGGGATCGTCGGGGTTTGAGAGATAACGGTTGCGGAATTCGGGGCTGATCACGCTGGTCTTCATGATCGCTGATTCGAACAAATTGCCGCGCAGCACGATGAACCCGGCTTCTTCCTTCAGCGGCGTCGCGAACGGGCGGATGACCTTGTCGTCCTCGATCGTCGCATTGCGGCAATTGTCGCCGATCGTCTTGCCGTTGGCGGTGATCACATCCTCGTGGATCAGACCCTGCTTCATCAACTCGGCCACCACCGCGGGGACGCCGCCGGCATGATAGAAATCTTCCCCCAGATATTCGCCGGCGGGCTGCAGGTTGACCATCAGCGGCACCTTGTGGCCGTGCGTCTGCCAATCGTCGAGTGCCAGATCGGCGCCGATGTGGCGCGCGATCGCGGCGAGATGGATCGGCGCGTTGGTTGATCCGCCGATCGCCGAATTGACGACGATCGCGTTGAGGAACGCGTCGCGCGTCATGATGTCCGACGGCTTGAGATCCTCGGCGACCATTTCGACGATGCGGCGACCGGTGAAATAGGCGACTTCCTGGCGGTCGCGATACGGCGCCGGGATCGCTGCCGAGCCGGGCAGCTGCATGCCCAGCGCTTCGGCCAGCGAGTTCATCGTCGTCGCGGTGCCCATCGTGTTGCAATAGCCGGTCGAGGGAGCGGAGGAGGCGACGAGCTTGATGAAGCCCTCGTCATCGATCGCGCCGGTCGCGAGCAATTCGCGCGCCTTCCACACGATAGTGCCCGATCCGGTGCGCTCGCCCTTGTGC